>NZ_CALERY010000010.1 GCF_937906905.1 uncultured Helicobacter sp. | reverse complement strand
TGTCCTGTGGCTAGCTTGTCTATAAGCGCGTCAGTCAAATCTTTGTCTTTTGTTTGTAGCTTTTTGTAGTCTTTGATAAAGCTTTTTGTGAAATTGACATTATAGCTCGCCATTATCGATCGCCTCCCTAAACTCAGCCACATTGGCGTAAGTCTTTAGCGTGCCTGCTGCTCTCTGCTTTTCTAGCTCTGCCTTTGCTTGTAGAATCTCTTTTTCAAACTTTGTGAGCTTGGGCTTTTGCACCTTGCATTTTGCGTTATCAATCTTGGCTAGGCTTTTTATCGCAGTGTAAAGCTCTTTGCTGGCGTTTTCTATAATCAGTGTCATTTGTTATCCTTTGGGCTTTTGTGTTGCTTAAAATTCTAGCATTAGTTTTTTATGTTTTGGATTCTATGGCTGTGATTTCATCGTTTGTGAGATTGTAGAGCTTATAGACTAGGCTGTCGATTGTGGATTCTAATTACTGGGGATTATTGATACACTTCTTTTCTATGGGCGATGTGGATAGCATAGATAAGTAGCTCATTGTCATTTATCTCGCAGATTATGCGATAGTCTCCCACTCGGTATCGCCAAAGTCCGCCGAGATTGCCCACCAAGGCTTCGCCCTTGCTTCGTGGGTTTTCTAGGGACTCTAGCTCTTGTGTTAGATTCTTAATACGCTTTTGTGTGATTGTATCTAGCTTTTCAAACTGCTTTTGCGCTTTTTTAGAATACACAAATTGCATCGCTAGAGTCCCAGCTCTTTGTAAAGCTCTTTAGCAGGTATCGCGCCATCGCGTTTTTCATCGTTGCTTTTTAGCTGCCACTCTAGTGCCGCATTTAAGTCCTCTAAATCCTCCATATACGCGATTAACGCCTTTTGGATAAGCTCCTCTTGGCTGATATTTTGCTCTCTAGCGAAGTTTTGGTAGGCTTCTTGTAGCTCTTGTGAAATGTTTATGGTGATACTCATCGCACTATCCTTATGCTATAAATTTGACTAGATTCTAGCATTAGTTTTCTATGTTTTGGATTCTAGGGCGTTGGCTTTTCTAAAGAAACCTGCGAGCTCACGCTCGCACCGCTTCGCTTGTTTTCTAAAGAAACTGCGCTTCGCTTGTTTTGGGCTAAAGGGCTAGAATCCACTTTTTACGCTAGTGGCGTTTTATCGTCATTGCGAGACTTGCCGTAAGGCAAGGCGTGGCAATCCACTTCATTTTTGTCATTGCGAGCAAGCGCGGTAGCAGTGGCGTGGCAAAGCAAGGCGCAGCCGCAGCTTCTTTAGTAATCCACACTAGAATCCATTTTTAGCCTTTCTATGATTGCATTTAAACTGCATTTTAGCTTGGTTTGTATAGAATCCAGTCTCATTCACGGCGGTGCTTTACCGCCACCACCTGCCACCGCAAGCGACATTTCTCCACCACGCAGCCACTTTAGCTATCTTTCTCTTTTCTCTCTTAGCGAGTCTTAGGCATTGCACTTCTTGTGTGTATTCCTTTAGCTCGCTATCAAAACACCCTAGAAAATCATCTAAAAACTCCGCGATTCTATCTCCATCAATCCCCACTAGAATCCTAGTTTTCCCAAATTCGCACACGCTTGAGAGTCTAGGCGTGCCATTGGGATTTGTTTTTAGCAGATTTTCAAAGTGAAAAGCCCTATTGCGTATCGTGCGTAAAATGCTATAAGCAATTTGCACTTTTTGATAATCACGCATTTTGTCTTTTTTATTATGTGTGGAATATTTGCGGAAGTCCATATCGCGCATATTTACAAGCCTATTGTGAAGCCTATGTGTATCTATACACTTGCACCAATACCCAAGCGTTTGCTTAGAGATAAACTCACTATCACCTATCTCTAAAAGTAAAGCCACTTTATTGCGCGTGATGATTTCTAGCAGCCCAAGCCTTATGCTGATGTCTGCTATTAGGGCGAGATTTGCGCTATGCTCACGCCAATCGTTTGTAGCTAGCTAGCCTAGAGAGTGAAAAAAGCTCGATTTGTTTATGTCTATCCATAGCCCACACTTCAATAAGATTTTATAATTTCTATCTCATCGTTTGTGAGATTGTAAAGTTTATAGACTAAAGAGTCAATTTGAGATTCTAGCTCTTTTTGCTTATGGATTGCCGTGCCTTTTTTCAAGGCTCGCAATGACGGAGTTGTGGCATTTTCAAAAATGGATTCTAGGGGTTTTGACAAAAATCGATAAAGTCGTTTTTTAAGCTTTCTAAATCTTTATATCTTTCCTCTATATTTGCATTTGTTCCCTTATGTAAAAAATCACATTTAGCATTTTCTATTTTTTCTTTACCTGTAGCGACAAAATACAAAACTTTACTTAAAGTATAAATTTCATCACAATGGCTATAACTCTTAAAACCTATTTTTTCAAGCCTTGACTTTTCATTTAAACTTCCTTTTATCTCAGTATCATCGCTAGTTAAATCGCTATTTTTTTCTTTTATTAGACCAAAATCAGAAACCTTTACTACAAGAATACCATCATACTTCCTTATTAAAATATTAGTAAGACTTATATCTCTGTGTAAAATGTCTTTGTTCCATAAAAATTGGATAGCCTTTAGTATTTGACAGCCTATCGAAATTCTTTCATTTTTTGATATTTTTTGATTATGCTTATTGATATATTCCTTTAGGGTAAAGTCAGCATACTCCATAATATATTCTTGTTTATCTTTGTCAAAACAATATACTTTTAGTATGTATGGATTATCAATTTTTTTCATTGCTTCAAATTCTTTTTCAAATCTTTCAATTTCTTTTTTGTTAGCTTTATTATTTAGCCTTTTTAATGCAAAATTACATTGGTAAAATTTATCGAAATACTTATACACATCAGCATAAGAACCATTGCCAATTATTTTCAATTCGTAAGCTTGTTTTCCGTTTGGAGTATCAATAGTCTTTGATGAAATAAATATGGGGTCTTTTTCATAAATTTGTATTTTATTCATTCCAATAGGAATTTCACTCCCAGAACTATCTTGCAAAAAGCCTAAGCATTGTGTAAAAATATCATTATATTTTCTATCAATTTCAAAGCATACTTTGCTACTTTTTAGCTCTTTTTGCAATCGCCGCGCAGTCTCTATACTTGATTTTAATTTTCTACTACTATTAGCATTATAGTGTCTATTGTTCTCTATGGCTGGAAGTCGTTTATTCATTTGCTTAAAACATTCCACTATATTGTTATGCAAGGTTGAAAAAATCAATTGTAACTTCTCATTCTTAAAATAACTATACAGCTCTATATAGAGTCTTGATATTTGTTCGGCAAGTTCATCGTAAATTTTGTTTATGTTGTTTTTATCTATATTATCCATCACTTTCCTTTAATTGTTTTTATTTCATCATCTGTGAGATTATAGAGTTTATACACTAAAGAGTCAATTTTAGATTCTAGCTCTTGGGTGTCAAGGGTGGAATCTTTTGCTTTAGATTCTAGGATTTTATCTACACATTTTATAATCTCATCACACAGGGGCTGATTAGATTCTGTGATTTTGGGGATAGGGAGTTTTCTTAGATACTCTGGGTTTAAATCAATATTTCCAACTCCCCTTATTTCATCTAGTAATAAAGCAATATATTTTGAATTAAGTATCCCTAACAAATATAACAAATTGACTTGTTGCGATAAGTTTTCAAGTTCATTTCGTTCAAAGTTAGAAAATTTTTTTATACTTGAAATAATGCTTTTGTTATTTATGTTTTTAAGATTATGCCACAGCACACAAACCCTAATAGTTTGGTCGCAAATAGTTTTGTTAGTGTCTATGACTGACTTTAAATATCCTATTTTGTTAATTACAAGTTTTTCCGCTTCAAAAAGTTCTGGGAATCTTGGTTCTCTACATTGTGATGGACAGCGTTCTGTATTGTATTCAAGGTATTTAACATTTACTATTTGATATTTTTCAATATCTTTTCCTTCAATATATGCTCTATTATGGATTTTATCCATTGTTCTACTAATCAAATCTTTTTTTGTAAATTTATAATTTTTATTAGATTCACTTGAATGAAGTCCCATACCAACGCTTATATAACAGAAGTCCCCTAGCGTATTTAATTTTTGATATTTATCAATTTCTCTTTCACCTGTAAGATTCCAAATAGAACTTTTTTCATCTTGTATGAATATGTTTCTATTCTTCTTATAAATACGCTCAATAGTATGATGATGTAATTTTGAAATAAAAATTTCATTGTTTGCATTGTTGTTTTGTATAAAAACGATACAATTTAAAACTTCAGCATTAAAGACTTTTGACTCGTGTAGGTCTGCAATTTCTACAAGGCTAAAATCTTTAAAAATATTTTCTCTGCTTTTTTGTGCGTATGGTTGATTTGTGTAGGGATATGGAATAATCATAGAACACATTCCATTGAAGTTTAGTATTTTCAATCCACGCTCTATAAAAGGGATATATAAATCCCATTTTTTGTGTAATGTTTTGTAGTATGAAATATTTTTTAATGTTTCTCTTTGTTGGGCTAAAAACTTATCTTTCATTTGATTTGGAGCAGATATATACGGCGGATTGCCGATTACGATGTCAAAGCCGCTTAGTCCAAACATATACTCGCTGTCAAAAAACTCTGCCACAGAGTGCGGGTCGTAGGGATTCCATTGTGTCAAGGGGCTTTCGCCTTGTGCGTGTAGGATAAGGTTTCTTGCTATGTGGGCGGCGGTCTTAAGGTAGTCTTGCTTTAGGCTCTCTCTTGTGCTTAGGTCTGCGCTGAAGTTATCTTGGCGGATAGATTCTAGCTTTTGTTTATCGGCTTGGTAGCCATCATACTCTAGCATAGAGTCTTGGGGCAGGGGGAGCAGGGAGTTGGCACTTAGGAATTTAAACTCTAAGTTTGGCAGGGGCTTGATGTCTCTGGGGGCTTCTTCTAGGATAAGCGATAGGAAGCAGCGCAGGCGGGAAATCTCTGTCGCCATAGGCTGAATGTCTATGCCGTAGATGTTGCTTTGCAGTATTTCTAGCTTGCGCGTGTAGGGGGAGCGGGTGTCGCCTAGAATCTCGCCTAGCTCTAAAAGCTCCTGCATAAGCCCTATGGGGAAGGCTCCGCTGCCACAGGCTGGGTCTAGGACTTTGAGCGATTGTAGGGCGGCTAGGATTTGGGATTTTTGGGGTTGTGTTAGGGTGGTGGGGTCGTGGTGGAAAATTAAATTGTGGATTGCTTCGTTGGTATCTGGCGTTGGCTTTTGGGCTAAAAATGGCGATTGCTGCGGCGAGCCTGCGGTCATTACCGCTTTAGGTAACTCCCTTGACTCGCCTTGCAAAGCCCCATTTTTATCACCAAAATCCTGCCGCCTAGTTGCGTTTGTAGAATTTGTGTGGTTTTTGTTAATCCTAGAATCCTGTGCTTGTTCGCTTAGAATTGTTGCGTTTGTAGAATTGCTGCTTTGTTGAGCGGTTTTCTTAGAATCCACTTTTTTGCTGTCATTGCGAGATTCTGCGGTGGCAGAATCGTGGCAATCCACACTAGATTCTACTTTTTTCGCGTTATTGCTAGATTCTAGCTTTGCTTGGGATAAAGTCTTTTCAAGGGGGGACAGGGGGGCTACTTGCGAAGCGTCCCCCCTTATCCCCCCTTTGACCCCCCAATCCCCCTGCACGCTTTCAAGGTTGCACGCTTTGCGTGCGCCATTGATTTGATTGGATTCTGCTGGCGCAGAATTGGATTGCCACGCCACTGCTGGCGCAGTGTCTCGCAATGACGGAGCAGGGGCGTTGTCCTTAAAATCGTGGCTTTTTTCAAAAGTGGATTCTAGGTCAGTCTGCTCGGCTCGGCTTTCTTCTTCAAGGATTCTAAGATTTGCGGTGGTGCTTTCGTGGTTTTTAGCAAATTTTGGGGTAGAGCTAGACTTGTGGTCTGCGGTTGCCCCAAAATTTGCTAAATCTGCGGAATGACTACCCAAAGCTGAATCCAACTTAGTGAGTAAAAATTGATAGAGAGAGGTTCGGCACATATACCGCACTATCTCTCTCGGTGTATAGTAACTCCCTGTCGATTTGCGCAGTGAAGCGGTAGAGTCCTTGCGATTGTCAGTAAATAGCTCGCTTAAAAGGCTCTCAAACACTAGCCCTAAAAGCTCTGGGTTTAGCCCTACTTCTTGGGAGTCTGGGGTGGATTCATCGATGCTGAAGTGGTAGCTTTCAAGCAGGGTAAAAAGCTCGGCTAAGGGGGCGTTAGGGACTTTTAGGGTGGCGTGGTAGGCGGTGGGCTTTTGCGGGGAGTAGAAGTCGCTTGCCTGTGGGGCGAAAAGTCCGCCATTAAGATAGGGGATAGAATCTAGCAAAGTCGCTACGCGTGGGTCTAGCAGATCGTAGTTGCGCTTGGCTTTGGGGGTGTTTAGCGTGGAGAAAAAGAGCGGCTCTAGGACTTCGTGGTAGTAATTGTCGCTTAGAGTGGTGCTAAAGATGGCTTGGTCTATCACGCCCTTTTTTTCTAAGAATTTGCAGAAAAGGAGGCGAGAGAGGAGGCGGAGGGCAAACTCGCGCTTCTTGGAATCCGTCTGTTTTGTATGGACTGCTTGGGATTCTGCGGGGAGCTGGATAGAGTCTATAAGCGTGATAAAAATCCCTACAATCTCTTTGTAAAACTCTTTGGTTACAGGCTCTAGGGAAAAGGCTTCTTCTAGGGCTTGCTTGCTCTTGGCTTGGGAGTCTATGAGCGTTTGAAGCTGCTTTTGTGCGGTGTGGGTGGGGATAGAATCTCCTAGCACGAAGCTCTGGCGGCGGAGGTTGCTGTGGGTGGATTTATTTGCCTCAAAGTCAAAGCCTGTGGTGATAAGGCTTAGGCGGAACTCTTGCGTGTCGCTTGGGTCATAGAAGCAGGCTAGGATATGGGAGGCGTTATTTTTAGCGATTTTGGCTAGCTCTTTGTGCAGCGTTACTTTGGCGTGGGTGCTGCCTACTTCAAAGGCGAAGACTTGCAGGATATGGCTAGATTCTAGCTCTATGTCTTGGCAGATTGGGGCGTAGGCGTGGATAATATGCCCATCTTTGTAGGGCGTGGTGGGGGAGTTTAGCAGCTGGGCTTGGGGGAAGGCTTGCTGGATAAAGTCTTTGAAATATTCTAGGGTGTAGGGGGAGGTGGTGAAGGTTTGTAGGCTGTTCATTTGGGTCTCCTTTGGTTTGGGTTTTGTTTTGGCTTTGAACGATTCAGCTTTGGGTAGGCAATGCGGCAGTGTTGCGATTTTTGTGAAAGGCACGAACGCCAAGTTCGCTAACCTTCCCCAAAAATCGCAAAGCTCCCACAGCCCCACCGCAATTCTTAGAATCGTGGTGGGCTGGCTGGGTGGCTTGAGTGAAAATCCTAGAATCCACTTTTTGTGCTTTTGCGTTTTTGCTGCTTGTGGATTGCCACGATTTTGCTAGCGCAAAATCTCGCAATGACGGGGAGAGCTTCATTGCTTTGCCTTTGCAAACGCAGTGATACTTAGCTCAATTTCTACGCTTTTGAGTGTTGCTTCTGCTTGTGGCTCATCGGCTTGGGCTTGGGGCGGGCTTGTGAAGCCGTATTTGTGGGCTAGATTTTTAAAATCTTGTAGGCTTTTGGCGTTGTTTATGTCTTTGGCTAGGTGGTGATAAGTGCCATTGTGCAGCGCGGTGATAAAGCTGTCTTTTAGGCTAGATTCTAGCTCTGTGTGGCGAAGCTTGGTTAGGGCGTTTCTCTCTTGGGGGCTTAGGGCGTGGGCTGCTTTTGGACTGCTGGGGCTATTGGGCGAGCTTGGCTTGGCGTAGTCATCTAGCGCGGCTTGTGTGTGAGAGAAATGCAGGGCTATCTCATCACCGCTTGGCTTGTAGGGCTTATGCGTTATATGGGCTTTTAAGAAGTCGGCGATGTCATAAAACAAGCAGGGCTTGGGGGCTGCTTCTTTAAGCAGGGTGTTTGTATCGGCTATATGGTAGGGGGCGAAGCTTTTTGCATCTCTTTTTAAGTAGGCGTAGCTTTGTGGGCTAGAGGGGCTAGAATCTAGCTGGATAAAGCAGCGCGACTTGCTAGGGAGGGCTTTGATACGAGCAAACTCTGCTTTGTCGTTGAAGTAGAGATCGCGCAAGTCGTTTTGATACTTTGTGTCTTTGCTGGTCTCTTGCTCCTTTTCTTGCACGATTTTAAAGAGCTTTTTGCTATCAAATTCTTCACTCTCATCATAAATGGCAGAGTCTTCGCCCAAAGTGTAGTGGAAGCTTTGGATCTTTTGGCTGGCGATGGCGTTGATGTCAATGATATGGTCATTAAAGTGCGTGGGCTTGAAGTTGTAGATATGGATTTGCTTATGGGGTGTGCCTATGCGGTTAATGCGCCCTATGCGCTGCATAAGGCGTGTGGCGTTGTAGGGGGTATCGTAATTTATGATGATATTGGCGCGGTGGAGATTCACACCCTCTGCTAGGACATCGGTGGTGATGATTACGCGCTTGTCATTTTGCTGCTTATTTTCTGGGTAGTTGGCATCAAAGTTTGCTCGTATGCTAGATTCTAGCTCATTGCGGTTGCCGCTGTGGATATGGAGGATTGCGCCGCGTAGGTGCGTGGATTCTAGCTGGGTGTAGAGATACTCGCTGCTTGATTTTGCTTCTGTGAATATGACGACTTTTTGCGTTGAATCTTGGGAGTCTAAAAACTCTTGCAGTTTATCAAGCTTGGGGTCTTGGGTGATTTGCTCCCATTTATCAAGCAGGGCTTGGAGATTTGCTCTGTCTATTTGAAGCTTTTGTGCATAGTCTTTGTGAAAGTCGCTTGGGTGTAGGGCTAGAAGCTTATCTTGCTCTAAAAGCTCTTCTAAGGCTTGGTCGTTATCTTCTTCTAGGAGTCTGTATAGCCGCTCTCTGTTGTCATAGTTTTTGGGGAGATAGATTGCATCTGTTTGAAATTGCTTGAGCATTTGCTCATAAGAGTGGATTTGCTTATCTAAAGTGTCTTTGAAAGCTTTGATACTAGAGTCAAAGCGTTTGAATAGAATCTTTTGCATAAAGATTGCAAGCTGGGTGGATTGATCTTTGTAGAATCTATCATCTTTGCCTTTGCCATAGGCAGCGCGGAACTTCTGCTTGCCTTGCTCGGTGAGATTGGGGTAGATAAGATAGCGTGCGTAGGTGTAGCCATTTTTCTCACCTATAAATTGCTCGGCTATGGTGTTTAGCTCACCTGCTAGGAAAAGCAGGGTCTGTGTGGCGAGATTATGCGAGATGGAGTCTAGGTCGTATTCTAGGGGCTTTGGGTCGGTGATTTTAGGGAAGTGCAAGCCTTGCTTAGTTTTGTCGTTGGCATAGCTGCTTTGTATATCCCCTCTAGTGCGGCGGATCATAATCTTTGCCAGTAGTTTTTCGCGTAGGGTGTCGCTTAGCTTTTGCAGGGCTTGCGTGTTTTTGGATTCTGCTTCTGTGGTAGTGGGCTTCTTGGCGTTGGCTAGGGCTTCGTTTTTCTTTCTATTAAGCTCTTTGCGCTCTCTATTGAGCTTGTCGTAATCATCATTGATTGTTTTGAAAAATCGCTCTAGGCTTTGGCTTTCTACAATGGCGGTGTCTCGCTTATCGCGGAAAAGGTAGATTTGCTGCTCCAAGTCTTTGGGGGAGTTGTTTTGCGGAGTGGCGGATAGGAGTATGACTTTTTTGCGTGTGGATTGGGTCTGCGCGCTTGGGCTTGTGTAGGGGATCTTACAGAGGGCTTGCAGCTCTTTGTAGCGGTTGGAGTCTTGGTTGCGGAAGTTGTGGCTCTCATCGATGATGATAAGCTCAAAGCTCTCTTTGTCCTCTAGCTTGTGTAGGCTATCGTGCGTGGTGATCTCTACCCTGTGCAGCTTTAAATCATCTTTATGCTTTTTCCAAGACTTTTGCACGGCATTTGGTGCGCAGATGAGAATCCTGCCTGTGATTTTGCTATCTGTTTGCAGCTTTTTGGCAATCACGCAGGCAATGAGTGTTTTGCCAAGTCCTACCACATCGCTTAGGAAAAAGCCATTATATCGCTCTAGCTTGTCTATGCCCTCTTGCACGGCGTGGATTTGGTAGTCATAGGGCGTGTAGTTCGCGCTAGCGATTAGGGCTTGTATGCTGGAGTCTGTGTGTAAAAATACTTCGCCAAAGTGGCAGAGCAAAAGCTTGTGATACATCTCTTTGGGGCTTAGGATTTTCTCTAAATAAGTCCCCTTTTTTGCCCTCTCTACATCGCTAGAATCTAGCGGGATAGCACTCTCCCATAGACTCTCAAACTCAAAGTGGCTAAAGGCTAGGTCATCGCTATTTTTTGACAGGAGATTAAACTCATAGTTGTTTTCTAAGCCATTGTGGCTAAGGTTGCTGCTGCCTACAATCAGCGAGCCTTGGAAGTGTGGCTTGCTGGAATCTGTGTGGCTTTGGGCTTGAGAGTAGAAGAGGTAGAATTTAGCGTGGGCGTTTTTATCTCGCACGATACGGATTTGGAGCAGATTGGATTCTAGGGCGTGTTGCAGGGCTTGGAGTGATTTTTCTACTTGTAGTTGATAGGACTCTTTTTGTATGGATTTTTGCTGGGCTTTGCTAAAGGCTTGGGTGAATTTTGCCTTGTTTGCTTCGTTTAGGCGGGATATATCGGCGTTTGTCCGCTCTAGCTCAAACACAAGGGAATCGACATTAAGCCCCACAAGCAGACGGATAGAGCTAAATCGCTCATAGCCCCCAGAATCCATAATGAGCTTATGCAAATGGATAAAGCCACTTACGCGAAAATAGCCCATAAGAAAGGCTAAGTGTGAGATATTTTTGTCTGTTAGGGCGTTTTTGAACTGATTTTTTAGCGTGTTGGGAGGCTTATTAGTGGTGCAAACAGAGCTTGTATAGGGATTTTGCCCTGTGGGGTGGGGCTGGCTCTGGGCTTGCGAGCTAGAATCTAGGCTAGATTCTAGCTTGGGGCTGCTCTGCTGCCCCCCCCCCTAATCGATTTTTAGCAGTGTGGTTATGATTTGTCATGGCGATGTCTTTGAAAGTGGGATTGGTAAATGGAGTGGATTATAGCCAAAAATCCTCTGCGATTTTGATAAAGCAATTTTACGCTACAATCGCGCCACAACTTTGAATGAGAATCTACCCACATAAATCCATGACAAAGGACACAAATGCTACAAACAATCAATCTTTCAATGCGTTATGCGACAAAAAAGCTCTTTGAAAATGTCAATATCAAGCTAGATTCTGGCAAACGCTATGGGCTTATCGGGGCAAATGGTGCGGGAAAATCCACTTTTCTAAAAATCCTAAGTGGGCAGTATGAGGCAAGCAGCGGCGAAGTGGTGATAGAGAAGGGCTTAAAAATGGGCGTTTTGGGGCAGGATCAATATGCTTACGAAGAGCTAAGTCTAAAAGATGCGGTGCTGCTAGGCAATAAGCGATTATATGACGCCATAAAACGCAAAGAATATCTCTATGAAAATGGCGATTTAAGCGATGATACAATCAATGCCGAGCTAGGTGAGCTAGAGATGATTTGCGCTGAAGAAGATCCAATGTATGAATGCGAGGTGGTGATTGAAAAGATTTTAGAAGATCTAGGCTTTGAATCTAGCAGTCATAATGAGCTAATGAAAACCCTAACCGGTGGCGATAAGTTTAAGATTTTGCTAGCCCAAGTGCTATTCCCCAAGCCTGATATTTTGCTCCTAGATGAGCCTACAAACAACCTTGATTTACACTCTATATCGTGGCTTGAAGACAATCTCAAACGCCACGAAGGCACGCTTGTCGTCATCAGCCACGATAGGCATTTTTTAAACAGCGTTTGCACGCATATTTTGGATATGGATTTTGGCTCTGTGCGGGAGTTTAGTGGGAATTATGATGATTGGTATATCGCCTCCACACTCATCGCCAAGCAGCAGGAAATGGAGCGAAACAAAAAGCTTAAAGAAAAAGAGGAGCTAGAATCCTTTATCGCACGATTTTCTGCTAATGCAAGTAAGGCGCGTCAAGCTACAAGTCGCCAAAAGCAGCTTGAAAAGCTCAATATTGAATCCTTAGCGGTTAGCTCTAGGCGAGACCCTAGCATAGTCTTTAAGCCCAACCGCACCATTGGCAACGAAGCCCTAGAGTGTGAAAATATCAGCAAAAGCTATGGGGATCTCTGCGTGCTAAAAAATGTGAGTTTGAAAATTCTGCCCGGGGATAAAATCGCTATCATCGGGGCAAATGGCGTGGGTAAAAGCACTTTGTGTAAGATTTTGGCAGAAGAGTTAAAAGCGGATTCTGGGCTAGTCAAATGGGGGGCGACCACGCAAAGAGGCTACTTCCCACAAAATGTGAGCGAAGAAATAAGCGGAGAAGAGAGCTTGTATGAGTGGCTAAGGGGCTTTGATAAGAAAAAAGAGAGTGGCGAGATACGCAACGCGCTTGGGCGAATGCTCTTTAGCGGCGAGGAGCAAGAGAAGCCCATAAACGCCCTAAGCGGTGGGGAAAAGCACAGAATGGTGCTAAGCAAACTTATGCTAGAAGGGGGGAATTTTTTAGTGCTTGATGAGCCTACAAACCACCTTGATTTAGAATCCATTATCGCCCTTGGCGAGGCGTTGTATAAATTTAGCGGAAATGTGATTTGTGTCAGCCACGATAGGGAGCTAATTGATGCGTATGCTAATAGAATCATTGAGCTAAAAGTGGATTCTAGTGGCAATGGTGCGGAAATTATAGACTTCCGCGGGAGTTATGAGGAGTATTTGGAGTCTCAAGGGGAGTGATAGATGAGTAGGCATAACGAAAAGATGAGAGATCTTTATGATAAAAAATTAGAGCTTTACGAGAAGGGCGATGAGAGAGGCGATATATACAAAAACTACCGAGAGCAAGAAAAGGTGATTGAAAATATTTTTAGTAGCGAAGATATTTTTGAAAGAGCAGATGAAACGCAACAGATACAAAAAGACAAGACTTTGCAAAATGTGCTGCTAAAGGTTTCTGTGTTAGATAGCTTTTATAGCACAAATCTTACAAGATCAAAATTTGGTGTTTATAAAGTTGCTAAACATATTGCCGAGCTAGAATCTAACAAACAAATCCACCAAAAAATACGCAACGCCAACCCACAAAATTACAATGAATTAAAGGATATTGTTAAACAAATTGCAAAATGTAATCTAGAAAAAACTATCAAAGACAAAGTCATAATCATAAATCCTTACTCCTTTGCGACAAAATACTGCTTCCACCACAATCAAAACGCCTTTAGAATCTATGATAGCTTTGTGCGTGAAGTGTTGGTGTTTTTTAACAATGGCAAAAGTGATACAAGCAATGCAAAGTTTAATATACCTAGTAAGCTAGTAGGCACAAATTTTTATGGAAAAAAGCTCACAAACAAAGAGCTTAAGGACTATGACACATACAATACATTTCTCCAAGCTATTGATGAGTTTGCCAAACACTATGGGCTTGAAAATGAAAACACACGAGATTTAGATCATTTTTTGTGGATTCTAGGGAAAGAAAATAGAATAGACAAAAAAGAAACAATAGGGTGAAAATGATTAGCAGAAAATAGCTTTTATAAAAGTGGATTCTAGCCTTAAAGCCTTTTGAGCTTTAGGGCTAGTAGATCAAGGTAGGCAGATTCCTAGAATCTACTTTTTGTTTTGCTGATTTGGGTTAAACTGCTTGCCCCTGTTGCCTTGATTTTGGTCATACTGCTTATTTGTGCCACTTGTGCCTTTGTTAGGATTTTGCATATTGGCTGCATTGTCCTGTGGCTTGATTGGCTTGTGTTGGTTTGAACCTTGATTTGAGATAGCCATTTGAGCTCCTTGTATTGATGTTGGATTTGTATTATGCGTTTTTTTTTTTTTTTTTGTTTTTTTTTTTATTGTAAAATTTTTTTTTTTTTTTTGATTTTGCTTAAATTGTAAAATATTTTGTTGTTATAAGGGGGCTTGTTGGAATATGGATTAGTTGGGCTATTTGCCGTGTGTTTTATCGCTAGCACACTATATCCGCTGGCTTCAGAAGCCTTTGTCGTTGGGTTTGTGCTGGGTGGGTATGACTGGGCAAGCGTGCTTTGCGTGGCTACTGCTGGTAATGCACTGGGGAGCTTTAGTAGCTACTATCTGGCGTATTTTTGCGCACCATGGCTGCTTGCTAGGCTTAGCCTCAAAACTCGCGCACGCATAGAGTCGATCACCCCCAGAATCCAAAAGCTTGGATTTGTCTATGCGTTTTTTGTGTTTTTGCCTGTGGTGGGCGATGTGTTTGCGCTAGCCCTTGGGCTTGCTCGCTATCATCAGTGGCTCGCTTTGCTTGGTATCGCGCTAGGTAAGCTCGCGCGATATAGCGTGCTGATCATGCCATTAGTGGGATTCTAGGGTTTTGGGGTAATTGGATTCTAGTGCTTCAAGCTCGTTTTGCACGCTCTCTGCAAAGCTCTCTGCACGCCGCAGTAGCTTTGCATGCGCACCATTTTCATCGGTATAGATTCCCACTTCAGCAGGACGCAACCGAGCGTTATAGGTGCTTGACATGGAGTGCCCATACGCCCCAGCATTGCTAAAGCCTATAAGCTCGCCACCCTGCATTTCAGGTAGTGCAAAATCCCTGCAAAACACATCGCTACTCTCACAAACCGGTCCTACAATGTCAGCGGGCATAAGGGGATTTGTAGTGCTAGATTCTGCGCCATTTTCGCAAAGCAAAATAGGCTGATGAAATGCGCCATAGAGCGCTGGACGCATAAGATCATTCATACCCGCATCTACGATGACAAACCGCTTCTGGCTTGTGTGTTTTTGCCCGATGACTTGTGTGAGTAGTAGCCCACTATCGCCCACAATCCTCCTGCCCGGCTCGCAAATAATGGTCCAATCACAGCCACTAAGCGTGCTTAGAATCCCCTGTGCATAGGCATATAAATCGATGGGCTTTTCATCTTCATAGCATATTCCAAGCCCCCCGCCAATGTCAAAAAACCGCAGACTAATCCCAAGGGCGACAAGCGAGCGTGCGAGATTGGCGATTTTGCGTGAAGCTTCTATGAGTGGCGAGAGCTCTGTTAGCTGACTGCCGATGTGGAAATGTATCCCCACAGGCTCAAGCATGCTGGATTTGTGTGCGTAGAGATACATTTGCTTGGCTGTATCGATATCCACGCCGAATTTATTTTCGTGTAATCCTGTGGAGATGTAGGGGTGGGTTTTGGCATCGATATTTGGATTGACGCGGATAGAGATTCTAGCGCGTGTGGATTCTGGGCTGGGATTTGTGCGAGAATCCACGAGCGATTTGGCGATAGATTCTATGCGTTTTAGCTCCTCAAATGACTCAACATTAAGAAATAAAATATTCTCTCTCAATGCCTCTTCTATCTCATCATCGCGCTTGCCTACGCCAGAGAATATAACCTTATAGCGCGGGATTCCAGCTAGCAGTGCGCGCCTAACTTCGCCGATAGATACGCAGTCTGCTCCACTACCGAGCTGGGCTAGGAGCTTTAGGATACTAAGATTAGCATTTGCTTTGAGTGCGTAGCAGATGAGAGATTTTCGCCCGCTAAAAGCCTGCTTGAAGCTAAGAAAATTGCGCTTGATTCGCTCCATATCATAGATATATAGTGGCGTGCCATGCGTGCGGGCAAGCTCGTGGAGCATGGAGCTATGGGCTTTGGCGAAAGTTTCCATGATAAATCCTGTGTCGCTTATGGATTGGCAAGGCGCAGAGCTATAGATAATAATCCTGCGCCCGTAATTGCTAACAAAAATGAGAAAAATAAGCTAAAATTCTACCAAAATATGCAAAAAAGTCGAGTAAGCTATGGAAGAGTTGCTGTTTTATTTGAGTTTGTTTATTTTTGTGATTTTGGCATGTATTATCGTGGTGGCGCGCTTTACTAAGCCAGCCCCCACGCGCGCTGCCGAAGATGAAGATGAAATCATCACATTTGAGACGCTATTATTGCCGCTGGAGTTTTCTAGTAGCAATAATGACCAGCTTGAGCAGGCTGTCCGGCGGCTGTTTCGCTACTATGATGAGCTAGATATGACCACCACACAAAAGCGCTTTTTTCTCTATGCACTAAGCAAGCACCCAAATGTCCGTGCAGAGCTCGTGCTCGAAGCTCTTGATGAGATGAGTAACCTAAATCCAAGTATCGCAAAAGAGCTTGAAGCAAGCGTGAAGCGTGGGCTAGATCGGCGCGATCTTGTCAAGCGCATGGTGTAGATTCTAGTGCTAGCTAGGTTTGCGGGATAGGGCAGGGTGTGGCGTGCTAGAATCTACACCAGAATCTATCGCAATGATCCCGGCAAGCCAATTTCTCATTTCGCTATGGCTTGTGTTTGTGAGTGCGCTGACACTATCGCTGGGGCATTGTGTGGGAATGTGCGGGGGGATTGTGCTGGCATTTTCTAGCTTACCGCATGTGCGCATACTCTCGCATGCGCTCTATCATATCGGGCGGTTGTGTAGCTATATTTGCGTGGGTGTGGTGTTTGCACTGCTGGGACGGGCGTTTGCGCTTCATCATTTCTGGCGTGAGTTTGTTAGTCTCATCGTGGGCGCACTGCTTATTGGCTATGCGCTGTGTTTTGCTTTTTTCCCAAAGATTCTAGCTCTTCTTGAGCCAAATATTAAACGCTTTCCGCTTTTTGTCTTGGCATTTAGTGCAGCATTACGCTCGCGCTCGATTCTAGGGGGATTTGTGCTTGGCGTATTAAACGGGCTTCTCCCCTGTGGGCTGGTGTATTTTTTCGCGCTTTATACGCTAAATGGGCAGATTCCGCAGATTCCATGGCTATCTAGTGGGGCTTTTGGTGGGGTTGGCGTGGTGTTTAGTGCGGTATGTGTGATGGGGGTGTTTTGGCTAGGGAGTTTGCCTAGTATGATTGGAGTGGGGATTCTAGGGAGATTGCTTAGTGCGTATAGAAAGCAATTTATGCTACTTAGTATTATAGCTATGCTTGCGCTTGGTTTATGGAATATTTATATAGGTCTTACTACAATCGCGCGATAGGAATGTGGAGAATCAGGGTAGTTAATAAAGAGCCAAAGTAAGGAGCGCGCATGAAAAAGGCGGTGTTTTTTGATAGAGATGGCGTGATCAACAAAGACTTAGGCTATGTGTATAGGCAAGAGGACTTTATCTTTAATGAGGGGATTTTTGACGCGCTGCGCTTTTGCAAAGAGCAGGGATTTTTGCTCTTTGTTGTTACTAATCAAAGTGGCATAGGGCGTGGCTACTATACACTAGGGGATTTTAAAGCCCTTACTGCCTATATGCAGCAGGAGCTAAAATCTAAGCTAGGCTTTGGCTTTGATAGTGTGTATTTCTGCCCACATATTGAAGTGGAGGATTGTATCTGCCGCAAGCCTAGGGCTGGTATGATAGACCAAGCAAAAAAGGACTATGATATAAAGCTTAGTGAGTGCTTCATCATCGGGGATAAAATCACTGATATGCAAGCAGGGCAAGCGGGCGGAATCCGCCATAAACTCCTTGTAGGCAAGCTGCCTAAAGAGCGTTTCCCCACTATTGATAATCTCCACATACTCCCAAATACCCTAGCGATTTGCGAGAGTATGCAAACGATTCTTTCTGTATAGGAGTGTAAAATGTCTATCCCTAATCCAAAAATCCCAGAGCATCTGCTCCCCAATCTAGCAGGCAAGAGTATTTTAATCACCGGAGGGGCTGGCTTTATCGGCAGCTCACTTGCGATGTATTTCCAAGCCCACCATAAAGAATCCAAAATCATCGTGCTAGATAAATTCCGCGATGGCGAGTGCTTCCCAAGTGGCAATCCCACTTCACTAGGGCATTTTAAAAATCTGCTAGGCTTTAGCGGCGATGTGCTAGCCCTTGATATTACCAAAGGCTTAGAGATATTGCGCGAGCTGCATTTTGACTATGTATTCCACCAAGCTGCTATAAGCGATACCACCGTAAGCAATCAAAAGCTAATGATAGAGACCAATCACCACGCATTTTTAGAGCTGCTGCATATCACGCTACAAAAGGGCGCGAAGATGATTTATGCAAGCTCAGCAGGCACTTATGGCAACACCCCTGCCCCAAACACCATAGGCTCTGGCGAGATCCCAGAAAATATCTATGGCTACTCAAAGCTGCTTATGGACATAAGCGTGCGCAAGATTCTAGCAGACTCTCCCACTGCGCCAATCGTGGGGCTACGCTACTTCAATGTCTATGGCAGGAGAGAATTTTACAAAGGCAAAACAGCTTCGATGATTTTGCAGCTTGGCTTGCAAGCACTAGAATCCAATTGTGTAAAGCTCTTTGAATTTGGCGAGCAGATGAGGGACTTTGTCTATATCGATGATGTGGTAGCGGCAAATGTGCTAGCGATGAATGCGCAAAAAGGCGGGATTTATAATGTGGGCTTTGGAGTTAGCCGCAGCTTTAATGACATCATTGCGATTTTGCGCAAGGAGCTAGGGGCTTTAAGCAAGAGAGAGAATCTAGCACCCCTAGGCGACTTCACACTAGAATATATCACAAACCCTTACACATTTTTCCAAACTCACACCCAAGCAGATATTTCACTAAGCACGCAAGATTTAGGCTATATCCCAGCTTATAGCTTAGAAGATGGCATAGCTGACTATATTGAAGGCATTTATAAGCTACATAAGGATAAGCAATGATACGACTCCACAACAAAACACCTAGAATCCTTGTCGTAGGGGACATAATGGTCGATCACTATATCTGGGGATCGTGCAATAGAATCTCCCCAGAAGCCCCTGTGCAAGTGGTCAATGTCCAAAGTGAGAGCAACCGCCTAGGAGGGGCGTGCAATGTAGGGGCAAATCTAAGCGCGCTTGGGGCAAGAGTGAGTATGTGCGGGATTATCGGCGAAGATAATTTAGGCAAGTGGCTTATTGGCGAGCTAGATCGGCTTGGGATTGATATATCATATATTATCCCCACCCCTCGCCCCACCACGCAAAAAAGTAGGATTCTAGCAGCACACCAGCAAGTTTTGCGCGTAGATAGAGAAGACTCCGCCCCTATCACAGAGCAGCTAGAAGATGAGCTCTTTGAGCTGTTTTGCCACAAGCTGCATAATTTTGATGCGATTATTTTGAGCGATTATGCCAAGGGCTTGCTTACTCCAAGTTTCACAAAGCGTATCATCAGCCTTGCTAGAAGCTGCAATCGCCTTGTGCTTGTCGATCCCAAGGGAAGCGATTATGCCAAATACAAAAACGCCACACTGCTCACGCCAAACAAGCTTGAAGCAAGCCTTGCCACGCAGACACAAATCACTGATGATATAAGCCTAAAAGCTGCGATGAAAAAGCTCCAAGCCCTATGCAAGCTTGATGTTTGCTTGGTTACACTAAGTGAAGATGGCATTGCGATTTTGCGAGATGATAGCCTTGTCAAATCCCCTACCATCGCCAAGGAA
The DNA here is from genome assembly GCF_937906905.1 of uncultured Helicobacter sp. Taxonomy (GTDB): domain Bacteria; phylum Campylobacterota; class Campylobacteria; order Campylobacterales; family Helicobacteraceae; genus Helicobacter_B. Next base: position 8,462 of record NZ_CALERY010000010.1, on the reverse strand, counting down.
GTCTATGATGTAACAGGCGCAGGTGATACCGTGATCGCCGCGCTTGCCTTTGGGCTTAGTAGTGGGCTTGATATTTATCAAGCAAGCGATTTTGCCAATGCCGCTGCGGCGGTGGTGATAGGCAAAATCGGCAGTGCTACTGCCAGCCTAAGTGAGATTATTAGCTTCTTGCATAATGGTGCGTATGCAGACTCTAAGATCATCACACAAAGTGATGTGCGAGCCTTGCTACAAAGCCTACGAGAGAAAACAATCATTTTCACCAATGGCTGCTTTGATATTCTGCACGCAGGGCATATCTCCTACTTGCAAAAGGCAAGAGAGCTTGGGGATTTGCTCATTGTAGGGCTCAACAGCGATAGCTCGGTAAAAAGGCTAAAGGGCGAAAATCGCCCCATAATCCCCCAAGATGATCGCGCTGCCGTGCTAGCTGCGCTAGAGTGCGTGGATTTTGTCATAATCTTTGAAGAAGACACGCCTTTAGAGCTTATTAAGCTCATTAAGCCTGCTGTGCTTGTAAAGGGTGCAGATTATGCAGGCAAGGAAGTAGTAGGCAGTGAGTTTGCTAAAGAAGTCAAGCTCATAGAATTTGTGCAGGGCAGATCTAGCACAAGCATTATTGACAAAATCCGCTCACACACACCATCACACAAGGAGTAACAATGCAAAGCTTTATCCATAACGAAATAAGTGAGAGTATCGCTACACTACAAGCCACGCTAACGCTCAAAGCCCACATTGAGCAAGTCGCCAAAAAGCTTAAGGCTGTGCTAGATTCTGGCGGGAAGATCATCGCCTTTGGCAATGGTGGCAGCGCAGCAGATGCCCAGCATTTTGCCGCGGAGCTTAGTGGGCGATATAAAAAGGAGCGCAAAGCCCTAGCAGGGATTTCTATCACCACAGATACTTCCGCACTCACTGCCATTGGCAATGACTATGGGTTTGAGTTTGTGTTTTCTCGCCAAGTAGAAGCACTTGCGCACAAAGGGGACGCGCTCTTTGGCATTAGCACAAGTGGGAATTCTGCTAATGTGCTTAGAGCCTTTGAAGTAGGGCAAAAGCTTGGCTGCTACTGCGTGGGGCTAAGTGGCAAAGGTGGGGGCAAGATGAATGAGCTAAGTGAAAATATCGTAATCCCAAGCGATAACACCCCTAGAATCCAAGAAGCGCATATTCTTGTGATCCATAGTATTTGCGGACTGCTTGAAATGGATTATTAGGCTTAATACACCACCCCAATTTCTAGCAGCCTTTCACGCAAAAGTCGCATTTGGATATTTTTGTCAAAGCACCACTTCGGTGCTAGCAAGCTCTCTTCGTGCGCGCTCGCACTTATGCGGTGGATCACCACTTCAGCTGGGAGCAGCTGGATAGATTTGATGATTAAATCCGCATAGGACTCTAAGTCGATTGGGATATAGCGGCTAGCGTGATACATACGCGCTAGCGGTGTGCCTTCTATGACATAGAGCGGGTGGATTTTAATGCCATCAATCCCCCACTCAAGCACCTTTTGTAAAGAGTGTAACATCATCTCGCTACTCTCACCCGGTAGCCCATAGATGAGATGCGCACATACCTTGACCCCACTTGCTCTTGTTGCAGCAAAAAGCTCTTTAATCCCTTGAGTTGTGTGGGCGCGGTTGATTCTTTTTAGCGTCTCATCAAAGACTGATTGCACCCCATACTCCAGCCAAATCTCCGCACCATTTTTGACAAACTCCCCTAGCATTGCAAGCACCCTAGAATCCACACAATCCACGCGCGTGCCGATACTTAGCCCCACCACATTAGCAAAGCTCAAAGCTTTGCTAAAGAGTGCTTGCAATGTCTCTAAAGGCGCGTAGGTGTTGGTATAAGATTGGAAATACACCATATATTTTTGCACGCTAAATTTGCGCCTGTGAAATTCTGTATGCCACAAAAACTGCTCTTCTAGCTGGCTTAGCTGCTTAGGAAGCAAGGGGTTTGTAGAGAGATGTGGGCGCATAGTGGGGCTAGAATCCACTTTTGGCACCTTTATGGCACTTGGCGAGAAGCTCTCATTACAGCAGTAAATGCAGCCGCCTCTAGCCAGCGTGCCATCGATATTAGGGCAGGTGAAGCCCTGTAGGGTTATGGGGATTTTACGCACGCGCTGCCCAAAGCGTGCTTTGAAATATCGCCCAAGTGTGAGTAGCTCTCTAGCTTGCGGCGCGGGTTGGTCAAAAGTGGATTCTAGGCTACAAGAGCGAGCAGAGTCAAAAGTGGATTCTAGCATCGCTATCGCTTATGGATAGAATCCACATAGCAGCCATCAAAGCAGGCTTGGCAGTAGGAGAGCTTTTCTTGCTTTATTTCGCCTACTACCGCGCTAGATTCTATGCTTTTTTGTAAGCCCTCTAAGGATAAAAACCCTAGATAATCCGCGCCGATGAAGCTCCGCACCTCTTCTGGGCTGTGATTGGCACAGATGAGCTGCTCTTTTTCTGGTGTATCCACTCCATAGTAGCAAGGCGCGATTGTAGGGGGGGCAGAGACTAGCAAGTAGATTTTGCGCGCACCTGCTTGGCGCAAGATTTTGATAATCTGCTTGCTTGTAGTCCCCCTCACCACAGAATCATCGATGACGATGATGTCTTTGTCTTTAATAAGTCCGGCTATGGGATTAAGCTTAAGCTTGACTTTTAGCTCTCTTGCTTGCTGCGTTGGCTCGATAAATGTCCGCCCGACATAGTGATTGCGGATAATGCCTAGCTCAAAGTCTATGCCACTCTCTTTCGCATAGCCAATCGCCGCTGCCACACCAGAGTCTGGCACAGGGATCACCATATCAGCCTTTAGCGTATGCTCTCTTGCTAGCTGTCTGCCTAGATTTTTACGCACTTCATAGACATTGCGTGAGAATACCACGCTATCAGGGCGCGAGAAATACACATACTCAAAGACACAGGGGAAGGGCGTGGGGGCTTTGTAGCGGTAGGATTTGTAGGTGGGGTTTGTGGCTTGCTTGTCAAAGACTAGCATTTCGCCTGGCTCCACATCGCGCACAAACCGCGCCCCCACTAGATCAAAAGCACTTGTCTCGCTTGCCACAATGTAGCCCTGCGTGCCATCGTCATTTTCGATTATGCCTAGGCTTAAAGGGCGCAAGCCATAAGGATCACGGATAGCAAACATCTTGGTGCGCGAGAGAATCACTAGGGCAAATGCGCCATCGATTTGGCAGATGGATTCTATAATGCGCTCACTTAGCGTGGATTTTTGGGATTTGGCGATTAGGTGGATTAGCACTTCTGTATCAAGGTAGCTTTGGAAGATTGAGCCTTCTTTGGTGAGCGATTCTCGTATGGTGTTGGCGTTGGTGAGGTTGCCATTGTGGGCGATAGCGATTTCGCCAAGGGAATAGCGTGCAAAAATAGGCTGACACTCGTTGATACTCTCTTCGCCTGCGGTGGAGTAGCGATTATGCCCGATAGCAGAGAAGCCCACGAGATTTGCCAAAATCTCTGGCTCAAAGACTTGGGTTACAAGCCCATTTTTCTTATAGATTGCGATTTTTTGGGTGTTGCTAGTGGCGATGCCGCTGGCTTCTTGCCCTCTGTGCTGCATAGCAAAGAGTCCATAGTAGGCTAGGACATTGGCATTTGGCGCGTTATACACGCCCACTACGGCGCATTTTTCTTTAAAATCTGTTAGCTGTGAAAAACAAGGCATAATGACTCCTTAAGTGTGATGGATAGGCAATGGGCAGGAGCTCTCAATAATGCAGCCCTCAATAGTAAAGCTATTGAGCCCATCGCTATGTGTGTAAGTGATATTGAAATTTTGCGCATCAAGGGTGTTTTTGATGATATACATACCAAGCCCAAAGCCCTGGGAATTTGGTTTGGCAGAGTCTTTGAAATAGGGTTTAAAATACTCTTCAAATGCCATTTTCAGTGGTGCGCCGCGGTTTTTGATGATGAGATCGCGCCCATTAGATTCTACGCTGACTTTGCCATCTTCGCTGTATTTAATTGCATTGTCAATGAGATTTTTTACCGACATGGCAAACAACTCAAAATCCGCTTTGATGAGGTCATTGGGGCAGTTGTTGCTAATGGGATTAGATTCTGGTTTGTCGATTAGAAGCATGTTTTGCACAAAGCTTATGAGATCTTGGACGGGAAATTCGGTTTTTTTGAGATTGTAGTTATGCGAGGAGAGCTGCTCGATTTTGGCAAACTCATCAATGAGAAAATTTAGCCTATCAAATACCGATACAAGCCGCTGCTTCTGTGTGGGATTTTGCACCATTTCGGCAGTGATTCTCCCCTTGGTGATTGGGGTTTTTAGCTCGTGCATGATTGAGCGCAGGAATAGTGTGCGCGATTTGTTAAGAGCGTCGATTCTCTTGATAGCCTTGTGAAATTCGCTTGCAAGCTCGCCGATTTCATCTTTTTGTGGGATTCTGCAGTCCACTTGCAAATCACCTTTGGCAAACTTACGAATCTGTCTGCGCAGGTAGATCATGGGCAAAAGCGAGCGCACCACCAGTGCAAAAAGCAAGATCAAAATCACTGAACCTATCAAAATGATGAGATAGTAATTGACATAAAAATTGCGCATAGAATCTTTGTATAAAAACACTTCCCCATCACTCACAAGCACGATAAATAAGTCATCTTTCACCTCTACAGAGCGCAGGAAAATCCCCTCTGCCCCATAAGGGATAGGTGTGGATTGGATAATGATTTGACGCAAGGCGTTGTCATTTATTTGGATAAAGCCTACTTCTTTTAGGTAGTTTTGTATGGTTTCGAGGTTGTTTTCTTGGGAGATTATGCGGTTAAAGACAATGCTGATTTTCTCGTATTTCTCGCGCTCGCTGGTATTGTCATAGCGCTCAGCCTGGAACTTAAGAAAATAGAACGAAAATGCGAAAAAGCTCCCCATGGCAAACAAAAATAAAATAGAGATTTTAAAAAATATAGAATGCTTCATATCATGGCTTTGTCAAATGTTTCTTGTTATTTCATCGAGATTTTGGGCTTAGGTTATTGGGTGGTCTAGTTTAATGAGAGTGAGCCAGAATCTATCACGCATGGTCAAAATTCAAGCTTGTAGCCCACGCCACGCACAGAGATAATGTGCTTTGGCTTTTTGGGGTCGTCTTCGATTTTTGCGCGCAGACGCCCGATGATGACATCGATACTTTTATTTGAGCTTTCTGGGTTTATGGATTCGGATTCTATTGCGATAGCTTCACGAGTGAAGACATTACCCTTTTTGCTAATAAGAAGCGTCAGGATTTCATACTCTGCGCGCGTGAGATTGAGCTTTTTGTCATGGAAATAAATCTCGCGGCTACTGCGATCTATGCGGAATGTCGGGCTGACTTCCTTGGCTTCATCGCGCGCGCTTTTGCTATTGTAGCGGCGTAGGAGAGACTGGATTCTGGCGAGTAACTCTTTAGGGTCATAGGGCTTTGGCAGATAGTCATCTGCGCCACTCTCTAATGCCCGCACCTTGTCATCGACATCGCTTCTGGCAGATGAGATGATGATAGGGATATTTTTTTGCTTTGCGACTCGTTTGCAAACTTCGAGCCCATCGAGATTGGGCAGTGTAAGATCAAGCAGCAGTAAATCAAAATGCTTGGCATTGATCGCGCTCATACCAGTGTAAGGCTCATCGTAGCTTGTTACATGGATATCGTGCTGGGAGAGATACTCGCTTAGAATCTCGGCGAGCTCGACATCGTCTTCTATCATTAGGACTTCTAGCATATCACTATCCTTTATCCTGTGGAGATTGAGATTTTATGCCCTTGCTTGCGCGTATCCTAGCAAAATTAGTTTAAATAATGGATTAAATGAAACAATAGAGGTTGTGAGATAATCTTGTGGGAATCTCCATGTAGTCTAGGGAAAAATGAGAGAGAAAGGCTATCGCTGGAGGGGGTGCGATAGCCTAAGCAGCGGTTGGATTGGAGGGGTAACCAACCTGCTGCTGCCTTAAAGGCGCGGGAATTATAGCGAGGTTTGGTAAATGGCACTTACAAATAGCAATCCTGGCATAGAATCTAAAAAGCAGATTCTAGACTAATAGTCGTGGTGGGTATTGTGGCGCTTGGACTTGAAGCTAAAGGTTTGTAAAAAATTGCGCGCTCGATCGGTTTTTGGATTAGTGAAAAACTCATCGGGTGTATCATCTTGCACAATCTTGCCAGAATCCAAAAATACAATCCTATCGCTCACAGCCTTTGCAAAGCCCATTTCATGCGTTACAATCATCATTGTCATACCAGAATCTGCAAGCTCGAGCACCACATCGAGCACTTCGCGCACCATTTCTGGGTCAAGCGAGGCGGTAATCTCATCAAATAGCATGATTTTGGGATTCATACAAAGCGCACGCACAATCGCCACGCGCTGCTTTTGCCCACCACTTAGAGATTTGGGGTAGGCGCTAGCTTTAGATTCTAGTCCTACGCGTTTTAGCAGGGTATAGGCTTGCTCGCGCACTTCTTTGGTGGCTCGTTTTTGCACTTTGAGTGGTCCTAGCATGATATTTTCCTCTACGCTTAGGTGCGGGAAAAGCTCATAGTTTTGGAAGACCATGCCAATTTCTTGGCGCACTTTGGTGAGATTCACGCCTTTTTTGTTGATTTGAGTAGATTCTAGGTAGATTTCGCCGCCTTGGGTGGATTCTAGGGCATTGATACAGCGTAGTAGGGTAGATTTACCACAGCCGCTAGGACCTAGTAGGGTTAGCACCTCACCTTTGTGTAGGCTTAGGCTAATGCCATCAAGCACGCGATGATTGTCATAGGATTTGATGAGATTGGTAATGCGAAGAATTGGGGACATGTGTATCCTTATGTGGTAGATTCTGGCTAGATTCTAGGCTTTGGCGCGCTTTTCTAGGGATTTGGCAAGCGCACTTAGTGGAAAGCACATCGCAAAATATCCAAGCAGCAACGCGCCATAGACGGCAAATGCCGCAGTGGGGATCGCACGATTTACCTCGATGATTTGTCGCCCGACTTGAAGCATGTCTGCAATCCCTATGAAAAGCAGCAATGCAGTGGTTTTAATCATACGAGTGAAGAGATTGATGAGACCTGGGAGCAGACGCTTATTGGCAATTGGGAGAACGATAAAAATCTGCACTTTAAGCGGGCTTAGTCCAAGAGATAGGGCAGACTCTTTATAGTGCCTAGACACGCTTGTAAGTGCGCCTCGCACGAGATCTGCCATTTCCGCACCACCCCAGAAACTAAAAACTAGCACCGCGACTGCGACATTGCTAATGCTAATTTGTAGGATTTGGGGTAGCCCAAAATAGCACACATACAGGAGTGCTAGGATAGGGATAAGCCGCACAGACTCTAGATAGATTCTGCATAGGAGGCGCACAAGGCTAGAGCGCGTAGTCATGAGTAGCCCTACAATTGTGCCAATGACAATCGAGCAAGCAATTGAAATAAGCGCGATAGAAAAGCTCATGCCTACACCCTGTAGGAGTCGCATGAGATTGTTGCCTTGTAGTAGGACTTCCACGATATTCCTTTATGCTTGGGTTTTCATGTGTTTTGAGATTAGAGCTTCTTGCGCAGGCTGGATTCTAGCGCACTTGCCCCTAGAGAAATAGGCAGTAGCACAATCATATACATAAGCAGCAGCATGGCAAGCGCTTCATAAGTTTTACCATAAAGATCGATAATATCTTTGCTTGTGTAGAGCACATCAGCTAGGGCTAGCACACCTACGACAGAGGTTTCTTTGATGAGAAATATGATATTGGCATTGATTGAGGGTAGCGCTATGCCAAAGCCCTGTGGTAGCACCACATAGCGCAAAATAGAGAATCTAGAGAGCCCAATGCTTAGTGCAGATTCTACTTGGGATTTGCTAATGCTACTAAGCCCAGCGCGGAAGCTCTCGCACATATAGCCTCCGCCTAGGAATGCCAGCCCAATCACCGCACAGGTGAATGCTTCTAGCACGATTCCAAGCTTTGGCAACGCGAAATAGAGAAAAAACAGCTGGATAAGAAGCGGAGTATTGCGCGAGATCTCGACATAGCTTGTAATAAGCCATTTAGTAAGTGTCAATACCATGCGTATATGGGTGCTTGGGCGAGAGTGCTTGTCGCTAAAATCTATGCGTGAAATCTCTACCAGCACGCATGCGCACATAAGCCCAATAAGCAGCGCAAGTGCTATGCCATAGAGAGAAATTTCAAGGGTTAGAATCAGGCTTTTTTCAAATAGCCCAATGTGCGACCAGATAAACCCAAAATCCAACATATAGATCCTTGCATATAAATGTGCTATAAAGTTCAAGTTTTCTGTATGTGATTACCAGGATAGCCATACTTTCACGCACAATCAACAAGCGCGAATTGTAGCATATCTGGGATTAGCTTCTGCTATAATATCGCCCCAAAGCCCTAGATTCTAGCTCTCTCACCTACGCTCGCACCACTACAACCCA
>NZ_CALERY010000009.1 GCF_937906905.1 uncultured Helicobacter sp. | reverse complement strand
TCGCCTATGCCCCCACGCTCTATGCAGTGCTGCGCATGATGAAACGAGCGGTAAAGCGCATCATCAAACCAACCACATCAAGGAGTATCCATGCCTAGTCCAATACAACCTATGCAAGACATCGCCCAAGCCCACGCGGCTGCGCCAGATTTTAGCAAGCTTTCCACGCGACTGCGCTATTTGCGCGATGATATGCTGCGCCTGCGCTATTTCTCACGCAATGTTGAAAAAGCAAAATTTGCTTTTTCAACAATAAACTATAAGGCTATGCTGCGCAAATATCCAGCGCGCGCGATTTATCTGCTTCCGCTGCTTGTCCTGCGAAAACTCCTACTAGCACTTGACTCTATCATGCCAGAATCCTACGCGCACTATGAGCCACTTACACTCTACTTGCGTGCGAAATTTTACACGCGCTTTTTGCTAGGCAAGCTTGATATGCCCTACTTTGAGCTTGTGCTTACCACGCGCTGCTCACTGCGCTGTGAGTCCTGCAACAATCTCATGCAATATTTTGACTCCAAAACTGCCTACACCTGCTCGCTAGAAGGGATCACGCGCGCATTGCAAGAGCTCATAAAACATGTGGATTCTATCTCGTGGGTGCGGATTATCGGCGGAGAGCCACTACTGTTCAAAGATATTGATAAAGTCGTAACCCTGCTTGATAGCATGCCTAAAGTCAAAACCTTTGACATCGTAACAAATGGCACGATTATCCCAAAGCCAGCCCTCCTAGATGCCCTAAGCAAAAGCCACAAGTCCTGGGTGAGTATCAGCGACTACACAAAGTCCCCAAACCTTGACATCAAGCTACATATTGAGAAAATCACGCAAACCCTAGATGCGCACCATATTCGAAACTCCTGCTTGTGGCAAGATGAGAACACAGCTTGGTTTGCCCCTGGTAAAATCTACAAGCGCAATCGCACGCGCGAGGACATCGTGCGCAATTTCCGCGCTTGCTTAATGCAATGCGTAAGCGTGATGAGCCATGAGGATATTTTGAAAGGTGCAGATTCTAGGGCAAACGACTCTAGCGCGCAAAACTCTAGCATAGGAGAGTCCAAAAATCTCATAGGGGGGGGGGGCAGCACAGAGTGCAGGCGAGATGTTTCTTTGCCCTATTGCTAGCTCACTCTCTCGGCTTAAGGGGCTTAAAGAATTTAGCGGGGATTTTGTCTCGCTAGATTCTACTTGCAATCGCTACAAAATCATGCAATTTTACGCGCAGGACTTTTTTCACGCCTGCGACTACTGCCATGATATGGACAAGCCAAAAGAATATATCCCAATCGCGCGCCAGACCAAAGCCACACTCGCCCTAGAGCCATAGGCAAGGTGCTTAGGCTTTATGGGCTGGTGATTATGTGGAGCTTGAGGGCTTGTGGGTTATTTTGATAGAGAATCTGGACTTGACTCCAAACGCTTGAGATGAGCGCGCGCGAGTAGTGCCACGCCAATAGCGCAAAGCAGCACACCGGCGACATAGCTTATAATCTGGAACGCCCCATAGTGCATAAGCACCACCACTCCAGCAATGAGCACAACATAGGAGAGCAAACGATAGAGTCCAAACGAAATTTGAATCCCCAGGATAAAGCGCGAGAGGAATGAGGGCTTGCGGGATTCTGGCGAGACAGATTCTGGCGAAGTGGATTCTGGTGGGGAGTCTTGGGGGGATTGGTAAGTGGATTGCGGTAAATCTGCGGTATCTACCAGCTCTTTGTCTAAGCGCTTTCGCACAGCATGATAGGAGCTTAAAATGACAAGCAAACTCGAGCCATACGCTATAACAAAGCTTGCCACAGAGCGTGAGCCAAACAACCACCCAAGCACAAGCAAAGCGCAGAGTGTGAGCGCGATAGTCGCGATATATGTGATTGAGTAGGCGGAGCGGCGCATGTGTGTCCTTTAGCTGATTTTACGCGCTTGTATTATACAATACACAAAATCACCCAAAGGATTGCCATGCTAAAAAAACTCATACTCATCGCACTATTCTCCTGCTCTGCGCATGCGCTGGATTCTAATATCATCGAAATCATGCAATACCTCCAGCGCGATTCTGATCTCATACAGAGGGGCTTTTTTCTCAACAAATTTGACATCGTCCAAGAGGGCATAGAAAAGCACAAAGTCGATTTCAATACCCTGCAGAAATTTAATATCGATATGTTTCTTGATGAAAAGCACATCAACTACTCGCCAATCATTTCATCATTTCTCCGCAATATCAAGGAAAATCGCATAGCGCTTGAAAAATTTCTCAAAGACAATGACAAAATCCGCGCATACGAAGCATTCCAGCAGCTAGACTACAACTGCATGAAATGCCATGCGCTCGTGCGCGGCTGGTAGAGTAGCAACAACGCACCTTGATAAACTAAACTAGCAACATGGGGCACACTAGATTTTATAAGACAGAGAAACAATACGAAGAAAAACAGAAAAAATGTAGAGCAGAATTGATACGGGGATATTAAGCCAAGCACAATGGTGGAGTCGTGGGGAGTTGAACCCCAGTCCAAAATACGCTACCTACAAGAGCTCGACATGCTTAAGGGTGGGGTTTTAAATTCTCGCGCGCTAAGACCCCAAACTCACACGCGCAAAAAGCCCAAATCTTTCTCCATATCCCAGGCACTGATACAGAGGCAACTAGCAAAAGTAACGACCAAGCAAGCGCGCTAGTCTCGCTTGTATGATCGGCTCCTAAGAGAGTTAAACTTACGCGGCTTTTGCGTAAGCTGGAGCGAAGTTCGCGTTGTTTGCGTTTATTTTGTCAATCGTTTTACGGCGATCAAGCCGACATGCACTCAAGGGGAACATATCCTGTCGAAGCCAAGTCGACCCCATGGGCGCGCATTGTAGCACCCAGAATCTAACACGCTGCTTAAATCTCGCGCGCTCCTAGTCAAGCCTCAAGCCCCTTATCCAAGCAAGCTAGTGTAGATTTTGCTACAATGCGCGCATGATTTTCGCTCGACTCTGGGCTAACATTATCTTTGCACGATCTTTGCACGCAATCTTCACACAAAGGCATGCCATGAACGCACGATACACACCAAATCAAGCACAAACCCGCACACATCATCTCCCACGGCGTTTGCGTGCAGAGTGGGAGCACCAGCGCGCAGTGCTACTTAGCTTCCCGCATGAGCGTAGCGACTGGGCGAGCCAGATCGATCGCGCACGCGAGTGCTTCTTGCATATCATAGAATCCATCATCGCTTTTGAGAATGTGCTTGTGTGTATTGATTGTGAAGATTATGCTGGGCTTCAAGCAATTTGTGCGCGTTTCGCGCCAGATGTGCCATGCTCACTTGAGATTACGCCATTTACCACCCTAGCCCTTACAGAATCTATCACACTTGCATTTGTGCCTACAAACGACACATGGGCGCGGGATTTTGGTGCAATCACTTGTGCGCTAGATTTAGATTCTGCCACAGCAAAATCTATAAAACCAGAATCCAATCTCTTGCTTCATTTCAACTTCAATGGCTGGGGGCTCAAATATCCTGCAAATTTTGACAACCAAATCACACGCCACCTCCATACGCTAGGTGCGATTACAGGCGTGCTAGAGTCCCATGCGCTCGTGCTGGAGGGCGGAAGTATCGATAGCGATGGAGCTGGGAGTATTCTCACTACCACTGCCTGCCTCCTTGAACCTAACCGCAACCCCACACTCACCAAATTAGAGCTAGAATCAAGCCTACGCGAGATTCTAGGGATTGATCGCGTGCTATGGCTAGAGCATGGCTATCTGCGTGGCGATGATACTGATAGTCATGTGGATATGCTCGCGCGCTTTATTGATGAGCATACAATCGCCTATGTCTCCTGCGATGATGAGCACGATGAACACTACACAGAGCTAAAGCTCATGGAGCGCGAGCTCCAAGCACTTCGCACCAAGAACGGCGAGCCATATAACCTCATCGCTCTGCCTTTTGTCCCAGCGATTTATGACGAGAGTGGCGAGCGACTACCCGCAAGCTATGTGAATTTTCTTTTTGTCAATGGCGCGCTGCTTGTGCCAATCTATGATGAGTCAAGCGATGATCTTGCACTTCGTCTCCTGCGCTCTGCCCTGCCCGATCGCAAGGTGCTAGGCGTGCATGCACGCACACTCATAGAGTGGCACGGAAGCTTACACTGCGTGAGTATGCAGCTGTATTAGGGTATAAAATGCTTGTTTGTAGATTCTCTGGAGTCGTGCAGGGGGTGGGATTCCGCCCTAGCGTGTATCGTATCGCCACAGAGCTTGGGCTGCAAGGTGGCGTGTATAATGACTCAAGCTGCGCGATTGTCTTGCTAGCTTGTAGCCCGAGCCTACAAGCCCCAGAATCTAAAATCTCGCACTTTGTGCGATTCTACCCACTGCGACTCTCACTTACCAAACCCTCCATGCTATCTCTGCTTAGTGGAGGTGGCGCGGTGTATGCCCAAAGCCTGCTATGCGCGTTTCTCTCTGGGCTTTTTAGCGCGGAGTGCGGCGCAGGCTTTAAAGATAAAGGAAGCTCTAGGGCAGTTAAATGGGGGGAAGCAGAATCTAGTTACAAAGCAGATTCTAGGAGTTTTGAAGTAGATTCTATGCTACCGCTTGCGCCATTTGCCAAAATCACGCAGATTGAGTGTTTTTCCCTAGATTTTGCCCCAGAATCCGCCAAAGCCCAAATCCCAAGCCTAGAATCTAGCCTAAGCCAGCTACGCACACTCCACGCCAAATACGCCCCCATAGATTCTGCTAGCCATACAAACCAAGCCACAAATCAATCCGCCAGCACCACGCAACCACAGCGCCCATGCTTCTATATCCTAGATTCTGTCACTGCGCCTAGCACCCACACCCAGCTAAAGCCTCACGCACAAGAGCCTATGAATCTCCCCACAGATTCTGCCACCTGTCCTGCATGCCTGCGTGATTTGTTTGATAAACGCTCGCGCTTCTATCGCTATCATCTCACTGCCTGCACACTCTGTGGCGCGCGATATACTATCATGCACACCCTACCCTATGATAGAGAGCGCACGAGTATGCGGGATTTCGCGCTGTGCGATGAGTGTGAGCGGGATTTTAGGACATCTGGTAGTCGGTTTTTCCATGCGCAGCCACTCTCCTGCTCCAAATGCGCGATCCCACTTCGCCTACTAGACTCCAGCGGGGTGGTGATAGAGCAAGCATACGCTGCGATAGAGCGCGCTGCCACGCTCCTAGAGCAAGGCGAAATCCTCTGTATCAAAGGCTTAGGAGGCTTCGCATTTATTTGTGATAGTAGCAATGCCAAAGCTGTGCGCACATTGAGAGAGCGCAAAAAGCGTGCGAGAAAGCCATTTGCGATTATGTGTCGCGATTTGCCCCAGGCTAGAGAAGTCGCCTTACTAAACCGCGCAGAATCTAGCGCACTTAGCTCACCACAAGCACCTATCATACTTGCCTGGAGCAATCCTGCCAATCCCTTATATCTCGCCCTAGCACACATCGCACCAAATCTCGCTACCATAGGGATACTGCTAGCAAACACACCACTGCACCATCTCCTGCTCGCGCACTTCCCTAAGCCCATTATCTATACCAGCGCCAATCTCCCGGGCGAGCCTATCATCACAGAATGCACACAGGCTTTGACATCGCTTCAATCTATTGCTAGCTATTTTTTGGACATTGGGCGCGAGGTGGTGCATGGGATTGACGACTCAATCATGCGCTATATCGATGGTGCGATACGCCCTATCCGCCTAGCGCGCGGCATCACACCAGAATCTATCCCGCTCGCACCTTTGGATTTTGCGCAACAATCTGTGCAAAATCCAAGAGTGGAGTCCAACACAAAGCCCACCCTAGATTCTGGTGGGATTCTCGCACTTGGTGCAAACGACAAAATCACACCAGCACTTGTGCAGCCCTACCCCAAAGGCTCCACATCGCAATCTAGCACCTCTAGCTTGCAACACATCTCTCCTAAACGCGCATATCATCTCATCATCACGCCCTACATCGGCAGGCTTGATAGCCCAAGCGCACAAGCACGCCTAGAATCCAATCTCGCACTCTTTGGTATAAATACCTACGATGACAAGAGAGTGGATCTTGCGCTTGACTCCGCTTCTTCTCTAGCGCTTATCATCAGCGATAAACACCCGCGCTATCAAAGCACACTCATCGCCCAGAATCTCGCACGCAGCTCCCGCCAAAATACACAAGAAGCATGCGAAAAAACCACAATTAAGCGCGCTGCGCGTGGGCAAATCACACATTTGCAAATATTTCACCACCATGCCCACCACTGCGCGATTTTGCACGAAATGCAAGGGCGTGTGGGCGTAAATGCTACGCATAAAATCCTAAGTGTGATTTGGGACGGAAGCGGACTAGGCGAAGATGGCAGTATTTGGGGTGGGGAGTTTTTCTACGGGGATTTTAGGGAGATAACGCGCGTGGGGTGTTTCATGCCTTTTGCACTGCTTGGCGGAGAAAGAGCAATCGCGGATATCGCGCGTATCGCGTATATGCTAGCCCTGCATGCCAAACATGAAGCGATGATCGCACGCTATGAGAGACAAATCCCCGCCATACTCCAAACACTCGCACAGAAGTCTATCAAAGAATCTGGCAAAGATTTTGCGCAAAGCCCTATCACAAGCAGCGTAGGGAGACTTATCGATGGTGTGGCACATATACTAGGGCTGCTAGAATCCACAAGCTACGAGGGTGAGGCAGGCGCACTGCTAGAATCCTGCGCGCTTAGATTTTGCAATATTAGGGGAGATTTTGGTGCAAGTGCTTCTGGCATGTCTGCATCTCCTATCATCGAGCTTGAACCATACCCATATACTATCCATGAAAGTGGCGAAACTTCTGCTACACAGACATCTCTATGGGTGATTGACTGGCGCGAGATGATCTACCAAATCTGCCAAGATCTCCTTAGTGGAGACTTCCTTGACGAAAATCGCCCCCCCATCATGCAGAATCCACAATCCCCGCGCACTGCGCAAATTGCACCACAAATCGCCTACCGCTTTCTCTACACGCTAGCACATATAGCGTGCGATTGCATTAAGCGCTTCAGTGCCACACGGGAATCCATGCGTGAAAAACGCTGTGAAAATCTCCAAGAAAATCTCCGTGTCGGGTTTAGCGGAGGCGTGTTTCAAAACAAGCTTTTATGCGAGATTCTAGGGTATTTACTCCGCAAACGCGGGGTCGCCTATGCGTTTCACACACGCGTGCCTTGTAATGACGGAGGCATAGCGTATGGACAAGCAATCTATGGATACCACGCAAGCCAGCACAAATCCTAGTGCCAATCCACCAGAATCCACGCTGGATTCTTTGTAATCCCCAGAAATTAAAAACTTAAAAATAGCCTAATTTAAGCCTAACTTCAGTAAATCCATACTACAATCCACGCTTATTTTCGCCTTTGTAGAATCTCTTTGCAGAATCTACCCCCAACGGCGCAAAACGCAGAAAAGGACAATCCATGAATATGACACAATCCATGAAAGCGAGTGAAATCACGCGCGAATGGCATCTCATCGATGCGACAGACAAGACCTTTGGTCGGCTTATCACAGAAGTCGCCACGCTACTACGCGGCAAGCACAAGCCTATCTATACGCCCAATGTTGATTGTGGGGACTTTGTAGTGATCATCAACGCCACAAAAGCTAAATTTAGCGGTGCAAAGCTGCAAGATAAGGAATACTTCACGCATTCTGGATATTTTGGTAGCACAAAATCCAAAACTTTAGAAGAAATGCTCCAAAAAAGCCCAGAGAAGCTCTACCACCTAGCAGTGCGCGGTATGCTCCCTAAAACGAAGCTTGGCAGAGCGATGATTAAAAAGCTCAAAGTCTATCAAGGCAGCGAGCACCCACACACAGCGCAAATCACAAAAAGCAAGTAAAGGATCATAAATGGCAAAAGTATATGCAACAGGCAAAAGAAAAACAGCAATCGCAAAGGTCTGGCTTAGTAGTGGGAGTGGGAAACTTTTAATTAACGATATGTCGCTTAATGAATGGCTTGGCGGACATGAAGCAATCAAAAAGAAACTTCTCCAGCCACTTGTTATCACTAAGCAAGAAAAGTCCGTGGATATCAAGGCAAATGTATTTGGCGGCGGGTATTCTGCGCAGGCAGAAGCCGTGCGACATGGAATCTCAAAAGCGCTTAATGAATACGACAGAGCGTTCCGCGCAATTCTCAAGCCAAAGGGACTGCTAACTCGCGACTCTCGCGTGGTCGAGCGAAAAAAATACGGGAAACGAAAAGCGCGCAGAAGCCCACAATTCTCCAAACGCTAAGATTCTGCTGGATTTGATGCTCTTACCTATGCTTCGGGCATTTGGGGCGTAGGGTTGGAGCAAAAGCGTCCTATGAGGCTACTATGTATAGGGTGGGCACAGCATGGATCTTGGCTAGATTCTGGTAATGTAAATCCTAGGTCTTGGATTATTTGGTTTTTTGGCTTTAGTATTTAAGTTTGTGTTACCAGGGTTTGGCTATCCTTAATTTGACTCTTCAGGAAACAAGCACATGAGTGATATTGGTGATGTTTTTGAGTGCGAGCTAGAGAGCAGGCTCCAGGAGCTACGCACTTGCCAAAGTGCAAAAGGACTTCTGCCCAGTGAGGATAATCCACAAGCGCCAGGCTGCTTTGGTTGCAACGATCTTGATAGCTGCCAACTGCGGCAAGATTATGTCAAAGCCGTGTATAAAAGCATGAACAAAGGTCAGGCTGGCGATTTTGCGTTTTAAGCTGGTTTGCCTGGAATCTACTCTCCCCCTCCCCTTTTTTCTGCTCCTAAGAAATGCAATCTACAGAGATGATTAGGGTAATGCAATAATGGACAAAAGTGTAGAAACGCATGCTCTAAATGCAAAAAATAGTAAATAAAGCAAAATTTAATAAACTATTGAGAAAAGTTTGGGCAAAATCCAGCCAAACACCACAAAGGGCAAAGGATTTGTATGGAAGAGAGACTATTTACATTTGCTGGCATGATAAATTCTGATCACCACTTCATCACTGCATTTTATGCGATTTTATGTGCTGTGGTGACGGTGTTTATGGCACGACTCGCAACAAGAAATATGCGCGTGATCCCCACTGGTCTGCAAAACCTCTATGAAGCGACTATTAGTGGAATGCTTTACATGGCAAAAGATGTTATCGGCGAGGAAAAAGCGCGCAAATACTTTCCGCTTGCAGGGACAATTGGGTTTTATGTATTTTTCTGCAATGTGATTGGAATGATTCCAGGATTTGAAGCTCCCACAGCTGCGTGGGATTTCACGCTAGTGCTAGCGCTTATCGTATTTTTCTACTATCATTTTGAGGGGATTCGCGCCCAAGGTGTAATCAACTATTTCGCACATTTCATGGGTCCTGTGAAGTGGCTTGCGCCGCTGATGTTCCCTATCGAAATTATCTCTCATCTTTCTCGTATCATCTCGCTTTCATTCCGTCTTTTTGGGAACATCAAGGGTGATGATATGTTCTTGCTTGTTATGCTTATGCTTGTGCCTTGGCTTGTGCCCGTTGTGCCTTTTGCTATTTTGGCATTTATGGCATTGCTTCAAGCATTTGTATTTATGATTCTTACTTATGTGTATTTGGCGGGTGCGGTGCTTGTCGAAGAGGAGGGACACTAGTTGCCACACCAGCTCGCTGCAATCCTTGATGTGCTAAGCGGACTTTTTATCGGCGTAGCGATAGGCGGTGCGGTGTGCCTTGGGTATGTGGTATATGCGCTTTTGGGCTATGCGCTACTAGGCGTGCTTGTGGGTGCGCTGTTTTTCTGTGTTTTCTTGTTTTTTGGTGTGGTGGCAAAGGCTCTAAGCATGCTGCTAAAGTATCTCTTGTAATGCGCTAGACTCTATGTAGATTTTAGGACTGCTAGGATTTTTTATGTTTGGTATGGGATTTTTTGAGATTGTGGTTATTGTCATCGTCGCCATTATCTTTCTAGGTCCTGACAAGCTTCCCCAAGCCATCATTGATGTGGTGAAGTTTCTAAAAGTTGCGCGAAAAACGATCCACGATGCCAAACAAACTCTCGATAACGAGCTGCATATTAGTGCGCTCCAAAAAGAAGCTTCAAATTATCATGAACATTTTAATGCCCAGGTTGATTCCATTACCAAAGATATGCAGCTAAAGGAGATTGATGAACTCTTTAGTGAATACAAGGCACTACCAGCAAGCGTAAATCCGCAAAATCCTGCCGCCATAGATTCTGTGGTGGATTCTGGTGTGGCAGGAGAGGTTGTGGTGAGAGAATCTACTCCAGAATCCACGCCCAAGAAAAATGTGAAATCAACAAAGTCCAGCAAAGGCGACAGAGTGAAATCTAGCAAATCTACTAAATCCAGCGAACCTGCTAAAACCTCCTCCTCCAAGCTCCTGAAATCCCCCAAACTCACAAAATACCCAGAATCCACGCACCAAGAGTCTTTAGCAGAATCTAAAGCACTTGCCAAAGCTGCAAAATCTCCTGCTTCCTCTGTCTCCAAGACACACTCGCCCAAATCTCGCGCGAAATCTCGCACCAAGTCTTAAAGGTCTGCCATGTTTGAAGATCTAAAGCCCCATATTCAAGATTTACGCAAACGCCTTATGATTGCCCTTGCTAGCGTGGTTGTAGCATTTATCGTGTGTTTTGCATTTTGGAAGCAGATTTTTGGGGTTATCAAAGTCCCTATCGAAAATGCCTTTGCGCGCGATGTGCAGGGGCTGCTCGTGCAGCTCTCTCCACTAGAGGGGATTTTTTCCGCGATGAGTGTGGCGTTTTTGGCAGCTTTTACGATTTGCGTGCCTATAATTTTTTGGCAGCTGTGGCTGTTCGTCGCGCCAGGCTTGTATAAAAACGAGAAAAAAATCATCTTGCCTTTTGTGTTTTTTGGCACGGCGATGTTTGCGATGGGGGCGTTGTTTGCCTACTATGTCGTGTTTCCATTTATGATTGAGTATATTTTGCTCTTTGGGAACGATATGTTTGAAGCCAATATCTCTATTGAAAGTTATGTGAGCTTTTTTATCCGCGTGGTGCTAGGCTTTGGTGTGGCGTTTGAGCTACCTGTGCTGGCGTATTTTCTGGCAAAAGTTGGCATGATTACCGATGAGAGCTTGAAAGGCTTTTTCAAATACGCTGTGGTGATCATTTTTATCATCGCCGCCATTATCACTCCACCAGATCCGTTTTCCCAGCTACTCATGGCTATCCCGCTGGTGATTCTCTATGGATTCTCGATTCTCATCGCGCGCCTTGTCAATCCCGCCAAACGCGCACCAGAATCCAGCCACTCTCCCCAAAAGCCAGACAATGACCCAAGCTGACCCATACGCACTTGCCACCTACGACTACCCTCTGCCAGAGCATCTAATCGCCCATCACCCAATCTACCCGCGTGAGCAGGCAAGACTACTTGTGTATGATCGAGCAAGCAGGCGTATCACACATACAACTTTTGCGCATTTGTTGGAGTTTATCCCGCCAGATTCACTTATTATCCTCAATGATACGCGCGTGCTAAAAGCCAGAATCCATGCCCAAAAGCTCCCCAAACCCCCAGAATCTAGCCATGAATTCTTGGGCATAGCTCTTGGTGCAAATTCTAGCGAGACTAGGCTAAGGGCGCGCGAGATATTGTTCCACAGACTATTTGCTGCGCGCGATGTGAGCCAGCTTGTGCAAACCCATGCCGATTTAGATTTCGCACTAGAATCTAGCCTTAAATCTAGCACATATGCAAATTTAGACTCTGCTCTTACTAAGCTGCCCTATGCGCCTTGTATCTGCCAAGTGCGCGGCAGGCTCAAGGTTGGTGATGTGCTATGGTGTGGCGCACATTACTATGCGCAAATCATAGGGGTGCTAGAGAGTGGCTATCGCGTGGTGCGGTTTTTCACACACATGCCACAATCCACCCCGAAGCTCTCACAACCCCCACACTCCCAAATAACAAATCCAGCTCCTAGAGAGCTGTGCGCCCAGATGCAGTATCTCTCCTATGCCCAAGTGCTTGCCATGCTAGAATCAATAGGACAGACGCCACTGCCACCCTATATCAAGCCAGATAGTGCATATTGCGCGCAAAGTGATTATCAAAGCGTGTTCGCTAGCCACGATGGTGCTATTGCTGCGCCTACAGCTTCGTTGCATATCTCCTCGCAAATGCTAGAATCTATGCGCACACGCTTTGATTTAGCCTATATCACGCTGCATATCGGGGCTGGGACATTTGCTAGCGTGAATGTCCCAGATATACGCAGCCATGTCATACATACAGAAGCGCTGCATGTGAGCGCACCAAATGCGCGAAAAATCCTAGAATCTAAAAAGCGTCTCTGCGTAGGCACAAGCGCGCTTCGCAGTGTAGAGTATCTTTGTCGTGTGGCAAATGGCAAGAGTGATGACGGAAATAAGAGCGGGTATGCGGGCGATTGCACAAGCAAAGACGCTAGTAATGGATCTTATAATGTTTTTGAAACAGGGGCTAGCGATTTTAGTGCGCAGTGTGATATCTTTCTCCACCCAGGCAATCCCCCGCACTATGGGCACGCCTTGCTTACGAATTTTCACCTACCCAAATCCACGCTCATCATGCTTGTGGCTTCTATGGTGGGCGTGGAGATGTGGCGAGAGATCTATACGCAAGCGCTGCAGGAGGGCTATCGCTTCTACTCCTATGGCGATGGCATGCTTATCATCTAGGGTGAACAATGCAAGAAATAGCGAGTATGCAGGATCTGGGTGCTGGCATAGTGGGGCTAGATTCTCTGCTTGGTGCGCTTAGTGGCACTGCGACAAAGAAAACTGCCCTAGAATCTTATGCAGCACTTGTGCTAGAGTGGAATCAAGCACACAATCTTACCACCGCTCGCACTCTGGCTGATATGGAAAAAAACATTATCGATTCTGCGCTGCCGCTGCTTGTCATCAAGCCATTTTCTCTGTGCTTTGACATCGGCTCTGGGGCGGGGCTGCCTGCGTTGGTATTGGCGATTTTGTGCGATTCTAGTGCGTTTGTGCTGAGCGAGCCACGCAAGAAGCGTGCGGCGTTTTTGCGATTTTGTGTGCAGCGACTAGGGCTCAAAAATGTGCGCGTAGAATCTAAGCGTGCGCAAGAGATTAGACTGGAGTTTGCTCCAGATCTCATCACCTCGCGTGCAAGCTTGGGGAATAGCGCGCTGCTAGAGCTTGGGCGTAAGCGGATTGCTAGCGGCGGGCATTATCTTTTCTATAAAGGAGAGAGAAGCTTCTGCGAGGGACTTGCACCCTATGATGTAGGCGTGCAGCTTTACCGCTATAATGCCAGAATCTATGTGTATAAGGAGGCGTGATGATTCGGTTTTTTATCTTGGTGATTGCATTTAGTGTTTTGGTATATTTGGTGCTGCGGCTCGTGCGCCGTGTGCTAGGCTATGGGAAAAACCCTTTGGGCGATTTAGAGGCAAGGACTGCTAGCGCAGATTCTGGGCGAGATAGAGAGCATGATGAATGCGAGCTTGTAGCATGCGCACGATGTGGGAGCTTCACACCCATAGATTCTGCTATAAGGTTTAAAGGTAATTTCTACTGCTCCAAGGATTGCCTGCCAAGCTAAATCTACATGCGCTAAGCGTGTTTAGGGGTGCTTGGGTCAATATGGCTATGGATAAACCACAAAATAAAGGAATAAAATGATTATCATCGGGGCGCATGCGGCGGTGTATCCTGCGCGATTTGTGCGAGTTGGGAGTGAAGAGGAGCTAGCGAGTTTGCGCGCTATGTCAGCGCAAGTAGATTCTGGTATAGAGACGCATGAGAGAGTGCAGAGCGAGATTATCGCGTGGTTTGGCTATGATCTAGCACTGGCAGAGTGCGCTAAGTCCTGGCACATGCCATTTGCTATGCGTGTGGGGAGTGTTAGCGAGTTTCTTATGAGTGCGTATTTTTTGCCGCGCTTTGTGATTGTGGATTCTGGTGCAAAGGCGTATCAAGAGATTGCAGATTCCTATGTGTTAGATTCTAAGGTGCTACAGGTAATTGCCAGCTGGGAGGAGATAGAGCTATATGCTAGGCAGGGGATTGATGGGGTGATTTTCGCACATGTGCTTGAGAAAGAGAGATAGAGGGTAAAAATAGCACATAATGTCTCATCAAAGTGCCGCTTTGCCTATCTGCTTGGCTATCAAGGTCTGCTCTACCCTATGCAAAGCCCTATGAGGGTGGCATTTGCTTTGGTAGCAGAGTCGCCTAGCTTGGTATATTTTAGATTTAGAGTCTTGATATCTCTACTCTTTGCCCGTTGAGTCTCACAACATAAAATCGCGCGTAAGCTCTAATACAGCCGCAGGATAAATTTCCTATATAGTAAATATGAACCTAAAATCCACAAAATAGGCAACGCAAATATCCCAATAAATGGCGCATTCTGGCTTAAAACATGCATAGCGATGAAATACCCACCTACACTAAGCAGCAAATACACATAGCTTAGATTCTTGTGGAATCTAGGATTGGCGATACCAAAAAGCGGTATGAGAAAAATGCTCACAATAGGAAAAAGCGAGGTGATAATCGCTTGCGCGAGTCGCCTAGCCTGCGAGTGGCTACCTTCAAATGCACTTTTCCAATATGCCCATAAATCATAGGAGCTAAGGTTAATCTCATCAATTTTGGTATGCACAAGCATTTGGGCAAAATCCGCACGCTCGACTTTGTTTGGTGCGGCAAAATACGCACTCCCATCGCGCAAAAGCAGCGTGAATACACCCTCGTTATTACTCATCTCACCCTCACTGGCGACAATAAATGTCTCCTGGGATTCTAGATTGCTAGAAAAAAGCACTAAGCCCTCATAATGCCTATCCTGCGCCTTATCAGCATAAACAAGCCAATCACCAAGCTTTTGACCAAACTCCCCGGCTTTAATGTTGATATTGACTTCAGCACGCTTTTGCGCCATGAAATTGCCATAAGCGCTTTTAGAGAGAGGAATAAGAGCTAGTGAGAAAAATAATAGCACAATGCTTGCAAAAGCGCTTAGCCCTACAAATGGCAGCAGAATCTTGCGTGGTGAAATCCCAAGTGAGAAAAACACAAGCAGCTCATAATCAAACGAAAGCCGAGAGAGCCCCAGCACACACGCACAAAAAAATGTAATAGGGATAATGAAAAAGATTCCATTAGGGATAGAGTAGAGAAATATCTGTGCCAAATCCCAGATATTGAGCTTAATGAATTGCGTAACCGTCGCAAGACCAATCAGCAAAACAATAGAAGCGATAAAAAACAACACCACAAAAAATGGCAAAAACACCTGCGCCACCGCATAGAAAAGATAGCGCTGCATCATGCAAGCACCCCCAACCCAAGTCCGATAAAAAGCCCTAAAGTCATGCAAGGGATAAGCGGCACTACACATAAGCGTGTGTGCTGGATTCTTGCTCCTAGCACTAGCACGCACGCCACTACACAGCCCCAGAAAATGCTTAAAAGCAGACCCTCAAAACCAAACAACGCACTAAATCCAGCACAAAAGATAATATCCCCCTCGCCCAGCAGCTGTCTATGCACTACCATAAGCCCTAGCATATACACCAGTGCGATGAGTCCAGCACCCAGAAGCATATCTTGCAACACTGCTATATCAACAATCTCCCATAGATTCTGCAGCACACCAGAATCTATATCCAAAGCTTCAGGCACGCCAAACCCCCTAAGTAGCTCCAAGTTTGGTATGGGATTTTGAGATGAAGTATAGAGATGACTAAAAGCCAAAGGCGCAAGCCCTTTCATCGCACCAAGTGCAAGCCAAGAGAGATTAAGCCAATCGGGCACGACATAGTAACGCATATCCCATGCACAGAGCAAGAGCATTATGAGCGCAAGTGGCAAAAGCCACAAAAGAAGCACACCAGATACCGCCATGATCCCCAAAATCCCACAGACAAGCGCAGCAAGCCCCACCCAAAGAAAGCGAGAGCAGCAGCGCGTGCTAGTAGATTCTGGTGGAATATAAGCAGATTCTGTCGATCCTGGAGAATCCACAATCGCTTGTGGTGGTATTTCGCGGAGCTGTTTTGATAAATCATTCAGGGGCTTTTTTGGGAAAAGCAACCACATTGCAAACACACCTACACACACCCCAAGCACCCCATGCCACACATGAAAGCCCTGCATGGATTCTAGCGACTCTAGTGTCAAAATCTCACGCCAAATCCTATCTGGCGCAATACTGAAAGATTCTACTAGCTCTCTCATCGCTTCTTGGCTCTCTTTTATAGTTTATCTATGCTGTGTGCTTGGCTTTTGTGCTTTTCATCACTCGCACCCCATCTTGCGCCCTACTTGGCAACCCCACTAACCACCGGGACAAACAAACATTCCTCCAAAATCTCCTCATCACACAATCTTCCGCCACGCTTAGTAAAGCGCTTGATATATTGCTTGCTTTGAGATTTGGGGGTATTAGAGCTTGAAGAGAGAGTGAGCGTAGGAATCACGCTCTCCCTAGAGATTGACAACATGGGAGCAACGAGAATCCCTCCCTCCTCTAGCTGCTCGATTATCGCCTCTGGGACATCCCCTTCTAAGCAAGCAGAAAACAATATGCGATCATAAGGAGCGTATTGCGCCCAGCCTTGCTGACCATCGCCAAGCTTTGTGTGAATATTGCTCACACCGCTTGCACGGATTCTATCCCGGGCTTCAAGCAAAAGAGATTCTATACGCTCTATGCTAAAAACTCGGCGAAAAATGCGTGAAAGCACCATGGCTTGATACCCGCTCCCACAGCCAATTTCAAGCACACTATCGCCAGGCGTTAAGTATTGAGTCATTTTCGCAACAGTAAGCGGGGAGGAGACCCACTGCGCTGCCTCCATAGGCAGAGGCTTAAGACTATAAGCAAGATGTCTCATAAACTCTGGCACAAACATCTCACGATCGACAGATTCTAGTGCTTTGCGCACATGAGAGTGCAGAGCAAACCCCCTGCTAATCTCATCGCACATTAGGCTGCCTTTTATTTGGTGCATTCCTTTAGCCCCACATCGATGTATTTGCGCATTTTTTCTACTTCTGCAATGTCAATTTCTGCAGTTATGATCTCCTTGCTATCATCTTGGATAACCTTGCCATAAGGGCTAATTATCGCGCTGGATTTTGCCATATGCAAGCTAGCAGCATTACAGGCTACAACAAAGCATTGATTGGCGATAGCAAGCGCACGAGATAGCGTCTCGAAATGCTCCTTGCGAGCCTGCGCCCATTGTGCTGGGACAAAGAGCACATCAACACCCTGAAGCCTATGCCAAAGCTCAATAAATCGCAACTCAAAGCACACTAGCGCGCCGCAGTTCATGCCATTAAGCCGAAATGGAATAATCTCACCCACATCTCCAGCAGCAAAATGCAAATGCTCCTCACCAAGCATAAAAAGCTTATGCTTAGACTGCTTATGGATAAGCTCGCCATTGGAGAAGACCTTAAGATTATTATAGAACTTATGATTTTTTTTCTCAATCATCGTGGTGATAATCGTGCGATCTCTACTAGCATGTAGCAGCTGCTCTGTGGCATGCTTACTAAACTCGCTCGCCTCGTCCATGTTCTGGTAGCAAAATCCGCTTAACGCAAGCTCTGGAGTTAAGATAATCGAGCCTTTTTTACTTTTCTCCAACTCGGCGATGACGCGCGCTAGGTTATCCTGGAATTTCTGCTTGGTTTTTATTTGCAGTAGTGTCAATTCTCTAAAAATCATCAAAATCTACTCCGCCTTTTGTATAGTTTGTAACCTTAGCTTCGAAGAAGTTTGTTTTCTGCTCATTGAAGCTACTAAATCTATTTACCCAATCGATTGTATTTTTATTGTCATAGATTTTTGGTAGTCCTACTCTCTCCATGCGCTCTTTGGCTAGATATTGTATATAGCCTTTGATAAGCTCTTCTGTGAGTCCCATGAGCTTGCCTTGTGTGATATAGATACCCCAATTTATCTCTACCTGCACTGCTTGCTTAAACATCTCTACCACTTCTTCCTCTAGTGCTTTTGTGAAAATATCTGGTCTCTCTTTGCGTAGAGTGTTTATCAAGTGCTGGAATATGAGCAGGTGTGTAACTTCATCTCTTTGGATAAATCGTATCATCTGTGCGCTTGAGAGCATACGCCCTTGTCTAGCTAGCGCATAGAAAAAGCAAAAGCCACTATAAAAGTATATGCCCTCTAGGATTTGATTGGCATAGAGTGCTTTGACGAAGTTATGCTCTGTGGGGTTATCTGCTAGCCCTGTGTAGATATGCGCGATATAGTCGTTTTTGTTGCGTAGTTGCATATCTTTACGCCACATGTCGTAGATTTCATCAGTGTTTGCAGAGATTGACTCTACCATGACAGCGTAAGATTGGCTATGAAGCGACTCCTCGAACGCCTGGCGTATCAAAAGCAAGTTTATCTCTGGCGATGTGATAAATGGATTGATATTATCGTTTAGGTTGTTTGTCTGCAAAGAGTCCATGAAAATAAGCTGTGCCAATGCCCTATCATAGCCTATCTTCTCTTCAGGCTGTAAGTCAAGGTAGTGTCGCTTGTCTTCGTTCATATTTACTTCCTCTGGGAACCAAGTGTTGTTTAGCATAGTTTTCCAAAGCTTGTATGCCCACTCATATTTGATACGCGTTAGCTCAAACATAGCAGTAGGATTGCCACCAAATATCTTTCTATCATTTACGCTTTCGTTTGAAGTTGGGTCGTAGATTTTTTTGTGTTTGAGTGTTTGTTGTGGGTAGAGATCAAAATCCATACTGCTATCCTTGCTATATAGTCCTAAAGTTTAGTGGGCGACATTGTAGGGAAAAAAAGCTTAAAGCCGCTTATGGAGCAGCACAAGCATGCTAGATATCAAACACCTCGCGGAATCCCCATTCCCGCGCCATTTGCGTGATCTGCTCGCGGTGTAGTGTGATAGAGAGTCGCTCCTGCGTATCGCCCAGATGATCAAGGATCTCTCCATTTGGCATAGCAATAAGACTATCGCCATAGAATCTCCATGTATGTCCATCAACTTGCACTTCTCCCACGCGATTTGCTCGCACGATCGCACAGCCATTGAGAAACGCACGCATTTTGCACAGCTCACGCCAGCGTGCCGCAGAGTCAAAGGTATTGGCACAAGGCATGATGACAATATCCACACCCTGTGCCCTAAGCTTGCACCATAGCTCATCAAAATGTATTTCAAAGCCAAACATCATAGCAATCTTACACCCACCTAGCCTAAAGATTGCAGGTGTGCCCAAACGCTTTGGCTGCGGATTGGCAAAATACTCCACCTCATTCCAATGCTCGTAGCTAATAAGTCGTTGCTGCATGTAGTAGAAGCTGGATTCTGGTGTGATATGCGCAATTTGCTTGTAAAGGCGCTTTTTGCCAGCAGTGATGATAGGCGCAATGAAATGCAGAGCATAGCGCTGGGAGAGAGACTCCAAAGATTCTAGCTGTCTAGACTGATCTAGAAGAATCTGCTTGCTTGAAAGCCCGCGCAAATCGGTGAAAAACGCGCTTAGCGTGTATTCTGGCAGGACGACAAGCGTGCCAGGGGCAAGCCTGCGACAAAAAAGTGCGAGCCGAGAATCATCTGGCGCGATACTATGCTGCTGGTAAATTTCAATACGAAGTGCGCTCATGAGACTACATCGCGCCAGAATCTGGAGACTCCAAATTCTCTAGGGATTTGATTTCTTCATATTCTAGCTTAGCTTTCTCAAGCAGCTCTTGAGCGGCTTTTAGCTCTTGAATGCCTTGCTTATAGAGCGACAAACTCTCTTTGAGACTTAAATCCTGCGCGCCAAGCTGCTGCAATATTGCTTTTGTCTTGGCGATTTTCTCTTCAAAATGCTCCATTGCCACCCCCACATCACTGCGCAAAAATTTGGAATAAAAACACCGCGACAATCACAAATGGCGCGACATAGCGGATAATGGCATACCAAATCGCAAATGAAAGCGGGCTTAGAAAGCCCTGTGTAAATTCCCGCACACGCTGAGTTTTCATCGCATAGCCCAGGAAAATAATCGAAGCAAGCGCGCTTAGAGGCATGATAACTTTTGCTGTAATCATATCAAGGAAGAAAAATGTATTGTTTGAAAACGCCCTGCTCATCTCACCCACAGCAGCTACAAGCGCAGGATAGAACTCTGGGGTAAAATGCTTCCCTATATAAAATGCCCTAAAGGAGTCAATCGCCAAAAGCCCCAGCACAAAGACAATCGCGCTAATGGCAAGGCTTGCTTTGATTCTGGAGACTTTATAGCGCTGCGTGAAGTAAAATACGCTTGGCTCGAGCAGCGAAATCGTCGAGGTGATCCCAGCAAAAATCAGCGCCCCAAGAAACGCGAAGCATAAAAACTGCCCAACAGCGCCAAACTCGGCAAAAATCAGCGGCAGCGAGATAAACACCAAATCCATGCCACCATCGCCACCTTTCTCAAGCACCCCCTCATAGCCAAAGAAAAATGTAAAGATAATAAGCCCCACAATGAGCGAAATTGCAATCCCAGGGATTACCACCCATAGTGATGATTTAAGCAGATTCTGGTTGCTTGGACTCACAGCCGCGTAGGTTACAATCGTCCCTACACCCAAGGAGAGCGAGAAAAACATCTGCGCCATCGCCTCTACAAGCACCCTGCCATTCAAGTCCTCATAGCGAAATCCAAAGAGAAAATGGACTGCCTGCATAAATGAGGGCTGAAACATCGCATACACAAGTAGCCCGATGAATATGATAAAAAGTAGTGGCATAAGCACAAGATTAAGCTTTTCAATCCCATCTTTTACCCCAAACGACACGATAAGCGCAGTAACGCCAAGCACCGCGCTAAAGCCTAGAATCTGATACCACACATGAGAGACCATAAGCTCCATGAAATTAAACTTTGATAGCTCCATGGTGCTGGGGAGCTGGAAGCTTATGGCAAAAAAGTAATACAAAATCCAGCCCAAAATCACCGCATAAAACGACAAAATCAGCGGTCCGCCAATGATTGCGATACCGACAAACCGCCATGGCTTTTTAGGGTGAGAATCTAGCGCTTCAAAACAACCCACAACATCGCTTCTGCCCTTGTTTCCAATAATCATATCGGCGACAAGCAAGCTCACGCCAATGCTAAGAGCCAGCACGAAAAACAGCAAAATAAACGCGCCCCCTCCCATTTGCCCTGTCATATAGGGGAATCGCCAAATATGTCCAAGCCCGATAGAGCTGCCCAAAGTCGCTAGGACAAAGCCGATCTTAGAAAATTTACCCATAGATTCTCCCTGAATATTTAGAATCCACTTGAAGATTGCCTGCTAGATTCTATTTTAGCTTCTGGGATTCTGCTCTAGAACCCACTCCCACCAATACTGCACTCAATATTTCTTTGATTTTACGCTAGATTCTACTCAAGCACCACACCAACCCACGCTATGATAATCACAAGCGGCACGATATAGCGAATGATAAAAAACCACAGAGCAAACGCAAAATCACCAAGAAATCCGCGTGTCATCTCGCGCACGCGCTCCTTGCCAATGGCATAGCCCACGAAAATCATGCTAATAAGCGCACCAAGAGGCATGATGATATTTGAGCTCGCCGCATCTACCCACGCAAACAGCGCTTTACCAAACACACTAAGTGCAGCAGAGTAATCACTATTGAGCGAGAATATCAATAAAAGCCCCACCACATAAATCACACCTGTGATCACCCAGGTGGTAGTTTTGCGACTTTTATTGTATTTTTGGACAAAATACATCACGCTTGGCTCAAGCAGTGAAATCGTCGAAGTGATCCCAGCAAATGCCAGCCCGATGAAAAACAGCACCGCGACGACCACGCCCACACTGCCCATTTTGCTAAATGCCACTGGCAGAGATTTAAACACAAGCCCCGTGCCCTCCCTAGATTCTACTCCATACTCATACACAAATGTAAAAATAATCAGCCCAGCAATAAGCGAGATAATCACTCCACTGACAACCACATAAAGCGCGCTTTCAAGGAGATTTTGCTTAGAATCTGTCGAAGCAGCATAGGTGATGATAATCCCAATCCCAAGCGAAAGCGAGAAGCACATTTGCCCCATAGCGCTCACAATGACAGAAAAGTTAATATCCTCATAGCGAAATCCAAAGAGAAAATGGACTGCCTGCATAAATGAGGGCTGAAACGCTGCATACACAAGTAGCCCAATGAAAACAACAAAAAGCAGTGGCATAAGCACGAGATTAAGCTTTTCAATCCCATCTTTCACGCCAAGCGACACGATAAGCCCAGTAAGCCCAAGCACCGCGCTAAAGCCTAGAATCTGGTAAAACGAATGCGAAGTAAGCAGTGCTGTAAATGCCGCATCAGCTTCAGCAGCATTTTCTGGGAGATCAATCCCCACGCCCACGAGGTAGAACACCACCCAGCCAAGCACCACAGCGTAGAATGTCAAAATGATAGGACCACCAAGCAAAGTAAGCCCAGCAAATCTCCAAGGCTTACTAGGGCTCGCATCAAGCTCTATAAACGCATCTGCAGTGTTTTTCTGCGTTTTGTTCCCCACGAGCATTTCGCCAACTAGCATTGCCACTCCCACAAATAGTGTCATCACTAGGAAAAGCAGCACAAACGCACCACCACCATTCTGCCCCGCCATATAGGGGAATCGCCAAATATGTCCAAGCCCGATAGAGCTGCCCAAAGTCGCTAAAATAAAGCCAAATTTCGAAAAACTATTCATAGTAAATACCTTTATTGGAGTGAAGCTGGCATTATAACCAAAAAAGAGCTTAAGAAAAAGCAAAGATTAAGAAGTTTTTCAAGGTTTGGATACAAGAGCGAAAATTCCACAGAATCCAGCAATCTCCATAAAGCGCACAGATTTAATGTGCGCGAGCATGAGAATCTATAATACCTTTTGTAAAAACTCCTCGCCCACCTTGCGCCATTGCGCTAGGCGGGTATTCACAAGCTCCCAGTCTATGGGTGGATTTTGCGCGATTTTGTCTTGAAGCTCTTCTAGGCTATTGACGATACGATCCTCTAGCCCAAAGATACGCACGAGATTTTCAAAACGCGTATTAAGACTCTCGCTTGCTTGATGAGAGATTCTGCAAATGAAAAATGGCGTATTCATCATGATTGCGAAGCATGCACCATGAAATGAGCCAGAGACCATGAGCTTACACCCTTTGATACATGCGATCCACTCTTGTAGCGTGGGATTGTAGTTGTCATTAGAATCCGGGTCGCATGCACTGCTTACCGCGATGACCTCATCATGCGCCCCCAGAATCTTAGGAAGCTCATCGCCGCCAAAGCGCTCATCGCCATAGGTGTAGATAAAAATGCTCTGCGAGAGATTGTTAGGCAAATCCAGCGCACTAGAATCCACCAGCTCCACCCACTGCGCTTTTGTCAGCAGCATAGTAGGATCTGGCACGCAGATAGATTCTACTCCAGCGCTTGCGAGTAAATCAACATTGGATTGCTCACGCACGCCTATGACAGCATAATCTTTCAATGCCTTTTGGAAATATGCTTTATGTGCTGCACTATTAAACTCCCGCTTCCCCATGCTCGCTGCATAGGCGATTTTCTTGGACTCTGGCGCAGCGAACTCTAGCGTATAGTAGGGCAGCCATGAGTATTCATAGCCTAGTGCGCTCTCTGCTGGTGCGGTGCCCCAGTCATTCCATACTTGATCGCTTCCAGTGATGAGCACATCGGCTTGTAGCTCTGGGTAATGGTGCTTGGTGCAGAATAGATAGAATTGTAGCGAGTCGCTATGCACTGCGATATATTTTTGCTTAAACTCATTAAATCCGCGTCGCTTGCGCATATTAAGGATTGTTAGATTCTCATTCTGGCTTGGTTTTATCGCTCTTTTACACGCACGCAATAATTCATAGATTCCATTACCTAGAATACGATGAACCAAATACGCCTTTTTATTAAACCCCACAGGCATACCCCAAATAACTTTGACATCGTATTGCTCTGGGTAGGTATTGCGCAGGTAACGCTGAAGCGCATAGGCTTGCAGAATCTGCCCGTAATTTTCTTCACAGAATATGAAAGTAACAACGCGTAGGATTTTCTTTTGACTAGATTGCTGTGTGTTTTGCATGATTTCTCCTTTCAATGTTGGTTTATTTGGATTTGAGAAGTTTTTTGAGCTTTTGCTTTAGTGTTTTGGGCAGACACTTGCCAATCATCGCGCGAATACGCCATTTCAATACTGCTGGCAAGCCAAACGCAGAATCTAACACCAAAGCACGATTTAGCACGCGCATGGCGTTTTGCGCGGCGGCTCGCTGGGCGCTAGGATTACCCCCCCCCCCCGTTTTTATCAGCGCAGAGACCAAGCTCGCGCTCATAGGTCATAAGCACATTGCGCAAGACTTTTTCACGCGAGATAAAGGGGTATCTAGGGTATTTGTGGGGTTTGATGAGCGATTGATTCCATGCGGAGACTTTTTCAAAGCTTGATGGCACAATCTCCATAGAATCCGCGATAGCCTCCATAAAGTCTGCACCCTGCTTGCTATGGATAAGTGCGCAGGTAACGCCTTTGGTATCGTCAAACTCTGGGTGCTGGACATGCACACCCCAATAATCACCAAGTGTAATATCCGCGCCAGATTTGAAGCCTTTGGCATAGCAGTTTTCACAGCTTGGGCGCGTGATGTAGTGCCCTAAAAATCCAGTCATATAAGGGACTTTAGAAGTGGGTAATTTCTTTGTCTTTGTCTTTGTCTTTGTCTTTGTCTTTATGGCAAACTCCCCCTTGCCCCAGCCATAATCTTTCCCGCGGAAATTCACATCAAGCACGACCTCATCGTCTTCTTCAAGCAGGCTTTGTTTATAGATTTCAAACACTTTGGGGCTTGGGACAGAGTTGCAGATGACTTCGATTGTCAGTAGATTGGCATAGGGTTTGCGCAGGAAGCTATGCAGCCCATGGATCTGGCACTGCACCCCGCTAAATAGCACGAGTCTCCCGTCTTTGAGATAGGATTTGACCTGCTTGAAGCTCTCGCCAATGTAGGATTCTACATATTTGGAGCGGCGCAGGGAGTCTAGCTCATCGGGGGAAAATATAGGCTTGTGAATGACGCGGAGATTTTCATCATACCCAGCGCCAAAGACCACGCCGCCACGGGAGAGCACATCAAGAGCGAGCAAGGAGAAAACTCCACCGCTTGATGAAGCCTCGCGCAGGCGAGTATCATGCGCTTTAAGTGCTAGGCAATA
>NZ_CALERY010000008.1 GCF_937906905.1 uncultured Helicobacter sp. | reverse complement strand
GTTAGGATCTGCACCCTTAGCAGGGGTGTGGTTTCAGCCACTCACCCATCTGTCCCAAATAAAGGGGCTAATTCTAAACTATAATCGATAAAAAAAACCTTAACACCGCAAAGACCCCCCAACGCTCGCCTCAACATTAGCCTACATGGTGCTATTGCTACGCTCTTGGTGGATAAGCGTGGCGAATTGTTCAAAAATATTGCGTGATTCTCTAGGACCCGGGCTTGCCTCTGGGTGGTGCTGGACAGAGAAAATAGGCGCATTTTTGTAGCGCACACCCTCGATTGTATTATCAAAGAGATTTCGGTGTGTTACATCTGCGACCTGCTCGATAGATTCTGGCACGCAGTAGTTGTGATTTTGCGATGTGATTTCGACGGAATTATTTGTGAGATTTTTCACAGGGTGATTGCCGCCGTGATGACCAAACTTTAGCTTATATGTCTCATAGCCATGTGCGAGTGCGAGAAGCTGGTGTCCTAGGCAGATACCAAATATCGGGATTTTAGCTTCTATGAGTTTGGCGATTTGGGAGACTTGGGCGGAGAGCATTTTGGGATCGCCAGGTCCATTTGAAAGAAACACTCCGTCAATCTCGCCCCGCTCAAAGCGCTCGATAATATCTTGTGCGGAAAAATCATGCGGAAAAACTTCTGCTAGTAGCCCAACGCTTACAAGCTCATTGAGGATATTGCGCTTGGCACCGAAGTCAATCACTGCGACTTTATACTGCGTGGCGGGCTTGCTGTATGAGAATACATCAAAGTCAAACACCCCATCATCATGCGTGAAACTCTTTGTCGTAGAGACTTGGCTGATATGGTCTTGCTGCTCGATTCTAGGGGTTTGCGCTAGAATCTCGGCGAGCTTGACTTTATCTTCCACTTCCGTAGAGATGACTATCATCATCGAGCCCTCATTGCGGATCATTTTCACCAGCGCACGCGTATCGACACCACAAACCCCTAGGATATTATGCTTATCAAGAAAGGATTTGAGGCTTATTTGCGCGCGGAAACTTGACACCATGTCGTTATAGTGGCGCACGATGACTCCAGAGGCAAAAACCCCACGACTCTCGCAGTCTTGATCATTTGCCCCGACTATGCCTATTTCTGGCATGGTAAATGTAATAAACTGCCCTGCATAGCTAGGATCAGTGATAATCTCCTGATAGCCACTTAGCGAGGTGTTGAAGACGATTTCACCCACTCGAGTCCCGCTTCCAGAGAACGCCCAAACTTGCAGATACAAGCCATTTGCGCAGTATATCCATGCCTTTTTCATATCACTTGCCATGGTTGCTCCTTACATAAAGCCCTTTTTGCGCAATTCTTCCTCATAGAGTTTGTCATAGATAAGCTCATATTCATCAGTGCCTACAAGCAATTTACGCTTGTAGTTTTTGATCTTCTCCACGACTTCATCTTGGATTTCATCGTGCATTTTTGCAAAACTATCGATAGATTTAAAAATGACATTTTTTATCTGGTTCTTATTGACATTAAACTGGATATATTGCTTGTCTAAAAGCGTATCCAAAATCTTGTGCGATAGCGCATTATAGCGATCGTCCCAGAATAGCAAAAACCGCCTCTCATCAGCGATTTGTCGCTTGATCATGCCAAAGAGTTTGCGCTCATCTACGCGTAAAAATTCCACCTCTTGCTGGTTTTTCTCCATGAGATCTTGAGCTTTTTGATCAATTGCGAGCTCTTCTTTGACATCGTGCTCGAGAATTGTTTGTGCGGTTTTGGTGATACTCTCAAGCGGGACGAGCAGGGTAAGCATGCTAGAGTTGTATAAATCAAGAGCTATTTTATTTGCAATATATCCAATTTGATTAAGTCGTAATCGCATGTCAGCAACCTTACATAAGAATGCTGTATTGTAGCATGTTTAACTAAAATTGGATTTAACAAGCCCCCTCTGCTTATAGCCCCTTATAGTGTAGATTTTGCGCAGCTTCTACCAGATGTCCTGCTCGCCACCGACACTTGATCCACTAGGGAGCGGTGAAGTGGTCGTGTAGTAGAATCTATATTTGTCGATAACTTTAGATTCTACGCCCTCTGGCACAGAAAATGTCTTGCGCTGGGCAGGATCAAGCCGTAGCACATTGCCTACAAACTCCGCAAACACTGGCGGTGCGACAAGCCCTGCACTCTCGCGCTGCCCGATTGGGTGGCTATCATCACGCCCATACCAGATGATTGCTTGCACATCAGGTGTGAATCCGCAAAACCAAAAATCCACATTGTTATTTGTCGTCCCGGTTTTTCCAGCGACTTCTACGCCATTGACGCGAGCGCGCCTGCCTGTGCCATTTGCCACTACTTCGCGCAGGATTGATACCCCTAGGAATGCCTGCTCTGGTGCGATTATGGATTCTTGTTGTGTCTCATAGGTAAATACATTTCCCTCTAAATCAATAACACTATCGATGAGCGTAGGCTCTAGGCGCGTGCCATAGTTTGAGAAAAGCGAATATTCTTTTGCCATGATAAGTGGCGTAGCATTTAGGCTGCCTATGGCGATAGTCATGTCGCTGTTTAAATCCTTGAATCCATAGTCAAGCAGACCATTATAAATCGTGTTGAACCCTACAAGCTGCACGATATTGAGTGTGGCAAGGTTGCGCGAGAACATGAGAGCTTCTTGCAGAGTGATAAGCCCGCGGAATGACTTATCGACATTGCTTGCTTGGTAGCCATCAAAATCCCGCGCCGCGTCGGGGACTTTTGTCGCAGTAGAGTAGCCTTTATCCAGTGCGATTTGGTAGATAAATGGCTTGACACTACTGCCGATTTGGCGGTTAGCATCTGTGGCACGATTAAAAGGGCTTTTATTAAAATCCACTCCACCAACGAGCGCTAGAATCTTCCCTGTGCGTGTATCAGTAACGACCATCGCGCCATTAAATGTATCGGTTTTGCTGACATCATCTTGCTCATCTTGTGTGGTTTTAGAGGCTTTTTGTAGGCGCTCTTGGATTCCGTTATAGCCATTAGTGAGCGCTTGCTGCGCGAATGCCTGATAGTCCAAATCGATATTGAGTTTAATCGTATAGCCACCGGTTTTGATATCTTTGATATTGCCAAGCTGGCGCAATGCGAAATCTGTTACATAGGGCGCGACATTTTGCGTGAGTGTTTGATTATATACGACTGGCACTTCTGCGAGCGAGGCTTGGGCGTATTCCTTAGAGATCCAGCCTAGGTCATACATTCTACGGATAACATCATTTGCGCGAGCGAGTGAGAAGTCCAGCCGCTTTGTGGGGTCATAGATACTTGGCGCATTTGGCAGTCCTACTAGCATGGCGATTTCTTTTAGCGTGAGTGTAGAGAGAGGTTTTTTGAAATACCCTAGCGCAGCGGTTTTTACCCCATAATATCCATGCCCGAAAAACACCTCATTGAGATAAATCTCGAGAATCCGCTCCTTGCTCAAGGCGCGCTCGACTTGGATAGTAAGCAAGGCTTCTTTGATTTTGCGGCTAAAAGTTCTTTCGCGCGTGAGAATGACATTTTTCACCAGCTGCTGGGTAAGTGTGCTTCCCCCCTCACCAAAGCGCCCGGATTTGATGTTTTTAAGCATAGCACGGATAATCGCATCGTAGTTTATCCCGCTATGCTCGAAAAATAGCGTATCTTCTATGGCAAGCAGTGCCTCTATCATGCGCGGAGGAATCTCATCAAACTTCGCATAGAATCTAAACTCCGTGTCAAAGACATTGGCGATTAGGCGGTTTTTTCGGTCATAGATTTGACTTGCGAGCTTTGGAGTGTAGTGCTTGACTTTGTCAATATCGGTGCTTAAATCTTTATAGAGAAGCACGATATATGCGATAGTGATACAGGTGATAATGATAAAAAGCGAAAGGAAGATTTTCTTAATCATTGACTACCTTAGCGTGAATGCCCGCGCTCAATTCTTAAGCGCAAAGCTGGCTAGGCTTGCGTTTCATCAGCGGGCTGCTCATCTTCTGCTTGCGGCATAGAAGTGTCGCAGTTTTTGATAGCTTGCTTGATTTGGGCGACTTTTTCGGCGAGCATTTCGTCGATACTTGCCATGACGCCATCAGATCCGCGCTCCATAGAAGAGATTTTAGCATCGATAAAGGCTTTTGGCGTGGTTTTGGTTTTATTCATGAGGCTTTGAGCAAGTGCGTTTGCCTCATCATGCACCACAGCGTGGAATCCATCGATTTTCTTATAGCCAAGCGTATCGCTGAAGTTGGCTTTGCCATCACCCTCGAAATACCACTTCCCAAGGCGACATGCAGTATGCGCGACTTGGTTGAAGCTATCGGACACTTCAAATAGTAGGGCGTAGAGATTGTTTTTGAACACAGTGTGATCGAGCTTAGCCAGTGTGCAGAAAATCTCGCTATCGCAGATATTGACCGCGTATTTTGCCATGCGTGCAGAGAGAAGGGTTTGGTTTGCCATGACATAGATTTCATCGACTCCTGATTTGACCTCTTGGGTAAATCCTGCCGTCTCCTCGGTGCTTGTTTGGATATCGCTGGCTTCTTGCTGCATGGATTTGACCACGATTGCGATTTCCTTTGTGGCTTTTTGGGTTTTCTCTGCGAGCTTGCGCACTTCATCAGCGACAACGGCGAACCCTCGACCATGCTCGCCAGCGCGCGCCGCTTCGATAGCGGCGTTGAGCGCGAGAAGATTTGTCTGCTCGGCAATATCATCGATGAGAGAGACGACATTGGTGATTTCGTTGCTTCGTTGAGCCAGGGAGGCGACGAGCTCGGTAGCATTTTGCATTCTCTCATAGAGTGAGTTAATGCTCTGCTCGACATTCTCGCTCCTTTGGCGCACTTCAAAGCTTACTTGCTCATTTTCTTCAGCTCTGTTAGAGAGCATTTTCGTCTCTTCGAGAATCTTTTGTAGTGCGGTTTGCGCGCCTGTGATTCCATCTTTCAAGCTTTTATGATACACGGAGAATAAATCCACCCCAGCATCACCCTTATCGCAGCGTGGATTGATTTCGACAAATCGATAGAAAGTTGCGCCATCGATGAGCTCGCTTTTGACGCGTAGGCTATGGCTTTGTGTGGAGATGTGCGTCTGCCCAGGTTTTAGTTCGGCGACGATTTGATCGATGTCGGGGAAATTCTGCGCGGCAGTATTTTTGAACACAACTTCACCATTCTTAATCCCTATCATCGCCTCTTCATAGGAGAAGCTTGCAACCCTCTTTAGGTGCTCGATTTGCTCTCTAAGACTTTGAATCTCGCTCTCCTGCTTTTGTAACATTAGCTTCGTATCTCTGCTTGAACCGCCGAACATAACAAACCCCTTGTGAAAAGTATTAAGCCCGGATTCTATCCTAATGATTCTTAAAAATCTCCTTGCATTTGCGAAAAATAAATTATAATTCCCAAGATATTCTGGATTGTGAGAGGTAGCAGTATGAAAAATCGTCTTGAGACACTAGAATCTATCCTAGAGCGTTTGCGGCACTCGATCCGTCAAAATGGCTTAAAAAACTCCAAGCAGCGTGAAGAAATCATCGCTGTGCTTTACAAGAGCGGCACCCATCTAAGCCCCGAGGAAATCACCGCAAATCTGCGCACTAGGGACAAATCCACGAGCATTTCATCAGTGTATAGGATTCTGGGCTTTCTGGAGAAAGAGCGCTTCATCACTGCCCTAGAGCCTGGGAAATCAGGCAAGCGCTATGAAATCGCCGCCAAAGAGCACCACGATCACATCATCTGCTTGCATTGTGGCGATATACAGGAGTTTGTCGATGAGGAGATAGAGTCCCGCCAAGTCCAGGTCGCTAGTGCGTATCGTGCGCGGCTAGTGAGCCATGATATGCGGCTGTTTGTGATATGTGCGAAGTGTCAGCAGCTCGCAGGCGAGTAGGGATTAGCAGGGCTTGGCTTTGCGCTAGATTCTGGTTTGTCGATTTATAAATGCTGGGGTATAATGCTTGCTTACACGCATTTGATGTGCAGTGGATTAGCAAGATGAGTCCCCACTCTTGTCGAGATTATGTGGCAAGAGATTTAGGGGATAAGTGTAGGAAATTTGGAAAAGGAGTGCGCATGAGGACTTGTAGAATCTATGCTTTAGCGCGCTCTTTGCTTGGGATTCTGGCTTTTGGCGCAGTGCCGACATTGCTTTACGCGGATAAAGATGTGGGTGGATATATTTGGAATCTATCAAGCCATACTGATGATAGCTATGATACTTTTCACTTTAAGGGTGGCTCCGTAGGCTCTTACGGCTTGAGCACATTTGAACAAAATTATAGAAATGGCACTTTGATTGTCGGCAACACGAGCAAAACACCAGCAAATCGCGATCTTGGCGTGCATTTTGGGGTGGGGGGCAAGTCCGGTTATATTAGTGGGACTTGGAATGCCAAAGAGGTGTATCTCACAGCGTATCTAGGCGCTGGGAATGCTGAAAAAACCGCTGGAGCAGATCTTACTTTCAATGCCACAGGCGACATTACGGCGGAGGGTTTAATTGTCGATATGTGGTCAGATACACAAGCTGATCGGCTTATATTGCGCTCTAGCGGTGGCAACATCACGCTTAAAGACTCTGATTTCAAAATCCATGGGGCAGATGTTCTAAGGGGTGAGTCAGCCCTAACTCTAGAAGCCAAAAATATGCTAAGTGCCGATAATTTTAAGCTCAATATGCCTACAAGCACAGCGCGCGTCAATGCGACTTTCAAGGCAGGGGAAATTAGCTTTACAAACTCCAACTTAAATATAGAAGCTTCTTCCACATCAGGCGCGGTAAGCACGACCAAATTTCAAGCAGACAAAAACATCAGCTTTGATGATAAGACGACGGCAAATTTTAGGGCAGATCATTTTGAAATGACAGCAGGAGAAAACATCGCCCTAAATGGCACGACCAATATGCAATCAGGTGGTAACACTACTGACGCTTACACTAGCTTCACCGCTGGCAAAAACCTAAGCTTAAACACGCTTAATGCCACACTACACTCTGGCAAGGGGCAGTTTATCGCCAAGGCTGGTGAGTCTATAAAGATACAAAACCTTGACTTGCACTCCAATCTTGGCACAGCAGTGAATGTTACCACCGCTACCCTTGAAGCCAAATCAATCACCCTTGATCGCGCCAATATTTACAACACCAAAGACACTGCGCTAAATGCAGGAGGATTTCACCTAAAAATGCACGCCACAGATGGCGATATTACCATAGGCAAAGACTCCAGCACGCAAAACAAGCTCTCCGCCGATCACTTAGAGCTATCAGGGCAGAATCTCTACCTAAAAGGCAGCACAAGCATAGAATCCGGCACTTTGACGATTGATACCTACATCAATTTCACAGCGGACAAAAACATCGCTATCGACACACTTAATACCACGCTATTTTCTGGTAAGGGCAATATGAATCTCAAGGCTGGCGAGAATCTATCAATAAAGAATCTCACTTTGCACGGCAATTTAGGCTTAGCAGTTAATAAAACGCACGCTACCTTTGAAGCCAACACCATAAACCTTGATAAAGCAGAGATCTACTCCACGCGCGGTATCACTAACAAAACAGACAACGCCGGGGCATTTGTGGTGAAATTTGTCGCCAAAGATTCTATCACGCTAAAAGATACCAATATCAAGCTTACCAACCAGCTAGAAGATGTGGGCGCGCCAGACTATGCGGTGTTTGAATCAGGTGGAGATCTCACTCATACAGGCAAGCTCTCTACTGCCACTGCCCAGCAGACTTGGGGTGGGGCGACCTTTGACTTTAGCAAAGTCAAAGGCAAAGCAAGTGTGGGTGATATAGAAATAGTCGCTGCCAATGTGAAGATGAACAAAGACTTTACCGCTAAATCCCTAGTCGTGCAAAAGCGACAGACAAATGGCGGGCAAGGCGGCTTAGGCACGAGGTTTTGGACACAGGAGAGCGGGAAGTATAAGTTTGACTCTATCGCGCTCAATGACGGCACAGACCTAGCAGCAGATACAGCGAGAATGACCTTTGTCAATAGTGAAGACAACAATGCCTTTGTCAAGGATAGCAAGCTAGAGCTAGGCTCGCTCTCTGTGGGGGTCAAAGGCGGCTTTTATGCCTCCAATATCCACCACACCACCGCTACTAACATCACTCTGCACTCTAACTCCACTGCGTCATTCCACCACCTCACCCTAACCCCGGGCGGACAGATTGTAATGGACGCTACCAATGCCCAGCTCGTGCTGGATAATCAACTAGTCAATGGTAAAAATGAAGCAGGTGTGCTAGAGCTAGGTGTAT
>NZ_CALERY010000007.1 GCF_937906905.1 uncultured Helicobacter sp. | reverse complement strand
ATACACCTAGCTCTAGCACACCTGCTTCATTTTTACCATTGACTAGTTGATTATCTAGCACGAGCTGGGCATTGGTAGCGTCCATTGTGATTTGCCCACCGGGGGTTAGGGTGAGATTGTGAAAGTGCGCGACAGAATTACTGCCTAGCGTGATAGTATCGACCTTGGTGTGTGTGATAGCACCGCCGTGGAAAGCAGCCCCAGATTTTAGCGTGATATTATTGCTTGTTAGGTTTGCTATGCCCCCACTATGGAAAGCAGCATTAACCCCTAGCGTGATATTCTCACTTGTCAAGCTAGAGCCTGTCCCACCATAGACATAGAGCCACGCTCGAGAGCTTGCTTGATCATCGTGTAGGGTGAGATTTTTGATCGTATAGGTGCCATTGTCTTTTAAAAATAGCCTAGATTCTGGGCTTATATCGTGTCCTGTTGCTCCTTGTGCGGATTGGAGGATTTCTAGCGTATCGATAGACATATTGCTATTGGCGATGATATGCCCCTTGCGCGATTTGATTGTGCCAAAGCTTGCTTTGCCCTTGATGTCTTCTACATAGATTTTCGCGCCATTTAGCGCAGAATCTAGCCACGCATCATCTCCACTCTCTCTACCTAGCACAATCGTGCCTGCAAAGTTTAGATTCTCCCCCTTAAATGTCGCAGTAGCTCCGCCAAATTTAGCTGTCCCAGCATAGAGATTCATATAAGAGCCGCTGCCCTTTATATCTATGTCTTTATTTGATTCAAACTTCAGCGTATGTCCGCCAGCATTGACATAAAACTTCGCATTGTCCATAGAGATAGAATCTGCCTTGAAGTTTGCTTGGGAGTTTCTGCTAGTTGCGGCAAAAGTTAGGGAGAGATTATTAGCAGTGAGCTTATCTGTGGCAGTGAAGTTAAACACTCCAACCCCCATAGCCCCATCTCGCCCCGCTGCGATTTGGGTGCCATTTAGGTTGATTTCTTTAGCTTCAAAGTTTCCAGTGATTTTGCTCCCACAAGGTAGCCCTACGCAGTCCCAGCCACTTGCGACATTAAAGGTGAGTTTGCCGTTAAAGACAAGTTCGCCATTTTCATATTTGTGGGTAAATTCTGTGTCGCCAGATTTGTAGGTTTCTACATCTTTTACTATAAAGGTCTTTGCAGTAGAGTCGGTTTTACTTTCTAGGTTATAAACACTATTTGTTATATCTTCACTCTCTTGCGCAAATACAGGTAACCCCAGAGCCAGCACAAATGGGGCGAATATCAGCGCACGCATATTCCCCCCCCCCCCCCCAGAAATACCATTACCACGCGACTTATGAGCGAGAATATTTATCATACATCGCACTAGCTTCACATTGCTCCCCTTGCTTGCTCTCTTTCCAAAATCGCGCGCATTATAGCAGCCATTAAGAAACAAAGAGCCACACAAGTAGATTCTAGGGATTTGACTTTTGGGCTAGAATCCCAAGCCAACAATAAAAGCAGCTCAACCAGAATCTATTTTTGAAAAAGCAGATTCTGGGGTCTAGCTCCGTATTGTTTGCAGGTTTTAGTGGCATTTAGATACAATGCCCTATCAAATCAATCGCACATAATGCGCATGAAAGGGCAAATATGCAGTATGACATTGTCGTGATTGGCAGTGGAAGTGTGGGGAGTTTCGCAGGCTACTACGCCGCAAAATCTGGGAAAAAGATCTGCTATATCGATAAATTCCCCCCGCCACACGATCAGGCTTCCTACCATGGAGATACCAGAATCTTCCGCATAGCCTATGGCGAGGGTGCGCGCTATATCCCACTGCTTCAGCGCGCTTATACGCTCTGGGGCGAGTTTGAGCGCTGTGTCGGGGAGAGGCTATTTGAGCGCTGCGGTGTGCTTAATATCGGCGACCCTAATAGTGAATTTATGCGCAATGTCGCCAAGAGTAGCCACGACTTCGCTCTTAATGTAGAGAATCTAACTCCCGCCCAAATGCAAAGCCGCTATAATCTCACGCTTCCTGGGCATTTTGTTGGGATTTTAGAGCGGGATACTGGGTTTGTGTATAGTGATAGAAGCGTAGAGTGTGCGATAAAGGGCGCGCAAGAGTGCGGCGCGGACTTGCTTG
This sequence comes from uncultured Helicobacter sp., assembly GCF_937906905.1. GTDB lineage: Bacteria > Campylobacterota > Campylobacteria > Campylobacterales > Helicobacteraceae > Helicobacter_B. The sequence goes on along the minus strand of NZ_CALERY010000007.1, from coordinate 45,274 downwards.
TGGGCGATATTGCAGCAATCACTAAGCGCGAGGGTGGCTATCATATCAGCCTAGCCCCGCTAGATTCTACACGCACCCCAGAATCCACCTGCGAAATCACTGCAAAATCAATCTTGCTAAGTGCGGGGAGCTTTGCTAGCGAGGTGCTAGAGGCTTGTGCGTTTGCACTCCCTACTATCCCTGTCTCTCCAAAGCGCAAAATGCTAAATTGGTTTAGCGCAAGTGGCTATAAGCTTGGCGAGGGTATGCCTGCATTTATCATGGAGTTTGGCGGGGATCATTTCTATGGATTCCCGGATTTTGGTGGGGGCGTGAAAATCGGGCTTAATGTCTTTGGGCAAGAGATTGCAGGGCGTGAGGGCGTGGGTGAGTTTGGCGATGATCAAAGTGATACAAGCGAGATTGATACACACATTCGCGCATTTATGCCAGGCTTGCATAGCCTTACACGCGGGGCAGTCTGCACCTATGCGATGACACCAGATGAGGGGTTTATCATCGAGTTTATCGATGAGGGGTTTTTGTATCTTGGCGGGCTTAGTCATGGCTTCAAATTCGCCCCGGCTCTGGGCGAGCTAGCACATAATACCCTGCAAACGCGCAAGCTAGATTCTGCGATTAAAGAGCATTTCTCGCTCGCTCGCTTTAGCTAGACTGGCTCTAGTGGTAAATTTGGATTCTCTTTTGGATTTCATGGCAAGGAAATAATGTGAAAAAAGTTGTGCTTGTGCTTGATGGAGTGGTGGGTGAAATATTTCTCACCTCTGTGCTGGAGAAATATTTCAGCAACAATCTCTACATCGTTATCGTCAAAGACCCCCAGATGATCCCAGAAAAGCCCCCGAGTGCGTTTAGCTTCTATCAGTTTGACCCTACTTCGGAGTTTCATCTCACACAGACACTTCAAGAGCACCAAGAGCATGGTGCTAGCGAGCTTGGCGATGTGTTTTTGATCCTGCAAGATCCTGCGGAGTCAGCAGCAGTATTTACAATCATGCGCAAGCTCTGCAAGGAAGCTAGAATCGTAACACTCGCCCATAAGCAGCATGCGCTAGATTCTAGTGCCAAAGCCCCCCAAGATGTCGCCAGCAACCAAGAACACCAGCCAGACAAAAAAGACGACCACACTATCACAATCGATGAAGCAAGTATCGTCGCAGGGCAGTTTATCTCGCGCCTGCCAAATGTCCCTATTATCCCGCGTGGCTTTGGTCTGGGCAAAGGCGAGATCATGCAAGTTGGCGTGCCTTTTGGGAGCATGTTTGCTTATCGGCATATTGGCTCAATCCAGCAAAAAAACTTCAAAATCATCGGTCTCTATCGCAACGATGAGCTACTGCTTAGCACATTTTCGCTTGTCATTCAGCCACAAGATGTCGTGCTTGTCGCAGGTGAGCCCAAGACACTTACCAATCTCTACAAGCAAATCAAATCCAACATAGGGCAGTTTCCCTCGCCATTTGGTCGCGATATCTATGTCTATGTCGATATGCTAGCGCAAGATTCTAGCGCGATTTTGCGCGATATCGAGCAGGCAATGTATTTTCATAGTCTTATCCGCTCGACTAGGCTTTTTGTCATCGTGCTAAATCCAGCTGATTTCTCCACAATCTATGCGATAAAAACACTTTGTGATGAAGACCCCAGTGTCATGCTGAAATTTGACTATACCAATCAGCCTTTTATCCAGCGTCTCGAGCAAGATCGCACGAAAAAAATCGGGCTTATCATCGTGGGGCGCGAGCTTTTCTCTAAGCGCATTCATCGCAAAGCTCTCTATGATACCGCCACTCCTGTGCTAAAAACTGCCGCCCTCCCACTCGAGCAGTGCAAAAAGAGTCTTGTCATCATCAATGAAGAAATGAACGCGGGCGAGAATATTTCAAGTGTGATTTTTGACATCGCTATCCAGACTAAAATCGACATTCAAGCCTATGATTTTGAGCCAGATGGCGTGCATCAAGATGAGATTATCAAGGACTATGAAGCGCTAGGCAGGAGCTTTGGCAAAAAGGTGCAAATCACCAAAACCACGAGCAAAAATCCAATTTTCTACCTAAAAGAGCTTGATGAGCCACTGCTGCATTTTTTGCCATTTGAACGATGTATCGCGCGTAGCAGGTGGTTGGCGTTTTTCTCGACAAAAGCAGAGCGACTTTCACTACTGCTCAATAAACACCCACAAATGCTCGTGCCAATTAGTTTGCACTAGAGCAGCAGAATCTACCCCCTAATACTATGGCTGACAAATTTTGCATAATTATCTAAAATCAGCCCGCCCTTGCGGAATCCTAGCCCGCAAGACTCATAGGCGAAAAACACATTTGGCTGATAGTAGAATCCACCATTGTGATTTAGCTCATAGTAGGCTTGATAGACTTTTTTGTAGTTTTGATAGTCTTGGGTGTTGCCAGCTAGGAGCGTGCGCGTGCTGTCAAACACTTCCACGCCTATCCCCTCTCTGCCAAAGCTTGCTTTGCTCACTTGCGCCACTCCGCTTAAAGGCTCGAAGCTCGCTTCAAGCAGCAATGGGTGATTGGGGAAGAGATCCCACAAAATTTTTAGCATTCTTTTACTTTGGAAAAGTAGCGTGTAGGCGGGGTTTAGGAAAATCCCAGCCTTGCTCTCCATAATGGAGCGCATAAGCATAGCTAGCTCTGGCTCATCAATGGCGATACTCTCCCACGGCAGTAACTTAAATAAAAATTCATAATTGCACTCATTAAAAAACACGCCCTCATCTTGGGAGAACTGCACCTCATCGATATAGGCAAACTCCGTCTCAAAGCCAGCACTCCTAGCGATTTCTTGCAGGAATCTAGTCGTGCGCTCCTCTTCATCATTGCCACTCACACAGCTAAAGAGTATCTTCCAGCCCTCATAAATCTCGCTAAATCGGCTTGTGTCCGCCCCAAGCGTGATAATGCGCTTAAAATTATCTTGCAGTGCTTCATAGATATTGTTAAACTGCGCGTTTTCATCAAGCCCATTAGCTTTAAGCATAGCCCACTGGATAACCGCGCTTTCATAGAGCATTGTAGGGGTATCGGCATTAAACTCAAGCAGCTTTAATGGCAGCCCATCAAGCCCCCCAGCAAAGTCAAACCGCCCATACAAATGCCAATGCACCTCCTGCTCCCAGCTCTGCTTAATCATAGGGATAAGCGACACAGGTATATCTAGCTCAAAAAATAAGTTATTATCAATGACATACTGCCCCGCCTCGCAAAACATCTCATAGAGCTCATTGCCTGCATTGTAGAATCTCTCTGCTTCTTCTTGGGAGATTTCTACCATTTCTGGCGCGATATAGTCCGTAGTGTCGCGATCGGTATGCCAGCTTAAGCCTATGGATTCTAGGGCTTGCTTGTTGATTGGGGTAAGTGGTGTGATTTGCATAATTGTCCTTTGTGTGGGGTTAGATTCTAGAGCTAGATTCTGGGATTAAGGGCTTGGCGTGGAGAAATCTACGCAACTGCTTATACTCATCTTTGCTGAAATACCGCCATTTTCCCACCGGCAGCGCATTTAGGCTGGCAAAGCCATAGCGCACGCGCCGAAGATCCAGCACTTCTGCCTTAAAATACCCAAAAAACCGCCGAAGCTCGCGATTTTGCCCCTCTTGTATGACAACTTTTAGCCGCGAGAAAGTGGGCGTGTCTTTTAGCACTTGGTAGGAGCAAAATGGCGCAAACTCCATACTAGCAATACTGCTTAGTGCATGCGCCCCGCGGCTAGCGTCACTTAGAGTGAGTCCGTTTTCCATAGCTTCGCACATTTGTTTGGTAATTTTAGAATGGATTTTAATGATATATTCGCGCTCAAGCTGGCTGTGCATAAGCGCACTTACAATTGGCTTAGAATCCCCCAAAATCAGCACCCCCTCGCTAGCAAAATCCAGCCGCCCCACAGGCACAAAGCCCTTAAATCGAGCTTCTAGGCTATCATAGATTGTTTTGCGTCCGCGAGAATCTGCTTTAGCTACAAGCTCGCCTTTAGGCTTGTGGTAGATGATAAATGTGTATTGTTCCTTGTCGCGAGGTTTTAGGAGATTCCCATCGATGAAAACTTTGTCCCCCTCTGTGATACTTGCGCCCAGCTGTGCTTTCTGGCGATTTATCCGCACACGACCTTGCTCAATAAGGCTATCAGCCTCTCGCCTACTGCGCGCGCTATTATGCGCGATAAACGCGTTTAGTCGCATAGTCCTAGCTCAATAGCTTCTTTAGCGTGGTAGGAGATGATAATGCTCGCTCCAGCGCGCTTGAAAGCGATTAGATTCTCATGTAGCACGCGAGCATAGTCGATGACGCCAGCGCGCTGCGCGGCTTTTAGCATGGCGTATTCTCCGCTGACATTATAGACTGCTATGGGCAGGAGGGTTGATTGCGCGAGATCATGGATAATATCAAGAAACGCAAGCGCGGGTTTAACCATAAGAATATCTGCGCCCTCTTGCGCATCGATTAGACTCTCATGCAGGGCTTCTTTGGCATTGGCAATGTCTTGCTGATAGCTCCTGCGATCGCCAAAGCTCGGCGCGGATTCTGCCACATCGCGAAATGGTCCATAGTAGCTGCTGGCAAATTTGGTCGAGTAGCTCATGATAGGCAAATGCGAGAATCCACTAGAATCTAGCGCGGAGCGGATTGCACCCACCATGCCGTCCATACTTGCGCTTGGAGCTATCATATCTGCCCCAGCTGTGGCGAGATTGCATGACTGCGCACCTAGGATTGCTAGTGTTTTATCATTATCCACGCTTTGGAGTTTGCTATCTAAAATCCCGCAATGTCCATGGCTTGTGTATTCACAGAAACACACATCAACCACCACCACAAGCTCTGGGAAGCGAGATTTGATCTCACGCACGCAGGAGCACACGATATTATCAGGGTCCAGCGCTGCGCTCCCGCGCTCATCTTTATGCCCCGGGATACCAAATAGCACAATCCCCACAATCCCAAGCCTACATAGCTCCTCGCACTCTTTGAGAATAGAATCTAAGCTCATTTGATACACGCCTGGCATAGACGCGATTTCACGCTTTATCCCTGCCCCCTCGCAGACAAACAGCGGGTAAAGAAAGTCGCTTTTATGCACATGGCTTTGGCGCACCAAATCACGGATTCTAGGATTGTAGCGCAGACGGCGGAATCTAGTGCTAGGGGTGATTGAAGAGGATTGAGGCATGAGAGTCCTTGCTTGTATGCTATGTAAAATGCGCTAATATAGCATTGATTTGATAAAATTATCGTAAAAGGCTGCAGGGGGCTTTATGTATGCACATTTTGACATCGCGCTCATGGCACAATATCTCAAAAACAAAGGCTACACACAAGATGAGCTTGGAAAAATGAGTGATGAGCGTATAGCCAAGCTCTATGAAGAGCATACGCGTGCATTCATCACTCAAGCCCAAGATATCTTAGAAACCAGCGAGGAGCATGAGGAGCTACGCAAAAAATCCACCACAATCATGCCAGAGTCCATAGCGCTTGTCGCGCAAGATTTATGCGCTCTATATGAGCAAATCGATGATTATGTGGATTTGTATTCTACGCGCGATATTGCCAATATTTTTCTAGCTAGCCTGCCTAATGTCAAACTCAGCAAGATAGAAAAAATGGTGCGTGTCAAAATCCGCGAGCTCCAAGAAATCTGGCTGCTTGAGCTAGAATCCAACCTCTCTGCCCTCCCACCCCAAGAGCGCGAAGCTCTCATGGAATACTACCTGGCAAACAAAGATGACCTACACATGCTACGCCAGATTCACGAGAAATCCAAATCCCCGGAGTATATCGATGAAATCGCTCTCATCGCGCAAGTAAAGCTCTCCATGATCCAAGAATACATGCCCGATGAGCTAGAATCCAACTACAAAAGCTTCTATGACCATAGTCCGGAGAAAATCTCTGCTATCAATGCAATCTTGCGCCTAAGTGCGGCTTATACCAAGGGGGTCCTGCTAGGCATGTCTATCCAAGAGCTCCAAGACCTGCTCCAAGACCTGCGCGAGAAAGAGCTCCAAGCTGCTGCGGTCAAAGATCTTGTCGCACACTATCACGATAGCTTCAAGCACGCGCTACACGACCCAGACGACCAGCATTTCATCAATGTCTGCATTGACGCAGGATCCGAGCTGCCTAGACAGCAGTTCCAAGAGCTTGCTGCACATCTTTCTAGAGAGTATAAAAACTTCCGCCAGCGCTTTGAAGATGTGAGCAAGGAATATGCAGACATGCAAGCCCTGCAAATCGTATTCTAAGACATAGATTCTCGCTTATAGCTCAAAAGTAATGGCATGAGCGACTTTTAGAAATTAGCCCACAATATAGCTTCTAGCTTACGAGAATCTAGCCCGCCATCTCCATGCCTCTCCAACGCTCGCTAGCAGCAGAATCTAATCCCTGGATTTGTAGATTATTTAATCTCTGCTTCTATAATCCCGCATTCTATTGATTGCACCCTATTTTAAGGAGCGTTTATGACAGCTTTTTCATTACGGCTTTTTGCCTCCTCTAGCCTTTGCGCACTTTTGCTTTCACTCACTCATGCCTATGAGATCAAGCAAGCACCCCAAGTCTCCAAGCGCGTAAATCCCATGAGCGAGCCAAACTCTGTGTATTCCTACCATGACACCATTGCGCCCGCCACGCAAGCAGTCGTCAATATCTCCACACAGAAAAAAATCACAAATGCCGCTATTAGCCCGATGTTTAATGACCCATTTTTCCAGCAGTTTTTCGGCGATATGTATAACCAAATCCCCAAAGATCGAGTCGAGCGCTCGCTTGGCAGTGGGGTTATCATCTCGCCTGATGGCTATATCATCACAAACGACCATGTCATCGACGGCGCAGACAAAATCATCGTAACCCTGCCAAACGACCACACAGAATACACCGCCTCACTCGTAGGCAGTGATAAAGAGGGCGATATTGCTGTAATCCGTATCAACAAGAACAACTTGCCATTTGTGAAATTTGGCGATAGCCAAGATGTAAAAATCGGGGATATTGTCTTTGCTATTGGCAATCCATTTGGCGTGGGAGAGAGCGTTACTCAAGGCATAGTCTCTGCGACAAACAAAAATATCCAAGTCAATACTTATGAGAACTTTATCCAAACAGACGCCTCAATCAACCCCGGAAACTCTGGTGGTGCGCTTATTGATTCTCGTGGTGCGCTTATAGGCATGAATACCGCGATTCTCTCGCGATCTGGTGGCAATCACGGCATAGGCTTTGCGATCCCGGCAAATATGGTGCGTGAAGTCGCAGACTCACTGGTAAAAGATGGCAAAATCTCGCGCGGCTACCTAGGCGTAGGGACACAGGACATCAGCCAAAATCTCCGCGAAAACTATGGCAATGCTAAAGGTGCCGTAGTCATCAGTATCGATCCAAAATCCCCAGCCAAAGGCGCTGGATTGCTCGTGTGGGATTTGATCACCGCCGTTAATGGCAAGCCTATCAAAAATGCTGCCGATTTACGCAACTCCATAGGCAGTATCAAGCCTAACCAAAAAATCACACTTACAATCCTGCGCGATGGAAAATCCCAAAATATATCACTCACTCTAGCCGAGCGCAAAGACTTGACAAACGCTCCCCAAACTCTCCCAGAATCCGCACCAGAATCCAGCGCACTGCGTGGCATGCGTGTCGAACCGCTAAGCCCACAAATGCGCCAACGCTATAACATACCAGATGATATCAATGGTGTCATTGTTACAAATATCGCAGAAAACTCTAAGGCGCAGGAGGCTGGATTCTCCCAGGGCGATATTATCGCACAAGTCGAGGATATCACTATTAAAGACACGGGCGACTTCGCACGAGCGCTCAATAAATACAAAGACAAAACCAAGCGATTCTTAGTATATTCCAACGAGGGTGTAAAAACGATTGTAACAAAATAAAATCTATCAAAACACCGCGCACCAGCGCGTAGTGTTTTGATCCAATATCAAAGCCAAAGATTTTAATTACTTCCGTGAAGTAATCATCTTTCCTTACACCAAAAACACATCTCAAACCATTGTAGTCGCATTGTTGCACCCCAAACTATGCAAAAGACAAAAATTTTTTACCTTTTCATAAAACTATAAAAATTTTTGGGCTACTATTTTGCCATCTCTTGTTGAGATATTTTGCAAGAATCTAGCGCTCACAAGATCGCGCCACAATTATCCCAAACATGTCCCACCACCATGGCGACCAAACATGCAAGGAGCAACTATGCAATCACAACACACCAGCATCCCTCCAAAGATTCTCATCATCGGTGGAGGCTATGGCGGGCTAAAGGCTGCACTTGGTCTCCAGCGCAAGCTAAAAGCCCCAGCAGATATCACGCTTATTAGCAAGCATGACTACCACTACCAAACCACTCTCTTACATAAAGTCGCTATTGGCACACTAAGCTCGCGCAAAGCCAGAATTTTCTACCGCAAGATTCTAGACTCTAAGAAAATCCGCTTTGTCAAAGACAAAATTATCCAGCTTTGCCCGCAAGATAACAAAGTCATCGGCAATGGTGGCAGCTATGAGTATGACTATCTCATCATCGCGCTTGGATTCCGCCCTGATAGCTTTGGGATAAAGGGTGTGGATAAGCACACTTACAAGCTTTCCTCGCTAAATGCTGCGCTAAAGCTTATGAAAAATATCGAAAACAAGTTCAAAGAATACACCCACACCAAAAATATCAATGATCTCTCCGTCATTGTGTGTGGAAGCGGATTTACCGGGATAGAATTTACCGCCGAGCTTGCTACACAGCTTGATGAGCTCTGCCTCATCTGCGGGATTGATCGCTCCTTGCCAAAGATTACTTGTATCGGCAGATCGCCACATATCCTGCCTGTGTTTAACAAAAAACTCGCTCACATCGCAGAATCTAAACTCCAAAAACTCGGCGTGCAGCTTGTGTCTAATGCCACAATTGAGGAGATAAAAGAAGGCAAAGTTATCGCGCGCTATAAGGCAGCACAGGGAGAAAGCGGAGAGCAAGTGGAGATTCTAGGGAATACAATTCTCTGGAGTGCTGGGGTGAAAGGCAATGGAGTCATCGAAGAGTCAATCCTGCCAAACAAAAAAGGCAGAATCCCCGTCAATGCCCAGCTACAATGTGAAGAGTATCCCAATATCTATGTCGTGGGCGATAGCGCACAAGCCAAAAATAAAGATGTCATTCATGCGCCCACCGCCCAGCTCTCCGCACAGATGGGGGACTATATCGCAGAGCTTTTCTGCGCCAAGCTCGCTGGTAAGCCATTTACACGCCCATTTGTATTTAATCATCGTGGCACAGTGTGCTCCATCGGGCATACTGATGGTGTGGGCGTAGTGTTTAAACGCGGAGTCAAAGGCGAATTTGCGGCATTTATGAAAAATACAATCGAAAATAAATGGCTCTTTAGCCTTGGGGGCTTTGAAATGGTGTTTAAAAAGGGGCAGTTCCGCTACCGCACAAGCAACTAACCTCATCTCAATAGTCGCACCCAGCGCAAAAAGCTTATTTGACAATAAGCCACAACCTGCTACAATGCCCGATTTTAGATCTAAAATCTTTACTCAAGGAATGCTATGAAATATGCGTTTGTTTTCCCAGGACAAGGCTCGCAAGCCATAGGAATGGGCAAGGATTTTTATGAGAATTTTGGTGTAGCGAAAGAGATGTTTGAAATCGCAAGCGACACGCTTGGTATGGATTACAAAAAGCTACTTTTTGAAGAAAATGACCTGCTTAATCAAACCCAATACACCCAGCCTGCGATTTTCCTTGTAAGCCAGATCGCACATGCAATTTTACAGCAAGAATATCCACTGCTTGCAGAATTTGCACTTGGGCACTCGCTAGGCGAGATTAGTGCGCTATGTGTGGCACTTGGAGTAGGATTTGAAGATGGATTGCGACTCACACATACTCGCGGTGAGCTTATGAGCAAAGCCTGTGAGGGTCAAGATGCTGGCATGATGGTTGTCGTAGGGCTAGAAGACGAAAAGCTAGAATCCGCATGCAGCACATGGAGAAATGAAGGCAAAAGTGTGTGGTGCGCGAACTACAACGGCGATGGGCAAATCGTGCTTGCTGGGCGCAAAAGTGATTTAGCCAGCCTAGAATCTGCTATCAAAGATCTGGGCGCCAAGCGTGCGCTCCTGCTCCCCATGTCTGTGGCAAGCCACTGCCCACTACTAGAATCTATGTGTGAGCCATTTAAGGAGCTTTTGCAAAAGAGCCTAAAACCAAGCTTCGCATTGCCTATCATCTCAAATGCCACCACCAAGCCCTATGACAATGCCAAAGACGCCATAGAGCTACTCACTCTCCAGCTCACTTCGCCTGTGCTATATAAGCAATCCATTCTCGCCGTTGATAGTGAGATTGACGCCTATATCGAGCTAGGGCACAACACAATCCTAAAAGGTCTAAACAAGCGCCTAAGTCAAAAGCCCACCCTCACAATCGCCAATGTCCAAACCCTACAAGAGTCCATCACCCAACTGCAAAAGGAGCAAGAGTGAAAATCGGCATAATCGGCGCAATGCAAGAGGAGATCGCCCCACTTCTCAAGCTTTTCCCAGAGAGCAAGCAAATCATGCTAGGGGGCAATACTTTCTACCATGTCGCTTACCAAGGTGCAGATCTCTATATCGCTTATAGCAAAATTGGCAAAGTCCATGCTGCAATCACTGCTACAACAATGATTGTGCATTTTGGCTGTGAGAGAATCATATTTGGCGGCGTGGCAGGAGGATTGCGCGAGGATTTGCGCGTGGGGGATTTGATGATTGCTACCAAGCTCTGCCAGCACGATGTGGATATTACGGCATTTGGTCATCCACTAGGATTTATCCCAGAGAGTCGCGTTTTCATAGAAACAGATGAGAGCCTAAATACCATCGCGCGAGCCGTCGCCAAAGAATGCTCGCTTGAGCTCAAGGAGGGAGTGATTGCTTCGGGCGATGTGTTTGTCCATAGCGCGGAGAAAAAGCACTGGATTATCGAGAGTTTTGGTGCGGCGGCAGTGGAAATGGAGGGCGCTAGCGTGGCAGTAGTGTGCGAGAGCTTTAAGGTGCCATTTTGTGTGTTTCGATCAATCAGCGATAGCGCTGATGGCAGTGCTGATGTGAGCTTTGATGAATTTCTCGACTCATCAGCCAAAATCTGTGCAAATTTTGTCAAAACAATGGTCGATAGGCTCGTGTAATGCGGGCAAGCACCAGAATCTACACACGCGAGTCTGGGCTGCAAATCCAGGCAAGATCGCGAGAAAATCTCCAAAAAGATAGTCTTGCGCGTGATTGCCGTGGTGGTTTTAGTCTCATCGAGCTTGTATTTGTCATCGCGGTAGTGGGGATTCTCGCAGCCATTGCTATCCCAAAACTCGCCGCCACGCGCACAGACGCTCTCTATGCCGCGGTAAATAGCGATATCCAAGCAGTCATTAGCTCCATGCAAGTCGCCGCGCTCACACAAGATCTAGGCGCCCAGAGCATTGATGGAGCATTTATCATGCAATCTTCTGGACTCTCCCCCTCTCGTTGGGTGGCGCAGGGATCTGGCATACGGCTTGGCAAAAATGGCGTGCCAGATTCTGCCAATAACTGCGTGATAATCGATGTCTCCGCACAAAATCTCCAAGTGCGGATCCAGCCCATATCTGGCTCCCAGCTATGCGAAAAGCTTAGCAAAGCCTACCCAACTCCGCTACATTTCAATCTCTCTAGCTCGCTGTTTTAGATTCTCGCATTACACAAGCATAGGCAGAAATGCACCCTCGCGCCAGAATCCACACACACAGATATAGCTTCGCTAAAGCTTGTGCCTGTGGTGATGATGTCATCGACTATGACTAGATCTTTTGCCTTAGCGGTGTAGGAGAGCCCTCGCTTGTTGGCTTGGCGGTAGGCAAGTGGCTTGCCAGCGTAGGAGACTTGGCTGCTTGCTTTAAGCTGCCCATAGCGAGCCTTCATCGCCGTGTGCTTGGCAAAGGAGCGCGTAATCACGCCTGTGTGGGAGTAATAGCTCCTTACAAAATCATCAATCCCTATAAGCGTGAGTGCGTGTAGGGCTTGGCTTTTGTCAAAAGTGTGCGCAAAGTAGCGTGCGGCTTTGTCGCTTAAGCGTGCTAGGATTCTAGAGCCTATGGTGTAATACTTGGAGTTTAGTAAAAAGCTCACATCATCATAGCCATAAAAGCAATAGACTCTTACCCCCATCACTTCGCGCACACTAGGGCGCAAAGGGATAGAATCTAGGCAGTTTTGGCATAGCACGCTTAGGCAAAATCGCCCGCAAGTTAGGCATTTCATCAAAGTGGATTCTAGCGCGACCCCATAGCACGCGTGATATACGCACAAAGCTCTTGCGTGATGTGGGCGATGTCTTTTGTGGCGTCTATTTCTATGGTGTGCTTGGCGATGTTTTGGGCGGTGTGGATAATGCGATTTTGAATAGCTAGCAGATAGTCTAGCCCACGCATTTCTATGGAGTCTTGTGTTTTTGTGCTTAGGCGATCTTGCAAGCTAGGCTTATCAATCACAAACACAAAGCACAAATCCGGCACAATCCCTTGCGTGCTAAGGAGGTTTATGCTGCTGGATTCTGGCAGGTCCTTGGCATAGGCGATCCCAGAGATAAGAGAGCGATCAGCGATGATTAAGCGATCAAGATTTGGCTTAATGACTTTGGCGATATGCTCGGCGCGATCGGCTAAAAAGAGAAAAAACTCCGCTTCTTTGCTTATGGGGCTTGCGGAGGGCTGTGAGCTTGTGTGTGCTTGCAAGATAAGCTCGCGCAAAGTCGCCCCAAGCGCGCTGCCGCCTGGCTCTTTGGTAAAAACTGCTTGGGGGAAATGCTCGCGCAGGGCTGCGATTTGCGTGCTTTTGCCACAAGTGTCTATGCCCTCTAGTGCTACATACATTGCATTCTATCCTTAATGTAGTGAAATACGGATTCTGGGATTAGGTGGGAGATTTTGCCGCTGTGCTCTAGGATATTGCGCACGATAGAGGAGCTGATGAAAGCGTGCTGCAAGGTAGGCATAAAGTAAATGGTATCAAGCTCTGGGTTTAGGGAAGAGTTGGTATAGCCCATTTGTAATTCATACTCAAAATCACTTACCACGCGCAAGCCGCGGATTAGGAACTTTGCATTATGAGCTTTGGCAAGATCAGCAAGCAGCCCACCAAAAGCAATGCAAGCAACATTGCTAAAATCTTTGGTGGCAAGCCGTGCCATCTCAAGCCGCTCTTGGACGCTAAAGCGCGGATTCTTACTCGCAGAATGCGCGATAGCCACAAGCACAGAGTCAAAGATCTCACTACTGCGCTTAATGATGTCTAAATGCCCATTTGTAAGAGGGTCAAAGGTGCCCGGATATATGCCAATGGGGTGCTTCATCGCTCGCCTTTTTGGCGGGGCTTTGTGCCGCTCTTTTTGGGGGTGGCTTGTTTGGCGGGGCTGTGGGATTGCTCGCCCCAGCGGGTGTAGAGATTGTTTGGGATTTGCAGTATATCTAGCCATTTTCCATAGAGAAAACGCTCCATTTCTTGGAGATTTTTGGGATAAGAGTAGTAGGCGATGATGGGCGGGGCGATGATGACTTGTAGCATTGCAAGCTTATGGAGATGCTCGCAGGCAATGGCATTGAGTGGCATTTCCCTAGGGGCTAGCAGCAAGGTTTTGCGCTCTTTGATCATCACGCTTGCTGTGCGGGTTAGCAGTGTGTCGCTAATGCCACAAGCAATTTTGGCAAGTGTATCCATACTTGTGGGGATAATCGCCATAGCCTCCGCGCCAAAGCTCCCAGAAGCCACCGGCGCGCCGATGTCATCATCGCGCCAAATTTGCACGCCTTTTTTCAAGGTGTAAAAAGTGGATTCTAGCTGCTTAGAATCTAGCCCTAGCTCATATTTGGCGCATTCTATCACGCCCCTTGAGATGATGATATGCACGCTAAAATCCTTAGGCAAATGCGCTAAAAATCCCTGTGCCAGCTGCACGCCACTCGCCCCACTAATACCTAGAATAAATTTCTTCCCCATAGCTTCCCTTGGTTTCTACATTGTTTTAGATGTTTTAACTTGAGCGTTTCTTAGCCCGTGTTGCGCAAGCCTTGCGCGATACCAATAATGGTGGAGTGGATTTGCTCCATTAGGCGTGTGCGCTTAGCTTCATAGGGTGTGGCAAAGTATTTTTTCATCAGCTCAATTTGCAAAAGATTGAGCGTCATCACAGAATCATTGCGCAGGAGGATAGATTTTTGCAATGTAGGCTCGCTATCAAGTAGATTCTCCTCCTCGCGGATTGCCACAAGTAGGCGGAGGGTTTTTTCGTATTCATCTGTGATTTGCGCCCAGATACGATCCTGTATCGCACCATCTTGCACAAAGTCATTATACTGCTTGGCGATACATAAATCGACTTTCAAGAACGCCTGCGAGATATTGCTAATGGTCGCAGCAAAAAATTCCGACTCTTTATAGCAGCTACGAAGCTCTCCTAGATCCACCGCACTAAGTGCGCTACCAAGCCCATACCACGCTGGGATAATTGCGCGATTTTGCGTCCAAGCAAACACCCACGGGATCGCGCGCAAATCCTCTACTCTGGTCGTATCGCGGCGTTTGCTTGGGCGTGAGCCTAGGTTTAGCTGCTGTATAAATGAAATAGGCGTGGCAGATTTGAAATACTCGATAAAACCATCTGTCTCATACACAAGCTTGCGGTAGGTTTTGTGTGATATGGCAGAGAGCTGCTCCATAATCTGCTTATGGTGCGGGCTAATCGAGCATTTGATATTGCCTTGGGTAAGCATATTTGGCGTGGGCGGGATTTTGGTATTATTGGCGCAGAATGCGTCATAACTAGTTTTTTTCAAAAGCCCTGCCATGGTAGAGGCAAGAAAAAACTCCGCCGAAGATCGGTTAAGATATTTAGAGCTGATGACCTCACCCTGCTCTGTTGTCTTTAAAAATCCCAACACGCTGCGCGGAGGTGAGGCTAGCAGAGCGGATTCTAGTGTGCCTCCTCCTCGGCTCACACTCCCACCTCTGCCATGAAACAGCACAAACTCCACGCCAAGGCTAGATTCTAAAGCTTTTAGCTCTTCAATAGCAACATAGAGACTATAGTTGCTAGTGAATATTCCGCCATCTTTACTAGAATCCGAATATCCCACCATGATCTCCTGACGCATGCCAATATCATGCAGATAGTGTGAATAGTGAGGATTTTGCACCAATGTGCGCATAATATTGCCTGCACGGCAGAGGTCATCGATTGTCTCAAATAATGGCGTGATCGCAATGCGCGCGCGAAGCTTAGACTCATCGCTAGAATCTACTTCTGTTTTGTGCGATTCTTTATACGACTTACTTGGCTTCCAAAGCCCTGTTTGCTTGGCAAACCACAGCACACAAAGCAAATCGCTCGCATCAGTAGTCATTGACAGGATAAAGGTTTTCAAAATCCCTTCGTTGATGTATTTTTTGCCCCAAACAATTCGTAAGAAAATATCAATGACATTTTGCGTGCTCTCACTTAGCTGCTCACTGATTGTGCCAAGCTCAAGTTTTGGCATGGCAAGCGCGGTGTTTAGAATCTCGATTTTGCGATCTTCTTTGTAGCTCATGAAGTCATTATCACAAACCCCTAGTAGGCAGAGAATCTCACTAATCGCTTGGGCGAAGGCATCTTTATGCTCTCTAAAATCTAGCTGCATAAGGTGGAATCCCCCAAGCAGCACAAAGCGGCGGAATTGGCGCAGGTATTTGCCAGAAACTTCATCAAGACTTTCAATAAGCATATCCACATCAGCGATGATCTCTTGGGGTGTGGCATAAGTATGAGAAATCGTGCTTGGGGCATTGACATATACAAGGCGATTTTGCAGCTTTTTGATCATTATGTAGAGTTTCGCGCGGAAGGGCTCGCTAGCGCAGATTTGCGCGATTTTCTCATCGAGGATTGGCAGCTCTTTTTGCAGAGATTTGTCTAAGCGCGGGCTTGTCTTTGTATAGTCCTCACTAATAGATAGCTCGCGCACAAGTCGTTCGAGCTTTTTGATATAAAAATTGACAATAAGCTTATGCTGGATTTTCATCACTTCTGTCATTAGATCATTGGTAACAAATGGATTCCCATCTCTATCTCCGCCAATCCAGCTTCCTAAGCGGATTGGCGAGTGTTTGAGTGGGTGCTCTAGCATAGATTCTATGTATTCAAGCACCTTTTGGCTTGATGGCAAGATAGAGTTTTCCACGATGAAGAGCAAATTATCTAGCTCAAAAAGCACTTCGATCTTTTGCGTGCGGACAAGATTGGTCTGCCAAAGGAGATGGAGGCGGTATTGGATATGCTCTTTTGCCTTTTTGTCCCCTAGCTCAAAGATTTTGCGTAAATCTTGGGTGATTTGAGAATGTGCTTCAAGAAATGTGCGACGGCGAGATTCTGTAGGGTGGGCGGTAAAAACGGGGTAGAAGCAAATAGATTCTAGGATTTTGTCTAAATCCTGGCGATCAAATCCCTCCAACAGCAAACTATCGTATGCACCAGCAATTCGCTCTAGGCTTTGGGTAGCATCGATATTAAAACGCTCTTCGACAATGTTAATAAGAATATTATAGAGCGAAAAAGCCTTAATGATTTCTAGCGTCTTGCCAGCAAGGCCAATGGTATGGAGCTCCTCACGGATAGCTTGGAAGTTTTTGTCATCATGCGTGGTGTCTGTGCTTGCTTGAAGCTTGCCATAAAGCGAGAGAAAAAAATCGCACACCTGCTTATCGACTTGCTGAAGCATGTCAATCATAATCTCGCGGATAAACTGAATCTCTCTATCGAGAGTTTGCTCATCAAAAATCTGGGCTGTGCTCTGGCTCATGTGTATCCTTTGCTTGTAGCATAGCGTGATTTGACTTGATTTAACTTGGGCTTACAAGGTGGCTGTTTGTGGATTCTGGCATGCCACAGGGACTACCCGCGCAACTGCTCGAGTCGCTCGCGTTTTGTGCCAATATCAGTGATTTGTATGCCAAAGTTTCCATCGACAATCACCACTTCACCTTTGGCGATGACCTTGTCATCAATAAGCACTTCTAGCGGGTCATTTGCTAGCTGATTAAGCTCCACAACACTGCCTATATCCATAGAGATGACATCTTTTAGCAGCATTTTTTTCTGCCCGATGCGCACTTTGATAGTGAGCTTGACATCAAGCAGCATACCGATATTGCGGATTTCATCTGGGTTTAGTGCAGTGTGTGAAAGCTCGCCACCGCCCCCAGTGCCAGCATGACTAGCTGGCTCATCAGCTTTAAAAAGCTGCAAAAATGGTCCAGAAGCGAGAAAAAAGGTATTAGAGTTAATGGAATTTAGCGAGAAAGAGAGCTCATACGCCTCTGTGTATCCGCCAAGCGCGCTTGCATTGTGTATGACTTCGATTTTCTGCGGAGCAAAATTGATTTTGGGCATGTCTTTTTGCGATCCAAGCGCAGTGGAAACAGCGCCCAAAATATTTGAATTGATCTCTTTAAGCGCATCAAGATCATCGCTTGTGGCTTCTGGCTGACTCTGTCCATCGCCACCTAGCATGAGATCTGATAATGCGGTGGTTAGATCAATTGGATTGATAATGGCAATCGTGCCTGTCGTATCGCCACTGAAGCTAATTGTTGTCATCGCGCAGGGAAATTGCTGCACGAGTTCATTCACCGAGCCACTTTTGAGATTGGCGATTGTAGGGGTGTTGCCAGTGAGCCCCTCTATGGTTTGTGTCGCTTCTTGGACTAGGAGCTTGATAAATTGTTCCATACTCTTATCCTTTATGCCTAATTGTGTGCCTGCAGGCTAGATTCTAACATGTTTAGCCTGGTTTATACTGCGCTTGTGCCAAGATTTTGCCAGAATCCGCTTCTACTCCTCCTCATCATCGTCTTCTTCATCATCGATTTTGTTTTTGCGCTGGGTTTCTAGCATTTCTAAAATCTCTTTGACTTTGTCTTTTTCTGTGAGGATTTCTTCTTGGATTTTTATGCTCTTGCGGAAGCGTTGCAAGCCAATGGTGGCAAGGTATTTATCCCTGCCATCAATGCTTACAATCACATCATTGCTCGCCGTTTCATTAAGCCGTATGACATCGCCATTTTGGAGATCTAGCACTTCTTTTAGGCTTAGATTTGTCCCACCGATAAAGGCTTCTACATTCACATCAGCCCCACCGATGAGAGCTTGCAGCTCTTTGTTGCGCGACTTTTTGCTGCTGGTCTCTCCTAGCATTAAATCCCTGCTGCCAAGGCGCGGCAGCACGGTTTCAAGCGAGATGACAGGGTAGCAGATATTGATCATACCGCTACTATGCCCGATGATAAGCTCCATAACCACCATAATGACAATTTCATTTTGCGCCACGATTTGCACGACATTGGGGCTTGACTCTTTGGCATCAATACTTGGGAACATATCTGTTACAGAGCTCCACGCGTCCTTTAGTGTCTGCATAATCTGGCGCAAAATCGTATCAAGCAAATTGATTTCAATATCGCTAAACTCTCGCGAGTTGTCATAAGGATCGCCCTTGCCGCCTAAAAGCCTATCAATCATAGGGAAGACAATGCTAGGATTTATCTCCAAAACCCCTGTGCCATCAAGGGGCTTCATAGAGAATACATTGAAGCTTGTGGGGCTTGGGAGACTCATTAGAAACTCTCCATAAGTCATTTGATCGACACTATGGAGCTGGATTTCTACAATGGAGCGCATAATCGCCGAAATTTGACTAGAGAGTGCGCGAGCCATTTTATCGTGGATCGAGCGGAAAGCGCGGAGCTGCTCTTTGCTGACACGATTTGGTCGCTTGAAGTCATAGAGTGTTACTTGCTTTTGGGGGAGTATGTCTTGCTTCTGGAGTGCATCATCGCTCTCGCCATCATCGACAGCTTCAAGTAGCGCATCAATCTCTTCTTGACTTAGTATATCAGCCATTATTGATCTCCTAGAGAATTGCGGATTTTCTTGATGACTTCTTTTGTGATTTGCGAGATTCTAGATTCTGTAATCCCCAGAATCTCCTTAATCTCGCTCAAATTTAGCTCCTCTAAGAAGTAAAGCTGGATAATGAGCTGCTCACGCTGGGAGAAAGTTTTTAGCACGCTATGGATTTTTGCTACAAGCTCTTCTTTCTCCAGCCTGTCAATAATATTTGTAGGCTCCATAATGTTGTATTGCTCATCGATTGGCACAAGCATATAAATATCTGCAGCAATCTTTGCTTCTCTAATTTTCTCCACACTCTCACCTAGCACGCCAGAGAGATACTCATCACTAGGCTCTTCTTCATGCTCGTTGAAGTAGCGGCTCACTTCTGTGTCAATTGCCTTAATAAGCTTGCGATTGGCGCGCGAGATCACATCAAGTGAGCGCAGATAATCAAGCATAGCCCCATAGACACGCGACTTAGCATAGCCCCAAAAGGAGTCATTCAAACCCTCATCATATCGCCTAGCAAGCTTGATAAGCTCCTCTGTGCCAATGGAGATAAGTTCGCTTGTCTCAAGATGTGCTGGCAGGCGCTCTTTAATCCTATATGCCATAGCTTTGACGGCAGGGAGATATTGGATAGCGAGCTGATCTTGCGAGAATTGCTTTTCATTCGCGTAGCTATTTGGTCTCACTTTTGTGCCTTTTTCTTAGTGGTCTCTTTCTCATCAGAGAAATCAAAGTTGCTAATAAACTGCCGAATCGCACGCGCTTGCCGCTCTGTTTGGTCAAACTCACTATCAAAATACTCTAGCTGGCGCTCGATAAGCTCTTTATTGACAAGCATAGAGCGCTTAGGCTCGATGACATAGATATACACCGCCGCCATGGTGAGCGAGATAAGATACATGGAAATCGTTACGACAACCGTCATAAAGAGCATATGCTCTGGCTCTTCAAATTTCATAATCCCAATGGCAAGCCCGATGAAAAATCCAGCAACAACAGAGAGATTGATAAAATTTGATACACGCATAAAAATCCTTTAGAGATATCCTAGCAGACGCTTGAAAAAGCTCCCGACACTCTTTTTTGGTGTATCAAGCATATTATGTTCCATTTTATTTACGAGGGATTTTGCAATATCTTGCATGGTGAGCGAGAAAATATTATGCGGCTCACTCTGGCAGATAAGCTTCCTGTGTAGAATCGCCTTTTTGACGGCATTATTCTGCTCAAAGCCTCCAAGCAAACCCAAGGAGAGATTGGGGATATTTGCTTTAGCGACATTGGCGATCGTGGCAAAAACCTGCTGGATTTGATTCTGGGAGTTTGCCATATTGACAATCATCATGCACTCATTGGTAAATTTCGCACTAACCTTTAGCATGGCATAGGCATCAGCTTTGGCGCTTGGCTCTGGGGTGGTGATGACAATGATATGATCACTTGCTTGCAAAAACGCCTGTGTCAGCGTGCTAATCCCTGCGCCCGTATCAACGATGACATAGTCAAATAGATTCCAAATCGCAGCCTCACTAGCAAAATCCGCAAGCATATTTGACGCAGAGTATTTAAGGATCTCTTCCCCGCTATCGCCCGGGATTAGGTAGAGGTCTTTTGAAATTTCATAGAGAACATCTTTAAACTCGGCTTGCCCCTTAAGTGCATGCAAGATGTTTTTCTTGGTTTTCACGCCAAAGATGAGATCAAGATTTGCCAGCCCGATATCCGCGTCAAATACCCCGACTTTGTGTCCAAGCTTATTGAGCGAGTAGGCAAGATTGGCTGAAATATTGGACTTCCCCACGCCTCCTTTGCCAGAAGTTATGGCGATAAATTTTGCCGTGCTTTTTTTGCTAGCTTGCATCATAGATTCTAGGTTGGCAGCTTGATTTTTTTGCATGGATTTCCTTGGCGTAGATTTAGACACTCAGCACATTAAGCGCGGTTTGGGTAAAAAAAACCCGCCCATCAAGCAATCTGCCAGATACATATTATCCGCGACGACAACATCGCTTGGCACTTCCTGCCCTATGGTTAGGTAGCTTATGGGCTTTTTGGTCTCATACACAAGGGAAAAGATATTGCCAAGCCCGCGCGCTTCATCAAGCTTGCTAAAGATAAAAGTATCTATCCCAAGCTCGCCAAAGGCAGCATAAGCGTCTTTGAGATCTTCATATTTGGTGCTAGCAGAGAGCACAAGCGTTACATCGATTTTATACTCATCATTGCGGATAAATCGCTTTAGCTCATTGATTTTCTCCCTATCGTGTTGGGAGTGTCCAGCTGTGTCAATCAAAATATAATCACAATAGCTTAGTGCTTCGATTTTGTTGATAAAATCATCGCTTTCACTCACAGAATCTATGCTAATGCGCATTTTTCTCGCATACCACGCAAGCTGCTCCATAGCGCCGATACGATAGTCATCAAGCGTGATAATGCCCACCTTTTTCTTAGGATTGAGAATCTGGGAATAACGCGCTGCAAGCTTTGCTAGGGTGGTAGTTTTGCCCACACCCGTGGGACCCACTAGCATGATAATCTTTTTGCCCACACTATTTTCCTTGCGGCAGTAGATCATCTTGCGCAGCACTTCGCGGAAGTAGCGGCGGATCGTCTGGGTCTGCTCGCGCATTTTTAGCGGCATAAACTCCAAACTTAGGCGCATAATCTCTTCTAAATGCGCCTTATTCATACCGCTATTTTTAGCGATACGATAGATTTCGGCAAATTCCTTTGGGATCTCTACGCCTATATTCCTAGGAGCTTTCTCGTCCCAAAGCGTGTTTTGTATGAGCTTGACTTTGTCATTAAGCTTTTTTAGCTCGCTTTGGATTTCTTTGATATTTTGCGCATCATCGCTTGGGGCAAATGTCCTATCGGCTCTATCACTCTTGGGCTTGCTTGGTATAGCGCGAGATTTGGCAGTAGATTCTCCCTCACTAGAATCCACTTGAGACTGAAGCTCTGTGTTAGATTCTGGCAGAGCGCTATTGAGCGACTCTGTATTGGCATAGGCTTTGGGGATTTGGGCTTTTGGAGCTATGGATTCTGGCGCAATGAGCGGCTGGGATTTCTTGACCTGGGAGAGTTTGGAGAGATCGGGCATGGAAGTGGGTAAGCCTGCGAGCTTACTAATCTCACGCACAGTATCAGAGAGCTGGATTGTAACATCATCATCAAACATGTGATTCAAGCTACGCTGGCGTTTTTTCGCAGCAATTTCTTTCTCGGCTATGGCTTCAAGGCGCTTTTGAATACTATTGGCTGGGAGTAGATCGACAGGATTTTGAGAGCTCTGGGGGGATTGCGCAGCTTCTTTGGACTCTTGTGGCTTGGATTCTGGTTTTTGGGCTGGCTCTTCTAGCCCTACGACTAGCTCATAGAGAGCAGGCTGATTGAGAGATTTTTTCCGCACTTCTTGCGTTTTTAGAATCATTACCTCATCGCCGAGCTCATCGCGCGCTTTTTTTAGTGCCTGGGCTGGGGTCTCACCGCTGTAAGTAAAGGTTTGCACGATCCACTCCTTAGATACATGGTTTCAAAGCTTAGGGGCAGCAAGATAGATTCTCGCTTGTGAAATTCTCCATGAGGGATTGTAAGATATGCTCGCTTTATTATCACTTTATCATAGAAAATTATGTCAATATCCAGCGTGCGCGGAGCGTTTTTGAAGGCTCTTTTTCTCCCCCTGCCAAAGCGCCGCTCCAAGTAAAACACACGCGCAAAAAGCTGTGTAATACTAAGCGAACTACGAAGTGTTAGCGTGGCATTATAGAAATGGGGCTGATCTAGGTAGCCAAAAGGGGGATTGCGGTAAATTGGGCTTGCATAGATGAGCTGGCAAGATTTAGTGCGCAGCAAAGATCGCAAGAGATGAGAAAATCGCGCGAGAATTTGACGCTCACTTCCCATATTCCCGCCAATGCCAAGCGTGATGATGTGGGGAAGATGTGCCAGGTGTCTTGCTTTGTTGCGCGCGATTAGGTATTTGGGGTTTAGATTCTGGCGGGGACTACAGGGGCGATTATGTGGAGTTTGTGAGGCTGGATTCTGGCATGCGAGAATCTGGTGAAATAGGCGTTTGGCATGGCGTTTAGATATATAGCGGAGCTTGGTTGATTCTGCGACATAGCGCGTATGTGCGCTAGAGAGATTTGCAGGGAAGCCTGGCGCGAAAATCCAGCCAGAATCCACAGAATCTAGCGTGAAGATTTTAGATTCTGTGGATTCTGGCAATATCGCATGTGGATACACAGCACTTACCATACCGGGAGCAAGAATCCTACACCCACATTAAACGCACCGATACTCGCCCAGCTTTTATCATCTTTGCCATTAAACAAATGCCGATAGCTTGTCTCTAGCGATACATATTTAAAGCTCATCATAAGCCCTATCTCCCAAAATGGGAAGAGATTATCAAGCTTTTGGTTGATGGCATAGCCCCCGACACTTTTCATACTAGAGCCTACATCTTTGAGTGCGCCTCCACCCACAAAGCCAACTAGTGCCACGCTATTATCATCATTTGCAATCGCATAGCCCACGCGCGCCCCACCGCCAAAGAGCTTATGGTCAAACTTTAGTCCTGTAATATCCACGCCCTCCCAGCTGCAATACCCATAGCTATTGCCCGTGCAGGTAAATTGATATGGTGAGTCATAGGTTTTAGCCTGATAGCCGCCATAGAGCACATCAGCACTTAGATATATGCCATTTCTTTGCCGATACCATAGCCCAGCTTTAAGCATATAGACTGATGAAATATCTTTGGAGTATTCGCCATCAGTGTAGTGGATAAATCCCTTGCCACTACTGCTACCGCTGCTAGTAGTTGGCTTAGAGATATAAGGCACAGGAGCCATATTCGCACTGCCCCCGCCAAAGCCAATGTCCGCGCCCACACTTAGCCCAAATCGCCCGCCTCTTGCTTGCTTTCTAGCCTTTTTCTCTTGCTTTTTTTGCTCTTTTAGTGCGCGTTTGAGATAGGCGGCATTCTCGCAAGCTTGGCGATTGCCCAAATCACACGCTTGCTTAAAAAGCTCTTGCGCGCTTTGTGGGTCATCTGCTTCTAGCGCGGCTTGCGCCTCTCTCTCACACGCGATCGCATCGCCACCTTGGCAAGTCCCAGCCCCTAGCTTGCTAAATCGCGCCACTTGGGATTTGTCAATTGCCTTGGCAATGTTTTCTTCATCGTCCCACACCACGCGCCCGCTTTTTAAATCTGTTAGCACAAACAAGAAGTCATAATCCACCCTCACCCTATCGCCCACACTTTTGGTGCGCTGGATAATCTTGCCGCTAAGGGAGAGATCAGGGGCTAGGAGTGTGCCATCTTCTTGGGTGGTGTATTGGTTGAAGCGTTTGTCTTTGGTAAGCTTCCTAGAATCTGTGAGTAAATTATCCGTGCTAGAGCCACTGCCAGCAATGGCGTTTGTCAGGGTAAATTTCTTGCTCTTGCGCAGTGTGCGTGTAATCTTGCGGCTCAAAAACTCTACATCAATATCTTCTTCTGTGTTGTTTTGTATCGTGGATATGGCTAGGACTCTCTGCCCTTGTAGCTCGCGGACAAAGCTAGACCCTAGGAGCTTGCGCGTGGTTTTCTCTACCACTGCTTCTATATCGTGGCGATCAATGCCTATGGTGCTAAAGTCTTTAGAATCTGTGATGTATTGCGGTGATTTTCTCGCATCCATACACTGCAAAGCCCCCAAAAGCCCTAGCGCGATAAGCCACACTCGCCCACTTCCTAGAATCCACTTGCGTGGGCTTATGAGCTGCTGTGCTAGTGGCTTTGCCGCTTGAGAGTGATAGAGGGGGCTTGTGGATTGCCACGACTTCCTAGCAGAAGTCTCGCAATGACGGAAATAGGGCATTGCGGCTAGAATCCACCTTTTACCTAGAATCCACTTTTTTAGCCCTAGCATAAAAGCTCCCTTGCAAGATCTTTGGCGATTGTGGCGATATGCTCCGCACTAAGCCCAAAATGCGTAAAAAGCTCTTCACCCTTAGCCGACTTGCCAAAGCTATTTAGCCCTAGCACAAAATCTGCGAAGCGATAAAGCTCATTGCCCCTAGCGGCTTCCACAGCTAGCACCGCTCCGCTAAAAAGCTCTTTGTGGTAGCTGCAATCCTGCTCGCATAGTAGCTCAAAGCAGGGCATACTCACCACGCGTGTAGCAATGCCACTAGATTCTAGCAGCTCTTGGGCTTGCAGGCATAAAGACACTTCACTCCCGCTTGCTAGCAGGGTGATTTGCGCTTGATTATCTAGGCTAGAATCCTTTTTGACATAGCCGCCTTTTTGCGCTTGGCTCTTTGCCACAGGCTCTAGCACAGGGAGATTTTGGCGCGAGAGGACAAAGGCACTTGGCGCGCTAGATTCTAGGGCTACTTGCCAGCAGGCGATGTTTTCTTGCGCATCGGCTGGGCGGAAGACTAAGAGGTTTGGCATAGCGCGGAAGTGGCTAAGCTGCTCGATTGGCTGGTGGGTCGCGCCATCTTCGCCCACACCGATAGAATCGTGCGTAAAGATATAAAACACCTTTGCCCTCATAATGCTAGCGATCCGCACGCTCGCACTCATATAATCGCTGAAAACAAAAAATGTCGCGCAAAAGGGCAGGAAAAGTCCGTAGTTGGCAAAGGCATTGCAAATCGCGCCCATAGAATGCTCGCGGATACCAAAGTGGAGATTGTTACCACTAGGGAAGTCGCTAGAATCTAGCAGGGCAGTGTTGTTGCTAGGGGCGAGATCTGCGCTGCCGCCGATGAAGTTTGGCAGGGCTTTGGCGATGGTATTTAGGATTTTGCCATTGCTCACGCGCGTGGCTAGGGAGTCTCCTTGCGTGAAAGTGGGGTAGGAGATAGAATCCACTTTTTGCTCTAGTGGCGCGGTGAGTGTTGCTAGCAGGGATTTTGCTTGATCGCTTAAGCCTCTCTCCCACAAGGCTTCTAGGCTCGCGCCCTTTTCCATACACGCGCGGAAGACAAAGCCCACTTCATCACTGATAGCAAAGCTCTGCTTGCTAATGCCTGCTTGCTCTCTTGCCTTAGCGATAAGCTCTGCGCCTAGCGGTGCGCCGTGGGCTTTATGGCTGCCCTCTAGCTCTAGCGCGCCTTTGCCGATAGTGGTGTGCGCGATGATAAGGCTTGGCTTAGGAGAGGCTTTGGCAGATTCTAGGGCAGAATCTATGGCTACAAGGTTATGCCCATCGCACTCAAAGACGCTAAAGCCCTGTGCTTCAAACCTCGCGCGCACATTTTCGCTAAAGGCGATTTGCGTGCCGCCCTCTATGGTTATGCCATTGCTATCATAGATGATGATAAGCTTGCCTAGCTGGTGCAAGCCAGCAAGCGAGCAAGCCTCATAGCTAATGCCCTCTTGCAAGTCCCCATCGCCACAAAGGCAATACACAAAATGATCAAGCACTTCAGGGCTAGAATCCACTTTTGCTAGCATAGCATTGGCGCGTTTTTGTGCCATAGCAAAGCCCACGGCGTTGGCTATGCCTTGTCCTAGTGGTCCTGTGGTGATCTCCACGCCGGGCGTGTGGGCAAACTCTGGGTGTCCGGGCGTTGTAGAGTCAAGCTGGCGGAAGGCTTGTAAATCCTGCATACTCACTTCAAAGCCCCATAAATGCAGCAGGCTATACACAAGCGCGCTGGCGTGTCCACCGCTAAAAACTAGGCGATCGCGGTTGAGATAGCGCGGGTTCTTGGGGTTTAGGCGCAGGTGGTGGGATAGCACGACTGCCACTTCTGCTAGCCCCATAGGTGCGCCCGGGTGCCCGCTATTAGCACGCTGCACAATATCAGCACAGAGATAGCGCAGCTCATTTGCGGCTTGGGTGAGTAGGGGGAGATTTTCTTCAGTGATAGCAGACATACAAGATCCTTGCGTGATAGTGGATTGCCAAGCTCCTAGAGTGCGGCTAGAATCTCGCAGTGCGCTAGATTCTACAAAACAATACGGCTAGATTCTAGGGTGGCTTGGATAGCCACGCATTGTGCCGAAAAATCCTTATGAGATTTCTTAATAATATGGCGCAATGCTGTTTTGATAGCCCAAGATTCTCGCGCAACGCAGGGATTATTATATGGATATAGTAAAGAATCATTATCCTATATCACTAACTAAACTTTATACTACTAGACTAATATTTAGCGATTTTTAGCAATCTTTTTAGATAAATGCTAATTTCATTTACTTTTGCGGGGTAGAATTCTCCCGCTTGTAAATAGCAGGTGCTTACAAGCAAAACTCCAAGCATAAATCAAGCAAATTTTAGGGATAAGGCATGAAAAAAAAGGACTTCCTGCTTCAGGAGATGATTAAGCAGTATGTCAAATGCCAGGAGCCTATTGGGTCAGAATCACTAAAAAGCTGCCTAGAGGGCAGGATCTCCTCTGCCACGATTCGCAACTATTTTAAGATCCTAGGTCAAGAAGGCGTGCTTATCCAGACGCACATCAGCTCTGGACGCGTGCCTACACGACTGGCACTGCGAAACTACTGGAGAGAAGTCCTCCAGCCAGAGCTCCTAGAGCCTAGCATTGAGCCCAATCGGCTTCATGCCTTGTGTGATGAATTTGGTCTCACTTGTGCCATACGCGCTAGTGCAAGCCAAAAGCTCCTACGCGTCATCGAGGTGGATACCAATGATGATGGCACGCTGGTGTTGGTGTTTGAGCGCGATTGCGTGGCAATCCCGTTTGTGGCAAATATGGCGAGATTCTGTCATGAGCTTGTAGGTGTGCAAATCCATGACCTGCAAAAAATCGCTCACGATGTCTGCGCCCAAAGCCTAAGCCAGGCTCTCCAAGCTCTCCAGAGCGTAGAGAAAACGCGCTTTTTTGGTCTAGCAGCGCTTGGTGAGATGTTTGAAAGCATGCCAGAGCATGCACTTGGATTTGCGCGCGGTGAGATGTTTTCTCTAGGGTGTGCGCTGCATTTCCCAGACTCAAGCGACTATCTCATCATCGCACATAATGCAATATTTAAAGGCGAGAGAGTGCAAATGCTAACGCTTGGGCGCTTGAGTCAGGACTATCAAGGATTCTACGAGGCATTAGCTTCCTAGAGCCAAGAGAATCCAATCTTTCAGTAAAGGAGAGTGAATGCAAGAAACAAAAAACAATGACATAAATCAGGCGCAAGACACCTGCGATAATGCAGAGCTAGAATCTAGCCAAGATTCCGCACTGGCTTCTGGAGAATCTATGGAATCCACCCTGGACTCTAGTGCGCCAGAATCTAATACAGCTGGTGATGAACCCAGCATGCTCGATGCTGCGTATAAGGAGCTAGAGGAAAAATACATGCGCGCTTACGCGGACTTTGAAAATGTCAAAAAACGCCTAGAGCGCGAGAAAAATCAAGCCCTAGAATATGCGTATGAAAAAATCGCCAAAGATTTGCTGCCTATTTTGGACGCTTTGGATAATGCCAAAGCCGCCGCCAAGGAGCATAGCGCGATTTTAGAGGGCATAGCTCTTGTGCAAGATAATTTCCTAAAAATCCTTAGCCGCCACGGCGTAGAAGCGATTGACACAAGTGGGGAGTTTGACCCAAATTTGCACGAGTGCATTATGCAAGTGGCAAAGCCAGAAGCGCAAGATGGGCACATCGCCCAAGTAATGCAGCAAGGCTATAAGTATAAGGAACGCACCTTGCGCCCAGCGATGGTCGCAGTGGTGAAAAACAACTAATCTCAACATAAAGGATACAAAATGGCAAAAGTAATTGGAATCGACCTAGGGACAACAAACTCCGCAATGGCAGTGTATGAAGGCAATGAAGCCAAAATCATCGCTAATAAAGAGGGTAAAAACACCACCCCATCAATCGTGGCATTTACCGATAAAGGCGAGATTCTAGTCGGTGAGCCAGCAAAACGACAGGCGATCACCAATCCGCAAAAGACAATCTACTCTATCAAGCGCATTATGGGGCTAATGCTTAATGAAGATAAGGCAAAGCAAGCCCAAGAGCGACTACCCTATAAAATCGTGGATAGAAATGGTGCTTGTGCGGTAGAAATCGCGGATAAGACTTATACGCCCCAAGAAATCTCGGCAAAGATTTTGATGAAAATCAAAGAAGATGCCGAGAGCTACTTGGGCGAGAGTGTTACAGAAGCAGTCATCACCGTGCCAGCCTACTTCAATGACGCACAAAGAAAAGCCACCAAAGAAGCAGGCACCATCGCAGGGCTTAATGTGCTGCGCATTATCAACGAGCCTACTTCTGCCGCGCTTGCGTATGGGCTAGATAAAAAAGAAGCCGAGAAAATTATGGTCTATGACTTAGGCGGAGGGACATTTGATGTAACCGTGCTTGAAACTGGTGATAATGTCGTAGAAGTGCTTGCCACAGGGGGCGATGCGTTCCTAGGGGGCGATGACTTTGATAATCGCATTATCGATTGGGCAGCGAGTGAGTTTAAAGATGAAAGCGGCATTGATATTAAGCAAGACATTATGGCACTCCAGCGGCTCAAAGACGCCGCAGAAAATGCTAAAAAAGAGCTCTCTAGCGCGCAAGAGACAGAGATCAACCTGCCTTTTATCACCGCTGATAGTAATGGTCCTAAACACTTTGTCAAAAAGCTCTCTCGTGCGAAATTTGAGAGCTTGATTGATGATTTGATTGAAGAGACGATTAGCAAGATTGACTCCGTCATCAAAGATGCGGGACTTAGCAAGGGTGATATTAGCGAAGTGGTGATGGTAGGGGGAAGCACTAGAATCCCAAAGGTGCAAGAGCGAGTTAAAGACTTCATCGGCAAAGATTTGAATAAATCTGTCAATCCTGATGAAGTCGTAGCTGTGGGCGCGGCGATCCAAGGCGGCGTTTTGAAAGGTGATGTCAAAGATGTGCTGCTGCTTGATGTTACGCCTTTATCACTAGGGATTGAGACGCTTGGCGGTGTGATGACGCGCGTGATTGATAGGGGGACAACAATTCCTGCCAAAAAGGCGCAGACTTTCTCCACTGCTGAAGATAATCAGCCAGCTGTTACCATCCGCGTGCTACAAGGCGAGAGAGAGCTTGCTAGGGACAATAAACTGCTAGGGAATTTTGACTTGCAAGGTATCCCACCAGCTCCGCGCGGTGTGCCGCAAATTGAAGTAACCTTTGACATCGATGCCAATGGGATTCTAACGGTATCAGCGAAAGATAAGGTCAGCGGCAAATCCCAAGAGATCAAAATCACAGGCTCTAGCGGGCTATCTGATGCCGAAATTGAAAAAATGGTCAAAGACGCCGAGCTGCATAAAGAAGAAGACGCCAAGCGCAAAGGCGCGATAGAGTCCCGCAATATGGCGGACTCGCTCGTGTATCAAACAGAAAAAACGCTAGGCGAGATGAAAGACAAGCTAGAATCTAGCGAAGTAGAGAAAATCAACACCGCCCTAGAAGAGCTAAAAGCAGTGCTCAAAGATGAAAACGCCACAAAAGAGCAAATCGATGAGAAGCTAAAGGCATTGACAGAAGTGAGCCACAAGCTCACAGAAGCAATGTATGCCAAAGAGCAAGGGGCTAGCCAAAATGCCAACACAGCAAACTCTAAGAAAAAAGACGATGATGTCATCGATGCGGAAGTAGAGTAGCATTATCCCAATACACCTTTGCGCCCACATGTGCTGCTAGCATTTGCCCAATATGCTTAGACAGCGGCATAGGGGCGTGCTTTTTTGGGGCAAGAGGGCAAAGCGTAAAGACTTTTTGGCTTTATGCCCAGAATCCAACCTCATCAATCCACATCGCAAACACAACGCGCAATCCCACTATTTCACTCCCTACGGCAATAACAGCTTAAAAGCACAAAACAATATGCCAGAATTTGGGCTAGGCACGCTGATATGCAAAATCCCTAATATACGCTATGATTCTGTGCAATCTAGCGACACACTCGAGGATTCTAAACAGCGAAGGAGTGCCATGCAAGATCAAAGCCAAAATCCTGCAATCTCACAAAATCTAAGCAATACAGCCCAAAGCACTAGTGCCAAGCGCGCAACAATTGTGATCCTCGCTACGGGCGGGACGATCGCTGGCGCAAGTGATTCTGCACTAAAGACCGCAGACTATAAAGCAGGTGCGATAGGCGTGGAAGCGCTTATTGGCACCGTGCCAGAGATTAAAAAGCTGGCAAATATTACAGGGGAGCAAATCGCTAATATCGATAGCGCGGACATGAGTGATGAGATTTGGCTCAAGCTTGCTAAGCGCGTAAATGCACTACTGATAGATTCTAGCGTCGATGGCGTGGTGATAACCCATGGCACAGACACCATGGAAGAGAGTGCGTTTTTCCTACATCTAGTGGCAAAGAGTGATAAGCCTATTGTGTTTGTAGGGGCTATGCGCCCAGCCACAGCGCTAAGCGCCGATGGTCCTAAAAATCTCTACAATGCCATAGCACTCGCCGCTAGCCCAGAATCTAAAGGCAAAGGCGTTATGGTGATGATGAATGATAGAATCCAAAGTGCGCGCTATGTGAGCAAGCTGCACACGCTCAATACCCAAGCCTTTGGCTCGCCAGCTAGTGGAGATATGGGCTATGTGCTTGATAGCAAAGTGGTATTCTACACCATGCCAACCAAGCCCCACACACTAGAGAGCGAGTTTGATGTAAGCGCGCTAGATTCTCTGCCAAAGGTTGATATCCTCTACTCTTATGCTAATGATGGCTTGGCAGTGGCAGCACAAGCGCTGTTTCATCACGGCACAAAAGCCCTAGTCATCGCTGGCATGGGGGCAGGAAGTATCCATAAAAGCCACAAAACCATGCTAAAAAAGCTCATGGCTCAAGGGCTAATCGTCGTGCAAAGCTCGCGTATCAATAATGGCTTCATCAGCGCAAATGAGGAGGATTCTGGGCTTGGCTTCATCGGCAGTGGGGATTTGAACCCACAAAAAGCGCGCGTGCTTTTGCTCCTAGCACTTACTCAAACAAACAGCCCAGCACAAATCGCAGCAATATTTAACAAATACTAGACACTTATATTTATGCTTATAACAATCTAGCCTAGTAGCTTTAGCCCCACGCTACAAGCGATAATCACGCACACACAAAGGAGTTTTAGCAGCGATTTGCTCTCCCCATAAAACACCACGCCCACGATCACCCCTCCCGCTGCGCCAATCCCTGTCCAAATCGCATACCCCACGCCCATGGAGATTGCCTGCATGGCAAAGCTTAGGCAAGTGAAGCTTAGTGCAAAGCAAGCAAGGATTGCTAGTAGATAGATTCTCCTTCCATCTACAAAGCGCTTCATAGCAATCACGCCCACGATCTCCAGCACTCCAGCGCCAAGCAATGCGAGCCAATGCATTATTTCACTCCTTTATGTGTATTGAGGGGGTTTTTATCCATGTGGCTTTCTTGTTTTGTGCTTTCTTGCTCTGCATTTTCTCTCTTGCTATTTTCCTGCCCACCCTCATGTGTGGTAAATTTTAGTCCAAGCACCGCACACATCAGCAGTGCTATGAGCGAGAGTTTGGCAAGCGAAGCTGGCTCACCAAACGCCAAAATCTCCATAATCACAATTCCGCCAGCCCCAATACCC
Source organism: uncultured Helicobacter sp. (assembly GCF_937906905.1). Lineage (GTDB taxonomy): Bacteria > Campylobacterota > Campylobacteria > Campylobacterales > Helicobacteraceae > Helicobacter_B. The sequence goes on along the minus strand of NZ_CALERY010000007.1, from coordinate 12,700 downwards.
ACAAAAACGCTATATGCCACGCTAATTTCAAGTGCTTTGATAGCAAGCAGCATGCATACAAATGATATGCTAATCCCAACACCTGTGAGAATCTGCAAACCAAGCGTATCGGCATATTTAAGCCCGCTTACCCAAAACACCTCACATACGCCACCGATGAGGACTAGTAGCCAGGCGAGATTTTTACTCATGGATTCTCCTTGCTCTAAATGCGCGTTAGCTTTTATACGAGAATTTGCTCCATACGAGCGTCGAAATTTTGCCCGACATTCTACCATACCCTACGACTCTGTTTGCCCACTCTAGCACGCCTTAGCCGCCCTAATCAACTTCTAATAAATCCACTGCTACAATGCCTGTCTAAAATCTAGGACACAAGAATATAGCACTATGATCACTCAAGCTTCAATCGAGAATCTAAAACATCGTATCGATATTCTCGAAATCATCTCTAGCTATCTTGAGCTAAAGCGCGTGGGCGCAAATTATGCGGCAAACTGCCCTTTTCACAACGAAAAGTCTCCAAGCTTTATGGTCTCGCCGAGCAAGGGGATATTCCACTGCTATGGCTGCGGGATAGGTGGCGATAGCATAAAATTTGTCATGGAATATGAGAAACTAAGCTTTGTTGAGGCAGTGGAGAAAATCGCAGACATGCTAAATTTCACGCTTGAATACGACAGCAAGCGCGTGGAAAAAAGCGAAGTGCTGGAGAAAATCGCAAGCTTCTACCACACTTGCCTACTAGATTCTCGCGCCATGCTAGAGTATCTGCATAATCGCGGGATCACCGATACACTCATCGCGCAGTGGAATCTAGGGTTTGCCCCAAGCTATGAGCGCCACCTGACTTATATCAACGCGCACAATCTTCCAACCACCGAGCTAGAAAAACATGGCGTGCTAGGGAAAAGCGAGAAAAACGCTAGACCCTATGCGCGCTTTAGTGATCGTATCATCTTCCCTATCCACTCTGCTAGCGGGAAAGTCGTGGGGTTTGGCGGGCGAAGCTTGCGCGCAGATGCGCAAGCTAAATACCTCAACTCCCCACAAGGCTCGCTCTTTAATAAATCTCGCTTGCTCTATGGCTATCATTTGGCTAGGCAGAGTATTTTTGCAAATGGGCGTATCATCATTACCGAAGGCTATATCGATACAATCATGCTCCACAAAGCAGGCATGACAAATGCTGTTGCCACGCTTGGCACAGCCCTTACAAAAGAGCATATCCCCCTGCTTAATAAAGGCGATCCAGAGATTATCCTAAGCTATGATGGAGATAAAGCCGGCATTAACGCAGCATTTCGCGCCAGCAGCCTGCTTGCCCCCCTTAGCAAGAAGGGCGGAGTGGTGATATTCCCAGATGGCGCAGATCCAGCAGATATGGTAGCTAGTGGTAGGCTTGAAGAGCTTAAAGCGCTTTTTGCTAAGCCTGCACCTTTTATAGAATTTTGCTTGCAGATGATTGCTAGTAAGCATAATCTCGCCAACCCCCTTGCCAAGGAAGATGCACTCAAAGAGATCGGCGCTTTTTCTCGCACGCTCTCCCCGCTTATGCAAGAAGAATACGCACCTTTCATCGCGGATTTACTGCAAATCCCGCTCCATTTGCTTAAGCGCACCAAATCCTCTGCACGCACAGCTAGCACACACAATACACTACCACTCATAGAATCCAGCGGCGATAAGCTCGAGCGGCTAATCCTGCGCTACATGCTCGAAGATGAAGCCCTGCTCAATCGTGGATTGGATTTTATCGATGAGAGTATATTTTTGCAGTATAGAGAAGCATTTCATGCACTCTGCGCCAATGACTTGCACAACAAAGATCTGCTTGCCATAGCCCTTGACCCGCTGCCTGTGTGCGAGGGCGGGTTTGACGCGGAGCTTAGAATCTTTATCCAGCGCTTCCTAGAATCTAAGCTCCGCACTCCGGGCAATTCACTTGAAACAATCACCACGCTTCGGGGCAAAATCGCCAAACTCAAACAAGGAGAATTACAACCAATATGACAGCATTAGCACTTTTTAGCGGAGGGTGTGATAGCCTTATAGCGATGAAGCTACTCACACTCCAAGGAATCAATGTCAAAGCCGTGCATTTCAATATCGGCTTTGGAGGCAATAAGGACAAAAGCGAGTATCTGCGCAAAGCAGCAGCACAGGTGGGCGCAGAGCTTGTGCTAGTTGATATTAGAAAGCAGTTTTTTGACAATGTGCTTTTCACGCCCAAATATGGCTATGGTAAGTATTTCAACCCTTGTATCGACTGCCATGCCAATATGTTTGCGCAAGCATTTTTGCGTCTAGAGGAGTTTGGCGCGAGCTTTGTGGTAAGCGGAGAGGTGCTAGGGCAGCGTCCAAAATCCCAGCGCAAAGAAGCACTCGATCAAGTAAGAAAGCTTGTGCGAGATCTGGGCAATGATCCTAGATTCTCACACTTGCTAGATTCTAGCCCCATGGATTCTAGTTCGCTAGATTCTAGTAGCCCAGAATCTAAACCTCGCTTCCTTGATGAGCTATTGCTACGCCCTATGAGTGCCAAGCTCCTAGAGCCAAGCTTCCCAGAGAGAGTAGGCTGGGTAGATAGAGAGAAGCTACTTGATGTGAGTGGGCGCGGAAGAAGCAGGCAGCTTGAAATGGTAAAAAGCTGGGGCTGGGAGCACTATGAGAATCCAGGCGGGGGCTGCTTACTCACAGATCTAAGTGTGGCGCAAAAGCTCAAAGACCTAAGCGCGCATAGGAAAATGGTGCTAGAGGATATCGAGCTTGTCAAAGTCGGGCGCTATATGATTCTCCCTGGTGGCGCGCGGCTTATCATCGGGCGCAATGAACAAGAAAACGCCAAGCTAAGCACGCCAAACCCACGCATGCTCCAAATCACGCTACTAGACTCCATAGGTCCTGTAAGCGTAGTAGAATCTAATGCTAGCGAGGCAGACAAGCTTCTAGCCGCACAATGCACACTCGCCTATGCCAAGCCTCACGAGCAGAGGCAAAGCCTAGCAGATTCTAGCCCAGAATCCACACAAGCCAATCTCGGCGCACCAGATATTGCCCCCAAAGCCCAACGCGTAAAAGTCGGTGATGAAATTCTCCATGTTACACCCATACAAAAAGAGAGAGCGCATGAGTTTTTGTTTTTCAAAGCCTAGCAAGCTGCATGCACAAAAGCCACTTAAGATTGGATTCCTGGTGGCATCAATAGAGCTAGGAAGCAATGTCGCTTATGCTAAGGCAATCTATGCGCTAAAAGCCCTCTACCCCTGCAAGCTTATCGTCTTTGGCAATGCTATTACCACAGCACTCTACTCCCAAGCCAAGCACATCGATCATCTCATAGATATTGCAATCAATACTTGGCAAACCACAGACAAATCCCCCACCGCGCAAAAGTCCTACGCACCTCTGCGTGCTAAGCAAATTGCTACAATTAGCAGCTTCTCCTGCGACTATCTTATCCTAAGCGATGCCAAAAGCGCATTCCTGCGATTCGCGCTTGCCACCAATGCCAAAAGAGTGCTTTGTGCAAGAAAATTTATCAGCCTGCTCGCCCCGCGTGCGCGCACGCTACCAATCTACTCTAAGCCCAAATACAAATCTATACCATTTGAACATATCTTGCTTCATCTTGTGCGCATGATCGATACAGCGCGCTATGATGAGTATATCCACTCAATCCCACTCTTGGCAAATGCGCGCCTTCATGCAAGCCCAAAAGTGCAAGAAAAAATCGACAAAATCTTTACCTACAAAAACGCTCGATATTGGGGAGGGGGGGGGTTACTAGCACCTTGCCGTAGTGGGCACGATGAAGCCATTTTGGATTCTAGATTTGTGCTGGTAAATCCCTTTAATCACAATTCCAGATTCTCGCTCCCAGAATCCGCATGGCTTGATCTCATAGAAGAACTTCTAGCACGCGATTATCCTGTGCTACTTATCACCTATCCAAGCGTGCATAAAACTTTTATGCACGCACTCATTGCCCGAGGATTGGCGCGGAAGATCTTTGTATTTGCCAATGATACAAATCTAGGGAATCTTATCGCCATGGTGGGCAAAGCACGCTACTGCATAAGCCCAAGCACAGGCACGATACATCTAGCACTAAACCTTGGGCTTAAATGTATCGGGCTATATCCTAGCTACGATCAAGGACGCTGGGGAAGCGAGCAGCTCACTTATATAACACTTACCACCCCGCGTAATGAGCTAGATTCTAGTGCGTGTGCTACGCTCATCGCCCAAACCATGGAGACTCTAAAGTCTTTAGAGGCTTAGTGCTGTGTGCTTGAGGATTCTGGGTATCATTAAGGAATATTTGATAAAACCTAGCTTATAATCGCGCTTCGCACGAGATTATCATCAAATACTAGATACCACATTTTAAGGACTTTTATGGCGATGGACGAGAATAAAAAAAAGGCGATTGATTTAGCATTAAAGCAAATCGATAAAGCCTTTGGTAAAGGCGCGCTTGTGCGGCTTGGCGATAAGCAGGTGGAAAAAGTGGATTCTATCGCGACAGGCTCGCTTGGGCTTGATATGGCTCTAGGGATTGGGGGCGTGCCAAAGGGGCGGATTATCGAAATCTATGGTCCAGAATCCAGCGGGAAAACCACCCTTTCACTACAAATTGTCGCGGAGTGCCAGAAAAATGGCGGGATCGCCGCCTTTATCGATGCCGAGCACGCGCTTGATGTGTATTATGCGAAAAAGCTAGGGGTCGATACGGAGAATCTCCTAGTCTCCCAGCCTGATAATGGCGAGCAGGCATTAGAGATTTTAGAGACGCTTACACGCAGTGGGGCGGTGGATTTGGTGGTGATCGATTCTGTGGCAGCTCTCACGCCAAAGGCAGAAATCGATGGCGATATGGGTGATCAGCATGTGGGCTTGCAAGCACGGCTTATGAGCCACGCTTTGCGTAAAATTACAGGCGCATTGCATAAGATGAACACCACGCTCATTTTTATCAACCAAATCCGTATGAAAATCGGTATGATGGGCTATGGCAGCCCAGAGACCACCACAGGTGGGAATGCGCTGAAATTCTACGCAAGTGTGCGCATAGATATTCGCCGCATCGCCTCGCTCAAGCAAAACGAGCAGCACATCGGTAATCGCGTCAAAGCAAAGGTTGTCAAAAACAAAGTCGCCCCACCTTTTAGAGAAGCGGAGTTTGACATTATGTTTGGCGAGGGGATTAGTAAGGAGGGGGAGATTATCGACTATGGCGTGAAGCTTGATCTCATCGATAAAAGTGGCGCATGGCTTAGCTATAAAGACCAAAAGCTAGGGCAAGGCAGGGAAAATGCCAAACTTATGCTTAGAGAAAACACCGCCCTAGCCCAAGAAATCACCCAAAAGATCAAAGAGCAAATTGGCACGAGTGAAGAGATCCTTCCACTCCCAGATGAGCCAGAATCTAACTAAGCCAATCGCAAAACTCACAAAGGAGCTACTATGATTTACATCGATAATATCTATGCCCAAGAAGTGCTTGACTCTCGCGGGAATCCAACCATTTGCGCAAGCGTGCTTCTAAGCGATGGCACAAGTGGCAGTGCCATCGTGCCAAGTGGGGCTAGCACAGGCAAGAGAGAAGCTCTAGAGCTACGCGATGGAGATAAGAAGCGTTTCCTTGGCAAAGGAGTGCTAAAGGCGTGCGAAAATGTCGATACCACGATTTGCGATGCACTCATTGGCTCTAGCCCTTTTGATCAAGGGCTTATCGATGGGATTTTAAAAGATATTGATGGCACGCATAATTACGCAAACCTTGGAGCAAATGCCACGCTTGGCGTCTCTATGGCAGTGGCACGCGCAGCGGCAAAGAGCCTAAATATCCCCCTCTATCGCTATCTAGGCGGGAGCAATGCCCTAACAATCCCCGTGCCAATGCTTAATATCATCAATGGCGGTAGCCACGCGGATAATACCGTGGATTTCCAAGAGTATATGATTATGCCCCTAGGCTTTGATACCTTTGATGAAGCCTTGCGTGCGAGTGCGGAGGTGTATCAGCATTTAAAGCAGATTCTCAATAAAGCTGGGCATATCACAAGTATCGGCGATGAAGGGGGCTTCGCACCTAATCTTACAAACAATGAAGAGCCTATTGAAGTAATACTAAAAGCCATAGAAGCAGCAGGGTATAAGCCCGGAGAGCAGATTGCCATAGCACTTGATGTAGCAAGCAGCGAGCTTGTCGATGAAAAGGGAGTCTATCATCTAAAGGGAGAGGGGAGAAAGCTAGATTCTAGCGAGCTTGTGGGGTATTATGAGAAGCTTTGCGCGAAATATCCCATCGTCTCTATCGAAGATGGGCTAAGTGAAGATGACTGGGAGGGCTGGAAGCTGCTTACACAAAAGCTAGGCGAGAGAATCCAGCTTGTAGGCGATGATTTGTTTGTAACCAATCACGAGATTTTAGCCCAAGGGATTAAAAACAACATCGCCAATGCGATTTTGATTAAGCCTAATCAAATTGGCACAGTGAGTGAGACAATGCAGAGCGTGCGCCTTGCCCAACGATACGGCTATAAGTGCATTATGAGCCACAGAAGCGGAGAGAGTGAAGACCACTTTATCGCAGATTTTGCTATCGCGCTAAACACAGGCGAGATTAAAACAGGCTCGACTGCTAGGAGTGAGAGAATGAGCAAGTATAATCGCTTGCTTGCTATCCAAAAAGACATCGCCAATGCGCATTATCTGGGCAGAGCGTTGTTTGACAAAAGCTTCTTATAAGACTCTAGTAGATTCTGGGACTGGATATGCGCGCGCTGCTGACCATGCTAAAAAACCAAGACTTTTGGTATAAGCTTTATGCGCGCAGAATCTACCTGCTAGGCTTTGTGGGGCTTGTGGTAGCTGGTGGGTATGTAGGGGTGCTGCTTTTTGGTGATCACTCCCTAAGCGTGCTGATGAGAAATATCGCCCAGCGCGATGATCTCATCAAAGAAGTCAATAGCCTGCAAGATGAAAATGCGAGCTTACAGAAGAGTTTGTTTGAGCTAAAGGGGCTTGAACCATGAGAAAGTATATCCTTTGGATTTGTGCTTTGGCAATGGTAGCGCTTCATCTCCATGCGCGCGAGAATCCGTTTGAGCCTATCATTCGTCCCAAAGAAGACAACATCACTCCCAAAAATGCCAAAGACCCATTCACCGAGCTTGACTTTAAGCTCCCAAGTAACGCCAGAATCCTAAAAAGCATTACAATCACTTACCAGAAAATCGATGGCAGCATCGAGGAAAAAACAATCCCCATAGATGAGAGTATCGACTGGCACTATCCACTACTACTCACGCAAAAAGGCGCGATTTTAAACGAAGATGTGCGCTACTGGACGATTAAGCCATTTCAGTTTTTCACACAAGGGAACAAATTCTATCTCTATACTAACGCCACGATTGTGCGCTCTTTTGTCCTGCCAAGCCCCTATCGTATCGTGCTAGACATCGAGCGAAAAGACGAGAATCCAAGCGGCTCAATCAACCTTGGCGTGAAGTATTTCACCAAAGCCTCACTCGGGACTCACAAAGATTTCTATCGCTTTGTCATCACGCTTGATGGGCAATACCCCTATGACATCACGCGCGATGGCGACTACTACATTATCTCTGTGCAATAATGCAAAACATCGTGCTAATTGGCTTCATGGGCTGCGGAAAAAGCACGCTAGCGCGTGAGCTTGGCAGGGTATCTGGGCGATTTGTACTTGATAGTGATATGCTTATCGAGCAGCGCGAGGGTATCAGTGTGGCAGAGTATTTCGCGCGCTATGGCGAGGGGGCGTTTAGAGAGAGGGAGAGGGAGTTTATTGACTGGGTAGAATCCAGTGTGCATGGGGCTATCATCTCCACAGGCGGAGGCATGAGTGCGCACAATAGCGTAAAGCCCATGGGCATAGTGGTGTATTTGGATATGGCATTTGAGCGCATTTGCGCAAGGCTCTCCCAAAGCGATTTAGCCAAGCGCCCTCTGTTTGGCGATAGGACAAAGGCGCTTGAGCTTTTTACCAAGCGTCAAGCCATCTACCAAGCCCAAGCAGACATCACGCTTAATGCAGAGCTTGAGATAGCTGCGCTGGTGAGTGCGCTAGATCCCCTACTCTAGCTGGTTTAGATTCTAGCTTTTAGGGCTTTTGGACTCTAGGCTCGCGCTAGATCCAAAGCAATTTTTGCTATGATGTGGGCTGGTTACCAAAAAGCATGAAGGAAGTATATGAAATCATTCAAAAGCCGCATGGCAAGCTGGCGCGAGGTGCGAGATTGGCGCGAGTTTATAAGCAAGCTGTGCAAAAGCTTCATGCTCGCCTATCGCTTTCTCACCTATCGCCAAGAGATGTTCTACTATGCCTCTTCGCTAAGCTTTTATACGATTTTCGCGCTTATTCCTATGCTTTTTATCACCTTTTCTGTCTTGCTGGCATTCTCGAGCTTCCAGGATAAAGTCATCGATGTCGAGCGTCTTATTCTCTCAAATATCCTGCCTACAAATGCCGAAGTGGTGATGAATTTCATGAATACATTTCTCGCAAATGGCAACAAAATGGGTATGGTTGGGGTGATTTCTGTGTTTATCACCTCATTGCTATTTTTTCGCAACTATGAGTTTATCACCTCAAAAATGTTTAACTCCAAGCCGCGCAAATTCTTTGACTCGCTTATGATGTATTGGACTATGATTACACTCTTTCCGCTAGCTTCTGTGGCGATGTTTTATTTCAGTCTCTACGCCCAAGATATCCTAAACGCCCACTCCAAGTCGCTTTTATGGTCGCATATTTTTTCATGGTGTGCGACTTGTGTGCTATTTCTTGTGCTATTTCGTATCTCCGCCAACAAGCCATTGCATAAAAAAACCCTCCTTATCTCATCATGCGTTTCTGGGAGCATTTGGTTTATGATGAAAAATCTCTTTGTCTATTATGTAACGCTTAATACCACCTACTCCACACTCTATGGCTCGGTTTCTATTGTGCTATTTCTCATGGTATGGATTTATGTCTCATGGCTTGTTATGCTATTTGGCATGCGCGCGTGTCAAGGGATTTTGCAGTGCTTTCGGCTTGAGAAACCCACCAAAGACGACATGCTCTAATGCGAGAATCCAAGTTAAGCCCACACCAAGCCAAGCAGCCCCCTAGCATCAAAATGTGCGGGCTTAGCAGGGAGCAGGATATCACTTGTGTAAATACGCTACTGCCGGATTTTGTGGGGTTTGTGTTTGCCAGCAGTCCGCGACAGGTAAGCATAACACAAGCTGCGCGTCTAAAGTCTCTGCTAGATTCCAGGATTAAGGCGGTTGGGGTATTTGTAGGGGAGAGTGTAGATGAGATTGTGAAGCTAGTGGATTCTGGCGTGATTGATTATATCCAGCTCCACGATAGCAATGAGATAGAATCTAGCGAGAACTTCACTAGGCGTGAGAGCAGGATTCTAGCGCTGCGACAGCGCACTAGCACACCCATCATCAAAGCCATCGCAGCAAGCAATGTGCCAAATATTCTCGCCCAGCAAGAAAGCACAGCAGATCTGCTCTTGCTTGATAATGCCAAAGGCGGTAGCGGAAAATGCTTTGACTGGGACTATGTGGTGCGTGCGCGGGAAGCTGGATTTGATAGGGAGTTTTTCCTTGCTGGCGGGATCAATGCAGGCAATCTCTCTCGCGCGCTAGCACTACACCCATATGGAATCGATCTCTCCAAAGGGCTAGAATCTAATGGCGCAAAAGACTGCGCCAAAATGCACGAGATTATGGAGATACTTAGCAAGCATAGGACATAAATGGGGCTATGGAATCTAGCTTAGATTCTATCCTAGCTTTTAGAGAACGCCCACTCCCCCATGGATTTCTTGTAATGACAGCTCGCACATGCACCACTTTTTTCGCCCTCTCTTGTAAGCTCTTGACGCAGTGCGATAAATTTATCATTCATAAACAGATCAAAAAGATTCTCGCGCGACACATCACCTAAGATATATGGCGCATGCGCGCCTACATCACTGCGGAGATTGCAGCAGGGCATGACAAGCCCATTGTAATCCACATAAATATCCATAAGCGGAAAATAGCATGGGCTTGTGCGTTTGTGTAGCTCCCGCTGCTTAATCTGCTCGATGACTCCACCCCTATCGCCGCCGCCGATATCAGCATTCCAGCTACAATAATAGACATTAAGTCTCTCATAGTCAAATGTTACACCATATTCCTCTGGAGTATTTACACTTACGACATAATTTAGCCCAAGATTTTTGCCCATTCTCTTAATAGCAGGTTTGATATAGCGCTCCACATCAAACCGCTCACCTTTCTTGGCATAGTAGCTCATATACATATAGCTCGCTCCCGCATCGCGTAGCTCATCGAGATATTCTCGGTTGAGATAATCGCCATTAGTGAAAATCCCAAGCACCGCATTTGGTAGCTTAGAGCGGGTTTGCTTTAAGCGCTTGATGATAAGATCTCTATCGGCGAGCGTTTCGTTGAAGCGGTGGAAATTCAGCACACCTGCATACTCAATCTCTGCAAGATTATCGATGAGCTTTAGGAAAATCTCCTCTGGGAGCTGGATACTTTTGGATTTGCGATCGATGATAGAGTTTGGGCAAAACCAGCAAGTGCGATTGCAAAAGCTTGCAATCTCTATCTCAATCAAACGAAGATTGTCTTTGAGAATTTTTCTTTTGCATTCAGGGTCGCTAGTGGGCGTAGTAAGCTCGATATAGCGATTAAGCACGCTCATCGCATCGCTTGCACGAGAATCCAGCGCCACTCGTCTCATAGTGCTAGGAGCGAGCTTAGTGCGGTAGTAGTAGCGCAAGCTAAATGGCACATAGGGCTTAATGGACTTTTTTACATAGCGCAAGGCATGAGTGATGGGAGATGTAGATTCTGCAAGCATGAAATATCCTTAAAATCTTGTAGTCTTGGGGTTGCTTTTGTTTTGGGATTCTATTTTTTTTTTTTTTTTTTAAAAAGCTTAAACGAGCTTGGAAGTTCAATATGCGTGAGTGATTTTGCTTGTTTCTAGAGTGTTTTGGGAGATTCTAGTATTCTCATGCTCCCACAAACTCCATGCAATCCTTAAGAAAATCCATGCTACAATCCGCGCTTGTTTCATAGATATCAATCAACCACAGCTATCAATAGAGCGATCATGAGCCGAAAAACCACAAACAAAAAGAAAAGCAAGGAGATGACATGCGAGTGTATCTTGATAATAATGCCACAACAATGGTCGATCCTAAAGTCAAAGAAGCAATGGAGCCGTTTTTCTGCGAGCATTATGGGAATCCAAATAGCCTGCATAAATACGGCACAGAAACGCACCCAGCAATCGCCGATGCACTTGAGAAGCTCTACGCTGGTATCAATGCACGCGATGAAGATGACATCATCATCACAAGCTGCGCCACAGAGAGCAATAACTGGGTGCTTAAAGGCGTGTATTTTGACAAGATTAGAAGCGGAGAGAAAAGCCACATTATCACCACAGAAGTCGAGCACCCAGCCGTGGGGGCAACTTGCGACTTTTTAGAGAGCTTGGGGGTAAAAATCACGCGCCTAAAGGTCAATAAACACGGCGCGATCTATGTCAAAGATGTGCGGGAAGCCATCAGCGATGAAACCGCGCTTGTAAGCGTAATGTGGGCAAACAACGAAACAGGCGCGATTTTCCCCATCGAAGAAATCGGCGAGATTTGTAGGGAAAAGAGCGTGCTTTTCCACACGGACGCGGTGCAGGCGATTGGCAAGATTCCTGTATGTGTGCAAAGTGCGAATGTGGATTTCCTAAGCTTTTCAGCACATAAATTCCACGGACCAAAGGGCGTGGGCGGGCTTTACATTAGAAAGGGTGTGGAGCTAACCCCACTGCTACACGGCGGAGAGCATATGAGAGGGCGGCGATCGGGCACGCTTAATGTGCCTTATATCGTGGGTATGGGCGAGGCTATGCGGCTTGCGGTGGAGTATTTAGACTATGAAAATAGCTATGTCAAAAACTTGCGCGATGAGCTAGAATCCAAACTGCTTGGGCTAGATGATGTGCAAGTCATCGGCGATATTACACACCGCGTGCCAAACACGATCCTAGTGAGCGTGAAGGGCATTGAGGGAGAGGCAATGCTGTGGGATTTAAACAAAGCTGGCATTGCGGCTTCCACAGGTAGCGCGTGTGCGAGCGAGGACTTAGAGGCAAATCCCATTATGGTAGCAGTAGGCGCGGATAAAGAGCTAGCTCACACGGCGATTAGAATCTCTCTAAGCCGCTACAACACGCAAGCCGAGATGGACTACACTTTTGAAGTGTTTAAGAAGGCGGTGGAGAGGCTAAGGGCGATTTCTAGTAGCTATGAAAACTGATTGCGTTTGTATCTTTGGCTTGGCAATTCAGCTTTTTGCGATAAATGCGGGAGCGGCGAAAAATTTCTGCGGTCATTACCCTTTAAGGTAACTCCCTTGAAATTTTTCTTGCAACCCACATTTCTCATCAAAAATCTTAGAATTGCTAGGGTTTGCATTGAGCGGCTTTATTCTACCTTTGTGATTTTCTCAAAGATACTGCCGCAGAGTGTTAATGTGCTAGATACTAGAATCTAAGCGGCAATTTTATACAACAACTAAAGGAAAGAAAATGGCAAAGAATGACTTAATCGGTGGTGCGTTATGGGACGCATATTCA
>NZ_CALERY010000006.1 GCF_937906905.1 uncultured Helicobacter sp. | reverse complement strand
TTACTCACCACTCGCCCATCATTTGGGTGCATTCTAGGACCATAGGTATTAAAAATCCGCATTACTTTAATGTTTAAATTATGCTGCCTTTGATAGTCAAAAAATAGCGTCTCCGCACACCTTTTGCCCTCATCATAACACGCCCTTATGCCTATGGGATTGACTGAACCTTTATAAGATTCTACTTGTGGGTGGATTTCAGGATCGCCATAGACTTCGCTTGTGGAAGCTTGTAGAATCTTTGCTTTCACGCGTTTAGCAAGTCCTAGCATATTGATCGCCCCCATTACAGAAGTTTTCGTCGTTTGCACAGGGTCAAACTGATAATGCACCGGGCTTGCTGGACAAGCAAGGTTATAAATCTCATCAACCTCCACATACAGCGGGAAAGTTACATCGTGTCGCATAAACTCAAATCTAGGATTTGATAAAAGGTGGAGAATATTTTGCTTTGTGCCGGTGAATAGATTATCCACACATAGCACTTCATCGCCGCGATCAAGCAGTCTCTCGCATAAATGTGAGCCTAAAAACCCAGCCCCGCCAGTTATGAGAATCTTTTTGTTTAGCATTGGAATCCTTTAATAAGCTAGGAATAATTCTGGGATTATAGCAGACTCTGGCGCGAGAATCTTAGAATTAGCCAGAGCCCTAGTGTGCTGTGATTTTATCGAGCATTTTTTTGCATATCCTTTTGACTTTTCTTGCTGCTCTTCTTGGCGTAGAAAGTTGCCATGTTTTTTGCAGAGCAAGGATATGTTCAAAAGCAAGTAAATACTCTCTACTATAATGCTTTGTGATATGTCCCTTAAATACTGCCAAGTCTTCTGCATTAGGCATATACACCCAAGGCAAATGTAAAAGCCGAAAATACAAATCAACATGTGTGCTTTGGTTGGGGCTTAGGATACAAGAGCCGATATTTTGGAAGAGATTCTCGTATGGAGCATATTGTGGTGGGATTGTTTTATCCCCGACAAGCGTGTGAAATAGCAGCGCACAGATACTATGGTGCTTGTCTGCAAGGCAATGATAAGCAAGGTCATGAATGATAATCGCAGCATTTGGTGCAAGATAAGGCAGCACCATAAGAAAGTCTAGTGCCTCGCCTGGTGCGGCATGGACGGTGTCAATGATACATAAATCGATTTTGTCTCCAACCCTGTCTAGGTGGTTTGCGCTTAGACCGCCTGTGTGAAGATGATAGTATGAAGCAAGCTCTGGGACTAGTTCTTGAACGAGAAACCCGCTTTTACGAGGCGTTGGCTTCCCCCCCCCCGTTTGCTTGACATTATCGCGGTAGTAGGTTGTATTGTAATCAATGGCATGTAGCGAAGTAGAATCCAAAAGATTATTGCGATTTAGATAGTCCAAGATTAGCACGCTATTTGCTCCTGCAGCAATGCCTATTTCACAGATTTTCTTAGGCTTGTGTTTTTGTAACATCTCTAGCACAAACGCTCGCTCGTGTTCGATCATCTCCGAGTATTTGGCGATGGTTGGATTTTGTATCATGGTTGGCTCCTTGTGTGGTGTTTTGCGCATTTTACCCAAAATATAAGGATATATACTCCAATCTGTCCTGCCATTTCCTAAACAGATTTTGCCTTGTCGCTTGCTTTTCACTTTGGCATAGTTATTGCTTTACCATTTGGCAAATTCACCACAAAGGACGACAATGCTACGATCACTATGGTCAGGTGTAAGCGGTATGCAGGCGCATCAAATCGCGCTAGATATTGAGAGCAATAACATTGCCAATGTCAATACGGTGGGGTTCAAATACTCTCGCGCATCATTTGTCGATATGCTTTCTCAAACAAAGCTCATCGCCACCGCCCCCTACAAAACAGGGCTTGGAGGGCAGAATGACTTCTCTGTGGGGCTAGGGGTTGGCGTCAATGCCACGACAAAGGTTTTCTCCCAAGGTAGCACGCAAAATACCGATGTCAAAACTGATATGGCAATTGAGGGGGAAGGCTTTTTTGTCATCTCCCCGGATAAAGGAGTTACGCTTAATTACACGCGCGATGGGAGCTTTCTCTTTGATGCAGATGGCAATCTTGTAACAACAGGCGGCTATGTCGTGCAAGGCTGGCTCAAAGATGACTTGAAAAATGCCTCAAAAATGAGCGAGCAGGAGTTCTACCACATCGATAGCACGGGACCTATCCGCAATATCCAAATCGATCCAAATATGGTAATGCCTGCGCGATCTTCGACTAATATCAAACTCCGTGCCAATCTCAACGCCGGACGCCACTCTGACCAAAATGCCAATATCTACGCACTAGATTCTACGACCAAAACACCTGCTGATGGGGTAAATCCGCTCTATGACTCCGCTGGGAATCTCACACAAATGCAAGAAGATATGGGCGCGCTTTTCAACCAAGATGGCGATGCCTTTGGGCTTACAGAAAATCAAGGGATATGGGTGAGCTACAAAAACGCGCAAATGATAAATAGCGTAGTCCCCACCAAAGAAAACAGCTCTATTACTATCAATGGTGCGAAAGTGTCTTTCTCTAATGACTCTGCGATGAGTGGGATCTCTACGCTTGTAGCCGCGCAAAATGCGATTAACGGCGTGCGTGATAAAACAGGGATTGAAGCCTATATGGAGGGCAAGCTCTTAAAACTTGTCAATCGCAATGAAATGGACGGCGATGAAAAGACCAAAAACATCATCATCACCAAAGGCGGCACCGGCGCGTTTGAAAACTTCGTCGAGGGCGATGCAGACATCACTTCTTTCCGCTATCGCTATACCAAATCCGAGTCCCCAGACTCTTCCACAGGGCAGTTTAGGACGACAGAAGAGCTGCGCCGACTCTTGCAATATGATGCCAATATGATTAAAGACCCAGATAAGGAGTATAACGACTCCACCGCTTCTGTGGCAGTTACTATCAATAAATTTGGTATGTTTGAGATGCTAAACCAAGATAATGGCGATGAAGAAGTCCAAAATATGTCGATTTTTGTCGCCTCGTATGGATCAGATCAAGTCTCTACCAATGTGCTTTTTAGAAACACGATGCGCGGGCTAAACACGGCTTCACTGCTAGAGGGCGGGGCTTCTGTATCCACCACGCGCCTAAGCCACGCCACACACACGACAACCATCGAGCTCTTTGACTCGCTAGGCTCGAAGCACACAATCCGCTTTGAGTTTGTCAAAACAGGCTCGGCGGAGTGGAGCTTTAGGGCAATTGTGCCAGAGCCTTCTGTCATCTATGGGGCTTCTGCTACGCGTCCAAATATCTTTGAAGGTGGGCGGCTGCGCTTTAATAGCGATGGCAGTCTAGCAGGTATGAACCCCCCTATTTTGCAGTTTGACCCCAAAAATGGCTCGATCGCGCCGCAGCGACTAAGCCTATCCTTTGGCTCCACAGGGGGCTTTGGCGGGCTTACAAGCGTGGATAAGCAGTCTGAAACCTATGCCATTGAGCAAGATGGCTATGGGGCTGGGGATTTGGTGGATATACGCTTTGACTCGGTGGGATCATTACTAGGCTCATTTAGCAACGGACGCACGCTAGCCCTAGCCCAAGTAGCCCTAGCAAACTTTGCCAACAACACAGGGCTTCAAGCAGAAGGCGGCAATGTCTTTTCATCAACGGGGAACTCTGGGCAAGCGATGATTGGCGCGGCAAACACGGGGCGGCGTGGTGGCGTCTCTGGCTCTAAGCTTGAGATGAGTAATGTGGATTTAAGCCGCTCACTCACCCAGCTTATCGTCGTGCAGCGTGGATTCCAAGCAAACTCCAAAGCTGTTACCACTTCAGATCAGATTCTAAACACACTGCTTAATCTTAAGCAGTAAGTTTGCTGGCTTTTGCTTCCATGCTTCTGGGGGCAGTTTTGGTTGTCTTATGAGTGCGCTAGAATCTGCCTAGATTCTAGGTGTGCTTAATTTTCATGCAATCTATGCTTACAACTGCCTAGGCGATCGTGCTTCAAGCAGAAAATCCCCCCCCCCCC
>NZ_CALERY010000005.1 GCF_937906905.1 uncultured Helicobacter sp. | reverse complement strand
TAAATCTGCTGACTTTGTCTTCCGTGGTTCGAATCCACGACTCACCACCATTGTTAGGACTTGTCTTAATGTGGTTTATTGTAGGAGCATTTGCGGGAATAGCTCAGTTGGCTAGAGCATCAGCCTTCCAAGCTGAGGGTCGCGGGTTCGAGCCCCGTTTCCCGCTCCATACTGGGAGCTGAAATTAACACACACCCAAATCTCGCTCTCAATTTATTTCGTGCCCATATAGCTCAGTGGCAGAGCACTTCCTTGGTAAGGAAGAGGTCGGCGGTTCAATCCCGCTTATGGGCTCCAGTTTTTCTATACTTTCGGTTTTGTGGGTAGTTTTATTTTTTGTAAAGAAATAAAAGCTATAATAAAGCCCTTTAAATTCATTCTTAGGAGATTTTTATGGCAAAGGAAAAATTTGTCAAGAGCAAACCGCATGTCAATATTGGAACTATTGGGCATGTCGATCACGGGAAAACAACTTTAAGTGCTGCAATCTCTGCTGTTTTGGCGACAAAAGGTCTTGCAGAAATGAAAGATTACGATAAAATCGACAATGCGCCAGAAGAAAGAGAAAGAGGGATTACGATCGCAACTTCTCACATCGAGTATGAAACAGAAAACCGCCACTATGCGCATGTGGATTGCCCAGGGCACGCCGACTATGTTAAAAACATGATTACCGGTGCTGCTCAAATGGACGGCGCGATTCTCGTTGTATCTGCTGCTGATGGTCCTATGCCACAAACTCGTGAGCATATTCTACTTTCTCGTCAAGTAGGCGTTCCTTACATTGTTGTGTTCTTGAATAAACAAGATATGGTTGATGATCAAGAGCTGCTTGATCTAGTAGAAATGGAAGTGCGTGAGCTTCTTAGTGCATATGAGTTCCCAGGAGATGATACACCTATCGTAGCCGGATCTGCTCTAAAAGCTCTAGAAGAAGCAAAAGCTGGCAATGTCGGTGAATGGGGTCAAAAAGTGCTTGATCTTATGGCGAAAGTCGATGAGTATATCCCAACCCCTGAGCGCGACACAGAAAAAACATTCCTTATGCCGGTTGAAGATGTATTCTCTATCGCTGGGCGTGGAACAGTTGTAACAGGAAGAATTGAAAGAGGTGTTGTTAAGGTTGGTGATGAAGTCGAAATCGTCGGTATCCGCGACACACAAAAAACAACCGTAACTGGTGTTGAGATGTTTAGAAAAGAACTCGACAAAGGTGAAGCCGGGGATAATGTAGGGATTCTATTGCGCGGAACAAAAAAAGAAGAAGTCGAGCGAGGTATGGTTCTCTGTAAGCCAGGATCAATTACTCCACATAGCGAATTTGAAGGTGAAATCTATGTCCTATCTAAAGATGAAGGCGGTCGCCACACTCCGTTTTTCAACAACTATCGCCCACAATTCTATGTTCGCACGACAGATGTAACAGGTTCTATCAAGCTACCAGATGGTGTTGAAATGGTAATGCCTGGTGATAATGTCAAGATCACGGTTGAGCTTATTAGCCCTATCGCTCTTGAGCTTGGGACGAAATTCGCTATTCGAGAGGGTGGAAGAACTGTTGGTGCTGGTGTCGTAAGCAAAATTATTAAGTAAAAGTAGTAAGGCTGCGATATGGCAAAAGGCAATGTGATAAAAATCGGTTTGAAGTGTTCGGAGTGTGGAGACATCAACTACAGCACGACAAAGAATGCTAAAACAAAAACAGAAAAACTGGAGCTTAAAAAGTTCTGTCCTAGGCTTAATAAGCATACAATTCATAAAGAAGTTAAGCTAAAAAGCTAGAGAACTCTCTAGCTTTTTAGGTCAGTAGCTCCAATGGTAGAGCGTCGGTCTCCAAAACCGGTTGTTGGGGGTTCGAGTCCCTCCTGACCTGCCACTAGCAAATAAGGTGAAAAATGTTAAAAAAGATAATTGGCTATTATCAAACAGCGAGAGAAGAACTATTTAAAGTTGTTTTTCCTACGAAAGAGCAGATTCGAAATGCGCTTATATCTGTTGTTGTGGTGGTGTTTGTAATTGCTTTGTTCTTGGGGCTAGTCGATCTTATTTTGTTTGCTTCTGTTTCTAAAATCTTGTAAGGATTAGGAGAATTTATGTCGTTAGGTTGGTATGCTATACAAACATATTCTGGAAGTGAGCAATCTGTAAAAAAGGCTATAGAAATTCTCGTGCAAGAATACGGACTTCAAGACAGGGTCAAGGAAGTTATTGTCCCAACAGAAGATATCTATGAGATGAAGAATGGAGCAAAGAAAATAAGTGCGAGAAGCATATATCCAGGCTATGTATTTATTCATGTAGATTTGGATACATCACTTTGGCATACTATCCAGTCTCTTCCAAAGGTCAGTGGTTTTATCGGCGAAAGCAAAAAGCCTACAATGTTGAGCGAATCTGATATTGCCCACATATTAGAGAAAAATCAAAATAGAGCAGCCCCTAAGCCAAAAGTTTCTTTTGATCAAGGAGAGGTTGTTCGTATCAATGAGGGTCCTTTCGCCAATTTCACTGCGACGGTTGAAGGATATGATGTCGAACACAAAAAGCTCAAGCTTAATGTTTCCATTTTCGGTAGAAATACGCCGATAGAAATTTTGTATTCTCAAGTGGAAAAGATTGTTTAATTTACTTAGAAAGGTAGAAAATGGCAAAGAAAATAGTCGGTGAATTGAAGCTTCAAATTCCAGCGGGGAAGGCAAATCCATCTCCACCCGTTGGTCCAGCGCTTGGTCAGCGTGGTATCAATATCATGGAATTTTGTAAAGCTTTCAATGAAAAAACAAAGGATATGGGAGATTTTAATATCCCTGTTATTATTACTGTTTATCAGGATAAAAGCTTTACTTTCATCACAAAAAAACCACCTGTCACGGATTTAATCAAAAAGGCTTCTGGTATTGGAAAGGGGTCTGATAATCCGTTGAAGAATAAGGTAGGAAAACTTACCACAAAGCAGCTACAAGAAATTGCTGAAGCAAAAATGGAAGATCTAAATGCTAATGATGTGGAGGCTGCGAAAAAAATTGTAGCTGGTTCTGCTAGAAGCATGGGTATAGAAATCGTAGAATAGTGAAATGGAGAAAAGCAGAGATGAAAAGTAAAACAACAAAGAGAATCCAAAGCCTGATTGAGAAAATTGACAATGATAGATTCTACGATATAGATTCTGGAATTAGTGCCGTAAAGTCTCTTGCGTCAGCAAAATTCGATGAAACCGTGGAACTGGCTTTGAGACTCGGTGTCGATCCAAGACACGCAGACCAGATGATTCGTGGTGCCGTTGTATTGCCACATGGAACAGGTAAAAAGGTTCGTGTTGCCGTATTTGCCAAGGGAACCAAAGCCGATGAGGCAAAACAAGCCGGTGCCGATGTTGTTGGCAATGATGATTTAGCTGAAGAAATCAAAAATGGTAATATCAATTTTGACATCGTGATTGCAACACCTGACATGATGGCACTTGTGGGTAAAGTAGGCAGAATCCTGGGACCAAAGGGACTGATGCCAAACCCAAAAACAGGCACTGTAACCATGGATGTTAGTAAGGCTGTCTCAAACGCGAAGAGTGGTCAAGTTAATTTTCGTGTTGATAAAAAGGGGAATATCCATGCACCAATAGGAAAAGCAAGTTTTCCTGAAAACAAAATAAAAGACAATATGCTTGAACTAGTAAAAACCATCAATAGACTAAAGCCCTCTAGTGCAAAGGGAAAATTTATTCGAGGTGGTGCTTTGTCCCTGACTATGTCGCCAGCTGTTAGGCTCGATACGCAGATTCTTATGGATGTGAAGTAGGGTTTTATCTTAGACTGATGACCACAAGGGCGCAAGCTTAATTATACAACCTTGTGTAAGTTTTGTCTGAAAGGAGGAAAGATGACTAGAACTCAAAAACAAGAGATTGTCCAGTTTCTTGCGCAAGATTTTAAATCGGCACAAGCTCTGCTTGTGTGTGATTATAAAGGCATTAGCGTCAAGGATCTGGAGCAGTTACGCTGCAACGCAAGGCAATTTGGGATCAAGGTAAAAGTGATTAAAAATACTTTAGCCCGGATCGCACTAAAAGATTCTGGTATGCCTGATTTGGATATTAAAGATACAAATATCTTCATCTGGGGTGAAGACCAGATTTCGATTGCTAAAGTTGCAGTGAAGTTTGCTGAAGCCAACCCTGAAAAATTCATTATCAAGACAGGGAGTTTTGATGGGCAACAAGTGGATGCGAACCATGTTATCTCTGTTTCCAAGCTACCCAGCAAAGATGAGCTCATTGGTATGCTTTTGTCTGTTTGGACAGCTCCAGCTCGCTATTTTGCGACAGGCTTGGATAATCTGCGAAAAGAAAAAGAGCAAAATGCGTAGGTGCTTGACACTAAGCGAACATATTTAGAACTTAGGAGTGTAAAATGGCTATCACAAAAGAAGATGTGTTGGAATATATTGGCGGTCTTTCTGTTTTAGAACTTTCTGAGCTTGTGAAAGCTTTTGAAGAGAAGTTTGGCGTAAGTGCGGCGCCCACAGTTGTTGCTGGTGCAGTTGCGGCTGGTGGTGCTGGGGCTGCTGCCGAGGAAAAAACTGACTTTAATGTGATTCTTGTAGATGCTGGTGCAAACAAAATCAATGTCATTAAAGTTGTGCGAGAAATCACAGGGCTTGGCTTGAAAGAAGCAAAAGATGCTACAGAAAAAACACCACACACACTTAAAGAAGGTGTCAATAAAGAAGACGCTGAAGCATTCAAGAAAAAACTTGAAGAAGCTGGCGCAAAAGTTGAGGTTAAATAACCCAATAACCTTTCATACTATAGTTGCCCGAGTGCTAAAAGCTACTCGGGTCATCTGCTTAAGACGCTCTATGGAAATGTATAGGAATTTAGTATATTTTCATAGGGTGTTTATCTCTACTATATTTCTTGAAGGATTCTGCTATGTCAAAAAAAGAAATAAAAAATAGACTTCGTATCGATTTTTCCCAACAACAAGGTTTGAAAGTCCCTGATTTGTTGCTTTTGCAGCGAGACAGCTATGATTCTTTTTTATATGCAAAAGATGGCAGAGAAAGTGGCATTGAGAAAGTGTTTAAGTCTGTATTTCCTATCCAAGATGCGCAAAATCGTATCACACTTGAATATATCGGCTGCGAATATGGCAAGCCAAAATACACAATCCGCGAGGCTATGGAGCGTGGTATCACCTATGCCATACCGCTCAAAATCAAAGTCCAGCTTATTCAATGGGAGAAAGATGAAAAAGGCGAAAGACTAGCACCAAAAGATATCAAAGAGCAAAGTATTTTTGTTCGCGAGATTCCGTTAATGACAGATCGCACATCTTTTATCATCAATGGTGTCGAGCGTGTTGTAGTAAATCAGCTACACAGAAGTCCAGGTGTTATATTTAAGCAAAATGACAATAAAAATGCAGCAGCTAAAATAACATATATGGGGCAGATTATCCCAGATCGTGGCTCTTGGCTGTATTTCGAATATGATTCTAAAGATACGCTATTTGTGAGAATTAACAAACGCAGAAAAGTCCCAGCTACGGTGTTTTTTAGGGCATTAGGGTATAGCAAAGTTGATATTCTTAAGATGTTCTATCCCCTTCTTAAGATAAAGCTTGAAAAAGGCAAATTCCTTATCCAATTTAATCCAACAGATTTTGAAGGTAAGGTCGAATTTGATATTAGAGATATCAATGGTAAGCTTATTGTGGCTTCTGGCAAGCGTTTAAGCAGCAGAAAAGCCAAGGAGCTAAAGGATAATGGGCTTGACTGGATTGAATATCCCGCTGAAACTCTGGCAAGTCGCTATTTGTTTGAGCCAGTTGTAGATAAAAAAACAGGTGAAATCTTGTTAGATACCCTATCCCAGCTTGATGAATCCAAAATCAAAAAGCTCAACGAACTAAAAGTTAAAGAAATCGTGATTGTTAATGACTTGGCAAATGGCGTAGATACTTCGATTATCAATTCTTTTATTGCTGAGACAGAATCCCTAAAAATTCTACGCCAGACAGAGAAGTTAGATGATGAGAATGATCTTGCTGCAATTAGAATCTATAAAGTAATGCGCCCTGGAGAGCCTGTGACGAAAGAAGCAGCCAAGCAGTTTGTGCGCCGATTGTTTTTTGACGCGGAGTCATACGATCTAACTCGTGTAGGTCGAATGAAAATGAATCATAAGCTTGGTCTTTGTGTGCCAAACTATGTTACCGTGCTTACACATGAGGATATTATCGAGACGACTCGCTATCTCATGAAAGTCGCCAATGGTGATGAAAAAATTGATGATCGAGACAATCTTGGTAACCGCAGAATCCGCGCCATAGGAGAGCTTCTGGCAAATGAGCTGCATGCAGGGCTTGTGAAAATGCAAAAGGCTATCAAAGATAAACTCACAACAATGAGTGGGACATTTGATACAGTGATGCCACATGACCTAATCAATGCCAAAATGATTACCAGCACCATCATGGAGTTTTTCACAGGCGGGCAGCTTTCTCAGTTTATGGATCAAACCAACCCACTCTCAGAAATCACACATAAACGCAGGCTCTCGGCGCTTGGTGAGGGCGGACTTGTCAAAGAGCGTGTGGGGTTCGAAGCGCGTGATGTGCATCCTACGCATTATGGTAGAATCTGCCCTATCGAGACTCCAGAGGGGCAGAATATTGGGCTTATCAACACAATTGCGACATTTACACTCGTAAATGATCTGGGCTTTATTGAAGCGCCATACAGAAAAGTAGTCAATGGTAAAGTAACTGATGAAATCGTATATCTAACCGCCACACAAGAAGATGGCAAGGTAATTGCTCCAGCGAGCACGAAGCTAGATTCTAATAATAAAATCGCCGATGGACTCATCGAGGCTCGGTGCGGTGGAGAGATTGCATTACACAAATCTGAAGAAGTCGAGTATATCGACTTGAGCCCTCGCATGCTTGTAGGCGTTGCTGCGAGCTTGATTCCATTCCTCGAACACGATGATGCTAACCGCGCCCTTATGGGTTCAAACATGCAACGCCAAGCCGTCCCACTGCTTAAGCCCGATGCGCCGCTTGTAGGAACAGGGATTGAGCAGATTATTGCGCGCGACTCTTGGGAAGCCGTTAAAGCGACTCGCAGTGGTGTTGTAGAAAAAGTGGATGCAAAAAACATCTACATTCTAGGCGAGGATTCTAATGGTGCGTATATTGATGGATATTCATTGCAAAAAAATCTCCGCACCAATCAAAACACATGCTTCGCGCAGCACCCTATTGTCAAGCAAGGCGACATTGTGCAAGCGGGACAGATCATCGCAGATGGCGCGAGCATGGATATGGGCGAGCTAGCTCTTGGAAAAAACATACGCGTAGCGTTCATGCCATGGAATGGATATAACTTCGAGGACGCGATTGTTGTGAGTGAGCGTCTCATCAAGGAGGACGCATTTACTTCAGTGCATATCTATGAGAAAGAGATTGAAGCACGGGAACTGAAGCATGGCACAGAGGAGATAACAGCTGATATTCCAGGTGTCCATGAGGAAGATATCACACACCTTGATGAAAGTGGAATTGTGAAAATTGGGACATATGTGAGTGCTGGAATGATTCTCGTAGGAAAAGTCTCTCCAAAAGGCGAGGTTAAACCAAGTGCCGAGGAACGATTGCTTCGCGCGATTTTTGGCGAAAAGGCTGGACATGTCGTAAATAAATCGCTTTATTGCCCACCTTCGCTCGAGGGGACAGTCATAGATGTAAAAATCTTTACAAAAAAAGGCTATGAGAAAGATTCCAGGGCGATAAGCGCATATGAACAGGAAAAGTCCGCACTTGATATCGAGCACCACGATCGGCTTACTATGCTTAATAAAGAAGAGCTTCTTCGCGTTGGTAGCATGCTTGCCAAAGAAGAGCTTAGCGCAGACGCCACAATCAATAACAAGAAATATAAAAAAGGGCAAAAAGTTCCAAAAGGTGAAATTGCAAAAATCAATCGCTTTGCTCTAAATACGCTCATCAAAAGCTATGCTAAGAGCGTGCAAACTAAATATGAAAAAATCAAAGCAAATTTCCTAGAGCAAAAGAAGAATCTCGGCGAAGAGCATGAGGAGAAGCTCTCTGTTTTAGAAAAAGACGATATTCTCCCAAGCGGTGTAGTTAAACAGGTCAAAATTTATATTGCCACAAAACGCAAGCTTAAAGTCGGCGATAAAATGGCTGGACGACATGGGAACAAAGGTATCGTGAGCACAATTGTGCCTATGGTCGATATGCCCTATACTGCTGATGGCGAGCCTATTGATATTATCCTAAATCCGCTAGGTGTGCCAAGCCGTATGAATATCGGGCAGATTCTGGAAGTGCATTTGGGGCTTGTCGGGAAAAGACTGGGCGAGCAACTACATGCCATTCTTGATAGTCAGTCTGCAGATTTTATCCAGCAGCTACGGGAAAAAATGATAAAAATTGCCGAGCTTACTAATGACAAAGATTCTGGTATGCTTGAGTTTATTAAAGCCTGCAAGGATACAGAGCTACTCGACTATGCCCGAGACTGGAGCAATGGAGTTAAGTTTGCTATCCCGGTGTTTGAGGGTGTAACGCAAGAGAAGTTTAATAAGCTTTTTGAAGAAGCAAAAATCGACATGGATGGTAAGGTCGAGCTTTATGATGGTAGGACAGGTGAGAAAATCCGCGAGAAGGTCAATGTGGGCTATATGTATATGCTTAAGCTTCACCATCTTGTCGATGAGAAGGTTCATGCTAGAAGCACTGGTCCTTATAGTATTATTACCAAGCAGCCAGTGGGTGGGAAAGCACTATTTGGTGGGCAAAGATTTGGGGAGATGGAAGTGTGGGCGCTAGAAGCCTATGGTGCAGCACATACACTCAAAGAAATGCTCACACTCAAATCCGATGATATTGTGGGACGAGAAAATGCTTATCGCTCTATCACCAAAGGTGAGCCAGTGGGAGAATCTGAGATTCCAGAGACATTCTATGTGCTTATCAAAGAACTCCAGGCTTTAGCGCTTGATGCCAATGTGTTTGATGGCACGCTTGATGAGAATGGAAATCCAAAAGCTCTTGAGATCAAAGAAGATAACCGACCAAAGGATTTTAGCTCATTCCAGCTTGTGCTCGCTAGTCCAGAGAAGATTCGCTCATGGAGTAGAGGCGAGGTCAAAAAGCCAGAGACAATCAACTATCGCACACTAAAGCCAGAGCGCGATGGGCTTTTCTGCACTAAAATCTTTGGACCAGTGCGTGATTATGAGTGCCTATGCGGTAAATACAAAAAGCCTCGATACAAGGGTATGGTGTGCGAAAAATGTGGTGTCGAAGTTACGAGCTCCAAGGTGCGCCGATCCAGAATGGGGCATATCGAGCTTGTAACCCCAGTAGCACACACATGGTATGTCAATTCATTGCCAAGCAGGGTTGGGACATTACTAGGCGTGAAGATGAAAGATCTTGAGCGCGTGTTGTATTATGAGGCATATATCGTCAAAGAGCCAGGTGAAGCATTCTATGATAATGAATCAACCAAGCCTGTAATGAAATACGATGTGTTAAACGAAGAGCAATATCAAAATATCAGTCAGCGCTTTGATGACAGAGGTTTTGTCGCACAAATGGGTGGCGAGGCTGTAAAAGAGCTATTAGAAAACTTAGATCTTGCCGCATTGCTTACAACATTGCGTGAAGAGATCAAAGCCACAAATTCAGAAGCGAAGAAAAAAAGCATTGTCAAACGCCTCAAAGTCGTGGAAAACTTCATGAATTCTGGTAATCGTCCAGAGTGGATGATGCTTACTGTTCTCCCGGTGTTACCGCCGGATTTACGACCGCTTGTAGCGCTTGATGGTGGGAAATTTGCCGTGAGCGATGTTAATGATCTTTATCGTCGTGTTATTAACCGCAATCAACGATTAAAACGCCTTATGGATATTGATGCGCCAGAGATTATTGTCCGCAATGAAAAACGCATGCTTCAGGAAGCAGTCGATGCGCTATTTGATAATGGACGAAATGCAAGCAATGCGGTAAAAGGCGCAAACAAACGACCGCTTAAATCGCTCTCTGAGATCATCAAAGGTAAGCAAGGACGATTCCGCCAGAATCTACTTGGTAAGCGTGTGGATTTCTCGGGACGAAGCGTTATTGTTGTGGGTCCAAACTTGCGCATGGATCAGTGTGGGCTACCCAAAGGTATGGCACTTGAGCTATTTAAACCACACCTACTTGCTCGCCTAGAAGAAAAAGGCTATGCCAGCACGCTTAAACAAGCCAAAAAAATGATCGAGCAAAAAACAAATGAAGTGTGGGAATGTCTGCAAGAAATTGTCGAGGGCTATCCGGTGCTGCTAAACCGCGCTCCTACGCTACATAAGCAGTCTATTCAGGCATTCCACCCAAAGCTCATTGATGGCAAAGCGATTCAGCTTCATCCGCTTGTATGTTCTGCATTCAACGCGGACTTTGACGGGGACCAGATGGCAATCCATGTGCCACTAAGCCAAGAAGCCATTACAGAGTGCAAAGTGCTCATGTTAAGCTCTATGAATATCTTGCTCCCAGCCAGTGGTAAAGCTGTCGCTGTGCCAAGCCAAGATATGGTGCTTGGACTCTATTATCTATCACTTGAGCGAAGGGGTGTTAAAGGCGAGCACAAGCTATTTAGCGACATTCACCAGATTATGATTGCTATTGAAGCAGGAGAGCTTGATATCAATGCTAAGATTCAAACCGTTATCAATCGCTATCCTATCACGACGACTGCTGGACGAATGATTTTGCGATCGATTTTGCCAGATTTTGTGCCCACAGATTTGTGGAACAAAGTCCTAAAGAAAAAAGACATTGGCACACTTGTTGATTATGTCTATAAAGAAGCTGGGACAGGTGTTACAGCAGCATTTTTGGATGACCTAAAAGACTTAGGATTCACTTATGCAACAAAGGCTGGGATTTCTATCTCGGCTGCAGACATTATCATACCAGAGGACAAGGGCGAAATTATCGCTCAAGCACAAGCCAAAGTGCGCAAGCTCCAAGACGACTTCGAGCATGGTGCGATGACAGAGGCTGAACGCTACAATAAGACGATTGACTACTGGACAGAGGCGAGCAAGCAGCTAAGCGACAAAATGGCAACCATTATCGCACAGGATAAAGATGGCTTCAACTCTATCTATATGATGGCGGATTCTGGGGCGAGAGGTAGTGCAGCGCAGATTCGCCAGCTCTCTGCTATGCGCGGTCTTATGGCAAAACCAGATGGCACGATCATCGAGACGCCAATTGTATCCAACTTCAAAGAGGGCTTGAATGTGCTGGAGTATTTTAATTCTACGCACGGCGCAAGGAAGGGTCTAGCAGACACGGCACTCAAAACTGCGAATGCTGGATATCTCACAAGAAAGCTGATTGATGTTAGCCAAAATGCCAAAATCTCTATCGAAGACTGCGGCACGCACGAGGGTCTTGAGATTAGCGATATTATCGATGGCTCCGAGCTATTAGAATCTTTGGAAGAGCGCG
Source organism: uncultured Helicobacter sp. (assembly GCF_937906905.1). Lineage (GTDB taxonomy): Bacteria > Campylobacterota > Campylobacteria > Campylobacterales > Helicobacteraceae > Helicobacter_B. The sequence continues at coordinate 18,414 of NZ_CALERY010000005.1, read as the reverse complement.
TGTTTGGTCGCGTGCTTGCAGCAGATGTTATTGACCCAATTACCAATGAAGTGCTCTTTAGTGCCGAGACTTTGATTGATGAAAAAGCAGCCAGGAGAATTGTTGAAGCCAATGTCAAATCTGTTGTCATACGCAATTCTGTTACCTGTAAAGCACCCAAGGGTGTGTGTGCTAAATGCTACGGAATCAACTTGGGTGAGGGTAAAATGGTGCGACCTGGCGAGGCAGTTGGTGTAATCGCAGCACAATCTATCGGTGAGCCTGGGACCCAGCTTACGCTACGAACATTCCATGTGGGTGGGACTGCAAGTAGAACCCAAGAAGAAAAGGAAATCCGAGCAGAAAAAGAAGGGTTTATCCGCTATCACAATATCAAAACCTACAAAAATAAAGAGGGCAAAAATATCGTCATCAACCGCAGAAATGCAGCTGTGCTTGTTGTTGAACCAAAGATTAAAGCACCATTTGATGGGACACTGCATATAGAAACAGCACATGATGAGATTATCATCATGGTCAAAAACAGCAAGCAGGAGAAAAAATACGCTATCCGCAAAAGTGATGTCGCGAAACAAAATGAGCTTGCCGGTGTGAGTGGGCGGCTTGAAGGCAAGCTCTACATCGCTCATGAAAGTGGTTACAAGGTTGCTAAAGGTGGTAGTATTGTCGATATCGTGAAAGATGGCTGGAATGTGCCAAATCGAATTCCATATGCGAGCGAGATTATCGCGCAGGATAATGCACCAATTTGCCAAAAGATCTACTCTAAAGAAAGAGGTGTGGTCAAATATTACCTCCTAGAGGGCGATCATCTCGAGCGTGTGCATGATTTCAAAAAAGGCGACATTGTCCAAGAAAAAGGGATTTTTGCTGTAATCGCCGATGCGCATGATCGCGAAGCCACTAGGCACTATATCGCAAGAGACTCAAGAATCCTAGTAGCCGATAATAGCGAGGTAGAGGCAGATACACTTATCGCAGAGCCAGTAGATTCTGCGCATAATCTCATTGCGACATGGGATTCTTATAACACAATTACCATTAGCGACATTGATGGTGAGGTGTCATTTGAGGATATTATTTTGGGTATCACTGCGACAGAGCAGGAAGATAAAACTGATGGTAAGAAAAAACTCAAAATCAACGATTATATCCCATCAGGACTCAAGCCAAGCCTCATTATCAAAAATAGCAAGGAAATAAGACGCTATGGACTTGAGCCAAATACGACGATTGCTGCGGAGATTGTCGAGGGAGCGAAAGTAGCTAAAGCTGATGAACTTGCCAAAACACCAAAAGCAGTGGCGAAATCTCGCGACATCACCGGAGGTCTGCCACGCGTTTCGGAGCTCTTTGAAGCACGCAAGCCAAAATATGCTGCGGTTCTCTCAGATATCGATGGAGTAGTGAGTTTTGGCAAATCTGTCCGCAATAAAGATCGCATTATCATCACAGCACAAGATGGACGGGTCAATGAATATCTCGTCGATAAAAGTAAGCGCATTTTGGTGCATAGTGATGAGTTTGTCCATGCGGGTGAAGCGCTCACAGATGGCGTAACCTCTAGCCATGATATCCTGCGTATTGGCGGAGAGAAAGAGCTGCTACGCTTTATTGTCAATGAGGTGCAACAAGTATATCGAGGGCAAGGTGTCAATATTGCTGATAAACATATTGAAGTTATTGTCTCGCAAATGCTACGCCAAGTGCGCATTATCGATCCGGGCAATACGAGATTTATCGAAAACGACCTTGTCAGCAAGCGTCATTTTAAGGAAGAAAATGAGCGTATTATGAAACTCGGTGGCGAACCTGCAATTGCAGAGCTTGTGCTACTTGGTATTACAAGAGCAGCTATCAGCAGTGATTCTATCATTTCGGCTGCTTCGTTCCAAGAGACAACCAAAGTTCTCACAGAAGCAAGTATCGCAGCAAAAAAAGATTTCCTAGAGGACTTGAAGGAAAATGTCGTGCTAGGCAGAATGATTCCTGTGGGCACAGGCTTATATAAAAACAAAAACTTCGTCGTCAAGGCGAAGAGCTTAGAATCCTAGAATCCTTGGAATCTAAGATAAATAAAAGATTAAAAATTGTAAAATCGCGCGTTCAAATCTCATTAGTAAGGAAAAAAATTGCCAACCATCAATCAGCTTGTTCGAAAAGAACGAAAAAAGGTCATTAAGAAAACAAAGTCCCCAGCATTGGTAGAGTGCCCACAAAGGCGAGGGGTATGCACTCGTGTCTATACTACAACGCCCAAGAAGCCAAACTCTGCTTTGCGTAAAGTTGCAAAAGTTCGCTTGACGAGTAAATTCGAAGTTATTAGTTATATTCCGGGCGAGGGGCATAATCTACAAGAACACTCTATTGTGCTTGTGCGCGGTGGGCGCGTAAAAGACTTACCAGGTGTTAAGTATCATATCGTGCGTGGCGCTCTCGATACGGCAGGTGTTGCTAAACGCAGCGTGTCTCGCAGTAAGTATGGAGCAAAAAAAGCAAAAGCTAGTGGCGATAAAAAATAACATTAAGGAAGACTCATGAGAAGAAGAAAAGCACCCAGTAGGGAAATTCTAGGTGATCCTATTTATGACAATAAGGTTGTTACAAAATTCATCAATAAGATGATGTATGATGGCAAAAAGAGTGTCGCAGAGAAAATCATTTATGCCGCATTTGCTAAAATCGAGGAAAAAAGCGGTGAAAAGGGAATTGAAGTATTCGAAAAAGCTTTAGAGCGCGTAAAGCCTCTTGTGGAAGTGCGATCTCGCCGTGTTGGTGGTGCGACATACCAGGTCCCAGTCGAAGTTCGTCCAGTGCGCCAGCAATCTCTTTGTATCCGTTGGATTATCGAAGCAACAAGAAAGCGCAACGAGCGGACAATGGTTGAGCGATTAGCCAATGAGCTTATGGATGCTGCAAGCGATAAAGGAGCAGCATTTAAGAAAAAAGAAGATGTCCATAAAATGGCAGAAGCAAATAAGGCTTTTGCGCATTATCGCTGGTAAAAATAGAGTAGCAGAGAGAAGGGTAGGGAAAGCATGGCAAGAAAAACTCCTTTAGAGAAAATTAGGAATATTGGAATTGCAGCGCATATCGACGCAGGTAAAACGACAACATCCGAGCGGATTTTGTTCTACACTGGTGTGAGCCATAAGATCGGTGAAGTGCATGATGGCGCTGCCACTATGGACTGGATGGAGCAGGAAAAGGAGCGTGGAATTACCATTACTTCTGCTGCTACGACTTGTTTTTGGAAAGATCATCAAATCAATCTTATTGACACCCCTGGTCACGTGGATTTTACCATTGAGGTTGAGCGATCTATGCGTGTTCTTGATGGTGCTGTTGCAGTGTTTTGCTCCGTAGGTGGAGTGCAACCACAGAGTGAGACTGTATGGAGACAGGCGAATAAGTATGGTGTCCCGCGCCTAGTATTTGTTAATAAAATGGACCGCATTGGCGCGAATTTTTATAATGTCGAGAATCAAATCAAAGAACGCCTAAAGGCAAACCCAGTGCCTATCAATATCCCCATCGGATCTGAAGACAATTTTAAGGGTGTGGTGGATCTTATCCAGATGAAAGCAATCGTCTGGAATGACGAAACTATGGGTGCGCAATATGATGTGGAGGAAATTCCAGCAGATTTGCAAGAAAAAGCTGCTAGCTATCGAGAGAAACTTATTGAGGCAGCGGCTGAACAAGATGAAGCACTTATGGAAAAGTATCTTGGCGGAGAGGAGCTTAGCATAGAGGAGATTAAGCTTGGTATCAAGCTTGGTTGTCATAGTATGAGCCTTATTCCTATGCTATGTGGTTCAAGCTTTAAAAATAAAGGTGTCCAAACCTTACTTGACGCGGTTGTAGAAATTCTCCCAGCACCAACTGAAGTAACCAATATCAAAGGTATAGACCCTAAAAATGAGGAAGAAGTCTTTGTAGAATCTAGCGATAACGGAGAATTTGCAGGTCTTGCGTTTAAAATCATGACTGATCCATTTGTTGGTCAGCTCACATTTGTGCGTGTCTATCGAGGTATGCTAGAATCCGGAAGCTATGTGCTTAACTCCACAAAAGGTAAAAAAGAGCGTGTAGGTCGATTACTGAAAATGCACTCAAACAAACGCGAGGATATTAAGGAAGTCTATGCTGGAGAGATTTGCGCGTTTGTAGGCTTGAAAGATACGCTCACGGGAGATACGCTCTGTGATGAAAAGCGACCTGTGATTTTGGAGCGTATGGAGTTCCCAGAGCCAGTTATTCATATCGCTGTCGAGCCAAAAACAAAAGCCGATCAAGAAAAAATGGCTGTCGCACTTGGCAAGCTAGCCGAGGAAGATCCAAGCTTTAGAGTAAGCACACAGGAGGAAACAGGACAAACGCTCATCGGTGGTATGGGCGAGCTTCACTTAGAAATCATTGTCGATCGCTTGAAGCGGGAGTTTAAAGTCGAGGCAACCATTGGGCAGCCACAAGTTGCCTATCGTGAGACAATTCGTGGATCTGTTACCCAAGAATGTAAGTATGCCAAACAATCTGGTGGTCGCGGGCAGTATGGACATGTCCATATCAAGCTTGAGCCAAAAGAAGCAGGCACTGGCTATGAGTTTATCAACGAAATTAGCGGTGGTGTGATCCCCAAAGAATATATTTCAGCAGTTGATAAAGGTATCCAAGAAGCCATGCAAAATGGTGTGCTGGCTGGCTATCCTGTCGTGGATTGTAAGGTAACACTCTATGATGGAAGCTACCACGAAGTAGATTCCAGTGAAATGGCGTTTAAAATCGCTGGCTCTATGGCATTTAAAGATGCTTGTCGCAAGGCAAATGCCGTGCTTCTGGAGCCACTTATGAAGGTCGAAGTTGAGGTCCCAGAAGAATACATGGGTGATGTTATTGGTGATTTGAATCGCAGGCGTGGGCAGATTAACTCCATGGACGACCGCATGGGGCTTAAAATCGTCAATGCTTTCGTCCCACTCGCTGAGATGTTTGGCTATTCTACCGATTTACGCTCTGCGACACAGGGACGAGGCACTTATACTATGGAGTTTGATCACTACGGCGAAGTTCCAAGCAATACTGCAAAAGACATCATCGATAAGCGCAATGGCTAATCTCTAGTCATGCTCTCTCCGCAGAAATGCGGAATCTTATGACTGCTTCTAGCATATTTTATTCAAGCGATCAAAGCCCGCTTTTTTCTTCTCACAGAATTCGTTTTGCCCAGACTTGTGCGCTTGGCGGTGTTAGCCCAGGACCCTATGCTAGCTGTAATATTGCTTACCATGTCGGGGATAATCCAGAATCTGTGCATGCAAATCGATCACAGATTCTGCGGCATTTTGACAATAAACCGCTGCTCTGGTGCAATCAGATCCACTCCACTATTCTTGCAGATTCTACAAGCGATCTCCTAGCACTTCTGCATGGCGAGGCAAAAGCAGATGGTATTATCTGCGCAGATTCTAGCTATGTCGCTCTTATCATGGTCGCAGATTGTAATCCTATCTTGCTCTATGATCCTAGAGAGCAGATTTTCGCACTGCTGCATGCAGGACGCGCTGGCGTGTGCGGGAGAATCCTCACGCAGGCAGTGGAAGCATTGCGTGCTAGAGGAGCAAATCCTGCCAACATGCTTGTTTTCATTGGTTCTTCGATTCGCTCTTGCTGCTATGAAATTGGACAAAATCTATGTGGCGAAATTGCTCGAGATTTTGGTGAGCACTATATCAAAATACAAGCTAACGCTAGTGGTAATACCCACACGCTTGACATGATTGCTATGCTAATAGATGAATGCGAAAGTTTGGGGATTGCAAGACAAAATCTGGAGATTTTAGATTCTTGCACCTCGTGCGATGAGCGCTTATTTTCCTATCGTCGAGCATGCAAACATGGGTGCCAGAGCGGGAGATTTGGGCTTTTCGTGCGTTTGCTGTGAGCTAAAATCTACATTTTCTGCAGTTTAGTTGTCTTACTCATATAAATTTAACTAAATACTCCCATACACCGCTAAGGTTGTGAGAATAAAGCCAACGCCCAAAACACTAAAAGCAATTTTGCGTTTGCCCTTACAAAATGAAGTAATAATAAGCCCTGATAGATAAAAGAGAAGCATTGAAAGTCCAAAGCCAATGGCGATGAAGTCAAAATATGAGAGTTTGAATCCAGCTATTTCGTGTTTGCTTCCACTGCTTTTGTGCATAAGCATTAAGATTCCATATAATCCCCTATCTATCGTGCGGAGCATAGGTTTACCATCTTTATCTTTGCTTAAGCTTACGCTGTATTTGATATTCCCCATTGAGAGATTGCCTTTCATCATACGCACCTGCGTGTCTTTGGGGATTTGGAGATTGTTCTTTGTAAGAATAGTGATGATAAACTCCTCTTCCTGCCCCTTTTGTGGCATAGAATCTAGTGGAATATCAATGATAGTTGCACCGGAATTTTGACGAATTTCAAAGATGTAAAGCACGCCTGTTATCGCATATATCAACGCTGCTGGGAGAAAAAATAGGCTCAAATACAAGTGCATTTGCATCCAAAATTTACGATGAAGTTTCATAATATGAAAGTCCTTAAGTAATGATATAAATTCTCACAATCCTATCTAAAGATTGCGAGTTAAGTGTGAAGTGCATATTGTGTCTAGATTCTATGCTTCAAAGCTTAGAAATCCGCGCGCAAGCTTAGCCAATAGTTTCTGCTTGGCAAGATTCTTTGATAGCGATTTTGCGCATTTGTGGTGCTGCCGCTTGTGTAGCTTGCATAATCCATAAAATACACATCAAAGAGATTATTAACCGCAAAGCTTAGTGTGTAATGCTTGGCAAATGTATAAGTCGCTGCAATATCGACAAGCTGATAGTCTTTGTAGTATTTGCCTACAATCTCTCGCACATTGGTTCGTGCATTAGAGCCTGCATAGGGTGTGGGCGTTTCAAATTTCCCGCTCCAGCGCACATAGACACTTAAATCCCGCCATTGGTATTTGGGCGTTAGGGTGAAGCTATGGCGTGGGATAGAGTTGATAGGCTCGCCTTTGCCAGAGCCGCTTAGGGCTTGTGTATAGGTGAAGCTATAATTTGCATCAAGAGAGATTCCATAGATAGGCTTGATTTTTGCTCCAAATTCTAAGCCTGTTACAAGCGATCGCTCGATATTACGATAAGTGCTACAAATCCCACCTTGGCAAGTTTGGTTAGCCCCTGGGATTTGCATACCGCTTGTCAAGCCTGTTAGCGTTTCGATTTGGTTATTAAAATCTGTGTAGTAGCCTGTTAGGATAAGCATCGCTGGATTGGTATCTACAATGGCACTTAGCTCATAGTTCCAGCTCTGCTCGGGTTTTAGGTTTGGATTACCATAGGTGGTGGCAGTGCCGCTACTAGTGCTTGTCTCTGTGGTAATGACACCATCAATAGTCTGCAAGAGCGTGGGGACTAGCATACCGCTTGCCACACCGGTTTTAAAGGTAAGCCACCTAGTAGGATTGTAATTGACATAAAAGCGTGGATTTAGCGAGCTAGAGAATCTATCACTATAATTTACTCGCAAGCCAAGTGTGGTGCTGAAGTATTGGTTGATGAGATATTTCCCTTCTGCAAAGGCAGCGGCTTGATTTTGGTGCATATTTCGCCATTTTGAAGAGATTGTGCCAAGCAGATTTTCGTATTGATAAAACACGCCACCATTAAAGGTGATCACACCATAATCTTTTAAGTCGAAGTTATGTGTATAAGTGCTTTGGGCGATCGCGCTTTGAGCTATGCGATCACTTGCCCAGTTGATATACGCACCAGAACTCCCACCGATAGGGACATTTGCGTGCGGGGCGATGAGATTGAAAGAGTGCTGCACATAGCTAGAGAGCTTCCCCCACTCATACTTCCCCTCGTGGCTTAGCACGGAATTGACCTTAAACAGCTCTTGTATAGAAGTGATACTTCTGCTTGAAGTATTTAGCGAGCCAAGCCGCCCATTATACACTTCAGAATCTAGGTAGATATAGTCGCGGCTTGTAGGCGTGTAGTTTAGTCTAAAGCCCCCATAAAGTTGCGCGAGCCTGTGGAGGAGTGCGCGGCATAGGGGTTGCCATTGCGACTTGGGCTTACCCAAGAGGGTTTTAAAAACTTATTAGCATCATTAAACCGCCCTGAAGCGCGGAGATTTAATGAGAGCTTATCTTTGATAAGAGGGGTGTTGATATAGGCGTTTGCGCCATAGGCATTGCCCCACTCACTATCTGGCTCAAACATTTTAGATTCTAGCTGGATTCCGCTTGCAAGCTTGTCGGTATGCTTTTTGGTGATGATGTTGATGACTCCGCCCATCGCATCGCTTCCATAGATGATAGAAGCAGGACCGCGGATCACTTCTACTCGCTCTATCATCGAAGGTGGGGGCATAAAGGAGGTTTGATTCCCAAGTCCGTTTTGTATAAATCCTCGCGTGGTGTTTTGGCGTTTGCCATCGATCAAAATAAGCGTATATTCCGAGCCAAGCCCGCGCATAGAGATGGAGTTCTGCCCGGTTTTATCCTGCTCGACATACACACCCGGGACATCTTGCACCGCATCGCCAATATCGCGAATGGGGCGGGTGAGAATCTCTTCTTTGCTAATTATGCTAATGCTAGCTGGAGCTTCTTTGATATGTTGATTGTATCCAGCCGCGGTTACGACTTGCTCGCTTAGTGTTTTGCTCTCTATGGTGGCGTGGGCAGTGCGTTTGGAGTCGCGCTGTCTTGCTTCTTGCTGGGTGTCTTGGGCTTGATCAGTAGCAGCCATATCGCCAAGCATAGATAAAGGCGCAGCAAGAATACCTGCCAAAATAGCGGAATATGTTTTCATAAGAACTCCTATGGTGGATTTGGTTTGTGGAAAATTTGATTGATTCAAAAATGAAACGCGTTATCATAATTTAATGATAATTAAACTTATTTTAAATTCGATTATAAACTGCGAGATTGTATTGCTAAAATTTTCCCCAAATCCACTTTGCCTGCCATCGAAGCTGCTGCGGTAGCAGTGTGCAATCCATTTGCGCGCGACTAGAATCCGCTTCACTATTTTTATCTTTGGCGTAAAAGTAGATTCTAGTGCGCAAGTGGATTTAAGGGATTGATTATAGGATCTGCGAAATATGAAAAAATCATGCTAGAGATTGCCTAAAAGCCCCGATATACTACCGCTTTTTCCCAAGCTTGGAAAAATCCTCGATGAGCTAAACCTTGGCTTTCACTTTGCTTTCTTACAAGCAAATCTCCTAACCCAACCCCTGCATAAAAAGAGTCTTTGGCATTTTGAGCGAGAATATACCGAGCTTTGTAAAACTCAAGGTGAGCTAATCACGCAATATGCGGAAAAATACGCCCATCATCTTCAGCAGTTTTAAAGCCTCATAGCCACGCTTAAATCCTATCCGCAAGAGCAAGAATCGCAGAAATAAAGTGGCACTTTAAGCTTATTTGGTAGTCTCAATAATATAGGGTAGATAGGAGATTCTAGCTTTGGCTAATTCTTTATACATATCCATAGCATTTTTGTCATCATCTTTGACTGGGGGCAAAAATGCTATGTCATCTATAAGTGTTTGAAGCTTAGCGATTTTATCCTCTTGGTTTTTATGTTTATAGCCTTGCATTGCCGCATATAAGGACATCACTTTATGATAGACTTCATTATTTGCCGCGACAAAAATGATTTTTATATGTGCTTGTTCTGTGAGCCTTGCAAGCTCTCTTATCTTTTCATTACAAGGCTCACAAAATGGGGTAAGGAGCATATAGAGCGTTGTTTTTGTCTTACTTGTTGCTTTAAAGTCTAGTACATATTGCGGATATGTTTTAAATATCTTTAGAATCTTAGATTCTCGCACAGACGCATTATGCTTTGTGAATATCTCATAAGCTTTATTGAAAGCTTCCATACTTGCAAATTGGGCGGAGAAAAAATCCGCGGGGCTATTGATACTCACATTTGTCTTATCATCGCCCAAATACAGGGCATAAAAGCCATCTTCATCAGCTAGAATCTTAAACTTCATCTCGCCCAAATTCGCAGGTATCACTTCCACAGGCTCTGCCTTTATCTCTGCGATTTTTTGAGCGATGTTTATTTGTGTCTCAAGCCTTTTTTCAACTGAAGGCGTTTCTCTCCATTCTTTTGCATTAATAAAGCCAAGAAAGCCTATGATGGCAAATGCGACTAAAAATCTCATTTTATTCCTTTTGTGTCTTATCTTTGGCTTGATTTTTACCAGAAAATCCAATGCTACTTATGTATTAGCATAATATCAAGCGCTACTAGCAAGTGAGTGGCACGCAAAGGGGCGTGCGAGAAAGAGCGCATTATAGCAAACTTCGCATTGTCTAACCCAATTTTAAACCTAGAGTGCCTATAATAACGCCGCCTGAATAACTCGTGTTTCTTTTTTGGTGAGTCCGTTAAATTGTAAGTATTGTAGGCTTGGTAGTGGCTTTTGTGTGTCGGTGTTTTTGCTTGAGCCTGTAAGGGTGAGAATCCGCCGCCTAAGAGAGCTCTCCAGCCTTATTTGTAGCTGGCATTTTGGGCTACACAACACAAGTAGCGGTTATTTGGGTAGCTTAAGTAGTTTAAGGGTTTGTATGGATACGCACGATTCACAAGAGAATTTTCACAAGGTTTTAATTGTAGGGAATGGTGGGAGAGAATACGCTCTAGGCTTGCATCTAAAGCAGGATTCTAGGATAGAGCAGATATTTTTCACACCCGGGAATGCTGGCACAGCACTGCTAGGAGTCAATCTCACACTTCCACACAATCAAGACATTGTAGAGTTTTGCCAAAAAGAGGGGATTTCGTGGGTCATCATCGGCGGCGAGAGCGCACTTGTAGGCGGGCTTAGCGATGATCTACGCGCCAATGGGATTAGCACATTTGGTCCAAGTCGAGCAGCTGCGGAGCTTGAAGGCTCAAAGGCGTTTATGAAAGACTTTGTTGCTTCTTGTGGTATCCCCACCGCACGCTATATCCAAACAAGCGATATTAAAGCTGCCAAAGACTTCGCGCGCTCACTGCCGCTGCCTATCGTCATCAAAGCAAGCGGTCTATGTGCTGGCAAGGGTGTCATCATCGCGCAAAGCTACGAGCAAGCAGAATCCACAATCGATAGTATGCGCAAGGAGTTTGGGCAAGCAGGGGAATGCGTGGTGGTAGAAGAATTTCTGCGCGGCTATGAGCTATCTGTCTTTGGGATTTGCGATGGCGAGCATTTCACGCTGCTACCCCCCTGCCAAGATCATAAGCAGCTCTATAATGATGACAAAGGTCCAAATACCGGTGGTATGGGGGCTTATACGCCAAGTCCTTTGTGTGATGAAGCCCTGCTTGATAAAATTGCCACAAGGATTTTCGCTCCCACACTTGCTGGTATGAAAGCGCGCGGCACACCCTTTAGCGGCGTGCTGTTTGCTGGGATTATGGTGGTGGATGGTGAGCCGTATTTGCTGGAGTTTAATGTCCGCTTTGGCGATCCAGAGTGCGAGGTGCTGCTGCCACTTTTGCAAACGCCTTTGCTTGATATTTGCCAAGCAGTAGAATCTAAGCAAATCGCCAAGCTCCCTATCGCATTCCGCCAAGGCTACTGCGTAGGAGTCGTGCTAGCAAGCCATAATTATCCCTTTGGCAGCTCCACGCCCTACCCTATCAGCATTACTCCTTTTGATAGCGCGCTTGGGCATATCTGCTATGCAGGCGTGAGCCAAGTGGATTCTAGTGAAGTGGGGAATGAAGCAAGTAAAAAAGTGGATTCTAGCAGCTCTCTGCTCGCAAGCGGTGGGCGCGTGGCTCTTGCTATAGGAGTCGCCCCCACACTTGCTAAAGCCAAGCAAAACGCCTATACAATCGCAGATTGCATAGCATTTGAGGGCAAGGTGTTCCGCACAGACATTGCAGACAAAGCTCTAAAGCCAGAGGTTTTAAGCACAAAAATCTAGTTTAGAGCTATCAGGCAGTCATTGCCAAATCAATACATATCAACCAACAAGGGTGAGCCAATGAGTCAAGATGAGCATATAGCACAGACAATCGAGCGTGAGAATCTAACCCTTGCGCCCTTTAGCAAACGGATTTGGGCGTTTCTTATCGATAGTGTGCTACTAGGCACACTCCTGGCTATCATCACCCTACCAAACGCCCAAGCTCTCCAAAATCCACAAGACTACATACTATCTCTCATGCTCCAAGCCTATGCCATCGACATCATCTATCAAACAATTTTTACCTACAAATACGGTGCGACTCTGGGCAAAATCGCATGCAAAATCCAAGTCATTGACACAGGACTGCTCGATGCACCAAATCTCCCAAAAAGTATCCTACGCTCCGTGCTACGAGCGTTTTCTCAAATGCTCTACTATATCCCATTCCTTTTCGCCTTTGGTGATAATTTGCGGCGCACGCTGCATGATCGCGCCAGCGGGACAATCGTCATCAACCAAAAGAGCTAGGGACACTTGTGTCAAGCCACGCAATCCAGCCTAGAATCCGCGCACTCATTTTCACCGCAATCGCGCTTGCCTCTATGCCACATGCCCTATGTGCAGACAACACATCAGCCCAAGATATGCTAGATTCTAGCGATTTTACCCAGCGCACGCCAGAATCTAGCCCAGAATCACAGACAAAATCCAGCCAAAAGCCCAAGCCACAAAATCAATCCAAACAGCAATCCAACGACCAAAAGGGCGTAGCCCAATACGACAAAGACAATCAAAAAGTCTTCGAACTACTTGCTGATAATGTCCATAGTGCCAATAACACAATCCATGCCATAGGCAATGCGATTCTCATTAGCCCCGAAATCTATGTGCTAGCCGATAGTATCGACTATGATATGCAAAGCCGAGAAGTCCAAGCCAGCGGCGATGTGAGAATCTACCGCGATGAGAGTTTGCTAGTGCGCACACAAAATACGCATTTTGCACTTGATGAGAAGCTAGGGCTCATCGAGCCGCTCTATCTCCAAGATGCCGAAAGCGGATTGTGGGTAAGCTCGACCCTCGCTAACTCCTACGACAACCAGCGCTACACCTTTAAGAAAGCTATCCTTTCAGGCTGTGCTGTGCCAAACCCGATTTGGCGCATGGAGGCTTCCTCTGGGACATATCTAGATGATAAAAAATCCCTCTCTCTCTGGAATCCCAGAATCTACCTAGGCGATGTGCCAATCTTTTATTTCCCCTATGTGAATGTCTCGACAAATATGTCGCGCAAAAGCGGTCTTCTCATGCCCTCATTTGTAACCTCGAGCACCGAGGGCTTCGCACTCCAGATTCCATACTATCTCGCGCCAAAATCTAACTGGGATATAACATTTACCCCACAAGTCCGCACCGATCGAGGAGCAGGCGGTATGATTGAATTTCGCGCACTAGATTCTGGGCTGGATCGCACTTATGCAGAGTTTGGATATTTATATAATTTCAACGACTATATGACACGCTACAATATCAAAAACCACAATGTCTATGGTATGCGCTTCTACCACCTAGGCAATCGCCCCTTGCAAAAATACTTCAAGCTAAAAAGCGATTTAGACAATGGTGTGTATGTCAATTTTGTGCATATGAATGACCTAGACTACTACCGCCTACGCAATATCCATAAGCGCGTCTATGACATGACCTATACCTCCAAAGCAAATGCCTTTGTCCAAACGCAAAAACACTATGTCGGTATGAATCTAAAATACTTTCTAAACCTCTCCAAGCTCGATAACTCCACGACATTTCAGTCCCTGCCCAATATCCAATACCACAAATACATGGACTCTCTATTTTTCAAGCAGCTTATGTATTCAATCGACTATCAGTTTAAAAACACTGCGCGCCAAGTAGGATATGGGTTTATCGAAAATGGCTTGCGTATCCCCGTAGGGCTGCAATTTTCGCTCTTTAAAAAATACCTCTCGCTTGGTGTGTGGAATGAATTCTACGCCGAGAATCTCGCTATCACCAAAACTCAAAATAGCCATATCCCTACCATTCAAGGTAGTAATACCAAAAATGGCAATATCTTTTCAGCCAACTACTCTATCTCACTAAACTCCGATCTCTCGCGCAGTTATAATAAATTTTTCCACACAATCCAGCTAGAAGCGCTATTAAGCGGACCATATCTTTTCTATCACGATGGGCTTTTAAGCCAGCAGGTAGGGGATTTAAGCGCGCGAATCCGAGCAGAATCCCTAGCTTGGCGCGATCAATATTTCTCCTCTGCAGAATATCTCAACAAATTCCCTGTGCTTGGGGCAAATGGCACTTGGCAATTCTATGATGATATTTGGGACCCTTCTGGCATTAGCGCCTACACCATTGTCAATCAAACCCTAGATCTTAAACTCTCGCAATATTTTCTCACCAACACCGGACGCAAAGTGCTGGATTGGCGGATTTTCCAGCGACTCAATCTCGATGAACTGCGCTATGACTACAACAGACAAAATGGTCAAATCGATCCAAAAGTCATCGCCAAACGCCCACTAGAAAACAAACTAAGCCTTTCGCCTACGCAGAATCTAACCTTTACTACCAGTTTGTTTTATTCATTTTACTCAATGAAATTCTCCGAGCTGGCTCTAAGCGCAAGCTTTACCAAAGGCTATTTCTCTGCGTATGCCTCATATTTCTACAAAGACAAGCAAGCCTACGACTTTCTCTCCAATACTTTCATCACTCAAACAGGCGCACACTATATCCGTGCGAATGTTTCGCATGATTTTCGGCTTTTTGCTTTTAATGCTTCTGCGGGCTATGATATTGAAAAAAATGTCTTGCTAGATTGGGATATGGGGCTGTATAAAAATATCCGCTGTTTTGGGATTGGGCTAAAGTTTGTCAATCGCCGCCGCCCCATTCTCACAAACGATATCCAAAACCCATTCTATATCCAGCAAGACTACTATGTGCGCGTGATTTTTAATTTCTCCCCGCTCACTAGCACAGGGCTTACGACAAGATTCTAGGAGACTTACATGAATAAAATAAATAGACTCAAGGAGCAATAGCAATGCAAGAAATCGTGCGATTTGAAGATAGGGAAGAAGCATTTCTCAAGCTCTATGATGAGCTTGTCAATCACCACCTAAAGAGCGAGAATGCAATCGTGCTTTCCACCAGCTTCCCAGGGCTGTATTTTGCCGATAAGCTCGCTAGCAAGCTAGATTCTGGACTTGACATGCTATTTTGCGCGCCTATTCTCGCTCCTGCCAATAGCGAGTGTGAAATCGCCACTGTGAGCGAAAACATGGATATCATCATCAATGAACCACTCATTGATTCTTTTGGGATTTCACTGGACTATGTCTATGGAGAAGCTAAACGCGCGTATGAGGAAGTCATCTTGCCTAGAATCTACAAGTTTCGCAAAGGCGCTATGCTAAGCCCACTTGCACAGAAGTATGTGTTTCTCATTGATCAGGGTGTGGAAACTGGGATCACCATGGATTTAGCGATAAAAACCTGCATACAGAAAAAAGCAAAAAGCATCTATGTCCTAAGCCCTGTCATCTCTTATGACATCGCACAGATTTTAAAAACCTCAAGCGATGCGCTTGTGAGTGTGTATAAGCCTAAATATTTCGTCTCCACAAACCAATACTACAAGCAGCTCCCAGAGCTTGGTGAAGAGGAGATTCTCTCTATCATGGAAAAGCACATCACCAAACCAAATCTACTACCCAAAGGACAAATATGAATACAATCGATTTAACACTAACCAACCTAGAGGAGCAATACAAGCTCGAGTATGTCGCCAAGCAGGCTTGCGGCAGTGTGTGGTATCGCTCTGGGGGGACAATTTTACTCGCAAGTGTCGCTGTGGATACAACCCCTATAAGCGGCGATTTTCTCCCGCTAACCGTCCAATACCTACACAAATCCTATGCCTTGCGCAAGATTCCGAGCGGATTTATCAAGCGCGAGGGCAAACCAAGCGAATTTGAAACACTAACCTCTCGTATCATAGATAGAACACTGCGCCCACTTTTCCCTGCTGGCTACTACTACCCCACACAGCTTACGATTCTCGTGCTAAGCTATGATGAGCAAAGCGATCTCCCCCTTTGCGCACTGCATGCTGGGGCGAACGCGCTGCTTGTCTCTGGGCTAGATTTTATCCCGCCTGTGAGTAGTGTGCGCATTGGCAAAAGTAATGGCGATTTTGTCATAAACCCCACCAAGCAGCAAATGGCACAATCTTGCCTTGATCTCTATGTCGCAGGCAGTGGGGAAGATATTTTGATGATCGAAATGAAAGGTGCAGATCCCGCACTCGATGAAGCAGCACTCATGCAAGCCATAGAGCTTGCCAAGCAAACCATTGCCAGCGACTGCGCGCTCTATACCAACGCCCTACTCCCACATAAACGCCAAGCCCTGGCGCTCCCACTTGCCAAACTTACCACCCACCCACACATCTATACGATCATTGCCACCCAGCACCATGAGCAAGTCAAAGCCGCGCTAGAATCTATGAGCAAAAGTGAGCGCAATGACGAGCTAGAATCCATCGCGCAAGAAATTCTTGCACTCCACCCAGAACTCGAGCTAGAATCAATTCTAAGCATGCTAGGGCTATATAAAAAACACCAAGTGCGTGCGATGATTTTAGATGAGGGCAGGCGCGCAGATGGCAGAGGGCTAGAAGATGTGCGACCAATTAGCATAGAAACAAACATCTTGCCCTGTGCGCATGCTAGCGCACTTTTCACGCGTGGAGAGACACAAGCACTTGTCGTCTGCACGCTAGGGGGTGAGAATGATGCCCAAATCCAAGAGGACTTTAGCGGTGGTAGCAAGGAGCGGTTTATGTTTCACTACAATTTCCCTGGATTTAGCGTAGGCGAAGCAAGCATGATAGGTGGTGTGGGGCGCAGGGAGCTAGGGCATGGGAATCTAGCCAAAAAGGCGCTAGAATCCACACTCCCCCAGACTCACCATACAATCCGCCTAGTCTCCGAAATCCTAGAATCTAATGGCTCAAGCTCTATGGCAAGCGTGTGTGGAGGCTCACTTGCGCTGCGTGCAGCAGGATTAGAAAATGAGCTTGTCGCGGGCGTGGCGATGGGGCTGGTGCTTGGCGAAAATAAACATGCGGTGCTTACAGATATCATGGGGCTAGAAGATCATGATGGAGATATGGATTTTAAAATCGCTGGCACACGCAGTGCAATCACAGCAATGCAAATGGATATCAAGCTTGGCGGGATAGATTCTAGGATTTTACACGCAGCACTACTGCAAGCCAAACACGCGCGCGAGCAAATCCTCTCTCTCATGGAAGAAGCCGCCACACATATCACGCTCCAGACTCATCTCCTGCCAAAAAGTGAGCTGCTCCATATCCCAGCCCACAAAATCCCAGACCTCATAGGTCCAGGCGGCAAAACAATAAAAGACATCATCGATCGCTTCAAGGTGGCGATCGATATCCAGCGCGAAAAAGAACAGATTCTCTTGCAAGCAGATTCTACAAAGAATCTCGAAGCTGCCAAAACCTTTATCACAAAGCTCATCACCCCAAACGCACAATATGAGAGTGGCGAGGTGGTCGCTGGGGTAGTCAAGCGTGTGGTGGATTTTGGGGTGTTTATCGCGCTGCCTAGGGGCGAAGATGGCTTACTGCATATCAGCAAAATCCCCCAAGATATGCAGCCACTTCGCGAGCATTTCAGTGAAGGTATGGGACTAGAGTGCATTGTGCTAGGCAGTCCTAAGGGCAAAATCGAGCTAGGATTTAGATAGTTTTTAAATCCTGCTATATGGATTCTAGAGATATTTTCGCAGAGGTCGCATGAGCTGCAAGTAAATCGGGCTTTGCAAACAGATGAAAAAGTATCCTGCAATACGATAAATGCCCACTACAATGCGCTTAGCGATAAAACAATGTTTGATATGTTTTGCGCTAGAAAAAGATGACAAAAGCTACCCTACAAAGACTGCGGGCTGTTTTACAGCAGTATTATCGGCACGGATACGCATGCACTTTGCGGGAGTATCGGGCTGTTTTTAGGACAGCTTGCAAAGCTTGCAGACAAAGCACCCAGTGGGCTAGAATCCATTATGATAGCTACTCATCAAATGCCAAGTGTAGCGGCATTTGAGGGCTTATCTCAACAGAGGGCAAATCAGCGGGGCTTTGTCGTCCGTGCGTTTTATGTAGAGAATAAATAAAATGCCTTTCATCTCTTAAGGCAAAATAGCGTTAGGATAAAGAATGTAGGCGTTGGGCTGTAATGATATTAGCTTTTCTATTTTAGAATCTAGGCTATGTTGATTTATACGATTTAAAGGGGCTAATATGCAAAAGATTCAAAAGATTCTAGTTTTTCTATGTTTGTTAAGTGCGTTTTTATTTGCAAAGGAGC
>NZ_CALERY010000004.1 GCF_937906905.1 uncultured Helicobacter sp. | reverse complement strand
CAAAAGATTCTAGTTTTTCTATGTTTGTTAAGTGCGTTTTTATTTGCAAAGGAGCTTGATGTAAATCGCATAAAGCAAGGGGATTTTACAGAGCTAAAAGCCTATCTCACGCAACTAAAATCTATATCTAAGCAAAGGGATTTAAACTTTAATGAATATCAAACACTTGCTAGATTTGGCATTGGCGGGAGTAATAGGGAGTTTGCGAGTGTTTATTTCTCTAAACTTTCCCCATTTCTTGCTAAAGAATTTGGGGATTTGTTTGCAGAATACGGCATTCCTTTAGGTAATGACATTGAGGAGATTAAGCCTGAATATTACTTGTATAATGAGTTAGTATTCTGGTTTAATGATTCTAAGCAGATTTTTACCACAAAGGCTTATGAATCTTTTCTCTTTTTTAAGCATAATGCCGCATTTGCCACAAAAATAGACGAAGAAGGGCAAGAGATAAGAAATTGTGCCTATGGTGATGCAGGTGGTGGCGAGTGTGAGTTTATCTTTAAAAAGCCTGTAAAGGCAAAAGGCATACTTACTTTTAATGCTGACTTTTCTTTGCCGCCTAATGAAGTGGGCGCGTGTGATTATCCTGCATATTTTAGCACTTTTAAGACGCAAGATTCTAGGCTAGAGTTTATCAATGATGGGCATATTGTTTTAGATGGGCGCAAATATTATGACAAGCTTGCCCAGCTTTTGCCAAAGTGGTATAAAGATGGGCTTGGCGGGAGTGTAGGCTATGAAGTGGAAGTAGAGATTGCAGGTATTATGCCTTGGGTTTTTTCAGCGTGTGCGGCTGGGAAATATGTAACTATCACAAATATCAAAGTGGAAAAAAAGCTGCAAGATAACCCAAATACTAGAAAAGACTATGAAAACATAGAGAGTGAATTGAATGTATATAGGCTTAAACTAAACAGCACAGATAGATATGTGAATCTGCGTGAAAAGCCAAATGGTAAGATTCTAGAGCAAATCCCTACTGCTAAAAGTGATGCAATTTTATTGCTTAATCTCAATATGTCGCTATGGGAAATTAAAGGCGTGAGTGAATGGCAAAGGCAGCTTGGCTTTGAAAGGCCTGAATTTAGTGGTTATAAAGAAGTTATGGGGCGAGAATGGATAAAGGTGCTTTACTTCCCACCAAGCCTTTCGCCAAATACACAAACAATCACGGAAGCAAAGATAGGTTATATCCATAAATCACAGCTTGTTATGGGCGATTTGCCTTGAAAATAGCTTGATTAAGAATGATAAAAATGAGCGATAGAATGAATACAAACAAGCCCATACGCAAAGTTGGTATCGTGCTAAGACCAAGTAGCCCCGAGCTTAAAGGCGTATTTTTACAAACGCGTGAAATGCTTGAAGATTCAGGCATTGAAGTAATGCTTGAAAGCATAAGTGGGGGAATGATAGAGCTTTTGGGATTAGACTTTGCCAAAATTGCTTCGCAATGCGATGGCTTTATTAGCCTTGGGGGCGATGGGACGCTGATTTCAATGCTAAGACGGGCTTTTTTTTACAATCTACCTTGTATGGGGATAAACACAGGGCGGCTAGGCTTTTTAACCGCTTTTATGCCAGATCAATTACAAGCATTTATCCCGCATTTGCAAAATGGCAGCTACGCTTTAGAATCTCATCTTGTCTTACAAGCCCTTGTGTTTGAAAGCAAAGATTCTACCACGCCACTGCATAGCATTCTAGCGATTAATGAGTTTCTTATTAACAAGCACGAGTTAAGCGGTATGGTGCAGATTGATGCGCATATTGATGAGATGTATTTTAACTCCTATCGTTGCGATGGCTTACCGCATATCAGCAAAATCCCCCAAGATATGCAGCCACTTCGCGAGCATTTCAGTGAAGGTATGGGACTAGAGTGCATTGTGCTAGGTAGTCCTAAGGGCAAAATCGAGCTAGAATTTAGATAGTTTTTAAATCCTGCTATATGGATTCTAGAGATATTTTCGCAGAAGTCGCATGAGCTGCAAGTAAATCGGGCTTTGCAAACAGATGAAAAAATATCCTGCAATACGACAAATGCTCACTACAATGCGCTTAGCAATAAACAATGTTTGATGTGTTTTTTGCGCTAGAAAAAGATGACAAAAGAGAGCTACTCTACAAAGACTGCGGGCTGTTTTACAGCAGTATCATCGGCACGGATACGCATGCACTTTGCGGGAGTATCGGGCTGTTTTTAGGACAGCTTGCAAAGCTTGCAGACAAAACACCCAGTGGGCTAGAATCCATTCTCTCCCAACTACAGCCAGATTTCACACTGCTAGATTCTGTTACGCAGGATTTAGGAGCGCTTTATGCGCTGCATGAGCGAGTGAATGCGGCGATAATTGAAAGTATCGATCGTATGGATAATTTTAGCAAACTTGAGACACTCTCACTTGGGGAGAATCTATCCTTTACTAAGCCTAGATTCCAGCTAATCTTAGCTCTGCTTACGCACACTGCTCACCACAGAGGACAGATTGCTGGTGCGCTAGACATGCTCCAAATCCCCAACGACTTCGCCAGCACCATGCTTGGAATGTAGGCAAATCTCGTGCGCATAAGCAATGTGGAAGAGCGAGTGGATTTAAGAGAAATTTTATTAGAAAATATATAGAATAACCCCCGCTGGTTATTGGCAGCAGTGTATGAGTTTTCCTTTAAATTTTTTAAGGAGAGTTGATGAGCAAGAGAGTCTTCGTGGTGGCTTTGCTCTGTGTGCTGGGATTTATTGTCGGCAATGGAGTATATAGTCTCTATAACGCAAACGCACTAAGCTATCTCTCCAACGACTCTGCTGCGTGCAATAACTGCCATGTAATGAATGAAGTCTATCACGACTACACTAAAAGCTCCCACCAAAGCATCGAGTGCATCGACTGCCATTTACCACATTCCTTTACTCGCAAATGGCTTTCCAAAGCCTACACGGGTCTAAATCATGCCTATCATTTTACATTTGATAAGAATTTGCCGGCAAATTTCACCGCTAATGCCGACACAAAAGCATGGGTAAAAGAAAACTGCATACGCTGCCATGGGGACTACGCGCACAACCCAATCGACCCCACATACAGCACAGATTTTGCAGGGGCGCACAAACAAGTAGAGTCAAAGATTGACAATAGTCTTGATTGCCTATCGTGTCATCACAGCGTTGGGCATTTACGGGATTTTTAATCCATACCACAAAAAGGAGAGCAAATGAGTAGGAAGTCAATGTGGATTGTGCTTATAATAGCAGTGCTAGTGGGCATGCTTGTCGCATACATCACGGCAGACATTGGAAAGAAAAAGGGTGAGCAAAGCGCAATTGATACAAGTGCTTCGGCTGGACTAAGCGATAACGACCCAAGACTTAATACCTGGGGGGCGAAATTCCCAGACTATTTGAATATGTATCTAAGCGGTGCAAATGCTACACCAGCTTCTACCGACTTTGGCGGGAATCTTTCATACAACAAACTCGATCGCTTTCCACAGCTTGTGAAAATGTGGGCAGGGTATCCATTCTCAAAAGACTTCAATGAAGAGCGCCACCACTTCTATATCCAAGCCGATCAAATGAAAACTGCGCGCAACAATAAAGATTTTCTCAATGCCTCTGGGCTTAAGGCTTTTGGCGGGCAACCTACGGCATGTATGAACTGCCATAGTGGCTGGACTCCATGGCTACTAGAAAATGTAGCCAAAGGTGATTTCGTGGCGTTTAATAGTGCCAAATATTGGACGATGATCAAAAATATCCCTACATTTGACAATGAAGCACCAGATAGTGAAGCACACCTAGGGCTACATGGTGGCACGAGAATGGGGCTTACTTGTGCAGACTGCCACTCACCCAAGGACATGAGCCTGCGCATCACGCGCCCAGCACTTGTAAATGCGCTTGTCTCTCGTGGTTATGAGAAAGATGAGAATCAAGGCATAAAAGCTAGTCGCCAAGAAATGCGCACACTCGTATGCTCACAATGCCATGTGGAATACTATTTCTCTCCTGCAGGCAAAGTTACCACCATGGGCGAGAGTATCGCAGGCAATCCAAATGCAAAATGGCTTGATGGCACACAGAAAACTTACGACCAAATCGACTACTGGCGCGATGGCAACAAGCCCACACAAGTAAGCGTAGATGGCACGACACTAGTATTCCCATGGAGCGAATGGAAGAAGGGAGAAGCCTTTAGAATCGAGATGTTTGATGACTACTACGAAAAAGTCAAAGACAAATTCCCGCAAGACTGGGTGCATAAAGATACCAAAGCCCCGATGATCAAAATCCAGCACCCAGAGACAGAGCTAGCAAGCGGTGGAATCCATGCGCAAAATGGTGTCTCCTGTGCAGACTGCCACATGCCATACACACGCAATGGCGCCAAAAAGGTTACCAGCCATAAATTTGTCTCGCCACTTAATGATATCAATGCCTCTTGTAAAACATGCCATAGGCAGTCAGAAGACTATCTCAAACAGCAAGTTTTCAATATCCAAACCTCTATCGCCTCTATGCAACGAAGCGCGGAATATGCAATCGTAAGCCTAATTGAAGACATTACAAAAGTGCGCGAGAAAATGGGAGCTCTGCCTAAATACCAAAGCGACGGCGCAGCTGATGAGAAAAAGATCTCCAAAACGCTTGAAGCCGTGCTTGATCTTCATAGAAAATCCCAAATGCGTGCGGATTTTGTGAATGCGGAGAATTCTACGGGATTCCACAATCCTACTGAAGCCGCTAGAATCATGGGGCAGTCAATCGCCATGGCGAAAGAAGCTCAAGCCCTACTTGTCGCACTTGCAGCAAAAGACAATATCCATATCACACCATCAAACCTAGGCTTTAAAGATATGCAAAAATATGCGCCCGGTGAGCTCCGCTATCCAGCAGATATGGAAGGACACAAAAAAGGCGATCTCTACTACAATGAGCCAGAGGAAAAAGATGTCAATCGAGCACCAAGCAAACGCCTGCTCGAGCTTGATGAAAATCTCTCTCCCTACAACTACACTAAAATCAACGCAAGACCATAGCATTCTGGTCTTGCCCCTTCAACAACAACTTTCCGCAAAAGCTTTAACATCTAACAATATCCGCAAGCGTAGTGTCCCATCTCTTGTATGTGAGGCTTGTGGGAGAAATGGCATTTTTACAAATGAGACTCTGCAAAGCATAGCAAAAGCTCATCATAAA
>NZ_CALERY010000003.1 GCF_937906905.1 uncultured Helicobacter sp. | reverse complement strand
CCCCGCCATCAATGAAAGCGTGGCTTACCGCGTTTCGCACTTCTTCAAAGCTCCCACCAAGCATAGCGCACGCCACTGCAGTAGAAGCGATCCTAACAAGCAGCACGTGGTCTAGCCCTACTTTGTTAAAGCAGTTTTCTAACGCCAATACACCTTGAATCTCGTGGGCTTTAATCATCGCACTTAGCACATCTTTGACTTTTAAAGGCTCTTTGCCTTCAGCAATATTTTTGCGGCTTAGATAGTCAGCTACTGCCCAAATCGCCCCTAGATTATCGCTTGGGTGTCCCCACTCTGCGGCTAGCCAAGTGTCATTAAAATCAAGCCACCTAACCATAGCTCCCACATTAAACGCCGCTCGCTCTGGCTCTAGCTGATAGCTAGTCCCCGGGATTTTCGCTCCTAAAGGGCGAAACTCCGCGCCCTCAACAACAGGTCCTAAAAGCTTGGTGCAAGCTGGAAAGTTTAATGCCAAAAGTCCGCAACCTATGGTATCCATAAGGCAGTATCTAGCCGTCTCGTATGCTAAAGGGGAGTTAATCTTATACTCCAACGCATAGCGTGCAATTTTTGTTAGCAGCTCATCAAATTCTGGTCGTTTGGTATCTAGTGTTCCCATATCGGCACTCATTGTATTCTCCTTGTAATTTAGGTGTAGTAAAATCCGCCCTTGTCTGTCCATTTGCAAGATTTAGGGATTTTTACAATAGTCATTACCACTCAAGGTAACTCCCATTGTAAAAACCCCTAAAAACTCACAAAGCAACAGAGCAATGGCTAGAATTTGTGTTTTTATAAAATTCTAGAATCTAGAATCTAGATTCACCGCCGCTGATTGCCAAGCTAAATATTTGCTCAAGTTGCCACTTGTATGGCAGGGCTACACGCCCCAAGCGTTAAAGATTTTGCGATGATTTTGTGGGTTGTCAAGGCGTGGGCGAAGGGATTTACCTTGAGTGGTAATGAGCAAGCCCACGCCGCAGACTCCCGCAAAAGCACGCAAAAGATTAACGCTTATCCATAGGGATAAACGCTTTGTTTTCTGGTCCTATATATTGCGAACTAGGTCTAATTAACTTATTATTCCCCCTTTGCTCAAAGATATGTGCCAGCCACCCTGCCGTGCGTGAAAAGATAAAAATCGGCGTGAAATACGGCGTGGGAATCCCCATAAAGTGATAGGCACTCGCACTATAAAAATCAAGATTTGGGAAAAGCTTCTTTTGCTCCCACATTACCTTTTCTATCGCTTCACTTATGGGGTATAGCCCCTTTGTGTCTTTCACATCTTCACTCAATTTTTTACTCCACGCCTTAATCACCACATTGCGTGGGTCTTTCTCCACATATACGCGATGTCCAAAGCCCATAATCTTATCTTTTCTAGCAAGTTTGTCTAAAATCCCCTGCGTTGCTTGCTCTGGTGTTTTAAACTCCTCTATCAAATCCATCGCCGCTTCATTCGCTCCGCCGTGCAGTGGTCCCCTTAACGCCCCAATCGCCCCCGTGATTCCCGCATACACATCAGACATTGTCGCAGTAATCACCCTTGCGGTAAATGTAGAGGCATTAAACTCGTGCTCTGCATACAGAATCAAACTTGCGTGCATAGCCTTTACCCATAGCTCTTTTGGCTCTTTTTGGTGCAGGGATTCTAGAAAATACCCAGCGATAGAATCTTGGCTAGATTCTGTGCTTATCTCCTTGCCGCTTGTGTGATAATGATGCCAGAAAGTCAGCACACTTGGGAAAATCCCTAAAAGCCTTGTGCCAATTCTCTGCTGATTTGGAAAAGATGCTTTAAATACATCATATTCTTCAGGCTCTAAGCAGCCAAGCGTAGAACACGCTGTCCGCATAATATCCATAGGGTGTGCGTCTTTTGGCAGAAGTTTTAGCACTTCTTTTAGCTCTTTTGGTAAGCTTCGTGCGGTAATCAATTCCTTTTTGAACGATTCTAGCTCCGCCTTATTTGGTAGCTTCTCTTTTAATAGCAAATATGCTACTTCCTCAAACTCACAATGCTCGGCTAAATCATAAATATCATAGCCCCTGTAATTTAGCCCGTGTCCTGTGCCACAAGTGCAGATAGCGGATTCTCCCGCGCTTATCCCTGCTAGTCCGCCGACTTTTTTTACTACTTTTTCTGTTGGTGCTGCCATTGTTGCTCCTTTCTATTAAAGTATCTTTTGTAGATTATTTTTTGCTTTTAAAAAGTGTGTCGAGCTTTTGCTCATACTCGTGGTAGCCAAGCATTTCATATAGCTCATCGCGTGTTTGCATAGAATCTATGCTATTTTTCTGTGAGCCATTGTTGATAATATCTCTAAACACCGCTAAAGCCGCCTTATTCATCGCCCTTGCTGCTGATAGGGGGTAAAGCACCATAGAGATTCCTACATTTGCTAGCTCATCACGCGTGAAATAAGGCGTTTTGCCAAATTCTGTGATATTTGCTAGAACTGGCACTTTTATGACTTCAGTAAATTGCCTATACTCTTCTAGTGTGTGGATTGCTTCAGCAAAGATCATATCCGCCCCTGCTTCTACATAGGCTAATGCTCTTTCAATCGCTGCGTTTTGCCCCTCACTTGCGTGGGCATCAGTCCTTGCCATTACCACAAAGCTAGAATCTAGCTTTGCGTCCATTGCCGCTTTTATCCTATCACACATCTCTTCTTTGCTGACAAGCTCTTTGTTTGGGCGGTGTCCGCAGCGTTTTTGCGCGACTTGGTCTTCTATGTGGCAGCCTGCTGCTCCACTTCGCGTTAAGTCTTTAATCGTCCTAGCGATATTAAACGCCCCACCCCAGCCCGTGTCCGCATCTACAAGCAAGGGCAAATCACTCACTGCTGTAATGCGACGCACATCAATGCAGACATCTTCTAATGAGCTAATGCCAAGATCAGGCACACCTAAGCTCATCGCCGCTAATGCACCGCCACTTAGATACAAAGCCTTTGCACCGCTTTTTTGTGCTTGTATAGCAGAGTAGGCGTTAATCACGCCTATGATTTGCAGCGGATTGTTCGCTGCGACTGCCTCGCGAAATTTTTCACCTTGAGTTTTTACAACCATGTTTGCTCCTTTCTATATGTTGGGTTGTCATCTGGTCGCTTGTGGCGATCCTCTGTAAATGCTTTGCCTCCTTTACAAGTGATTTAGGATACTATCTTGAGCGCTTTAGCGGATTTTGTTGCTCGCGCGCCAGATTTTCATCTCTTGGGCTTTTTGGATAAGCTCTTCACGGAAATCCGGGTGAGCGATAGAGATAATCGCCTCACATTTCTCCCAGGTGGAGAGACCTTTGAGATTGACTTTGCCATATTCTGTAACAAGATAATGCACATTGGCTCGCGTGGCTGTTACAATACTGCCGGTATGGAGCGTGGGGAGAATTCGCGATTTTAGTGTGCCATCTTTAGCTTTCATAGTTGAGGAGCAGCAGATAAAGCTTTTGCCATTTTTGGCTAGATATGCACCTAGCACAAAATCTAGCTGACCGCCAGCGCCGCTGATATGCCTTGTGCCAGAAGACTCGGAATTCACCTGCCCGAAGAGATCGACATCTACGGCATTATTGATAGAGACGAAATTATCAAGCGCGGAGATTGTGCGTATATCATTTGTATAATCCACAGGCGCGCTCATGCACTCTGGATTATTGTCTAAAAAATCATAGAGCCTCTTACTCCCCATGGCAAACGAATATGTCTGGCGACCTTTATTAAGCTGCTTATATTTACCACTCACCTTGCCAGCAAGCGTCATCTCCACAAACGCATCGACATAGACCTCTGTATGCACGCCAAGATCTTTGAGATCAGATTTTGCTATGAAGCTTCCCACAGCATTTGGCATACCACCAATCCCAAGCTGCAAACACGCCCCATCACCAATCTCTTCTACAATAAGCTTCGCCACGGCTTCATCTTCTGGGCTAATCTGCGCAGATGGGATTTCCACAAGCGCTGGATTCTCGCCCTCGACAACCATATCCACCTGTGTAATATGCACATCTGCACCAAACCCACCAAGACAGCGCGGGATATTTTTATTTACCTCGACGATGACAATATCCGCCTGCTCGATACAAGCTGCCAAATGCGAAGCGCTTGGACCAAAGTTAAAATACCCATGTTTATCCATAGGGGTAACTTGCAGCATGACGACATTTGGCTTAGGCGCAGTCTCTCTGTAATGTCGAGGAAGCTCAGAGTAGCGCATAGGGATATAAAATCCCAGCCCTTGATCAATGAGCTTGCGCCCAATCCCGCTAGCATGCCAAGTGTGCCATGAAGCATGTTTGCCCTCTGTATCGACTTTAAAAACTTCTGGCATTTGCACTAGCACTCCGCCACGCAGCTTGATATCTTGTAGCTGTGTGATTCGCTCACTAAGCGCTTTATCCAATGCCACAGGCGTAGTTACCGCCCAGCCATAATCCACCCAATCGCCAGATTTTACGATACTCACTGCTTTTTGCGCGGTGGTTAGCTTTTGGCTATATAACGCATATACATTCATAGTCGCTCCTTTAGATTCTGGTGGATTTGGGTTGCCTATCCAAGCTAGTTTTGCTTGATTTATAGCAATCCCATTTGCTACTACGGAATCCATTCTACATAAGTTATGGCTATTTTCTTTGCACAATTTTTGCTCTTTTTTTGTAGAATCTGCACATATTTTGCGATCTTGTATAAAAATTGTGCAAAGGCGAGTTATGGCATTGAGTATTTTAGATCGCTTGCTCATCATTTATGAGCGCAGTGGGCTAAGCGTAAGTAAATTCGCCCAAATCATCGGCAAGGATAGACGCACGCTCACTTCGTGGATTGATAAAAGTGTCGCCAAAGCACCGCCCCTAGAAGTGTGCCAAGCTATTTCTACATTTTTCCGCTACCCTGGCAGGATTTGGGAGCAAGATTGTGAAAAAGA
The DNA here is from genome assembly GCF_937906905.1 of uncultured Helicobacter sp. Lineage (GTDB taxonomy): Bacteria > Campylobacterota > Campylobacteria > Campylobacterales > Helicobacteraceae > Helicobacter_B. The sequence goes on along the minus strand of NZ_CALERY010000003.1, from coordinate 112,614 downwards.
TGAGTTTCTCTCCCTGCTAAACGCCCTGCCACAAAGCGAGATAACAATCATAGACAAAGGTTATGAAGGGAGCTTAGAATACATCTTGGAGCGAGAATCCAAACGCCGCTTCGTCATTCACCCGCGCTTCCCTTCCCCAGCCTATCGCGATAAAATTGTTACCTTTCCCTACAAGTTTGGCAACTCTATCCACGCGCAAGCTTTGCGCATAAAACGCTATGAGCTAATGCTAGAGCACGGCTTTGAAAGTGTGGAATGGTATAGCATAGAATCCTTACTGCGCTTTGCTTTTTCCCCTATTGGCAATTTTTACACAAAAGCCCAGCGCATAAGCGTGCTTGAGCTAATGCTGGAGAGCTTAGAAGACAACTACAACAAAAGCTTATATCTCTTTGATTCATATAGCACCAAAATCTTTGGCGTTGATAGCACATATATTTCGCTTCAGCCACAAGAAAATTTGATGTTTGTGAAAATGCCCATAGATTCTATGATTTTAGAAATCACAAACAAAACGCTTGTGCATAGAATCCACAAGCACTTCACCTCGCCAAGCCACGCTCCAAAACATATCCCAAAAGACCATGCCTCACAGATTCTAAAACTCTGCCTTGAGTGTATTGCACAGCAAAAAGATATGCTACACTTTTGCGCAGTAATAGCGGACAAAACACCATATAGCCCACTCTTTATGAGCGCACTCTCTAAAGATTTGCACCATCATTTTGATAATACTACACTTTAATCCAAAGGAGTTCGTATGCTAACACTACGCAAGGCAAATGAGCGAGGGCATTTTAATCACGGCTGGCTTGATACCTATCATAGCTTTTCGTTTGCAGGGTATTATGATGAGAGATTTATGGGATTTAGTGCGTTGCGCGTCATCAATGAAGACAGAGTAGAGCCAAGCCAAGGCTTTGGGACGCATTCGCATAAGGATATGGAGATTTTGACTTATGTGCTAAGTGGGAGCATCGCGCATAAAGATAGTATGGGCAATGAAGAGCGTGTGCCAAGCGGGGAGTTTCAAATAATGAGTGCAGGCAGTGGTATCACGCATTCAGAGTTTAATCTTTTAGATGAGCCGTTGCATTTTTATCAAATATGGATTCAGCCAAATGAGCTAGGTATTACCCCACGATATGAGCAAAAAGCGTTCGACAAAAGTCAAAATAAAACGCTTATTCTCTCCCCAAACGCCGAGCAAGATTCTCTAAAAGTCTATCAAGATATGCGGTTATGGCTGTATAGGGATATTGCGAGTGAGACTTTTAGCTTTGAAAGTGGCAAAGAAAATAGTAGGAGGGCGTATATCCAAGTGGTGCGTGGCAAACTAGAGATAGAATCTAGCCAAACCAAGCCCTTTGTCATAGAAACAAGCGATGGCGTGATGTGCTGCGCAGAATCTAGCTTCACTCTCAAAGGTTTAGATTCTAGCAATGAAGTGTTGATATTTGATCTGCCCTAAAACGCAAACCACCGCGCAAGCAAACATTCCATAACAATCCTATCTCTTACACTAAAGGATTCTCATGCAAGCTAGTCAAAAACAGATTCTAGTCCCTCTAGCCGATGGATTTGAAGAAATCGAGTGCATTAGCATTATTGATATCCTGTGTCGCTGTGGGGTGGAGGTGCTGCTAGCAGGAGTTGCTGGGAAACGCGCATATACAGGCGCACATGGGATAGAAATCATCGCGCCAAAAAGCCTAGCCGACTTACACGCCAAAGAGCTTGAAGCTTGCGATGGAATCGCGCTTCCAGGTGGTGCGCAAGGCATGGAAAATCTCCGCGCTTGCACACAGCTCAAAAAACTACTGCGTGAGTTTAGCGCGCAGGGCAAGCTGCTAGCTGCGATTTGTGCTTCACCTATTGTGCTAGATACTGCTGGGGTGCTTAGCGGAGAGTTCGCCTGCTACCCAAGCTGCCATAGCGCATGTAGCACTGCCAGCAACAATGGCGCGCACTACAATCAGCACGCAAGTGTGGTCGTGCAACATCGCCAAATCACTGGTGCTGGTCCCGCGAGTGCGCCATTTTTCGCGCTAGAGATTGCACGCTATTTGCTACAAGATTCTGCGCAAAAGGATTCTAAAGCGGTGGATTCCATGATAGCAGCCATGGAAAAAGAGCTGCTCATCGACAAGCTCCACGCCACACCGACGATCGTGCGCCACTAGAGCCATGAAGCACACTTGCGCGCAAGAGTCCTGCCCACCGCACATTTCGCCCCCAGCAAGCCATGTGCAAAGCCTACGCTCACTGCGGCGCTCACTTTGGCATGCGCGCTGGAGAGTATTCAAGGCAAATACACGCGCGAGAATCTCGCTCTATATTTTCTGCTTCCTACTCGCGCTATCGCTTGGAGCAAACCTCATCGCCAACCACAAACCCCTGCTTATCTATCATCAAGGCACGCTATTTTTCCCCATACTCAATTCCTACCCAGAGAGCGCATTTGGCGGGGATTTCTTCACCGAGCCAGACTACAACGACCCCTATATGAAATCCCTGCTAGCAGATTCATTTGTCCTGCGCGCACCTATCCCGTATAGCTATGACACAATCGTGCTTGATCTGCACTCGCCTGCGCCTACACCGCCAGATTCCGCGCACTGGCTAGGCACAGATGATCAAGCTCGCGATGTCGCTGCACGCCTACTCTATGGCATGCGCGTGAGCATTGTGTTTGGGATTGTGCTTAGTGTGTGTAGTGTGGTGCTTGGGATTCTCATCGGCGGAGTGCAAGGGTATTATGGTGGATTTATCGATCTGCTAGGTCAGCGGGGTGTGGAGATTTATGCGAGTATCCCGCTACTCTTTCTCCTTATCATTCTTTCAAGCTTTATCAACCCAAGCTTTTGGTGGATTCTAGGGATTGTGCTAGCATTTAGCTGGATCACACTTAGCACAATTGTGCGCGCAGAGTTTCTCAAGGTGCGCAATGCCACCTATGTCAAAGCCGCCAAAGCACTTGGCATGAGCGACTGGCGCGTGATGTTTGCACACATACTGCCAAATGCTTGTATCGCCACAATCGCGTATGTGCCATTTCTTATGGTAGGCTCGATTAGCACGCTTATCACGCTAGATTTCCTTGGGTTTGGCATGCCGGTGGGGAGTGCGAGTCTAGGCGAGCTACTTGAGCAGGGTAAAAACAATCTCGCCTCCCCGCACCTTGCTATAAGCGGCTTTATCTCCATAGCACTCCTACTCTCCGCACTCTGCTTCATCGGCGAGGGCGTGCGTGATGCCCTAGTGCCAAAGTCCTTGCCATGACGCACGATGTGGATTTGGCGCTGGATTCTAGTATGGCATACTTGCCAGAATCTAAGCCGCCACAACCTAGCCTGCCGAAGTCCCCAAACGCGCAGCTCCCACTGCTGCGCGCGCAAGGTATTTGCGCGCACTTTGGGGAGTTCGCCCTAGAGAATGTGGGCTTGGAGGTTTTTGCGCGCGATCGCGTGGCAATCATCGGCGAGAGCGGGAGCGGGAAAAGCCTGCTTGCCAAGCTGCTGCTAGGGCTCATTGCGCCAGAATCCACCACAGGCAAAATCACGCTCGCTGGCACACAAATCTGCCTAGAAAATATGAAAGTAGATTCTAGGATTTGGCGAAACCTTCGTGCTAAGACAATCGCCTATATCCCGCAGTCTCCCAAGCTCGCGCTTAACCCCCTACACCCTGTGCAAAAGCAGCTTGAAGAAATGCTTCTTCTCCACGCACCACATCTCAAACGCCAAGCACGCAGAGAGAAAGTCGATGAGGCGCTGCGTAGCGTGGGGCTAGAGCCAGCGATCAAATCTCGCCTGCCCCACAGGCTAAGCGGCGGAGAAGCACAGCGAGTGTGCATTGCGATGATGAGTATGCTACGCCCGCAGATTCTCATCTGCGATGAGCCTACTACTGCACTAGATGCGCATATCCAGCGCCAGATTTTAGAGCTTTTAGACTCTTTTGCCGATGTGGCGATTATCTTTATCAGCCATGATTTGGCACTTGTGGAACGATTTGCCAAGCGCGTGTATGTCATGAAAGATGGTCGCATAGTCGATACACAGACCAATGCGATTTTTAAGCAGTTTGGGCAACAATCTGTGGGTGAGCCCGACACACTCCACCCCTATACCAAAATGCTACTAAATGCCCTAGATCTCCCCAAAGCCCAGCTAGAATCAAACGCCCACACACCAGCTATGAGCGTGCGAGACTTTAGCGTCTATCACACGCATAATGGGCTTTTCACCAAGCGCACTGCCGCGATTAGTGGCGTAGATTTTGCGCTTTGTGCTAAAAGCTCGCTGGGGATTATCGGCGCAAGCGGTAGCGGGAAATCCAGCCTAGCGCTTGGTATCCTAGGGCTAGAATCTAGTAGCGGAGAGCTACGCATAGCTAGCACCAATAACGACAGCAAAATCTACACAAGCAGCAAGCGCGACAGAGAGTTTATCCGCTGCGTGCAAATTGTTTTCCAAGACCCCTTGCTCGCGCTCAATCCACGCATGTGCGTGCTAGAGATTTTGCAAGAGGCACTACATGCAGCACATAGGGCAAAAACATCTCGCCACAATCCTGCCCCAACAAGCCCAAGCACTCAAATCTCACAGAATCCCACATGCCCAAACCTCGCGCAAGATATTATCGCGCTGCTAGAGAGTGTGGGGCTTGGGGCGCGGTTTCTCTACCGCTATACGCAAGATCTTAGTGGTGGGGAGGCGCAGCGAGTGTGTATCGCCAGGGCGCTTGCAAGTGGCGCGAAAATCCTGCTTCTCGATGAGCCAACCAGCGCTCTAGATAAAACCACACAAAAGGAAATTATCACCCTTTTGCAGCAGCTCCAGCATAAACACTCTCTTAGCTATGTGATGATTAGCCATGATTTAGATGTGATTAGGGCGATGTGTGCGGAGGTGCTGGTGGTGGATTCTGGGCGGGTGATCGAGCAAGGCAGACTTGAAAAAGTGTTTAATACGCCAAAGCATGACTATACCAAGCGCTTACTTGCCACAAAAAGATAGATGAGAAAATAACAAGAGCTAGGCAAGAACATACACAAGAGAAGTGTGCGGGATTTTGCGATAAATCACGCCCCCCAGCTTTTCACAACAGCCAAATCCCCCTACGCCCAAAACAGCCTACAAGCTTTTATATAGCCTTAGTGCCTCTTCTATCGCCTTGTCCATATCGTAGTATTGGTAAGCCCCCAAACGCCCGATGAAAAAGACATTTTTAAGCTTTTTGGCTTCTTTAGCGTAGGCTTCATAGGCGGCTTTGGCGGCTTGGGTGGGCAGGGGGTAGTATCGCTCATCGCCGAGTCGCCACTTTTTGGGGTATTCATAGGTGATGATGGTGTGAGGGGCTTTGGTATCTAGGAAGTATTTATGCTCGATTATGCGCGTGAAGTCGTAGTTTTTAGGGTAGTTGATGACAGAGCTGCTGCCAAAATACTCTCTCTCTAAACGCAGTGTCTTTAGCTCTAGGCTGCGGTAGGACAGCTCGCCAAATTTATAGCCAAAATACTCATCAATCGCCCCGCTATAAAACACTCTATCAAAGCTATCTATATCCACTCCGCTAGATTCTAGCTCGGCAAACTCTATGCCAAGCCGCACTTCTATGCGCTTGCTTGTAATCATCTTGGCAAACGCCGCGCTATATCCCTCTAATGGTATGCCTTGATATGGGTCGGCTGGGAAGTAGCGATCATCTTTAGCGATGATGATTGGCACGCGCTCAAACACGCTAGGGTCTAGCTCTTCAGGGTTGCACTGCCACTGCTTCAAAGTGTAGTGATAAAAGATATTTTCATAGATAAACTCTGCGATTGTCTCTAAATCTTTATGCTTCCTTAGCTCTAAAATACTCACCCTAGAGCCAAAGCCAAAGGTGCGTAATAAAGTGGATTCTAGCTCTTGTGCTTGAGAGTGGGGGAAAATGGCGTTCAAGGCGTTGAGATTGAAAGGGATTGGGATTAGCTGCCCTTGCACTAGCCCAAAGACCTTGTGCATATAGGGGTAGAAAAGAGCAAAGCGCGTGATATACTCCCACACTTCAGGGCTTTTGGTATGGAAAATATGCGCCCCATAGCTATGCACCAAAATCCCACCCCAATCCTTATCCGCACAATTCCCGCCGATGTGATCGCGCCTATCGATGAGTAGAACTTCTTCGCCCCTATCATTTGCTAGCCGCTCTGCTAGCACAAGTCCGCTAAGCCCTGCGCCGATGATGAGATTTCTCACATTTGCTCCTTGTTATCTAGCGCAGGCTTAATGGGGGCTTTATACAAACGCAGCCCAAAAAAGTAAAATCGCTTGTATTTTTCGTTTATCTCCCAGCCGATTAGGGGCTTTTTGTGCATAAAAAGGATCATCGGTGCTTCTAGGATTCTAGGCTGCGTTGTTTGGCGTTGATACTCAAGCCAGATGTTAAAGATCCGCTCGGCTAGGAAGCCATAGATTCTGGCTTGGTAAGAATCATAGCTGCTTATATCAATTTCTGCTTCAAGCGCAAAAAGCAGTGGAAACAGCCACTCACAATACGCGAAATACAACTCTTTACGCATTATAAACATATTGGCGATATGCCACCTAGGAGGCTTGGTGAAAAGCACTTTTTCTAGCGCGGCTTGCATTTCTGGGTGGCGAGATTTGATAAGCTCGATGATCCTGTCTAAATCCTTTGCGTAGTGGTATTTGGCGTAAATGTCATAGAGTGTCATATCACTAAAGTCTAGGTTATCTGTGCGATCGATATATCTCTGGGGCAGGATAATGTCATAGTGAGCTAGTAGCTCATCTACGCGCTCTTTTGCATATCCAAACGCACTTGCCCTCCATTTTTTCTTGGCATTGACTTGGGTAGGCTCTAGGCTTGGCGGAGCTTTTAAGGCTTGCTCGCTTAAATCTAAAATCCTGCGGTAGTGAAACAGCCCATAATAGCTAGAATCCACATTTTTCCACGCCCAATACATCGCCGTAAGCTCGCAGAAGTGGGGGTTTAGGTGGGAGATATTATCGCCGCTAGAATCTAGCAAAATCTGCTTTCCCCCCTCTAATCGCAAATTTTTAGGCAGTTTAGATTCTAGCTTCTCTTGCAGGGCTTTTGCTCCCTCTCCCATATTTGCCGCGCCGACGATAATGGGGCGCAGGATCTCGCTAGCGATGATGGGTGTAGAGAATTTATGGTAGCACACAAGGATTAGGGGTGTGGATTCTTGGGGCTTGGCTGGGCTATGGGCGCTCTCTAGCATAATATGTCCTTAAAGTATCGCGTGTATGGGAATTTGGGGGGAATTATAGCGCGTTTTTTTTTTTTTTGATACTGCCGCGCCGCAATTGGCGCGAAATAGGCACTCTTAAGGTAGAGTATAGAGCTTGCAGAGCAAGCAGGGCTATTTAGGATAGAGATTTAGGGAGTTAAGCTTAGGGTTTGGTCTGTTTGGATAGCTGGGGGGATAGGCTTGGCTTGCTCCCATTTGTTTGGGCAGTAGTCGCAGGCTTTATAGTAGTCTTGCGCATAGAATCGCACAATGTCTTCTCTAAAATTTTTAGAATCCACACGGACAAAATCCCCTTCAAACTCATCGATATTATGGAGCTTTGTCAATGCAGAAGCGATAGGGCAGACGCTTATGGTCGCCTGACTTGGCTTGTCTTTGTCGTGGCAGAGCAGGCTTACGCAAGGCATTTTACACGCGAGATAGTTTTTTCTAATATCTTCTTGGGAGCGGTTGCGCTTGTAGATTTTGCCTATATCTTTCCACACAGCTGCAGAATCACGCACAATATAATTGACCCCATAGGATTGTAAAGATTTTATGATGTCTTGCTGGTGCAAAGTTTTTGCAAGGGCTTGATTGGAGCTATAATCACTCATAGCTACACGCACTTTAGGGTGCTGTAAGCATTGTAGCAGCTCGTCTTTAAAAGGGATTGTAGCATTGGTAATTAGCTCTACTGCTTTGATTTTTGGCTCTTTTGTGAGATAGTTTATAAGCTGTGGCAGCTCTTTGAAAAGTAGCGGCTCTCCGCCTAAGATACTAAAAAGCGATATAGAATCCACCTGTGCTAGGAGTCTATCGAGATCGGGCTTGATATGGGCAAAATCCGTAGCAAACTGCTGCTCGCTAGAAAAATACTGCATTAAGTTTGCGCAAGACTCACAGCGAAGCGTGCATTTAGTCGTTAGGACAATCTCTATCTGTGGGACATCTACTTTCCCTAGTAAAAATCGCAGGCGATACCACGAAGTGCCAAATGTGCGGAGAATCTCACGCTTGAATCGCGCCAGCATAGATGGGCAGCTACTTTGCTCCCCCCCCCCCCCCGTTAGAATCCCGTAGCTTTTGGGCATAAAGCGCCATATTTTTATTATGGCGGATATAGCGGTCTTTGAAAAGTGGGTTGCGAAGTAGGTGGAATCTCATCATTGCTCCTTTCTGTAATAAAATATCACGCGACCAAAGCAGACAAAAAGTGCTTCTCTATCCTTTGGCTTAATGCGTAGGCGGAAATACCGCCTAAATCCACGCGCAGAATCCAAGTAACGCTTGAGGAAAAAATCTTTGCTATCTTTTGCTTGCATAAATTGCTGCATTTTTTTGTCTTGCTTAATGATTTCTTCTGGTATATCGAGTCCTGCTACACAAGATTGCACCCGATGGATATAATCTGTAACATTACCAGCATGATTATCAAAGCTATAAAGCAGCTTGAATGGCAAGCCATACAACAAAAGGCAGTTATATTGCTTATACCATTTATAAATTTCTACAAAAGTATCAATCGGCTCGAGCGGAATCTGGCGACTTTGTCGTATTTTGCCTGTTGCTGTGGTTGGGCTTTGACGATAGTGGTATGCGCTACCATAAATCAAGCTAATATCTGGCGCAAAACAAACATAACGATATAGAAATGATGAATCCTCTGCATTGCTTCGATTTAGTGGGAATCTTATGCCCCATTTCTCAATAATCTCTCGCCTAAAAAGTGTGCTCACACCATAAAAAGAAAGGTATTGGATTGTTTGTGGTGCGAGTGTAAAATCTAGCTGCTTTTTTGAAAAAAAATCTGCTTCAATTTGGGAAAACTCTTCCCCAAACAATAAAAAATTTGTTTGGATAGTTGTGCGAGCAGTTTTGCAAGCATGATCAAAAAGCTCTTTGATAAAGTCCCTATCGATATAGTCATCACTATCGATAAAGGACACATACTCGCCCTGCGCGTGTTCTAGCCCAAGATTACGCGCGGCACTCTGCCCTGCATTTGCTTGGGTAAAAAGGTGGATTCTAGGGTCTTTGTCTGCATAGGCTTTGGCGATCGCTCCACTAGAATCCGTGCTGCCATCGTTGATAAGCAGAATTTCTAGGTTCTCATAGCTCTGTGCTAGCACAGAGTCTAGGCACTGCGGGAGATAGGATTCTACATTGTAGATAGGGATTATCACAGAGACTAGGGGGCTAGCGTTTGCCATAGCACACCCCAAGCAAAATACCAAGCAAGATAAAAGTCGCTAGATTCTCTTCTCGCCACAGCATAATGTCAAAGTTAAACATAAACATCAGCGCACCGACAAAGCACCCCAAGCTTAGAATGATTATGCTTGCTGTCGTGCTTGTAGAGCATATAAGAGCCTTTTGTGTTTGCGCGAGAAAATATATAAAAAATAGCGAGATAGCCACTAGCCCTATGATACTTGTCTCACAAAGGAAAGAAATCCACTGATGATGAATGTGAGACATAGGAGATCGCACGCCATTGATAGGTAAGTAGCGATAAGGCAGGAGCTTTTCCTCATAATTTGCACTAAGATTTTTCATAAGCTCACTAAGCGAGCCAAATCCGTGAGGGATAAAGGGGTTAAGCGAAGCGATTGTTAGCCCACTTTTCATAGCAGCAATTCTTGAAAGCGAGCTTTCTTCATAGCGGATATGCTTAGAATTTTCATCTTCTTGTTTGGAATACACCGAGCAATCTAAGTATGTATAACAATCTGGGCTAAATCGCCCCATTTCTGCGGGATAGTAGCTCCACACGATACGGAAATTATCAATCATATTTTTTACATTAAAGCGCGGATTGAGCTTATCGCTAAAGAAATATGCCCCAAAGCTAGCGATACACACCAACAAGCCCACACTTAGCAGGATTTTAGCTTTATGCTTATAGGAAAGCAGAATAAAAGGTAATAGCAAGCAAAAGCAACAAGTAAGGACTAAAAATCGGCTGCCATTTGCCAAAGAGCTAAAAAATATCACCACAAGCGCGATGAAAGCTAATATCCTGCCTAAGCCTCTAGCATATACCACGAAAGCAAGTGTGATACAAAACCCTAAAGCAAGCCAAAAGGCATAAAGCGTGGCATGCGGCGTGTGAAAAAGGTGGCTCATCGCACGATAATAGCCCATAATGGCAAAGCCATTTTCTTTAAATTGCGCAGAAGCAAAAAAATCCCATAGTGTAGCAATGGGGTGGTAGCTTAGTGCTAGGCAAAGCCCTATAAGCAGCAGTCTTAACCCCCTTTCATCAAGCCTTGTGGTGAGCAAAAAGCCAAGCACAAGAAACACGCTAGGCTCTAGCAGATACTGCCGAATCGCCTGCAAAGTCGCCCTAGAATCCACCGCCCAAAAGAGCGAGATATACGCCATAACAACCACCACAAGCAAGCACACAAGCGCGAACCATATCTTACGCACATCGCACGCAAGCTCCCTATACTCGCGCCAAAATCCAAGCGCAAGCACCCCAAGCGCGATAAAGAGCAAATTGACAGGGAGCTTGATAGAAATAACAGAGTAAGAAAAAGGCAAAATCGCAATACTAGTGATTACAAGTGCTAGGCTTATATACAGCGCGGTGGTCTTAAACGCGCTAGATTCTAGGGGCTTGATGGGCACAAATGCTCCTTGTTTGATTCTTGTTTGATAGCGTATAGATTGCGATTCTAGGTAGCTGCTAAAATCGCGCATTCTACACTTTTTAAGGTAAAACTACTATAATTTGCGCTTTATTTTAGGCTTGTGTGGGCTGCGGTTTGCGGCAGCTGTGTTAAGGAGTGTGTGTGCTGTATTATCTCTACTCGTATTTTGATATAAATATTTTCAAATACCTTACTTTCCGCGCAGGGGTGAGCTTTTTTGTCGCGTTTGTGTTGTGCGCGTGGTGTATGCCATTTTTTATCCTATGGGCTAAGGCACGCAAGGCAAATCAGCCTATCTCCAGCTATGTCCCAGCACATCAAGGCAAAACGAACACCCCCACAATGGGCGGGAGCGTGTTTATCATCTCTGCGACTATCGCCGCGCTTTTGTGTATCCAGCTTAGCAATCTCTTTGCCGTGCTAGGCGTGGTAACGATGGTAGTTTTTGGGCTTATTGGTGCGCGTGATGACTATATGAAAATCGCTAGAAAATCCAATGCCGGTATGAGTGCTAGGGCAAAAATGCTGCTACTGCTGCTAGCAGCATTTGGGATTAGTCTTGGGCTGCATTACGGGGCGCATTTAAGCGGTGATTTTTATCTCCCTTTTATGAAAAAGCCCCTTTTTTCCCTTAGTGCGTATCCTGCGCTTATGATTGCCTTTTGGATTCTCGTCTTTCTAGCGACAACAAACGCAGTCAATATCACCGATGGGCTTGATGGCTTGGCGTGTGTGCCTTCTATCTTCGCGCTTGGCACACTATGCGTGTTTGTGTATCTTGCTGGGAATGTGGAGTTTGGGCGGTATCTCTTCTTGCCCGTGGTGAATGCTGGGGAGCTTATGATCGTGGGCGTGGCGATGATAGGCGCGCTGCTAGGCTTCCTGTGGTATAACTGCCACCCTGCCCAAGTCTTTATGGGCGATAGTGGGAGCTTAAGCATTGGCGGCTTTATGGCGTATATGGCGATTGTGTCAAATAATGAAGTGCTGCTGCTACTCATTGGGCTAATTTTTGTGATTGAGACGCTCTCTGTGATGCTGCAAATTGGCAGCTACAAAATGCGCAAAAAGCGCGTGTTTCTTATGGCACCTATCCACCACCACTTCGAGCAAAAGGGCTGGGCGGAGAACAAAATCATCGTGCGCTTTTGGATTATCGCGCTGCTCTCAAACCTAATCGCGCTCCTAAGCCTGAAAGTGCGCTAGGAGCGAGTATGCTAGAGCCACTGCCTAAAGAGCTTCAAGCCGCTGCCATCGCTCACGCCCTAGAATCTAGCTCGCCCACTAGCCGCCCTTCTATTAGTATTTTGGGCTATGGCGTTACGACCAAGCCGATTGTGGCGTTTTTGAACGCATTGGGGAAGGCTTGCGCGATTTATGATGATAAGCCAGAGGGGAAAGGGCTGGAGATGAAAAATGCGGATTCTAGCGGTGGGGGCGATGTGGAGAATATCTTGCTAGATTCTAGGGAGTTTTGCGCAGAATCTAGTGCGCTAGAGATTCTAAGCCCGGGGATTCCGCCAGATCATAGGTATTTTGGGGGGGCGAGGAATGCGATAAGTGAATACGACTTCATCTGGTCGTTGTGTGGAGATTTAGCTTCTTTGGTGGATTCGGCTTTGCGCGATAAATCTTTGATTGCATCGCGCGCGCGGCGGTTACATACCTCAAGTATGCGCCCTTGCACGCGCTCGCAAAGCAAAGATTTCTCATCGCAAATCCTAGAATCCTGTGCCAAGATTGATAAACAAACAAGCATAACTCCTAGAATCCTAGAAGAAGAAAATCAAGCTTCTCTGTCATTGCGAGCTTTGGCGCAAGACAAAGCGTGGCAATCCACAAACCACACCAAAGAATCCACTTTTGAGCAAAACGCACAACAATCGCAAAAAGTGGATTCTAGCACCACCGCAACTCTAAGCGAATCCGCACAGGATTCTAGGATTTTTACCCAAAACGCCAAAAATCTAAGCGAGCCGCAGAACGCAGAGGCTGAAAATGTGTTTTCTCAAAACGCAACTAGGCGGCAGGATTTTGGAGATAAAAATGGGGCTTTGCAAGGCGAGTCAAAGGCGCGCACTTGGGCGTGCGTAACTGCAGACTCGCCGCAGCAATCGCCATTTTTAGCCCAAAACAAGCGAAGCGCAGTTTCTTTAGAAAAGCCAACGCCCCAAAAAAGCCCCAGCGATTCTAAGATTTTGGAGCTAGAATCGGGGCTTTTCAAGCCGCGCAAGGAGATAAGACTTGGAGGTCTATCGACGCAGTGCGGCGATGAAATCCACGATTCTAGCCCAAAAGCTGAATCGCCCCACACACAAATATGGGTAAGTGGAACTAATGGCAAGACTACCACCACCCAAATGCTAGAATCCATCCTCTCCCCCTTTGGCGCACGCGCTGGGGGTAACATCGGCACACCGCTTATCACACTCTATGAGCAAAACGCGCCCTTGTGGATCCTAGAGACTAGCTCCTTTGCCCTGCACTACACAAGGACCGCCACGCCTAGTATCTACGCGCTTTTGCCCCTAAGCCCTGATCACATCAGCTGGCACAATGGCTTTGAAAACTATGTATGCGATAAGCTCTCTCCGCTGGCGCGAATGGGGGTTGATAGCGTGGCGATTGTGCCTAGTGCTTTGCGCGATCATCGCTTGTGTAAGGAGTTTGCAGGGGAGATGATTTACTATGCGGATTCTAGCGATTTGCGTGCGTATTTGCTTAAAAATGGGCTAGGAGATGAAAAAGCCCTAGATTCTCTGCCCTTTTTTGAGCCATTTTTGCTTGATGCGTATATCGCGCTTTGCTGCGCGTTTGCTTTGTCGCGCCAATGTCCCCATATCACTACTGCTACTTTTCTCCCCACGCTTGCTAGCTTCACAATCGGCGCACATCGTATGGAGGAGTTTTATGTCCGCGCGTTTGGGGCGGAATGGCTCTTTGTCGATGACTCCAAAGGCACAAATACTGATGCGACTTTACAGGCGATTACGCGCTATAAGGATCGCACATTGTTTTTGATCCTAGGGGGTGATGATAAAGGGGCGGATTGCAGTGAGATTTTCACGCTGCTAGCAGGGCTTAAGCGCGTGGAGATCTTCACTATCGGTAGCAATGAGCCAAAGCTCCTAGATCTCGCCGCACGCCATAGTGTCAGAGCGCATAAATGCGGCACGCTGGATTGCGCTATGGAAAAGATTTGGGCGATAATCGCAGGATTTATGGATTGCCACGCAACCGCTAACGCGCTTGCTCGCAATGACGGAAAAAACGCGATTGGTGAAAAAGTGGATTCTAGTAATGCTCAAAATCTAAGCGAGCCGCAGAACGCAGAGGCTGAAAGTGTGTTTTCTAGCCAAGCAACTAGGCGGCAGGATTGTAAAAACCTAGAATCCACTTTTAAACACGCCCAAAATGGATCGCCACGCGGTGCAAGCACCGCTCGCAATGACGAAAAAAACGCGATTGGTGAAAAAGTGGATTCTAGTAATGAAGCCCAAACTCTAGCCAACTCCGCACAGGATTCTAGGAGTTTAAAGAGCAAAGACTCAAATGTGTTTTCTCAAAACGCCCCAATTCTCAACACGCCGCAAGCACGAGCAAACCTAGATTCTAGTAAAAACCCGAGCGATTCTAAGATTTTAGATGAAAAATGTGGGTTGCAAGGAAAATCACAAGGGAGTTACCTTAGCGGTAATGACCGCAGGGATTTTTCGCCGCTCCCGCATTTTTCGCTAAAAGCTGAATCGCCACAAGCGCAAAAGCCAACGCCCAAGCCAAGCCAAGACTTCGTCTGCCTCCTCTCCCCTGCCGCCGCCAGCCTCGATCAATTCTCCTCCTACAAAGAGCGCGGAGAGCGGTTTAAGTCCCTAGCACGCAGCCTTGCCCCAAGCACCACAATAAAGGATTCTAATGAGCTATGATCCCAAATCCATAGAGCAGCGCATTTATCGCATTTGTAAAGAGCGTGGGTATTTTGAAATAGAGGGCAACGCCAATATCGCTAAGAGCGATAAAACTTTTGCCCTAATGATGCCCCCACCCAATGTAACAGGCGTGCTACACATAGGGCACGCGCTTACTTTCACGCTGCAAGACATCATCACGCGATTTAAGCGGATGGATGGCTTTGCCACACTCTATCAGCCCGGACTCGATCACGCAGGCATTGCCACGCAAAATGTCGTAGAAAAGCAGCTTTTAGCGCAAGGACTAAGCAAGGAGACACTTGGGCGAGAGGAGTTTATCAAGCGCGTATGGCAGTGGAAGGAAGAATCCGGGGGCAAGATAGTTGAGCAAATGCAAGCCCTAGGCATTAGCCCAGCGTGGTCGCGCCTGCGCTTTACGATGGACTCTGGGCTGCAAAATGCCGTGAGAGAAGCCTTTGTGGCGTGGTATGAAAGGGGGCTAATTTATCAGGGGGATTATATGGTGAATTGGTGTGTCAAAGATGGCGCGCTCTCAGACATTGAAGTGGAGTATAAGGAGCAAGAGACGCATTTATACCACCTGCGCTATCCTGTGGTGGATTCTAATGAAGTGCTGATTGTGGCTACCACGCGCCCGGAGACATTTTTGGGCGATAGCGCGGTGATGATAAATCCACAAGATACGCGCTATACACATTTGCTTGGCAAGTGCGTGCGGCTGCCTTTGGTAGGCAGAGAGGTCCCCATAATCGCCGATAACGCAGTGGATATGGAGTTTGGCACAGGGGTGGTGAAAGTAACGCCCGCGCACGATATAAACGACTATGCCGTAGGCAAGGCACACGCGCTAGAATCCATTGTCATCTTTGATGAAAAAGGCGTGCTAAATGACTACGCGCTGGGCTTTGCTGGGCGAGATAGGTTAGAAGCTAGGGCGGATATTGTGGAGGCACTGCAGCAAGCAGGCGCGGTGGAGAAAATACAGCCTTATAGCAATCAAGTGGGCGTGTGCTATCGCTGTGGGAATGTGATAGAGCCTTATGTTTCTAGGCAGTGGTTTATTGGTGAGGGGATAGCCGCAAGCACGATAGAAAAAGTTAATTTACAAAAAAGGGATTCAGCTTTGGGGGATCGCGTTGGCTTTTTGGCTAAAAATGGCGATTGCGGCGGCGAGCCTGCGGTCATTACCGCTCAAGGTAACTCCCTTGACTTGCCTTGCAAAGCCCCATTTTTAGCTCAAAAATCCTGCCGCGCGGATACTGCCCCAGAATCCACAAAAAGCGCGGCAAAGCCAACGCCAAACGAGGATTCTAGCACCGCCACAACTCTAGCCAACTCCGCACAGGATTCTAGGATTTTTACCCAAAACGCCCCAATTCTCAACACGCCGCAAGCACGAGCAAACCTAGATTCTAGTAAAAGCCCAAGCGATTCTAAGATTTTGGAGCTAGAATCGGGGCTTTTCGAGCCGCGCAAGGAGATAAGACTTGGGGGTCTATCGACGCAGTGCGGCGATGAAATCCACGATTCTAGCCCAAAAGCTGAATCGCCCCACGCTCAAGCGCGTTTCCACCCGCCGCAGTGGTTGAATAATTTTAATGCTTGGATGCGCGACCTCCGCCCTTGGTGCATCTCACGCCAGCTATGGTGGGGGCATAGGATTCCGGTGTGGTATTGCCAAAATAGCGCGTGTGGGCATATATTTGCTAGCAAAAACGAGCGTGAATCCATCTGCCCCAAATGCCACTCTAGCGTGCTGCAAGACCCTGATGTGCTAGATACTTGGTTTAGCTCGGGGCTGTGGGCGTTTAGCACGCTTGGCTGGGGGAATGGCGGCGCGTGTAAGGAGCAGTATAACGCCACTGATCTTGCGCGCTTTTATCCAAACTCTTTGCTTATCACAGGCTTTGATATTCTCTTTTTCTGGGTGGCTAGAATGCTCTTTAGCGGGGAGAGTCTGCTAGGGGAGCTGCCCTTTAGAGATGTGTATTTGCACGCGCTTGTGCGTGATGAATTTGGGCAAAAGATGAGTAAATCTAGGGGCAATGTCATCGATCCTTTAGCGATGATAGAGGAGTTTGGGGCGGATTCCCTGCGCTTTGCCCTAGCATATTCCTGCGCACAGGGGCGAGATGTGCGCCTAGCTAAATCCCAGCTAGAGCTTGCCAAAAATTTTGCTAATAAACTCTATAACGCCGCGCAGTTTCTCCTACTCTATGCCAAGCAACAAGACGAGCATTTCAGCGGCTTTACAGAGCGCACAGGGCTAAACGCCTACCACACGCCGCTTGGTCGCTACGCCAAATCGCGCCTAAATAGCGCGACAAAAGATCTTAAAGCCGCGCTAGAATCCTACCGCTTTAATGATGGCGCGAGTGTGGCGTATCGCTTTTTGTGGGGGGAGTTTTGTGATTGGTGCATTGAGCTAGCAAAGGCGCAAAAGGAGTCCATTGCCGAGCTTGGAAGCGTGATGATAGAAGCGATGAAGCTGCTGCACCCATATATGCCATTTCTCACAGAATCGCTCTACCACACCTTGCGCGGCAGCGAGCTAGAATCCAGCGAGTCGATAATGATTACGCGCTACCCTAGCGAAGTGTCCCAAGATAGCGCGATAGAGCAGGATTACGCATATATCAAAGATGCTATTGTGTCCTTGCGCCGTGCGAAAGCCCTAATCGATCTAGCAAACAAGCCCATTGAGCTTGCCTATATCGCCACAGATATACCGCTAAATCCTGCCGCATTGCAGGCGATTTGCAAGCTTGCTAAAGTAGGCGCGATTGAATGCGTGGATACAAAGGCGCGAAATGGGCTAGATAAAGACTGCGTGGCAGATATTGGATCGCTAGTCAAAAGCTATCTACCATTGCAAGGCATTGACCTAGCTCCCATCATCACGCGCCTAAACAACCAGAATCTAAAACTTGAAAAAGAAATCACCAAGCTCCAAGCCCTAGAATCTAATGAGAAATTTAAAGCCAACGCGCCAAAAGAAGTCCTAGAGTCCAACGCCACCGCACTTGCAGAAGCCAAGGCAAAGCAAGCAGAGGTGCTAGCACAATTAGCCATATTTGCGCAAAAATAGCGGAGAAGCGGCTATGCGCATTTTGCTTGTGCTAGCGATGATGGGCTGGGGACTTGTGTGGCCTCTATCAAAAATGCTGCTAGCGTATGGCTCGCCTGCGCAAATTGCAAGCTTGCGCTATGTGCTGGTGAGCGTGTGTTTTATCCCGCTTATGCTTTGCTTTAAAATCCCTTTTTCTATCCCCAAACCTGCACGCATTCCCCTACTGCTCACAGGTGCGCTAAATGCGCTCTACTCCTATCTCATGTATGTAGGCATGCCTTATGGGGATTCTGGGCATGCGGGCGTCATCACCGAAGTCCTCTCCCCCATTATCGCCGCCCTACTTTGGAGCGCCTACACACGCCAAAGTCTTAGCGTTAGTGCGCACTTTGGGCTAGCGCTTGGTGTGCTAGCATGTGCGTTTTTGATTGACTTTTTCGGCAATATGCGCGCGATTTTTAGCGCATTTTACATGATCTATATGCTCGCAGCGCTAGATTGGGCGCTACTCATGCTCGCCTCGCGCAAAGCCACACATTCACTAAATGCAATCACGCTTAACTTCTACTCCAGCCTCATGACTTGTGCCCTACTCTCTCCTGCACTATTTTTGCCAGATTCTAGCATGCTGGGCGTTGGGGCAGAATCTAGCGTGATGTTTTTAGCTGCGCTTGTGGATAAGCCGCTGGCATTTTACGCATTTTTGGCGCTGGCGGCGGTGTTTTGCACGGTGTTTGCTACGACAATTTTCTATAAAGCCCTGTTTGTGCTAGGCGTGGTGGAGGGCGGGATCTACGCGCTACTTGTGCCGATATTTTCGCTAGGATTTGCGTATATGCTCCTGGGCGAGATCCCAAGCCTATCGACCATTATTGGCGGGATTCTAGCTATCATTAGCATTTATCTCATCAACTACTTTAAGCGCTAAACAAGCCCCACACTACCTAAAACACAAGCTACTAAAATACGCTAGAATCTCGCACTTCTTTCCGTATAGCTAGATAGTTTGTTGTGATAAATTGCTCATAGGTTTCTTTATAAGATGTTATCGGTAGCAGCTTGCCTCGCGGCAATATACGAAAAATTAGAAAGTTTTTCTCCGTAAAGAAATACCAAAAGTCTTGAAAAAATGTGCGAGTATCGATATTGCACCCACCAAACTCAAATGTTACCATATCGATTTTTTCTTGATCAAAAAGCTCTAATCCACCATGCAACACATCAAGCTCATGTCCCTCAACATCAAGCTTAAGCAAATGTATGTGCTCGATATTGTGCGTCATAGCATAGGTATCAAGCGTGGTGAGCGTGATGTTTTCTTGCTTATTGAAGTCTATTGCAAAATGATCAAGTCGCCTTTTTGTTAAACTAGCAAGCCCAGATCCATCGCCATCAGAATAGAGGATCGCCTCTTCTTCACGATTTGAAAGTGCGCAGTTATTAAGCCTAATCACTGGGTTGTTTGCATGAGTCTGTGAAAGTTTGGCAAAAGTGAAAGCAGAGGGTTCAAAGCAGTGAATTTCTAAACGATTTTTAGAATCTAGGAGAGTTCCCCCCCCCCCGCATATGCTAAACATGCGCTTGCATATGAACCAACATTCGCCCCCACATCAAACACACATAGCGGAGAATTTTGACGAAACAAAAACTCAAACGCAACTTCCTCCCCGCTTAATTGGAAATTCCAACCTGTGCCTATTCCTAGCTTATGCAACACATAGATGAGCATTCTCTCATAGATTTTATACCGCATAGGTTTGTGTTGTGACAACAAATTCATCTGCATTCCTTTACTACTTTGAATTCTAACTCGGGATTCTAGCACATGTCATCTTAAGCATTTACACATCACAAGTGCCAAACTCAACGAGATAGCAGAATCTATCTCATGCAATCAACCATGAAAAGATTGATCCCTAAAGCAGCTATCGCGCAACCAGATCCACACCAAAGACCACAAAGTCAAAAAGTCATGCGAAAAGCTTATTGCTGCTTTTACTACATTTAGCTACAATGCCTGGCTAAATCACATCTGGAGCGACCATGGCACAAGCAGAATCCAAGCAAGCCCATAAACCACTCACTAATCTCGAGCTCGAGATGCCAAAAATGGTGCAAGTCGTGCTACTCAATGACAACTACACAGACTGCGGGTTTGTAGTCGCAATCTTGCAGAGTATTTTTGGTAAATCACTCCAGCAAGCCCAAAGTATTACCGCCGAGATCCACAGCAACGGCAAGGGAATTGCTGGAATCTACCCATACGACATTGGCGAGACAAAAGCCCAAGAAACAATCCAAGCCGCCCAAAAAGCGCAATTCCCACTCAAAGTCTTCACAGAATCCCTATGACAAGCCCTATTTTTAAAGAAATCATTAACAATGCTTTCGAGATTGCTAGGGGATTTCGGCATGAGTATTTTACAATCGAGCATGTGTTTTTAAGCCTGCTTGAACACCCAGAGGGCAAGGAATTTCTCCAGCTCTGCTCTGATGTCAATGTCCAAGAGCTTGCCCAGCCCCTGCGATCTTATATCACAAGCCATATCCCCACCAATACCAACACCTCTGTGCCTAAAGAAAC
Organism: uncultured Helicobacter sp.; assembly: GCF_937906905.1. GTDB lineage: Bacteria > Campylobacterota > Campylobacteria > Campylobacterales > Helicobacteraceae > Helicobacter_B. The sequence goes on along the minus strand of NZ_CALERY010000003.1, from coordinate 92,108 downwards.
CCTAGCGCTTCATCGCGTGTTTGAAGCAATGATTGCACACATGAAGTCATCTGGCGATGATAGAATCGAGCTTTGGGACTTTTTGGCATTTGCTATCGAAGAGAAAGACAGCTACTGCGCGCGATTGCTTCGAGCGGCAAATATCACAAGATTTGATATTTTGCAGCATATCCCAAGCCAAGTGCGCGAGATCTCACCCAAACGCCAAAAAGCCCTAGAATCCTACGCTAAAGATTTAAACGCCCTAGCAAAAGAGGGGAAGATCGACCCACTCATCGAGCGCGATGATGAGCTTATAAGAATGTGTGAAATCCTCTGCCGCAGGAAGAAAAATAACCCCATCTTACTCGGTGAGCCCGGAGTTGGCAAAACTGCCATAGTAGAGGGGCTTGCCCTTGCTATCACGCAAAATCGCGTGCCTAAAAAGCTAGAAAACGCGCAAGTCTATGCGCTTGATTTAGGGGCTATGGTGGCTGGGAGCAAGTATAGGGGCGATTTTGAAAAGCGGCTAAAGAGTGTGCTAGCAGAGCTAGAGAGCTTGCCCAATGTGATTGTCTTTATCGATGAGATCCACACGCTTGTGGGAGCTGGGGGGACTATGGGCGGCACAATGGACGCGGCAAATTTGCTTAAGCCCGCACTTGCAAATGGCAGCTTGAAATGTATCGGGGCTAGCACCTTTAGCGAGTATAAAAGCTCCTTTGGCAAGGACAAGGCTCTCTCGCGCCGATTTTGCACCATCGATGTCAAAGAGCCAAGCCTAGAATCCTGTTTAGAGATTTTGCACGCACTAAAGCCCCTGTATGAGAGCTATCATAATGTGCGCTATGATGAGAGCGCGCTGCAAGCCTGCCTAGATTTATCGCACCGCTATATCAACGACAAATTTCTCCCAGACAAGGCGATCGATTTACTTGATGAAGTGGGAGCGAGTCTCACGCTTAGTGCCCCATTGAAGCGTGTCATCACAAAAAAAGAGGTCGAGCACACCATAGCCAGAACCTACCATATCCCCAAATCCCAGATAAATGCCAGCGAGCGATCGCAGATTAAAACACTAGAATCCAAACTCAAAAGACGCATTTTCGCCCAAGAGCAGGCAATAGAAAAGCTCGCGCGCGCAATCAAAATCGCCAAGGCAAACCTCACAGAATCTAATCGCCCCATTGGCAGCTTTCTTTTTAGCGGTCCTAGTGGTGTGGGCAAAACAGAGCTAGCAAAAGAGCTTGCCAAGCATTTAGGAATGCACTTTGAGCGGTTTGATATGAGTGAATATTCCCAAGCCCATAGTGTCGCCACGCTTATTGGCGCGCCTGCTGGCTATGTGGGCTATGAAAATGGCGGGATTTTGGTAGATAAAGTGCGTAAGAATCCCCACTGCGTGCTAGTGCTAGATGAGATAGAAAAGGCGCACAGCGATATTTATAATATCTTGCTGCAAGTGATGGACAATGCCACGCTTACTGACAATATGGGCAATGTCGCGCATTTTGAAAACGCTATTCTTATCCTTACTTCTAATGTCGGCAGCAAAGAGGGCAATGCCATAGGCTTTACCAAGGATAGCTCCCTGCGCCAAAATGCCGCGCTAAAGGACACATTTAGCCCAGAGTTTCGCGGCAGGCTTGATGGCATTATCCACTTCAGCCCACTCACCAAAGCCACATACAAAAAAATCGCCCAAAAGGTGCTTAGTGATCTAAATGCCACCCTTGCTACGCGCAATATCGTGCTAAAACTGGATTCTAGCGCGCTTAATGCTATCACCAATCAAAGCTTTGAGAGCGCGCTTGGGGCAAGGGAGATTAAAAAGCTTATAGACACGCATATCAAAGCCGCTTTAAGCGAGCTTATCATCGATGGCAAGCTAGATTCTGGGGGGCTTGTAACAATCGCGTATATAAAAGGGGCTTTCACCCTAACGCCAAAAACCCCAGCGCAAACAACGCCCAAGCACCCCAACGCCCCAAAATCCAAGGCTAGCAAACCACGCACAAAGGCTTAGTATGACAATCAACGGACAGACCTTTACCCTAGACTCCCTCCCCTTGCAGAGCTATCTTAGAGAGCATAAGCTTGCCATAGAGACCATAGCTATAGAGCTAAATGGCAAAATCGTGCCTAAAGATGAGCTTGCCACGCTTGTTTTCAAGCAAGGCGATGTAGTAGAAATCGTAAGCTTTGTAGGAGGGGGGTGATGCCAAGCCCCAAAAATCCAGCCCCACTTTTGCATATCACGCTAAATGGACAGCCCCTAGCCACGCACACAAGCACAAGCCTAGAGCTTTTCCAAAGTCTTGGGGGCAAGGAGAGTGATGTGTGGATTGTCAATGGATTTGCCACCAAAGAGCCTGTGGCACTGCAAAATGGCGATGAGCTCTTTTGCATACCAAGGGGCGAGCTACCGCCAAAAGACGCGCTAGATTCTATGATGAGAGCGCGCCACACGCCAAAGCTGCACGACAAACTAAAGCAAGCAAAGGTCGCTATCTGTGGGCTTGGAGGGCTTGGCTCTCATATCGCCATAATGCTTGCTAGAAGCGGAGTGGGCGAGCTACTGCTTATCGACTTTGATGTAATCGAGCCTAGCAATCTCAACCGCCAAGCCTATGAAATAAGCGATCTAGGCAAATACAAAACCCACGCGCTAAAGCAGCATATCGCCCACATCAATCCCTACACCACCACACATATCCACACGCTAAAGATTGATGAAGCTAACCTCCCCACGCTTTTTAAGGGCGTGGATATTGTGTGTGAAGCCTTTGACAACGCCCTAGCTAAAGCAATGCTAGCCCAAAACTTCCATAAGCACTACCCAAGCACCTTTCTCATCTGTGCTTCTGGGCTAGCAGGCTATGGTAATAGCAATGCGATCCAAACCAAGCAGTTCGCGCCCTATCTCTACATCTGCGGCGATGGAGTGAGTGCGGCGCAAGTGGGACAGGGGCTAATGGCACCAAGGGTGAATATCTGCGCAGCACATCAGGCAAACCTCGTGCTAGAGCTTATCGCCACTAAGGTAGAGCGCGGGGATTCTGTCTTGGGTAGTCATTCCTAGAATCCTTGAGAAGACAAAACCGCCGAGAGTAAAATCCTGCCGCTAGTCAAAAAGTGGATTCTAGGGTAAAGTAAGTTTTATAATAAACGATTCTAAGAATTGCGGTGGGGGAGCGTGTTATTTTGCGCGATTTTTGGGGTGGGAGTTACCTTGAGCGGTAATGACTATCCCAAAAATCACGCAATCGTTTCGCTTGCTCACCCAAAACCAGCGAAGCGGTGCAAGCACAGCGTAGCAGGTTTCTTTAGAAAGTTAAATCGCCACCAACAAAAAGGATTTCTATGCAAACCGACACCCTTCAACTCGGCAGCCACACCTTCACTAGTCGCTTTATCCTAGGCTCTGGTAAATACTCCCTAGAGCTTATCGACTCCGCTATCACGCAGGCAAAGGCACAGATCATCACGCTCGCCCTACGCCGCGCCAATCCGCAAGGGCTAGAAAATATCCTAGATTGTATCCCCAAGCATATCACCCTGCTGCCTAATACTTCTGGGGCGAGAAACGCGCAAGAAGCCCTGCGTATCGCGCGGCTTGCTAGAGAAATTTGCGGCGCAAAACTTATCAAAATCGAAGTGATCGCCGATAGCAAATATCTCCTGCCAAATAACTATGAAACCACAAAAGCTGTGGAGCTGCTGGCAAATGATGGCTTTACCCCCCTGCCCTATATGTCAGCCGATCTCTACGCCGCACGCGATATGTGGAATGCTGGGGCAGCCGCGATTATGCCCCTAGCCGCGCCCATTGGGAGCAATAAGGGGCTATGCGCCAAAGAATTTATCCAAATCTTGCTTGATGAAATCGCGCTACCAATTATCGTTGATGCAGGGCTTGGCTCGCCAGCTCAAGCCTGCGAGGCTATGCAAATGGGCGCAGCGGCAGTTATGGTAAATACCGCCATAGCAGAATCTAGCTCTATCCCAACAATGGCGCGCGCATTTGCGCTAGCTGTGGAAGCTGGCAGGGCTGCCTATCTCGCTGGGCTAGCCCCCATAAGCGCGCCCAAGCCTAGCTCGCCCACGGCTGATTATTTGGGCTTTTTGCGCGATTAGGGGGTAGGTATGAGGCGTGATTGTATGGCATATCTGCCCTTTATGGAGCAGCTTGATAGCGATTTGCTAGAGTGCGTGCTAGAGCAAGTGGCACGCTATGATGAGAGAAGCTTTAGCACAGATGATGTCAAGCGTGCTTTGCAGGCTACAAGCCTAAAAATCGAGCATTTGCAAGCCCTGCTCTCTCCAGCAGCAGAAGAGTTTATCGAAGAGCTAGCGATAAAAAGCGCGCAAGTAAAGCGCAAATATTTTGGCAGCAATATCGCCCTTTTTACCCCGCTCTACCTTAGCAACCACTGCTCGAGTAAGTGCGTGTATTGCGGATTTCAAAAGGGCAATCCAATCGCACGCGCCAAGCTTAGTGAGAGTGAAATCCACCAAGAAATGCACGCAATCGCACAAAGTGGCTTGCAAGAAGTGCTTATGCTAACAGGCGAGGGCAGGGAGTATGCGAGCGTAGAGTATATCGCTAGGGCGTGTGCCATAGCAAAGGAGTATTTCAAAGTCATAGGCGTGGAGATTTATCCAATGAATACCGATGAATACGCGCTTTTGCACGAAAATGGCTGCGATTATGTAACGATTTTTCAAGAGACTTACGACCCTGCTTGCTACACTAGAATCCACACTGCTGGGGAAAAATGTGTCTTCCCCTATCGATTTTATGGGCAAGAGAGAGCGTTACGCGCTGGGTTTAGGGGGGTGGGCTTTGGCGCGCTGCTAGGCATTGGGGACTTCCGCAAAGACGCGCTTGCTACGGCACTACACGCGCATTTCCTACAAGCACGCTACCCCCACGCAGAAATCGCCCTCTCAATCCCACGCCTACGCCCTATCATCAACAACCGCAAAATCTCCCCCAAAGATGTGGGCGAGAAGCGGCTGCTGCAAGTGCTGTGCGCGTATCGGCTGTTTTTGCCTTATGCGAGCATTACCATTTCTAGCCGCGAGCGCAAGGGATTGCGCGATGAGTTTGTCAAACTTGGGGCGAGCAAGATGAGTGCTGGGGTGTCTGTGGGCATTGGGGGGAAAAGCTTGGAGAAAAAGGGCGATGAGCAGTTTGACATAGCCGATTGCAGGGGGGTGGGCGAGATTGTGGCGAGTCTCAAGCACGCTGGCTTGCAGCCGGTGTTTAGCGATAGTGTGTATGTGGGCTAGGCTTGGCTAATGGATCGCACTGGTCCCCACCAAATCATCGCCATAACAGATTCTAGGATTTGCAAGGGCGATTTACTAGAGCGCATAGAGCTGCTAGCTCAAAGTGGGGTAAAGGCGATTATCCTGCGTGAAAAGCAGCTGGAAGCTAGCGAGTATCGCGCTCTAGCACAGAAGTCTCTAGCGATATGCGCTAGGGCAGGAGTGGCGTGTATTTTGCACTCTTTTATTGAAGTGGCTAGAGAGCTTAAAGCCTCTGCCCTACACTGCCAAAGCTCACAGATCGCGCATTTGCCGCACTTGCGGCAGGAGTTTGCCACGCTTGGAGTCTCTGTGCATAGTGTGGAGGAGTATAGGGCTGCTAGGGAGTGGGTGGATTATGTCATCGTGGGGCATATTTTTGCTAGCGCGTGTAAGGAGGGGGTGGAGCCAAAGGGGCTAAAGCTGCTAGAATCCATCATCGCTATTGCTAAGGATTCGGTCTTGGGTGAGCAATGCGGCAGTGTTGCAAAAATTGTGAAAGGCACGACCGCTAAGGTCGCTAACCTTCCCCAATTTTTGCAAAGCTCCCTCGTCCCCACCGCAATTCCTAGAATCCTAGAAGAATATAAAGAGGCTGGGCGTGAAAACTCCACAATCTTAGAATCCCAAAGCAGTTTTACAAAACAAACTGAAAACCTAGAATCCACTTTTGAAAAACAAGCCGAGTGTGAAAAAGTGGATTCTAGCCCTGCGCTACAAGGGCTCTACGCTATCGGCGGCATTAGCCTAGAGACGCTGCCAGCTTTAGCAAATATGCCAATCTCTGGGGTATGTATGCGCCAAGCTCTTATGCAAGCCACAAATCCACAAGACTATATCCACCGCTGCCGCCTTATCTCTCATTAGCCAGCCCAAGACTGCACCAACTTTAGAAAAATCTCAAGGATAGGGGCTAATGATTATAAGCCTACTTGCAAGCAAATCTAAGCACTATTCCTTGTAGAATCTCGCTTTATCTGCTTGCCATTGCTCCATAGATTCTTTGGTGAAATACTCTGCAAGGTATTGCTTGCAAAGCGACTTCTCTAGCAGCGTGAAGCGCGGACGCCCGATGAAAATCCCCATATCAATCCCGCTTGCCACGCAATAAATCTGCCCAGCCTTTGGCATGAAGCTAAAGCTCACCCTAGCTTCTGTTATCGCGCTTAGGTAGATGGGCGCGCTACCTGGGATAATATCCAGCACGAATGCCCCACCCGGTCGCGAGAATCCAAAAAACATACCCTCTCTAAACCCAGCTTGTGCCTGATCTGGCGTGTGTAGCGTGATATTGTAGCGGATAGCAGAGCCTACAAATGTATTTTCCCTAAGGCTATAGATTCTAGCGATATGTGCAGGCGGATTGGTAAAAACCCCTACATCACTAGAATCTGCTACAAACCCATACTCCCTACTAGGCTCATAGCCCCAAAATGCACCATCCAGCGCACTTTTTGGCACACAGCCACTAAACATAGCCGCACAAATGACGCAGAGTGCTAAAGCTAGCGCACCTGCTGTTTTAGTAATTATTTTCACTTGCATGCCCATATCCTATCGATACTCATACACATAGCGCACGCCAAGACTAAAATCACGATGAACATTTGTCGCGACAAGTGTGGGATCGATGATGATAGATGAGCCATTGTAGTGGTAGCCATCTTTTTTAAGCCGATAATTTGTAGTTGCAGGATTATATTTTAGTGCTATCTCTATTCCGTGCCGATTGTTTGCAAATATATAGCGAAAGCCAGCAACAATAGGCATAGAAAGCCCCCATTGCAAGGGTGCTACCCCACCTTCATACCCATCATACACCCCATCTTTAATAAAATTTATCTCCACTCCCACGCTCGCAAAAATCCGCAACGCTTTATCTTGCATACGCAGCACATCATAGAATCCACCTAAAGATGCATACGCTGAAATCATGTCATCTGTTTTAATTTTAGGCAAAGAATAGCCAAAGCTTTGCAATGGCTCTTGCCATTGCAAACGCAAATACTCTATTCCTGACCCTGTGGTTAGTCCGCCATTGCCGCCACGAAAATAGTAGTTGGTATTAAGAAGCAGCTCGATACCATGAGCAAATGCTTGTGTGGAGGGTGTTAGATTGACATTTGAGTTAATTGGCAGTCGCTGAGTTTGTTGGGCGTCAAAATGGCTAAAGATATAGCCTATACCAAATTCATGCCCCACAGAGCGAAGTTGTTTAACTTGCTTGGTTTGCTGTTGGGGGGGGGGGGGGTAGAAGTGTTTTGATTGGAGATAGCTTGATTTGAGTAGGGTGCGCTTTGATTTTGTGCTGGATATTGGGCGTTTTGTGGGGTTTTTGGAGCGTATTGGTGGGGCTGTGAAGCCTGACTTGAAGTGGCTGCTGGCGCAACAAACGCTGGCTGGGCTGCTGGCGCGCTATCTCGCATATCAATTACTTCCGCTTGTAATGCGGGGGCAAATAGCACAGCACTCGCGATAGCACCAATGCTTGATAAGATTCTCATTCTCTCTCCTTTATTTTTGGTTTTGATAATGTGCAAATGCGCAAGACTGGATTCTAGCAAGCAGCAGCTTTAAGCCGACTAAAGTCGCGGCAAAAGCAAGCTTGATAAAGCCGCGCTTCTGTGCTACAATCCCAGCTTCCAGCGCAAATCCAAGCGCACATACACGCAAGCAATCCACAGACACCACAGGGGCGAGCATGATTGATAGGCGGATTCTCATTCATTTTGACATCTTGCTGCCCTTGCTCATCATTCCCTTTGTGCTTGTTTCCTATCTCCTCATCGGCGAAACTAGCCCCGCCCAGAATCTAAAACAAACAATTTACATTTTCGTCGGGCTTGGGGCGTTTATCGTGGCATTTTTTATCCCTATCCGCCAGTTGGATAAATCAATTGTGATTTTTTACTGGATTTGTATCGTGCTGCTGGTGCTGGTGTATATTATCGGGACAAAGCAGCTTGGCGCGCAACGCTGGATAAGCTTTGGGTCGTTTTCACTTCAGCCAAGCGAGCCTGTGAAAATCGCCATTATCCTGCTGCTAGGTCTGCATATCCACAATAACCCACCTCCCCCAGAGGGCTATGGGCTTAAGCAGTTTGGAATCCTAAGCGCCTACATTCTAATCCCTTTCGTGCTAATTCTTAAGCAGCCCGATCTAGGCACAGCGCTGGTGGTGCTGTTTGTCGGGTTTGGGACATTGTTTCTCATCGGGGTAAATTACAAAATCTGGGTAGGACTGCTGGCAATCATTCTCATCGCTTCTCCGCTCATCTATGGCTCACTCAAGCCCTACCAGAAAAAGCGAATCCATGACTTCATCGCAGAAAAGCCAAGCTACCATGTCCAGCAAAGCATTATCACCATAGGGTCAGGCGGACTATTTGGCAAGAAAAAGGAGGACTCCACCCAGACCCAGCTCAAATTTCTCCCAATCGCCACGAGCGACTTTATCTTCGCGTATTTTTCCGAGCGCTATGGACTGCTAGGTGGTGTGGCACTCATCGCCCTCTATGCCTTTCTCACGATACATGTGCTTTCATTCTCGCTCATCGATCCCAAAGACTACCGCCTGCGGACAATGTCGTGCGCAATTGCGTTACTGATCTTTTTCTATGTGGTGGTCAATATCGCCATGACAATTGGGCTTGCCCCTGTGGTAGGGATACCACTGCCACTTTTTAGCTATGGGGGGAGTAGCTTTATCACCTTTATGATTCTCTTTGGACTGCTGGAAAACCTGCTTGCCTTTAGGTTTAATTTCAGCTATAATGCCAACCCTCTCAAGGTGCTTTTGCGCTCTCCTAGACATAGAAAAGCATGAAAGTTTTAGACAGAATCTAGCTCGAGTCTGGCGAAATTTGGCTCGATAGACACTAGATTCTACGATGATTTTGCTATTTGTATATCTTCTCTTTATGGATCTTTAGCTCAGCTGGTCAGAGCACTCGGCTCATAACCGATTGGTCGTAGGTTCAAGTCCTACAAGATCCACCATTCACCTATATGCTCTCACTTAAGAATCCAAAGCTTCTTAGTATAATGCAAAGAAATTTTCACCAAGGAATTATATGCGCACACTTCTACTCATGCGAGGGCTACCAGCCAGTGGGAAAAGCACATGGATACGCACACATGGCTTAGAGCCTTACACGCTTAGCCCAGATACGCTGCGACTCATGGCAAGCAGCCCTGTCATCTTGCCATACCCTAGCGTGGGAGATTCTGGTGCAAAATCTTGCGCCCCGCAGTGCTCACCCACCACCTATGACTCTCCTCTGTATGCCATTAGCCAAAAAAACGACAAGCACATCTGGAAAATGCTTTTCACGCTGCTAGAGCTGCGCTGCAAGCAAGGGGATTTCACGATTATTGATGCTACACACACTAGCCACCAAGCCTTGCGAGCGTATGAAAGCTTAGCTAGCACCTATCGGTATAGACTGGTGGTGCTAGACTTTAGCGGTGTGGGGTTTGATGAGATTCTCACGCGCAATGCCAAGCGTGGCTACAAAGCCGTGCCAGAGTCGATTTTGCGCTCCATGTATGAGCGCTTGCAAGACTCACTTGCCAATCCTCTCCCCTCACGCTACACGCTACTGCACCCAGAGGATTTGGCGGGGATAAATCTTGCCAAAGCAAATGAGAGCGAGAATCCACCTGCGCAACATCTCACCAGCCCCACTATCCGCACACTTCTCATGCAGCCCATAGATTTAAACACCTATGAGCAAATTCATCACATCGGCGATATTCATGGCTGCTTTGAAGTGCTGGTGGAATATCTCTTGCGCACGCTCGCGCTCACCAATGCCACCGCACCTTACGCCTGCGCGCGTGCAGCTATCCAAGCCATAGAGCAGAGCGGATTCTCGACGCAAGAGTGCAGTAAGCTTATCGATGAGCGTGCGTATTATATTTTTCTGGGCGATTATATTGATCGTGGCGTGGAGAATGCGCAAATCGTGCGATTTTTGCTTGCGATTATGGAGTGTAAAAACATCTGCTTGCTTGAGGGAAACCACGAGCGCTGGCTGCATAAATGGGGGAGAGAGGATCTCGGTAGTAGCGAGTTTGCGCTATTTACCGCGCGAGATCTTGCTAGCGCCAAAATCTCGCCCAAAGACACGCACCGCCTCCATGCTAAGCTCCGCCAGTGCGCCTACTATACATTTGACTCCAAACTCGTGCTCTGCACGCATGGTGGTCTAAGCACCTTACCGCACAATCTCCTACTAATCCCAACCCAGCTACTCATCTATGGCAGCGGAGGATATGAGGATATGGAATCTAGTGCCAAAAGCTTTGCGGCCACCACACAAAAGAATGTCTATCAAGTCTTTGGTCATCGTAATAGAGAAAAGCACGCCCCGCGCGTGCATGGGCGCAGCTTCGCTCTGGAGGGGGGCGTGGAGTTTGGAAAGGCACTGCGTGCATGTATCTTAAGCAAAACTCCCTTGCAGATGACACACGCTCCGCGCTCCACACCCATATATCCGGCAGAATCTACAAAATCATTGCCCCTGGAGTCATTGTCATGGCTCTCATACATGCAGCACGGCGATGGCTTTGCCGAAATCATGCTCCAAAGTGGGAAAACACACAACCATCAAGCCCTGCTTGCTCGCCACCAAGCGCGCAAAATTGCTGCATTGGTGGAGAAATTTCGCACAAGCTCGCTTATCAAAGAGCGCGCATTTGGCACGATTTCAAGCTTTAATTTCACCAAAGAAGCATTTCTCACCAAGCAGTGGAGCAGCATAACTTGCAAAGCACGCGGGCTTTTCATCGATACAAATGCTTACAAGATTTGTGCGCGTAGCTATGAGAAATTTTTCAACCTTGGCGAGCGCGAGGAAAGCAGTCTAAATGCTTTGCACGAGAATCTCGCCTACCCTGTGCGCGTATATGCGAAAGAAAATGGCTTCCTAGGAATCCTAAGCGCAAACCCCCACCATAAGAATCCAGAATCCAACATAGAAAATCCAGGCTCTACGCTAGATTCTAGCATGCCTTATGATAAAGACTCTAGCACAGATTCTGCGCTACGCAATCTCTATGCGCATAAGCTTTTCATCACCTCCAAATCCGATGCGCTAAGCCCCTACGCATCGATTGCGCGCGAGATTATTACCGCCTCGCTAGAAAAGCATGCTAAACATCTTGGCATACATTACAACGAGCTAGAATCTAGGCTTTTTGCAAGGCTGCGCCAGCTTGATGTGAGCCTTGTGTTTGAAATCATCGACCCAGTGCGAGATCCACATATCATAGCGTATGACACAACTAGAGCTATCCTACTTGATATGATTGAAAACTCGCAGCAGTTCAAAAAACACGATTATGGTGCGCTAGTGGAGTTTGGGCGGGAGTTTGGATTTGATGTGAAAGAGCGCCTAAAAGATCTTAACTGCTGGGAGGAGTTTATGGCGTTTGTTGATTTGCATAGCATGGATTTTGCCGCTCAAAAATTCTTATCCCTAGAATCCACACACCCCACAGATCTTATGCAACCATACAACCCAGAATCCATGCTCTATGGTAGCGGAGATAGGGCAGATGGATTTATCGAGGGGTTTGTCCTAGAGGATAGCAGTGGCTTCATGCTAAAAATCAAATCCCCATACTATCGCGCATGGAAAGCTGCACGCGCAATCATCGAGCGCACAATCCAGAGTCACAAAGTGCCTAAACCAAAGACTAGCAGCGCGTTTGAGCGGGAGTTTATCACATGGCTTAGTGCGCAAGATCTCCCAAGCGATTCTAGTCAGCTCATCGCCTTGCGATCGCAGTTTCTTGCCAAGAGAAAGCAAGGCTAAAACATAGTAAGATTTGCAGTAGGAAGCGCGTAGCGCAGGGATTTACAAACCCCAGCCTCAAACAATATTAGCCTGCCATTTATCTTGCCCAGCTAGGATTGAAGCCTATTTCTTCACTTGTCTTGCTTTATGGCACGCAACTTTTAGCATATATTGGATATTTGTGAGCAGCAAAGGAGTTTGTATGACGCGCAGAGATTTTATCAATGGTATGGCTGTGGCTGTCGTGGCAGGCATGACGCCCCTAGAGATTCTAGCAGCAGAATCTAGCCCTGCTAAGCCTAATGCCTCCAAGCCCCCATTTACCCCAACTTCCCCCCCCGCTATACCAAACCACCCACACACTTATCCTCCAATGTTTCAAGGACTTGTGGGGAGCGATGATGAGAGCTATGTTTTTGCTCATGCCTTGCGTGATGGCGCGCAGTATGATTTCTCTAGCTTGCCTGTGCAGGAGCATTATGATTTAGTCGTAGTAGGAGCTGGGCTTAGTGGGCTAAGCGCGGCTACACTTTTTCACAAGCGAGCAGGCGCTGGGGCAAAAAGCTTGATCCTTGATAGCCATAAGGACTTTGGCGGACATGCCAAACGCAATGAGTTCGCTACACCAAATGGACAGATTCTCACCTATGGCGGCAGCGAGTCGCTCCAATCGCCAAACGCACTTTATAGCAAGAGAGTCAAAGCATTTTTACAAGATCTTGGCGTGGATATCGATGCGCTTGCGCGCTGCTTTGATAGGGATTTTTACCCAGACTTGGGGCTCTCGCGCGGAGTATTTTTCAGCAAACAGCATTTTGGGACAGATAAGCTTGTAAGCGGTGATCCTCGCACGATAATCGATGACACAATCCCCGAGGGCAAACACAATGCGCGAAGTCTCGCAGAGTTTGTGGGGGATTTCCCTATGCCAGAGAGCGATAGAGCTATGCTGCTGGAATTGCTCACAGATTCCAAGGACTATCTAGCAGACTTGAAAGGCAAGCAAAAGCGCGCTTACCTTGCTTCCACGAGCTATAGGAAATTTCTCCAAGAGCGCGTAAAACTCTCTCCGCTTGCACTAAGCTTTTTTGATGGGATAAGCGATGATTTTACCGCACTTGGGATAGAAATGATCTCATGTGAGGAAGCCATAGAGTGCGCGCTTCCGGGGTTTGGTATGGGGGCAAAACCATCACATAACCCACTCCAAGAGCCCTATATCCACCACTTCCCAGATGGCAATGCCTCTCTCGCACGCCTCATGGTTAAGCGCCTGCTTCCGCATATTGCCCCTTGTGAGCCTACGCCTGAGAGTGTGCTGCTAGCGGAATTTGATTATAGTAAGCTCGATCTCCCTGATACGCCTTGTAGGATACGCTTACGCTCCACCGCACTCCGTGTGCAAAATGTCAATGGAGGCGCGGAGATTGTCTATGGTGATGCAGCGACAAAGCAGCTTCGCAAGGTATTTGCTCGCAAGGTCATCATGGCAAATTACAACGCCATGATCCCATACATTGTCCCAGAGCTAGGTAATGGACAGAAATCTGCGCTCGCACAATGTGTCAAAACCTCGCTCATCTATACTAAAGTCTTACTTTCAAATTGGGAGTGTTTCACTAAACTTGGCGTGCATGATATCTATGCGCCAAAATCTTTCTATGTCAATACCAAGCTCGACTACCCTGTGGATATGGGCGCTTACAAGCACCCACGCGACCCTAGAAAACCAATCTGTCTGCATATGATTGGCTCGCCCATACGCCTCAATGACCCCAGCATTGATCCTGCTACGCTCACTGCCAGAGACTATGCGCGCCTCACACGCCACACACTTCTAAACACGCCGTTTTCTGCGCTAGAATCCATGACGCTAGCGCATTTGGAAGCAATGCTTGGACATGCTGGATTTAGGAGAGAGCATGTGCAGGCTATTACGCTAAATCGCTGGGGGCATTGCTATGCGTATAGCTACAACTCACTCTATGATGACCCCAAGCAAAGCAAAGCCACCATAAAAGCGGCGCGAAAAGTCTGTGGCAATATCGCTATTGCTAATTCAGATGCAAGCTGGGAAGCATATTTACACACGGCTATCGAGCAAGCTATGCGTGCGCTTGATGAGTGCAAAATCTAGCTTGTGAAATCTGCCATGCCACGCCCTAGCATTGCAACAAGTGTTGTAGATTCTCACGCCACAAACTCCAGCGCTCCAGAATCTAGCGTGCTGGAGTTTGTCGATCTTAGCGATTTTGCACCCACCAAGCTACACACACAGATTTTGCCCTCATCGTTGTGCGAAAAGTTTGGCGCGGTGGTGTTTGATATAGATAAAGAATGTCTGCATATCGCCCTAGCGCATGGGCATTCACCGCAGGCTAGAGCACTGCTCGCTCATCACCTAGAATCCCACGCAAGTGTGTTAGGAGGCGCTAGGAAGCTGTGCTTTTACGAGGAGTGCTCGTATTACTTTTTTTGGATTCTCAAAGCCATGCGCTTCATCGAGCATTTTTATACACTCCATGAAGTAGAATCCCGCTTGCACTATATCCTGCAAGAAGCCATCGCCCTAGAATCTAGTGATATCCACATTGAAGGCAAGGCGCATTATGCGAGTATCCGCTTCCGTGTAGATGGGAGCTTGCGCGAGATTGGCAGGATAGAGAAAGAAGACTTCGCCAAGCTCACGACCAAAACCAAGCTTGATTCCAAGCTTGACATCACCGAAATACGCTTGCCCCAAGATGGGCGTATGCATAAGAGCTTTGATGGGAGGGAGTATGACTTTCGGGTGTCGTGCGTGCCACTTTTCTGGGGCGAGTCAATCGTATGCAGGATTCTCTATAAGCATGAGCGGAAAATAGTGCTTGATGGGCTTGGGCTGTGTGAGTCAAGCCTGCGGGATTTGCGAGAATCTATCAGGAAGAAAAGCGGCTTGATTCTGGTTGTAGGTCCCACAGGTAGTGGGAAATCTACCACTCTCTACGCCCTGCTCGAAGAGCTCAAAACCTCTGCTAAAAAGCTCATTACCATAGAAGATCCTATCGAGTATCAAATCCCAATCGCCACGCAAATCCAGCTAAACCCAGAAATAGGATTCTCATTCTATGAAGCGCTTAAAAGTGTCCTGCGCCAAGACCCAGATATTATCATGGTGGGCGAGATCCGCGATAAACAAACACTTGAACTAGCGCTTAATGCCTCGCTTACAGGGCATTTGGTGCTAGCAAGCCTACATAGCCATGACTGCCTAACAAGCTTGGAGCGGCTTTTTGAACTAGGTGCGCCCAGAAGCGTGCTTGCCACTAGTCTGCTCTGTGTAGTAGCCCAGCGGCTTGTAGGCAAGCTTTGTGAGCAATGTAAGCAAAAAATTACACACAATGAGCGTGAAGTCTATATGGCGCGTGGTTGTGAGCATTGCGATAGTAGCGGGATTAAAGGGCGTCTGGTGGTATCCCAGTCACTTTTCATTGATGAGACACTGCGATTGCTACTCTCTGGTGAGTCTAACAATCACACAGATTGGCGCACGCACCTACGCACCAAACTCGCAAGCGCCAATCTCCCCACACTTAAGGCAGATGCGCTAAGCAAGAAAGAGTTTATTGACTACCTTGAGCTAGACTCGCTAGAGCATTAGAGAGATTAGCTTTTGCGTGGAGGATTCCCGCTAGGTAGAAATTGCTTCAAAAGCCCAAAATGCTCGAGAGCTTGTTTTTTCAAGCTTGGATTGCGCAGGAGTGCTGCGACAGAGTGCGTAGCGATTGCGCGTTTGCCAAAGGCATTGAGCAATGCACCTTTATGGCTAGAATCTAGCCCTAGCAAGGATTCTAGCACCACTTCGCCAAAAAGCACGACACAAGAAGCCTGCAGGCTTTGGATTTGGCTAATGAGATAGGGCTTGCATAGCTCGATTTCTTGGGGGCTTGCTGGGTGTGCGGAGCATTTTAGCAAAGAGAAGATACTAAAATGCTCCACCCCAAACACCTTGTGCGCGATATTGCAAATCATCTGCGAGCCTTTGGAGTCTATCATTTGTGTCCCATGTCCCATGGGCATTTCGACTACAAACGCCACCAAAGCGCGCTCATCGATGTAGCCTATCTGTGCCTTAGCATGCGTGCTGCGCGTGCAGAGCTTACAATGCGCAATAGTGCTTGCGATAGAATTTTGATTAGAATCCACACATTTTGGCACCTCATGGTCAAGCTCCACGAAGCGCACCCCACAAGCGCGCGCGAGATAGAGCTCATAGAGCTGCCGCTGCTGTGTAGCGATAGTGTCCATAGATTCTAACTTTTTGTTTTCTTATACATATGTGGATTTAGCATATTCTCTAGGGTGAAGATTTCATCAAGCTTTTCCTTGCTTAAGAGCTTGCGCTCTAGGGCGATGTCATAGACTGACCTGCCTGTTTGCAACGCTTCTTTAGCAATGCTTGCAGAATTTTCATAGCCGATGTAAGGATTAAGTGCAGTAACAATGCCAATGGAGTTAAACACAAAATCCTTGCAAACTTGCTCATTTGCAGTAATGCCATCGATACATTTATGCGCTAGCGTAACAATCGCGCGAGAGAGCATTTTAATGGAGCTAAATAGCCCATAGGCGATCACTGGCTCAAAGACATTGAGCTGGAGCTGCCCGCCCTCTGCTGCCATAGTGATTGTCATATCATTGCCGATGACGCTAAAGCACACTTGATTGACTACTTCTGGGATTACGGGATTGACTTTGCCGGGCATTATGGAGCTTCCGGGCTGCATTTTGGGGAGGTTGATTTCATTAAGCCCTGCGCGAGGTCCAGAGCTTAAAAGCCGCAAGTCGTTGCAGATTTTAGAGAGCTTGACACTCACGCGCTTTAGCACGCCGCTGATTTGCACATAGCCGCCTGTGCCTTGCGTGGCTTCGATTAAGTCCGTGGCGGTGATAAATGGGCGTCCGGTAACTTCTTGGAGCTTTTTCTCTACGATATTGCGGTAGTCTGGGTGGGAGTTAATGCCTGTGCCAATGGCTGTGCCGCCTAGGTTTATCACGCGGATAAGGCTTCTGGCATCAAGGATTCGCTCAATATCAATACGCACCATAGAAGCATACGCGCTAAACTCCTGCCCAAGTGTCATAGGCACGGCATCTTGCAGCTGCGTGCGCCCCATTTTTAGCACATTTTTAAACTCCTCTCCCTTGCGCTTAAAGCTCTCTTCTAGCACCGCCATAGACTCACTAAGCATACTAAGCCGCTCATACAACGCCACGCGCAATGCTGTGGGATAGGCGTCATTGGTGGATTGAGAGAGATTGACATGGTCATTTGGGTGGCAGTATTGATACTCGCCCTTTTTATGCCCCAAAATCTCTAGCGCGACATTGGCGATGACTTCATTAGCATTCATATTGGTGCTAGTGCCAGCACCACCTTGGATCATATCCACGACAAATTGGTCGTGGAACTCCCCTGCGATGATTTTGTCGCACGCTTTGATAATGGCATCTTTGATACTAGAATCCAGCAAGCCTAGCTCGTGGTTTGCCAGCACGGCTGCCTTTTTGACTTGGGCAAGGGCTGTGATAAACACAGGAAAATCACTTAGCCGCTGCCCTGTGATGTTGAAGTTCTCTAACGCGCGGAAAGTTTGCACACCATAATACACACTCTCATCAATCTCAAGCTCACCGATGAAATCGTGCTCTACTCGCGTTGCTTTTTTCATGCAGACTCCTTTAGGCTTGTTGTGTAGCGGGTGGAATGGTGGCAGATTTTAGCTTAATATCTCATTGGCATTTAGCGTATAGATTGTAGGGTGGATTCTGGGCTATTTATGAGGCAGCTGGATTTAGCAAGATTTCCACACAAGTGCGGGGGAATTTATGGAGATTTATTTTATAATAGCGCCGGAATCTATCAATCAATGGTGGCAAGAGTGAAAAATACAATTGGTGTGTGTGGTGGTGGTGCTTGGGGTAGTGCGCTGGCGTTTGCGCTGGCACACGAGCAACCAGTGGAGATTTTCTCTCGCCGTGAGCTTCCAAGCAAATGGGGGACGCCTTTTCCCATTACGCAAGTAGGCATAGAGCGGGCATGCGGGCATGAGCATGTTGTCATCGCCATTAGTGTGGCGCATTTACGCACATGGCTCTCCAGCGCAGAAATCAAGCACGCATGCTGTCTTTTTGCCTCAAAAGGCGTGGAGGAGGAGAGCGGGGCATTTGTGCATGAGATCGCGCGGGAGTTTATGGATTCTAGTAGGATCTGCGCGCTTAGTGGTCCAAGCTTTGCCAAAGAAGTCCGCCAGTGCCTGCCCTGCGCAGTGGAAATCCATTCAAGCTCCCTAGAGCTTGCGCAGCGTTTCTGTGCGCTTTTTCCGCCGTTTATGAAAACCTACGCGGGCGATGATCTCATCGGCGCAGAAATCGCTGGTGCATATAAGAATGTCATTGCTATTGCTGGGGGGATTTGCGATGGGCTTTCGCTTGGTAACAATGCCAAAGCCGCCCTACTAGCACGCGGACTTATCGAAATGGAGCGCTTTGGGGGATATTTTGGTGCAAAAACACAGACATTTCTTGGGCTTTCTGGCTCGGGGGATCTTTTCCTAACAGCTGGCTCGACACTCTCGAGAAACTACCGCGTGGGACTAGGGCTGGCACAGGGCAAAGCGCTAGGAGAGATTCTGCAAGAGATTGGCGAGGTAGCAGAGGGTGTGCGCACCGCACGCGCAATCCACACAATCGCTAGCAAACGCGCAATCTATACACCAATTGTCAATGAAGTAGTAGCGATATTAGATGGAAAGAATTGTGAGCAGGGGATATACGCACTCATGGCACGCTAAGGAGCTAAAGAGATTCAATTTCTAGCGATAATTTGCGGAGTGATTTGTTTCACTCATTGCGACGCACGCCCATGTGGCTCATTCGCAAAATCCACAGCCCCAAACTCTCATCTAAAGCCCCAGAATCCTGCGCAAAATAAACTCGCTGCAAAAGCGCACAGAAACTAGTCTGGCAAACAATCTAGCCAAAGGGCTCAAGTCCTAAAGCTGGGATTTTGATGAAAATTGCTACTTGTCAAAAATGGGCACAGAGAGAAAAAACGCATCTCTTGAGCCAAAGATTTGGGATTGTAGCAAAAAGCTAAACCCCCTAGAATCTACTTTTCTCTATTTTGCAGCTCGGTAATATTTAGCACAATAAACTTGTAGCACAGAAATATCACAATTGGCCAAAGGGCGATGAGAAAAAGCGTATATACCATAGTTTGCTCCTTATTTAGATTCTAGTATGCGTGCTCGTCCATATCGCGCAAGCCTAGCTTTTTGCTATCCATGCAGCGCCACACATAGATGATATAGCCTAGCACAAATGGCACAAGCAAGCTCACATAGCCCATAACACTTAGCGTATAGTAGCTAGAACTTGCATTAGCTATGGTAAGCGAGCTTTGTAAATCTGTGCTTGATGGATAGAATGCGCTCTCTCCTAGCCCGACATTAAGAAACACCGCCATGACTGCGCACACCACACCAAAGCCAAGCGGAAAAATACCTTTGCGCCCGATGAAGCTCAAATAAATCCCACCAAGCACGCACACTACGCCAACAAGCAGGAGGATTAGGATATAAGGCTGGCTTAGAAATGTTTGCAGGTAAAGATAAGGGAGCATGCTCACAGCCCCACTCTCATCGACATGGAATCCATCTTTTAGACAAATCCACGCCAAAAAGCCCAAGAAAAATGGCAAAAACAGCGCGGTATTTAAAGCCAAGTCTTTTTTAGCTTTTTGTGCGATCGCAGCAGAATCTAGCGCATTTAGGAAATAACTATCAGCTAGGATTCTGCTCAAAAATACCAGCGCAAAACCCAGCAGGTAATTAAATGGATTGCCAAGCTGCTCAAGTCCATGTAGCCCATGCTCCCAGCGAACAAAGCGCATATCATCAAGCACAAAGGCACTCCCAGCAAAAAATGTGCTAACTGCCACGCCGATAAGAAACACCCCTAGAATCCCATTGATTTTAAGAAATGCCTCATAGGTTTTTGCGCCAAGTAGATTGCCCTGCTTTTTGCGATATTCATAGCTTACAGCTTGGATAATAAAGCAGAGCAAAATCGCTAGCCACACCCAATATGCCCCGCCAAAGCTCGTGCTATAAAAGAGCGGAAATGCCGCGAAGCACGCTCCGCCAAATAGCACCAAAGTCGTAAAACCAAGCTCCCATTTGCGCCCAAGTGAATTTATGATGAGTGTTTTTTCTTCCTCATTGCTTGAGAGCCTATCGATAAGACCCTGCCCGCCCTGGACAAAAAACATAAACACCAAAAGCCCGCCAAGCAAACTTATAATCACCCACCAATACGCCTGCAACTGCGCTAAATCAAGTCCAAAAAACATCGCCTACTCCTTCTCGCCTGTCGCGTGTGCGGCAAATCCCTTTTTGATCTGCTTTGCCATAATCCCAAGCTCTGCAAGCAGTAGCAGTGTAAAGAGTCCTAAGAAAATGAAAAACGAAATCTGCACATTAGTATGCGCAAGATTTGTCGCAGCAATATGCACAGGCATTAGATCTTGGATAGCCCAAGGCTGCCGCCCCACCTCTGCCACAATCCAGCCAGCTTCTGCGGCAATGTAGCCAAATGGCACAGCAATGATACAAAGCCAGAGAATCTTGCGAAATTTGTTAATATTATTTGCCATGCAAAGATAAAGCACCACGATAAACAAAATAAAAAACGCGCTTCCAAGTGCCACCATAAGGTGAAAACTATAGAATGTAATAGCAACTGGCGGCACAGCTTGCTCTTTAGAATCTAGGTAGCCATAGCCAAAATTTGACATATTTTCTTGCAAGATTTTTTGACTGCTCTCCATACGCGCAGTATCACCAGATTTTTTGGCACTTGTAAAATCGCTTAGAGCTTGCACCGCCTTTTTCCCACTCTCTATCCTAGAATCCATGCTTGGGATACCCTTTTCCTCATTGCCATAGAGTAGGTCATTGATCCCGGGGATAAAGCCTTGTGTGCTTCTCTGCCCTAGGATTGAGAGCGCGTAAGGGATAGTGAAGTCAAACAAAAATGTAGGCTCACTATCACCGGGCTTTTTAGCAGGGTTTAAAATCCCAAATGCCACCAGCCCAGCCCTATGCTCGCCATCATAGATTCCCTCCATTGCCGCTAGCTTCATCGGCTGCTTTTGTGTAACTTGGTAGGCACTCTCATCACCGCTAAAAAACAAAAACACCGAAGTAAGCAGCCCAAAGCTAGCCCCCACGACAAGGCTGCGCTTTGCCAAAACACTATGCCTGCCTTTTAGCAAATACCACGCACTAATCCCCATAACCACAAGCGCGGAGATCACATAGCCAGAGGCGATTGTGTGGAGGAACTTTGACACCGCCACAGGCGAGAGTGCGACTTCTAGGAAGCTTGTCATCTCATTTCTAGCCGTGGCGGGATTAAACATCGTGCCTATGGGATACTGCATCCAGCCATTTGCCACTAGAATCCAAAAGGCTGAAAGATTACTCCCAATCGCCACAAGCCAAGTGGAGAGCAGGTGGAAGCGTGTAGAGACCCTATCCCAGCCAAAGAACATCACCGCAAAAAATGTCGCCTCTAAGAAAAACGCCACAATCCCTTCCACCGCCAGTGGCGCGCCAAAAATATCGCCCACAAACCAGCTATAATTCGCCCAATTTGTGCCAAACTCAAACTCCATAATAATGCCCGTCGCCACGCCGATAGCAAAGTTTATCGCAAAGATTGTTAGCCAAAACTTGGTGATTTGCTTCCACTCTTCGTTTTTGGTTTTGACATAAATACTCTCCATGATTGCCACTATAAAGCTAAGCCCCAAAGTCAGCGGCACAAACAAAAAGTGATAAATCGCCGTTAGCCCAAACTGCGCCCTACTCCAATCAACATGTAAATCCACTTTCTACTCCTTTTGCTGTGGTGTGTGTGATGATATGTGTGCTTCTAGCACAGCAGAATCCACCACAGACTCTAAGCTAGATTCTGTGGTGGAAGAAAAGTCTGTGAGATTTTGCAGGACAAAAGCACTACGCCCCTCCCCCAAATCCGCAATAGATTCTCCATAGATAAAAAATTTCAGCAGGATAAAAATCACAAGCAGCTTTATGATGATGATTTTCCACAAGGTTTTGCCAAGTGTCATATTTGCAAAGCCCTGTTTATAAAAAGTAATGATACTTTTTAGCATTGCACTCTTGCCTCGCGAGATTTGGTTTAGATGGTTTATGGATTGGGTTTATGGCATGGTTTGCAGGGCTGAAGTGTAGGAGATTGTAGCTTATGTGAAGTTGAAAATATGCCCTTGCACGCATATCGCAGGCAAAATCGCCCACAAAGGTAAAAGATTCTTAAACCTTTAGATTCTACACGCTTGTGCCTTTGCATTCTACTAGAATCTAAAAGTGGCTTAGATTCTAGTAACGATTTGTTGCAAGATGTTGTGCATGAAGCTTTAGCTTTGCTTGGTGATTTGCTCTATTAGGCTAATTGCAGGCGCAATATCACCAAGCCCAAACCCTAGCCCTTGCGCGATTGCTGCATAGCTTGCGGTGTGGAGATTCTCAAAGCCTTGCGAAAACTCCACAGGCGCGAATGCCCCAGACCCCATACCAGAATCCAAGTCGCCAGACCTTGGGATAGATTCTAGCACACGCAAAGCGCGGGAATCCCCCATCAAATCGCACGCATCGATAGAGAGCAGCCAGCGCACCCGTGCATTAGCAAACTCCAGCACTCCGCTTGCGCGAGTGGGCGTAAGGCGCTCTACCCTGCTTGCAATCACCTCTCCAAAGACAAAAAGCAGCATATCAAACAAATGCACACCAATATTGCACACAATCCCGCCGCTTTTTTTCACATCGCCTTTCCATGATTTGGCATACCACTTCCCACGCGCACTGATATAGCGCAGCTCCAAATCATAAAAACTAGATTCTGTGTTTTTTGCGCGGAGGGTTTGCATTCTCTGGCGCAGGGCGATGATTTGCTCATGTAGTCGCAGCTGCAGTATCCCATACACACGCGGACAAGCTCTAGAATCTGGATTCTGCCTTGTGTGAGATTGTGCGCGAGATTCTAGGAGTGTGAGCTTGTGTATATGGCGTGCGTGCAAGACAAGTGGCTTCTCACATATCGCACTTGCTCCATGCTCAAGCGCTAAAGCGATGTGGCGCAGGTGCAGGTAGTTTGGCGAGCAAATCGCGATAAAATCCAGCCCTGTTCCAGCAGCATTGAGACGCGTGAGAAATGCACAAAACTCGCGCTCTTTTGTGAAAAACTCCGCCTCTGGAAAATAACTATCCATAATCCCCACGCAATCGCGCACATCATAGGCGCACACCAGCTCCCCACCGATGTCTTTAATCGCTTTAAGATGTCTGGGCGCGACATAGCCTCCCACGCCGATGATCCCAAAGCGCAAACCCTGAATGGAGACTTGGATTTTGGAGGATTTTGGAGCTTTAGATTCTGGTGTGTTTGGAGATATTGGTATAGAGTCTGGCGCCTGGGAGCCTAGCGCGCGTTTGCGAGCGTGGTGCATAGCGTATTATCTAGGCGTTGGATTCTGCTTTGGTTTCTTGGAGCTCACAGATAAGCTGGTTGTAGGATTTACCACTTTGGGCGATGAAATCTCGCAGTGCTTTCATACTCTCACCAAAGCCATTGGATTCTAGCGAGCGGAGATTGGCATAGAGACTCTCAATCGTTGGGATTACGGCAAGATTTGGCACGCGACGCACGGAATAGTAGCCAATGATATTGCCTTTCTCATCAAACGAGGGCGTAACATTGGTAAAAACCCAGTAAAAATCCCCGCTTTTTGCTTGGTTTTTCACAAATGCAAAAATCTCTTTGCCATCTTGAATGTATTCCCATAAGAGCTTGAATACACAGCGAGGCATATCAGCGTGGCGAATGATACTATGGGGCTTGCCGATAAGATCTTTTTCCATGTAGCCACTATATGTTAAAAAATCACGATTGCAGTAAGTGATAGCACCTTTCAAATCAGTTTTAGAAGTGATAAGCGTGCTAGAATCTACAATAAGCCCAAATCGTGGATCTTTGCGTGGAGTGGCTACTGGCATGAGATCTCCTTGTTGTATAAGTGTTCCATAGATTTTAGCGAGATTTTTTGTATTTGCCTAGATTTTGCGATTTTCTAGCAGGGCGAGTGCCTTTTTGGTGAGATTTGCGATAGGGGGCAGGGAGTCAAGCGCGAAAAACTCTGCGCCAGATTCTGCAAGGATTGAGGCGGCATTTGCTAGCTGGAGTTTATATACATGTGCGGTAATGGCGTATTTGGTATAAGAGTGAGCGAAAGAGCCTAGCAGATAATGTGTAGGCAAGGGGCTTTGTGGTATTTGGGCTTTGGCGATTATAGGGAGATTGTAGAGACCTTTGTAGAGATTCTCGCTTGATTTGCATAGTGCGATAGAATCCAGCTTTTGACAGATAGCTAGGTGGAGGGTTAGGGGGATTTTGGGAGCTTTTGGCTTAATGGTTATGGGCTTAAACGCACTAGCGCAGTGGCTTGCTATGGGGCAGCTCGCGCATTTAGGCGATTTGGTGCAAATAAGCGCGCCTAGATCGATTAGAGCTTGGTGGTAGTCAAAGACTTTGTCCGCTTGCGGGAGCAAGGACTCTGCTAGGGCTAGTAGCTGGCTTTGTGTGAGATCTTTGGCTATAAGCCGCTGCAACACGCGCGCAATATTGCTATCAGCAAAGTGCGCCACCCTCCCAAAGCCAAAGCACATAATCGCCCCTGCAGTATAAGCCCCAATGCCCGGCAACGCCTGCAAAGATTGCAAGTCATCAGGCAGCTTGGCATTATGCTGCTTTACACAAAGCTTGGCGCAGGCGTGGAGATTCCTAGCGCGCGAGTAGTAGCCAAGCCCCTGCCATAAATGCAGCACTTCTTGCTCGCTAGATTCTGCTAGCGCACTCAAGGCAGGGAAGCGCGTAAGAAATGGGAAATAGTAGGATTCTAGCACGCGTGAGAGCTGCGTTTGCTGGAGCATTATCTCGCTGATGTAGATTTCATACGCGCAGCTGCCATCGCGAGGTAAATTGCGCCAAGGGAGCGACTGGCGCCCATGCGAGGCATACCATGAGAGCAGTGCTTTGTGGAGCGTAGGCTTATTGGCTACAACATTTGCCACACTTGCACTCGTTGCTAGATTCTACACTCGCTGCTGCATACTCGATTTTCCAATACGCCATGATATAGAGTAAAAACGACAGACATAGCAGCACAAACCATACCAGCCACCAAACCCAATACACCCACATCAATCCAGACTCTTCAATGCCCTGCACAAAGCTCTGCGCATCGACCCCAGCCCCTATGCCAAACCCAACCACAAGGCAAAACCCAGCAAACAACGCCACTGCGCATACCCGAGCCACAAATCCAAGCCTAAAATACCGCACACCAGTCCGCGCACCAAGCTCTTTTGCTACCCCACGCTCTAACAGCAAAAATACTACGCTAAACCCAGCGCACAACAAATATATGATGATGACCCCAAACATATCATCAACAAAGGATTCTAGCACTAGCCAAAGCACAATGAGAAAGACTAGCAGTGTGAAAAATCGCACGCAATTTAGCACAAATACATTTGAGCCACAAAGCTTGGAGAAAAGATATGAGCCAATCATATAGCACACAAATGCCCCCACATACCCAGCACACGCAAGCATAAGCGTAAATTCTAAATCCAAAGTGCTGCTTACAAGCACCAGAGCCACACACATAAACATACCCAGCACACCCCAGCGCATGAGGATTTTGCTCCTGTGAAATGCAGGATTTTGCGTGGCAATTGGACTTTGCATGCTGGTGATACTCCTAAATATGCTTGGTTGTGATTTATTGACTAGGCTAGAAGCCCTAGAAATTCTGCCCTTGTGCGTGGATCGCTCCTAAAAAGTCCGCGCAAGGCACTTGTTTTGATAAGTGGATTCTGGTTGCTACCGCGCATACTCATACATAAATGCCGCGCTTGACATACGACCATAACGCCCTTTGGCTCAAGGAGATGGGAGAGCTCATCAGCGATTTGATTGGTGAGATTCTCTTGGATTTGTAGTCGCTTGGCAAAGGTTTGGACTAAGCGCACGACTCCGCTAAATCCAGCAAGCCTATCTTGTGGCACATAGCCGATATGGATAGCCCCAAAAAATGGCAGGAGATGATGCTCACACATCGAGTAAAACTCTATATCCTTTAGCAGCACCATTTGATCCATATTGTCGTTGTCAAAAAGTGTGCCTAGCGCGTCTTTTGGGCTTGTAGCATAGCCGCTGTATAAAGTGGATTCTAGCTCTTGGAGGCGTTTGGGGGTGTTGGATAAGCCTGCGCGATTGGGGTCCTCACCTATGCGCTCACAAAATGCGTGGAACTCCAGCTCCGCTTGGGCTAAGGATTTATCGCTCATCATCGTCCTTGCAAAGATTGTATGCGATTCTCTATGCTTGGGTGTGTGCTAAAGGCTTCACTAATGCTAAAGATATAGGCAGCTTGGCGGGTTGGATTGGTGTCAAGCTGGGAGAAGTCGTTGCGCTTGTAGCTTGCTTCAATTTTTTGCAGGGCGGAAATGAGCGGATTGGGATTATTCATAAGATACGCGCTTCCTGCATCTGCCATATACTCTCTACTGCGGCTTAGGAACATTTGTAGCCAAAGGGTAAGGATTGGCAGGATAAATTGCAAGATAAGCAAGATTGTGCGAGCTTTGTTTGCTCCATCAGCCCTATTGCCCCCTAGGAAGAGATACACCGCGCTATTGCACAGCAGCAGCAAAATATTGCTCAAAATCCCCACGCACATCGTCAGCCGCACATCGCCGTGGCGTATATGACTTAGCTCGTGGGCTAGCACGGCTTTTAGCTCTTGGTCATCTAGGCTAAGGGCTAGGGCTTTGGTAATGGCGATAAGCGAGTTGCTCTCACTCCAGCCACTAGCAAAGGCATTCATATAAGGGGCGTGGATAAGATAGAGCCTAGGAGAAGTCGCGCTAGAAGAGCGGCGCAGCACATCATCAAGCGCGTTGCGCACACGGGCTTGCAAGGGCTCTAGTGGCACACCTTGGGGGAGCTCTTCATACTCGTCGCCAGCAAGCATAATGGCATCAAAACGCGAAATGCTATACATAATAATCCCCACTGCCACAAGGCTTGTAAGCGCGGTGATAAGCGGAAATTCTCGCAGGCTTAGAAGCAGGTAGAATCCATACTCAAGGCTTGGGGCATTGATACGCACAATATCTACCAAAAGCCCTATAAGCAAGAAGATAACCACATAAGACGCTAGCACAGCATAAGTCTTTAGCGCGTTTTTTTGCAAGATCGCTTGAAAGTTCATTATGTCCTCCTTGGTTGTAGGGTTGATTGGGTGGTATTGTATCGTGTTATTGGGTGGTTTATCATTTGTTTTGGGTGGGGGCTTGGGGCTTTAGGTGCTGCTTTAGCACCTGCTCTAAAAAGCTTGTGGCATACGCGCCACTTGGTAGGCTGAAGTGTAGCTCTGCTTGGGCGACTTCTGGCTTGTAGCAAAACTCCACATCACTTGCCCATACCCACGCATATCGCCTAGAGCTGGGTGCTGGGATTGGAGCTAGGAAGCTCTGCTCTAGCTGCTTGGCAAGCGTGCTTGGGGCTTTTAGATTCTGCCCGCTTAGTGCGCCTGTGGGGGAGAAGCCCTGCTGGCTAAATCGCTCGCACTCCGCTCTTGTAGCAGAATCTAGGCTAAAAAGCTTGCCGTGGGGATAGTGGCAGCACAGATCGCCATCTAAAAGCGTGAGAGCTTGGGGCTGGGCGCATAAGGATTCTAGTGCGGCTGTGGGGAGAGATTGTAAAAACTGCGCACAAAGGGTGGCAGCGCAAGTATCTTGCGCACTTTGGAGGGAGTTTTCAAAAGTGGATTCTAACCCACAAGCTGAATCCCTTGAAAAAGTGGATTCTAGGGGGGGTTTGGATTCTAGGGCTTGGGCTGCATAGTGGCGCGTGATTTCTTGTAGCTCTTGTGGGCTAAACTCCCTAGCCCACGCACTTAGAAGCACCCTAGCTCTAAGCCAAGCATTAAACAAAAAGCTTTGATAGCTTGAGATAAAAAACTCCTGCATAGCGCGGTTATATCGCTTTGTGTGAAAAAGTGGATTCTGGTGGGTTTGTGCGTGCGTGCTAGCAAAGCTTGGGTGCAGCTGCGCTAGTAGGGAGAGATAGGGGCTTGTTTGGGCGTTTTTGCGTTTGCTAAGGGATAGCCCTAGCAGATAATTATCCCCATTTATGC
The DNA here is from genome assembly GCF_937906905.1 of uncultured Helicobacter sp. GTDB lineage: Bacteria > Campylobacterota > Campylobacteria > Campylobacterales > Helicobacteraceae > Helicobacter_B. The sequence goes on along the minus strand of NZ_CALERY010000003.1, from coordinate 63,683 downwards.
CAAATCGCTGGAAGCCAAAAAAGTTGGGGAAGCCATTTTGGACGATGTGTGAAAAAGTGGATTCTAGCTTTTTGGCATTGGTGGGATTAAGCTTTTTTAGCCGCACGAAAAAGCGATTGCCTTTCAAATGTCCTAGGCGGAGCTTGTTGCTATGCAGCGTGCTATCAAGCAGCTTTATGTCGTGCTGCTTTGCTAAGGAGTCAAAGATAGCACAGAAGTGTTGCGTGCTTTTTGCTGGGAGCGAGAGATATTGCGTGGTGGTGGCGTGCTTGTCCTTTAAGCCGGCATAACCTATGGATTTTGTGGGGAGGTTAAAGGCTTGGGCGATGATGTTAAGTAGCTCAAAGGTGCTTAGATTTTTTTTCCTTACCCTTAGGATTCTATGCTCGCCACTGCCGCTAAAGGCATAGAGTGGGATCTCTTGCACGACAAAATCCCTGCTACTATGCGCGAAATAGCAAGAAATAGGCGCGTGTGAGTAGGCGAAATACATCACACCACCACGCGTTTTAGAGTGGGGGAGAGATGGGTTAAGATCACATAAGGGATCGTGTGAAACGCCCTAGCCCACGCACTCACATCATCAAAGACGCAAATTTCTTCCCTTTCACTTTGGCAGGAGAAGTTATCCATACTCATCACAGGCAGGATTTTTTCTCCGCTGGCGCAAGTGAGATTCTGCCTAGAATCTATGCGGAATAATCCATCACCATAGCCCACATCATAGGTGCTAAAGACTCCATCTTTTTCCACGACACTAACCCCTCCATAGCCGATCTTATCACCCTTTTTAAGAGCTAGGCTAGAGATTTTGCGCGCCCAAAGGCTAGCGATGGGCTTTAGCGCGATATGTAGCGGCAGCTCGCTTGTGTGGTAGCCATACGCGCCAATGCCTATACGCACCAAGTCCCCCAAATCTTGCGCACTATCTGTGCCTAAGCGCAATGCCCCGCTGGTGCTAAGAGAGTGGAATCTAGGCGTGGGATAATTGCGCGCTTTGCACCATTTTTGCACCCTTTCTCTCACATCGCTAAATGCTTGTATCGTGGTAAAAAAGCCTTCATCATCATTATCGCCATAGCCATTATGCCCAAACACCCCAGCAAGCGTGATATGCCGCGCCTTTTCAAGCAGCGATAATGCGCAATCTAGCTCATCGCTGGCAATGCCGTTTCTATTCATACCGATATTAACCTTTAGCTCGATATTGCGTGTTTTGTGGGCGTTTTTATGCGCCGTGGCGCAGGATTCTAGGGCTTGAAGTGAAGGGATAGAAGCCCAGATATTGCTAGGCGCATTTGGCGGGATCTCGCCATAGAGCGCGGTGATAGTGTCAAAAAGCTGGGCTATACTTAGGGCTTCTTCATAGTTTTTGACAAACACAGATTCTATGCCTGCTTGCTTGGCTAGGGGTGCGATTTGCCTAAGTCCGTGTCCATAGGCATTGTCTTTTAGCACTAGTGCGAGATTGGGGGTGGTGGGGCAGGCTTTGGAGAGTTCATTAGTGATTGCTGTAAGATTGTGGAAAAACGCTTGAGAGTCAAGGCGGATATATGCCATAGAGAGCCTTTTAGGGTAGATAGGAGATTATACCAAAGCCACGAGCAAACTCCTTAGATTCCAGCAGGCTGGGATCTAGCATATAGATTCTAAGGCAGAATCTATATGCTAAATGCGTGTAGCGGATAGGGCTTGCCTAAGCGCTTTAGCTCAAGGTAGGCGCGAATGCCTAGCATCTCATCTGGGCGGAAACTCTTAAGCTCCTGCTGGGCTTGCTCTATCATCTCAAGCTCGATGAGCACGAAGAGATACGCACTTTGTGCATTCTCATCATCGCTTGCAAGCTTTTCAAAATATGCCAGCCACTCATCTGGGCTAAGCAGATTCTGCAGAGATTTGGCAAGCGCGAGATAGTCATTTGAGCTAAAATGCACAACCTTACAAAGCCTAGCTGGAGAGCCTAGCGTGATACGCGCGCTGATACAATGCTCAAGCGCTCGTGCCACACTCTCTACATCAAGGCAGTCGCAACACTCGCTTTGCAAGGCTTTTAGCAGCTCTTTTTCTTTGGCATTGTGCATGATGACACTAAAGGCTAGCTGACGCAGCTCTGGGGCTAGACTCTTATCGCAAAATGCCTCAAGCGCATTTTTTACACTTGCTTGAATGTGGTTTTTTTGGTTTTGCAGGGCAAATGGATTGTCTTTACTTAGGGGCTGCTTGCGCAAATCCTCCGCTTGCCCATGCGCGATAGAATCATAGATCGCGAGCAGTTTGTCGATTTTGCCACAGCCAGAATCAGGCGAATCGAGCTTAGGCGTAAGCGCGAATCGAGCCAGAATCTTAGAAATCTCTGCCACACCCTTATGAGAAAATCTCGCATGCTTAGGCGACTCTGTGCTTTGGTGTGGATTCTGGGGCTGGCTTAACTGCGGTGGCGTGCTAGATTCTAGCAAAGCAAGAGGAGAGGGGCTAAGCGATAGAGCCTTGGTATAGATTTCATCTGCAAGTATAGTAAAATCTTTCTCCAGTCGCTTTGCTGCCATAATCTCGCGCAATTTCTTATAAAACAACATAAGCCCCGCGCACACAACAAACACTCCCACAGGCACACTCGTCCAAAATGCCACTTTAAGCGCCGTATCTGTGGCTAAATCATATCGCTGTATGCCAAGCGTAGCTGCCCCCACAAATACCACGAGTAGAAAAATAATCGAAAATAGCGCATAGTATGTGAATTTCATCATGGCTCCTTCTAGGGGTTATTGGCTTTTTGTAGCTGCTCTTTCTCGTAAATTTCTTTCTCATAAATCTCGCGACAAGTGATACAAAAGCGCGCGTGCGGCTTTATCACTAGGCGCTCTTGGCTGATTGGCTCATCACACATCTCACAAATCCCATAGCAGTTGTCCTGGATTTTTTGCAAAGAGAATTCTATCTCGGCAAGCTCGATTGTGTATTTTTCGATGATAAGCGCATCGAGATTGCCTTGGATTTTGGCAGAGACAAGATCGCTATCATCAGTGATATTGCTTGCGTGCAGGTCGCGGATATTAGCGTTTTTGATATCGAGAATCTCGACGAGATTTTGCTTGCGTGCGAGCAAGATATCTTCAAATTTTTGGAGTTTCTTGGTTTTTTTGCTGGCTTTTTTGGGTGTGGGCGATTTGGACGCTTTAAGGCTAGGCACTGATACTCCTTATTTGTGGTATGGGTGATTAGCAAGCAAGCTTAGCGCGCGATAAATCTGCTCTAGCACGATGACCCCTACAATCGTGTGGCTAAATGTCAATGGGCTTAGGCTAATTGGCAGCGTGCGCGATAAAAATTCCTCCTCAAATCCAAACGCCCCGCCAATAAACACTGCCACCTGCGCCTTACCCTCAAAAAGCCTAGCAAACTCCACAGAATCCACGCTCCGCCCAGCAGGGTGCAGCGCGATATTGGCAGCTCTCTGGGAGAGGAGAAATGGAGCAAGCGCTTTTGTGTAGGCTTTTTGCGCACCAGATTCTAGCTTTTGCGCGTTTGCAATGTCTTTTGAAAAAATTTGCTTCGATTCCACTTCTGCACCAAATCCTTTGCAAAGCTTTTGATAATGCCCTTCTAGTGGGGTTAGGGGTGCTGGCTTAGAGATGGTGTAGAGCTGGATTTTCATGGTTGTATGGATTTAGATAGAGACTTAGCTCGCTTAGGGTTTTGCGCAAATTGCTACGCGAAACCACCATATCGATAAGCCCATGCTCTAGGAGAAACTCCGCTGTCTGGAAGCCCTCTGGCAAATCCGCACCGATAGTCTGCTTGATCACCCTCGCCCCAGCAAACCCTATCATCGCACCTGGCTCTGCGATAATCACATCGCCCAAGAATGCGAAGCTTGCGCTCACGCCACCAAATGTCGGGTCTGTAAGCACAGAGAAAAAGGGGATTGCATGCTCGCTTAGGCGATTTAGCGCAGCAGAGGTCTTTGCCATTTGCATGAGCGAATAGGTAGATTCCTGCATTCTCGCCCCACCGCTTGTGGAGATGATGACTAGGGATTGGTGCTTTTGCACGGCACGATCGATTGCGCGCACGATCTTTTCGCCCTCCACCGAGCCAAGACTCCCGCCCATAAACGCGAAATCAAACACCACTATCTGCATAGGCACGCCCTCGATCAGCCCCTCACCCGCGATGACAGAGCTTGGGCGACCGGTTTTTTGCTCGTATTTTTTCACGCGCTGTTTATAGCTCTCTTTATCTACGAAGTTAAGCGGATCTACGGGAGCTAGTGTTTTGTCGTATTCTACAAAGCTATTGGTATCACAAAGGATAGTGATTCTGTCATTTGCCGAGATTCTAAAGTGATAGTTACATTTGGGGCAGACTTGCCCAGAAGCAGCGACTTCTTTGTTATACATGAGTGCGCCGCATTTTTGGCATTTGATCCAGTGGCTTGTTGTGTCTTTACTGCTGCGCGCTTCATCACGCTTGATGTTTTTTAAAAACTCCATAAAGCCCATGGTCGCTCCTAATGATTCTCTAATCTTTACTCAAGGATTTGTCCAATCATACCAAAAACTTGCTTATTTTGGCTTACAAGCAAGAAGTCGCCATGCTCTAGGATATGCAGATTTCGGCATAGAAATAGCCCTGCTAAGGCGTCATACCTGCGGATTTGCCCACCAAAGAGAAAAAACCCATGCTCGAGTGCATAGGCTAGCGAGAGCGCACTAGCGCCCAGCGAGCGGAACTTGCAGTGTCGATCACGGAGCTTGGCAGCAAGTGTGGGATTAGAATAGGCTTTTTCAAAGATTCCGCATTTGGGGCTAGTATGAGCGAGCGGAAGTGGGGCGAGTGTAGGGAAGTGGAGCTTAAGCGTAGTGAAATTTAGAGTGGCTTGTGGGCTAGATTTTGTATTAGGTGCTGAATTGGATTCTGGGGCAGAGTCCAGAATCTGCACGCAGTCATAAAACACCTCGCCACTGCAGTAGTTTATCACAGCAGCTTCTTGCACTTGCCCCGCACTATCACACAGAGCGAGACTCGCGCCATAGTAGGGGATCCCAGAGAGATAATTATCGCTGCCATCAAGCGGATCTAGCACGATTGTGGGGAGAGCTGGAGTGGCATGGACAAAAGGTGCGCAAGCAGAATCCACAGAGCTAGAATCCACTTTTGCGCCTGCTAGGATTAGCCCGCTTTCTTCGGAATCGATATGCGCGATATGTGATAAATGCTTGACAAAAATCGCTTCGCATAGCAAATCCGCACCTATGCTGATATCGCCCCCAGCCCCTTGCGTATGTCGCTCTAGCAGCGCATGCTCGCGTGCTAGAAGCTTTGGCGCGATCTCTCTGGCTGCCTCTAGCACGCCACATAGAAATGGGCTAAACTCACCAACTCGCACTTATGCTCCTTAAGACTAGATTCTAGAGCGCAATTGTAATGCCCCCTAGCGTAAAATTTGCTAAAGTCAAATTCCACTACAATACGCCAATCCCAACTGGAGCAAGCATGCAAGGCTACATCATCTGGATACAAAAGCAAAAAAGCGAAGATCTCATTATCCAGATTCTAACCCCCACAGAGCTTAAGACACTCTATCGATTCTACGGCGCTCGTCATAGTATCATTCACCTAGGACGCAAAATCGACTTCACCCAAGAGCACAACGGCATTTTCATGCCAAAGCTCCGCAACATCATGCACTTAGGATTCTCGTGGGAGCGGGAAGCAGAGCGGCTATATGTGTGGCAGCGCTTCACCCTGCTGCTGCATAGACATCTGCGCGATATCTCTGTCATCGATGAGGAGTATTTTAGGATTTTGGATTCTGGAGCGCATAGGCTTGGCTCGCAAAATCCCAAACGAGTCGCGCTTGAAATGTATGCGCAAATCCTCCAGCTAGAGGGGCGAAACCCACTCTCCCAGCGCTGTATTATTTGTGAGCGAGGGTTTGGCGAGGAGGGGGACTCTAGCGTGCGAGAATCTATCCAGCAAGGCTTTCTTGATATTGGGGCGGATTCTGGAGCAAGAGATAGAGCGCGCGAGACAGCGCGCCTGATACCACATGCCAACACGCCCATACGCGTGCTACATGCCTTTGTAAGCGCGCATGTAGAGTGTGCTACTGGGGAAATCCTGCCCTATGGCAAGCTAGAATCCTACCTGCGCAGCGCAAGCACCATAGCACTAGATGATGAGGAGATCGAGCGCGCTTATCGCGTGCTGCTATGTGGCATGTAAAGCGCAGAGACTAGGGAATGCTACTTGGATTGTGGCTTAAACTCTACCTTTATCTCACGGCGGATTATTCCAAACTGCCTAAGCGTGTGCGAAAATGCTGGGAAAAACCAGCTAGCCCAATGCTGGTGTGGCAGCTCGCGCGGGATAGTGATGACCACAGAATCTAGCCCTTTAAACTCTGCCTCTTGCATTTGCGCTACCCACGCTTTTGCATAGGCTCTATGCTGCAAGTAGGCATCTCTAGGGCGCTCATCATAGCCCTGAAATGGGTGCAAAAAGCTAAAAATCACAACAAACACCGCGGGTGCTATGAGCCTAGGCATAAAGCGCAGCAGCAGAGCAAGCCACACGCAAGCAGTGATCGCCACACTTAGTAGCAGCCCGCTCATTAGATAATGCTTCGCGCCACAAGATGAGACAATCCCCACATAGCCAATCGTCAAAATCGCAAGCCAAAGAATGTGCGCCGCAATAATGCCGCGAAGCTCTTTGTGCCTAAAGGCGAGATACACCACAAAAAGTGTCAAAGTAATAAAAAGCACCCAAAATCCCGCACGGAAGCTTTTGAGATGTTTTATCGCATAAGAAATCCCAAAGCCAAAGTCATAGCCCCCGCAGTAGCTCCCACGCCCCCCATGTAGCCCATACCAAACCGCCACGAGAAATAACCCCACACAAAGAGCTAGCACAAGCCCATAGAAGCCAAGGGATTTGATGAGGACTAGTGGGGCTAGGGACTTGTGCTGCTGGAGTCTAGCAAGGGTGGCAAAGAGTAGCGCGACTCCGCAGTAGCTTGATAGGATAAGCGCGGAGCTTGTCATAGAAAACTGCGCGAGATAGAGCGTTACCCCCCCCCCCCCGATTATGAGCGCGCGCGTAGTGGAGTCAAAGCTCTTAGGCAGGACTTGCTCGCTTGGGCGCAGAATCTGCGCAAATTGATAGCGCATAAGCAGGGTAAGCAATGCTAAATTTAGGAGATTTGGGATAATGTAGAAAGCTGTGAGAGTGAGCGTGTAACCCACACCCTCTTCTTGCAAATCTGCTGGGAGAAACAATGGCATAAACGAAGCCTTGCTCGCGCAAAAGCCGATGATGACAAAGCTGCTCGTGCTAAAAAGCGCTAGAATCTGGTGGCGCGTGATAAGCAGACTCAAGCGATAAAGAAGATAGCACACAGCAAGCGTAGAAGCACTTAGCACAAACGCGCAGGTATAGACCATCGCATCGACAAAATCTAGCCCACTAAGCGGCATAAACACATACGCACACAGCACGCCAAGCCCCGCGTGTGCAAGTAGCGGTAGAATCCTATCTGGGATCCAGCCATTATCGCCTGGCTTCATCGTGCCATAGACACTAAGGTATTGCCAATCATCACCCCAAAATGGCAGCGTAGGGTAGGCATAGCCAAAAAAGAGCAAAAATACACCCAAAAGCAGGGCGAAATACACCGCGGTAAGCACACGCGAGTGGTGAGAAGCTTGGGGGCTTGGAGATGAGTTTTGGGCGGATTTTGTAAGGGATTGTGGCTCATGTATCATGGTTAAACCTTATGTGAGACTATAAAAATTTGCGCATTATAGCTTGTCTTTATTAAAATGGGCTTGCCTAATTGCAGAAATAGGGAGACGAAGAGTCGCCTACGCAGAGGCAGGCAAGCAGTAAAATCTATGTAGCTGAAAAAATTCCACACTACTAATGTGTGAGCTAGCTGGTATAAGTGCTTTAGCCCTATTGCAAGAGCCTAAGGACATTTTGCTGCACGGCGTTTGCCTGCGCCATAGCGAAGCTTCCACTCTGTGCCAAAATGTTAAATTTAGAGAAGTTTGCTGACTCGCTAGCGAAATCCACTTCACGGATTTGCGATTCTGCGGCTTTGACATTGACTTGGGTAACAGAGACATTGTTGATAGTCGCTACTAGCTGCATTTGCACAGATCCAATGTCTGCTCGCACTTTATCAAGCTGCGTCCTAGCAGAATCTGCCATATCCATAACAAGCATAGCACCCTTCAGGCTTGTAACCCCAGCACCAATGCCCTTCCAGTTCAAATCGCTTTGCGCGGTGTTGGCGTTTGCCCCATAGGCACTTGCGACATTCGCGCCAAAAATCCCACGCAGCTCGCGCAAGTTTGCAGTGTATTCTGCGATACCTTGTGCGGAGTGGAATCCTATGTGGCTGTAATTTACCCCACTCACAAGAATATCCCTAGCATCCGTGCGGATAAGCGTGAGCCGCCCAACGATAGCGTGATTGACCCCAGAGATACCATTAAAATCCCCACCGCCAAAGACTTGCGCCGCTTCGCCGCCGCCTTGGATTTGGATAGCTCTGCCATCTGGGGAGCTAAGGTTTAGCCGCCCTGTGATGTCAAGGTAGGCATACACGCCTGTGCGCTCTTTGACACTATTTATCGCGTTAATGAGCCGTCCATCAGAGTCGTTTTTGCGCACATCATTGATATTCCCAATGGTTGTGCCGTTAATCACTAGATCTCGCACCGTGCCAGACATCACCGGCAGCGAGCTTGTGGCTTGGACATTATAAGAAGCGCGGATACCTAAAGTATCAGAAAATTTGTTGATAATCTCACTTAAAGCGCCCACACCTGTGCCAGCAGAAGTAGAGATTTTTGCCGCTTCGAGTTGGAAAGAATTGACCCCATCAGTTTGCAAGAAATTTAGGCTTACTTCGGAGAGATTTAGCCCCCCAGCACTCGCTAGCATTCCCTCGCCTAAGATTGAAGAAGACTCCATACGGACATGCCCGATTTTGTTGGAGTTGGTAGGACCGATAGAGGCTTTTACCGTGGTGTTAGAATACGCGCCGATTTGGAACTCTTTGTTAGAGAAAGAGCCAGAGAGCATTTGCTGTCCGTTGAAGCTTGTAGTGTTTGCGATATTATCAAGCTCTTCTAGCAAGCGTTGTATATCGCTCTGCAAGGCGCGGCGAGACTCTAGCGTCTGCCCATCTTGCGCGGCTTGGATAGCCTTTGTCTTAATCGTGTCTAAAATCTTTAGCTGCTCGTCCATCGCTTTATCTGCGACTTGGATCATACCAATGGCGTCATTGGCGTTGCGAATCGCCTGCCCCAAGCTCTCGCTTTGTGAGCGCAAGCTATCGGCGATCGCCATACCAGAAGCGTCATCAGCAGCTTTATTGACCCTAAGACCAGAGCTTAGCTTCTCTAGTGATTGCCCTAGCTCACGATTGACCTGCACGCCTGTGGTGTGCGCTGTCAGCGCGGCGATGTTTGTGTTTATCCTAAAGCTCATAATGCATCCTTTGCAATGTGATTGTGCTAAGGGTGAAGCAATAGGCGTTCCAAAATTAAAGGTAAATGGATTTTTGCCGATTAGGGTGGGCTATGAGCAGGGAAGAAAGATTGTGCTAGAATCCACTTTTAGATTCTAGCTAAAGGGTGGCAAATGGGCGATATGATACTCTCACGCATTATAGATAGCACCAAGGAGCGCGTAGCCCAGTGCAAAAAGCAGCTCCCACTACACGCCTTGCGCGAGCAGGCTGAAGCCCTGCATAAGGCAAAGCCCCATACAAGAAGCTTTGAAAACGCCCTGCGCACTAAGGGTTTAAGCGCGATTTGCGAGATTAAAAAGGCTTCGCCATCAAAGGGCATTATCAATGCTAGCTTCCCCTACCTTGACATCGCTAGAGCGTATGAGAGAGCTGGGGCAAATGCCATCTCCTGCCTCACAGAGCCGCACTACTTCCTAGGCAGTGATGAGATTTTCACACAAGTGCGAGAGATTTGCCCCCTGCCTATGCTACGCAAGGACTTCACAATCGACCCATATATGATCTATCAAGCAAAAATTATGGGCGCGGACGCGGTGCTGCTTATTGTGAGCGCGCTAGATTTGCCGCAGCTTAGGGATTTCTACGCGCTGGCAGAATCGCTTGGGCTATGTGTTTTGGTAGAGACACACACAGAGCAAGAGATCGAGCAAGCCTTAGAGCTTGATGCGCGGATTATCGGCGTGAATAATAGAGACTTGCACACCTTTAGTGTGAGCTTGCAAACAAGCCTAGATCTGCGCCCTCTCGTGCCAGAATCCAAAGTCTTTGTCAGTGAGAGCGGGATAGGGAGTGTGAGCGACTTGCGCAAACTGCTAGAATCTAAAGTCGATGCTGTGCTTATAGGCGAGTGGTTTATGAAAGAGGGTGCAAGCGCGCTTACAGAGCTTATGACTAGAGAGTTACAGGATTGAGCGCTAGAATCGGGCTTGCGCGATTTACCCAGAATCTAAAGGAGCAACATGACAATCCACAAATACTGCGCCAATGGCAATGACTTTTTGATTTTCCATACATTTATGCAGCAGGATTTCGCCACGCTTGCACGCGGGCTCTGTCATCGCCATAGTGGGATTGGCGCAGATGGGCTTGTCGTGCTGCTACCTCATCTGCCACCCCATACACTAGATTCTGGAGCTACATCAAGCACTAAGCCCCCAGAATCTACCCCCACACTCCCACCAATTGCCTATCGCTGGGATTTTTACAATGCTGATGGCTCGCGCGCAAATATGTGTGGCAATGCCTCGCGCTGTGTCGCACACTATGCCTACCACATGGGACTCGCCCCTGCTAAGCATGCCTTTATCACAAGTGTGCAGCACGATATCATCGAAGTATGCGTAGAATCTAGCTCACAAAATCATACACAAGCGCAAGAGTCTATGCCACAAGTCTCAGGCGCTATGGCTTGCGCGATTGTCGCAAGCAATCTCGGGCGCTATCGCGATCTCACTACACTCCCTGCCGGGCGCGATGTCCTGCCGGATATGCCTATGCCAGCGAGCTTGGCAGATTTGGGTATGGAGTGGGCATATATCGATACAGGCGTGCCTCATGTCGTGGGGTTTTTGCCAGATCATGGGCTTTTACAAGGCTTAATCGCTAAAGATACCAGCATAAGCGCAGAGATTCTAAGCTTCATGCGCGCCCTGCGGCGACACTATAATGCCAATGTCAATCTCGCATATGTGCAAAGCCCTGACCTCATCTATCTAGCCACCTATGAGCGGGGAGTGGAGGATATCACACTAGCTTGTGGGACAGGCATGGCTGCGGTGCTGCTAGTGGGACATATCATGCTAGGGCTAGATTCTCGCGCAACACTTATCCCACCAAGCGGGGAGAGACTCTGTCTCTGGTGCGAGCATGTAGGGCTAGAATCCAAAGCAGATTCTAGCGCGAGGGGTGTAGATTCTGCCTATCCAGCTATGCGCGTATTTTTGCAAGGAGAAGTGCGGCTAGTGGCGGTGTGTGAAACAGGGCTTGGCTTTTAGAAGTAAGCATTGATCTTGCGATTTTAAGAAGCTAGACTCTGCTTAGTTAAGCGGATTTATCCCGCATACTCCACAGACTAGAATCTGGTTTTGCACTAGATTCTAGTCTTTCATAGATATTCTTAGTCTTCCAACGCCCATTGTGAGCGGTATTTATGGAATTTATATTATTTATATAAAAATATTCACACTTAAGTCATAAAGTTTTTTATATAATCATACTTTGCATTCTGTCGCACTCATCGTATCAAATCACGAGAATTTGCGTTTGACTTGCCATATTTTATTATTTGGAGATTATCATGCGTGCTTTAGTTATGCTAGGTGGAGTTTTTATATGTATAGGGGCGGCACAGGCGCTAGAGAAGCCAGAGCAACGCACACTACACGAAGTCTCCACGATCGCCTCGCGCATTCCCGCCCCCATAGAGCAAGCTCCGGGTAATACCACCATAATTGACAAGCGCGATATTGCCCTGCGCCCAAATTATCGCTTCACCGATACGCTGCGCGGACACGAGGGCGTGCTTCAGCCTAAAGGTAGAGGTATGGAGACCTTTGATGGCGCGATGATTCGAGGCATTAGCAATGGTGCGCTGCTTATGGTAGATGGCGTGGTGCTAAATGATATTAACAACAACACCAAAATGCTAACCACAATGCGCGCACACGACTTAGAGCGCGTGGAAATCACGCGCGGAGCTAGCTCGGCTCTGTATGGTTCAGGCGCGCTTAGCGGGGCTATCAACTTTATCACCGCTATGCCTGATTCGCTCTCTGTGTATGGCAGCCTAGGCTATGGGAATCCATTTAGCCACAATGGCGCACCAGAGAATCTCACAAATTGGTATCTAAGCGTGGGGGATAGCTTTTTTGACAAATCCTTGCGTGTGAAAGCCACTTATGGCGGGAGCTTCTCTAGCGGCTATGCAGCAGATAATGCGTGGGTCAATGCAAGTGGTGATAATGGCATAGGCGGCTTAAGCGGCAGCGTCCCATCGCACAAAACCGATGGCACGCCGATTGTGCTTGTGGGCGATATGGGACGCCAGCGATACGCCACACACGATGCTAGACTCAAAGCCCAAGCAGATATTGGCAGTAGTGGCGTGCTAGATGCGTGGGTGCAATACTCTAACTACAACTATATCCACCACCGCCAGCAAAGCTATTTGCGCGATGAAAACGGCAATGTCGCGTGGGGTTCTGCCACAAGCCCAAACAGCACACAAGGCAGCGCACCTTATGCGTTTGTGGGCGGTATGGGCAATGAAATTTATAATCAAGTCATCTCCGCCCTAAGCTATACACACTACTTTGGCAGCAATGAGTGGCGCACAAGCCTAAATCACACTTATGGCAATGATATTTGGGCTGGTCCTAGCGGCGGGGCTTCGCCCTTTGGCGGAGCTGGGAGCAAGCAAGATCACCACTACAACACGCTAAACTTTGAAAGCTCTTTTACTCTGCGTTTGTCCCAAGCCCATAGCCTGCTATTTGGCGTGCAGGAGCGATATAGCGGCTATAAGCAAAATGCCTATACTCTTAGCGATTGGCGCGAGTTTGCTTCTAGCACCGCACTTAGCAAGACAATCACCGGGGAGCATAATTTCCTAGGCGCATTTGTGCATTATCAGGCAAAGTGGGGCAAATATTTTAGCACCGGGCTTAGCGGGCGGTGGGATTTGTGGCAGGGCTTTGGCTACACAGACACCACCAAGCCCAATGCCCCAAATGCTACGCATAATCAGTTCTCCCCTAAGCTCTCACTAAATTTCACGCCCTTTTCTAGCGGCTTTAGCACGACAATCATCAAGGCTTCAGCTGGCAGCTCATTTCGCGCCCCTACTTTCAACCAAAAATTCCGCGACTATATCCGCAACGATGGCGTCCAAACTTCAGGCAACCCTAACCTAAAACCAGAAGAGCTATATAGCTATGATGTGGGGCTAGAGCAGTCCCTATACCCAGAATCCACTTTTGGCGCACAGGCGAAAATCTACTACTTTGATAGCTTTTTCACCAATGCCATAACCACCATCGGCAAAAATGTAGAAAACGCCCAGAGAGCGCGCATAAACGGCATAGAGCTATCATATAGGCAAAAGCTCTTTGGCTATGGGGGGCTGTTTGCAAGCTATACGCTCTACAATGCCAAGCTCACCCAAGATCTCGTATCAGGCAGCACGACAATCGCTGCGGGCAATCGCCTGCCCGGAGTCCCAGAGCATTCAGGCTATGTGCAGCTCTACTATGATGATGGCAGGCTCTTTGGCAGCCTAGGCTGTGAAATGGCAAGCAAGCGGTATAAGGACTTAGATAATGCGAGCCAAAAAGTGTGGGGCGTGTATTCTAGTAGTGATGCCTACTATTTGCTTGATATGCGGCTAGGGTATAGAATGAAATATCTTGAGCTAAGTGCTAACTTTACCAATTTGCTTGACTATCAATACTACGCCTACTACCGCGCCCCAGGCAGGGCATTTTACCTAGAAATCGCCGGAAGATTTTAAAGAAATCTGGCTTTTATGATATATGCAAAAGTGGTGAAAACCACTTTTGCAATCACTACTTTGGGCAACTCCCGCGCAATTTTTCTATGCTTAAAGCGCATGCAATCAAAAAAATAATTCAAATCACGCAAGCCTCAAATCATCAATGCGACACTGCAAAAATCCAAACCCCATTTATGCTACAATCGCGCACAGCAATTTGCCCAGAATCTACCAACACTAAAGGAATACCCAATGAGAGATGAGCTAAAGACATTTACACCAAGCGAAGAAGAGCTAGAATCCTACGCTTACGCCACGATTACCACAGACAAAGGCGACATACATATAAGGCTTTTTGGCGAGCATGCACCCCAAGCCGTAAGCAATTTCGCCACGCTCGCGCAAAGTGGATTCTATGATGGGCTAAACTTCCACCGCGTTATCGCAGGCTTTGTCGCCCAAGGTGGCTGCCCTAGAGGCGATGGCACAGGTGGTCCAGGCTATAGAATCGCCTGCGAGCTTAGAGGCAACCCCCACCGCCATAAGCGCGGCTCACTCTCCATGGCGCACGCTGGACGCGATACAGGCGGAAGCCAGTTTTTTCTCTGCTTTGTGGATTTGCCGCATTTAGATGGCGAGCACACGGTGTTTGGGCAGATTGAAGATGAGGCGAGTCTCGCAGTGCTTGACTCTCTGCGCCAAGAAGACAAAATCATGACAATCACAATCTCTAGCCAAGCCCCTCAAGGATAGCCTGCAAACCTAGCAAAATCTATCGAGAATCCCATGAATTGGAAACAACGCGTTGCAGAAAGAATTGTGCCTAGGGTTGGGTGGATTCTGGTGTGGCTACTCTATGCACTTAGCCGCAATCGCTTCTATATCCACCCAAGCGTGCGCGAGAGCAATGCGATTTTGGCGTTTTGGCATGGCGAGATTCTCATGCTTCCTATACTTTATCGCAAGCTTCGCAAAAATCCCGATATTTATATCCTCTCTAGCAGTCATTTTGACGGAGGGTTGATTGCTAGAATGTGCGGGCATTTTGGGTTTAAAAATGTGCGCGGTAGCACCGGAGGTAATAAAGGCGGCGTGCGAGCTCTGCTGCAGCTAATCTCTGTGCTAAAGGCTGGCAGCGATGTTGGGATTGCCGTAGATGGACCCAGAGGACCATATCATCATATCGCTGATGGAGTCATCATGATGGCACAAAAAACAGGCAAACCCATCAGCGTGTGCCGTGTAGTGCCCAGCTTAGGCTATAAGTTAGGCACTTGGGATAGATTCATGCTGCCCATGCCTTTTGGGAAAATATGCTATTATATGGACGAGAGTTTCACACTAGATGCGAGCCTTAGCCTAGAAGAGGCTCGGGCGGTGGTAAAGAAGCGTATGCAAGGGTAGGAAATGGGGCTTTTTAGTGCTGTGGTATCGCCGTTTTTTAGCAAGGTATTTATTGCGATAGATATCGATGCGCTTACCTGCACGCTCAAAATTGTGAGAATCAAAAATCACCGCACCATAGAATCTATCACCAAAGAATTCCGTGCCACCGAGTCCAAACTCCCCATGGACGCTATTAAGCTTATCCGCAGATACAAGCGCGCCTATCCTTTCACCTATGTAAGCGCAATGATTAAAGCTCTCTCACAGGGAGTAATTTTGCAAAAAGATTCCAAAGACTTCGTGCCAGGCAATATCCGCCTAGGTGAGTGTGGAATCGTGAGCAATGGCGAGATCAAGGCATTTGCCAAGCGTGGCGCGATAAAGGATTTCATCACTAAGTGCTATGCCAGGATTGATGGGATTGACTTCCTTTTCTCGCCATTCTCGCTCATCAATTTTAACGCCCACGAAATGCCAACGCTTGGGAACAATATCTATGTCTTGCTCCAGCGCAGCAATATCGCACTTATGGTGGTAAGTAAAGGTCGCACGACATTTAGTGGGTTTTTCATCGCTGAAGGCGAAGTCCCCATACTGAACAAAGAGGATACACACATGGGTGTGGAGCTAAAAAATTTCGATGATTTTTCGCTTGATGAGGATTTTGATGAATTTGCCAAAATCGAGCTAAATCCAAGTCTCGAGAATCTCCAAACCGATATGTTTATCCCAAATCTCGATGAAACAAAGATTGTTTATGACGACATGCCAAAAGCCAAAATCATCAGCAAAATTATCCTTGATGCCATCAAGGAATACTACCAAAATCCCCTCTATCGCGGTGAGTTTATCGATAAAGTGATATTTCTTGATGCGTGCAAAATGAGTGATCATGCCTTTGAATTTATTGCCAAAGAAATGATGCTAGAGACGATTAAGCGAGATTTCAATCTCCCTGACATGCTCATAAAATTTGCGCAAAAAGAGCTGAAAGGAGCATAATGGCACTAAGCTTTATCCGCCCCAAAGTCAAGCATATTTTTGCCAAAATCACCAAAATCTGGTGGCTATATTTTGGGCTGACAATTATGATTTTGGTGGGATTTTATATATTTTTGGAGCATGAGATTGGCGCTTCGATTGCACGCACAGAGCACTATAAGCTCGAGCAAAAAACCCTCCAGCAGCATATTGTGGAGGTAGATGAGCACTTCGAGCGACTAGTCTATGAAGCCACGCTTGTGCATCAGCGAATCGACAAAAACGATATCCGCCGAGACAAACTCCACGATCTCCTTGAGCTAGTCCCTGATAAAATCACGCTGCGCTTTATTGAAATCAATGATAGCACGCTGGTGCTAAAAGGCGTAACACCTTCTAAGGAGTTTTTCTTTTTCGCGCTTCAAGACCCGCTCAAAGCCAATTTCGGGCATTCAAATGTGAATTTCTACGCGCTCTCAAATGGCTGGTATGAGTTCATCTCCATAAGCCACGCCCCCACCCAAGCGAGCAAAAGTGTGGATTCTGCGCAGAGACAGACAGGCACGCCTGTGGAATCCACAAAGGAGTAGGCTAGATGAAACCTTTTCCTAGTCGCGTCGATACAGACTTAGTTATCCGCAATCTCATCTACTCCGTGCTGTATGCGAGCATGATTCTGGCATTTTTTAGCTATTTGCTTTGGCCGCTTATTTTAAAATTCAAATCCCAATATGTCCAAGAGCGCCGTGAGAAAATCATCTACACCGAGATTAAGAAAAACTATGACGCCTCCGTGCAGCGACTAGGGGATTTTGTGATAAACAATAGCCCATCATTTACCAAACTTAATAACCAAAAGGCATTTGATGAGATGCAGGCACTTGTGAAAGAATACCTGCAAGTAAAAAGCCTTAAGCGCATAGCAGAATCTACGCAAGAAGATGACCAGACACGCAGCGTTACCTATGCGTTTGTCGCAGAGACAAAGCAGGTGGAGAAAATTTGGCAGCTCATGGATAGGCTCACCTCTCTGCAAGCAAGCGCGGTGATAAAGCCTCCTGTGAGAATCCAGCGTGCGAGCATGCGCTCAAGCACCTATGAAGTCGCTTTCAGTCTTGAGCTGCGCTACAGCACCTACCAAACCCCAGCGCATTTGCAAGCTATTCTCGCCCAAAGCTCAAGCAAACATGAAAAAAGCCCACAAAA
Organism: uncultured Helicobacter sp.; assembly: GCF_937906905.1. Taxonomy (GTDB): domain Bacteria; phylum Campylobacterota; class Campylobacteria; order Campylobacterales; family Helicobacteraceae; genus Helicobacter_B. Next base: position 46,074 of record NZ_CALERY010000003.1, on the reverse strand, counting down.
AAGCACAGATAAAGAAAAAAGCGCCAACACAGATTCTAGCGCAGAATCCACCCAGTCGCAAAACCCCATACAGCCCAAAGCCACAGAGTCAAACGAGCATTCTACCAACAGCGCAGAATCTAGTTCTGCAAGGTAGCCACGCTAAAGCCCTAACATGAAAATCCTTGCCATTATCGCGGTGATTTTTGCGTTTTTGCTTGGGAGCAAAATCTATATCTATCGCCGTGTGTTGCGATACTCGATATTTTTTGTCAATCATCGCAAGCTTTTAATTCTCGCACTATCAGTGCTATTTGCTGCTGAGGTTGGATTCTGGCTACTGGCTAAGGACACTCGATTTAACGCTGTGAGCTATAGTCTGCTTGGCTCATGCGTGGCGATTACTTACTGCCTCTTTGCTGCGTGCATAGTAGCAGATGTCGCTGGAATCTTTGTGCGGGCATTTAGGAAGCTTACCTGTAGAATCCGCGCTATGCAAACACAAAATCCACACAAGATGTCAAGCCCAATCTCAAAACAAACAAGCGCACAAGAGCATGGATTGGATTCTAATGCACTAGATTCTGGCAGCTCTGTCTCTCCTGCTGCCATGTCCAGCCAGTGTGGCACTGACTTTTGCGCTGCCATAGCTCCTAACGCCACCAAAGTTTCTAGTAGATTCTCCCCAGGACGGCGCAGATTTTTAAAGATCTTGCATGATTTGGGCATTTTTATGCTGTTTTTCTTATTTTTCTTTACTAGCAGAAATGCCGCGCTCCACACTCCACCACTACGCCATGTCCAAATCCCTCTCCCTCGCCTGCGCGAGCAAAAGCGCATAGCTCTTATCTCCGGTGCATATTGGGCATACGCTTAAGGGCGATTTTCTTGCTAGAATCGTGGAGCAAATCAATACGCTAGATGCTGATATTGTGGTGATTGTGGGGGATTTGGTAGATGACTATATTGATAGGATCGCGCATGAATTTGCTGCGCTGGATTCTATAAAAAGCAAAGAGGGTGTATTCTATGTCAATGGCAACCACGAATACTACCACGACATAGAATCTATCATGCGCTTCCTGCGCCAAACTAGCGTGCGTGTGCTGGCAAATGAGAGCATAGAGCTTAGTGGCTTCAATCTCGCAGGTGTGAATGATCTCGCGGGCTTGCGCTTTGGCATGGAGGCGCCAGATCTAAAACGCGCCAAGCAGAATCTAAACCCAGCCAAGCCAAGTATCCTGCTCGCCCACCAGCCTAAATTCTCACGCCGCTATGATGTGAGTGATTTTGATCTCGTGCTTTCTGGGCACACGCATGCGGGGCAAGTTTTCCCCATGAGCGTGTTTGTGTGGCTTGATCAGCGATATGTGCATGGACTCTACACGCTAGATGAGAATCCCCAGAATCTCCACGATAAAAGCCCCCAAGATAAGAGATTCAAAGACAGCCCAGCCCAAGCAAAGCCACCCAAGAGCAAGGAGACCAAGCTCTATGTCAGCAGTGGGGCAGGATTTTGGGGACCAAGCTTCCGCTTCCTCGCCCCTAGCGAAATCGTCTGTATCGATCTGCTCCCAGCATAGTGTCTAAGCCACCCAACCTACCCACGAAATCTGCGTCTGCTATGTGGATTCTCACTTCTGGAATGCACTTTGCTTCAGCCTCTACCAAATACGCACGCCACAAGGACAGCATAATGAGCATTGTAAGGACACAAAGCCCCAAAAATAGAGCAAAATCTCGCGCAAACCGCGCCAAAGCAGGACTAATTGCCACGCTAGCCCTAGCCACCGCCCTAAGCCTAGCCCACGCATTCACCCCAGAAATCGACTTCAATCCCCCAGCCTATGTCGATGAAATGCCTAGCAAGGAGTTCCTCCCAGCTCCAGCCCAAGCAGGCTCACTCTTTGGGCAGGGCGATCGCCCACTTTTTGCCGATAGGCGAGCGATGCGCCCAAATGACCTCATCACCATAAATATCGATGAGAGCTCCAATGCCTCTCTCTCTAGCTCCAAAGACTACACAAGCACAAGCGGTGGCGCAGTCAATGCCCCTGTGCTAGGCTACAACGGCAGCGATGAGCAAGCCGCCAAAGACACCCAAGATTTAAACAACCAAACCAACTACACCCTGCAAAAAACCGCCGATAACTCCAACTTCAAAGGCAGCGGACAGCAAAGCCGCAATGACGCGCTCAAATTCTCCATAACCGCTAGAATCCTAAAAGTGCTAGAAAATGGCAACTACTTCGTCTATGGGCATAATGAAGTGCTAATCGATGGTGAAAAGCGGCTAGTAACCATTAGCGGTGTGATCCGCCCCTATGACATCGAGCGCGACAATAGCATTTCATCAAAATATATCGCCGACTCTAAAATCGCCTACACAAGCATTGGCGCGATCGGGCAGACCAACCACAAAAAAGATGGCACAAAAGCCATAGAAGATGAATTTCCATTCTAAAAGTGGATTCTAGCCCTTGCACACTTCTCCAAACACTGCCCAAAAGATCGCCCCCCAAAGCACTCAAAGCACCGCTGCTCTAACTAGCGCGCCAAAGATTATCGCGCTAATCCCAGCGCGAAGCGGAAGCAAGCGAATCCCGCATAAAAATATCAAGCCCTTTTGCGGCAAGCCCATCATCGCCTACCCTATCACCACCGCGCTAGAATCTAAGCTTTTCTCACGCGTGATTGTTAGCACAGACTCACAGCACATAGCCGATATTGCCCAAAGCTTTGGCGCGGAAGCTCCATTCCTGCGCCCAAGCTCTTTAAGCGATGACTTCACGCCCACTGCCGCTGTGGCACGGCACGCGATCAAAGAGCTAGGGCTAGATTCTAGCGATGTGCTTTGTGTGATCTACCCCACCGCCCCACTACTGCGCCCAGAGAGCCTAAAGCGCGCGCTTGAAATGCTACTAGAATCTCATACACTAGATTCTAGTAGCTCTCCCCTGCAATCCCCAAAAGCTTGTGCAAAAGCCTTAGACACAGAATCTAGCGGTGATTTTTTGGATTCTGGTGTGTTGTTTAGCTTTGCAGCAGTGGGCTATGCGTATAGCCCTTTTCGCAGCTTTTGTATCCGTGGCGATGATAGCGCGAGCCAGCCAAACAGCAAGAAACAAGAAGAAAGGCTCGCCAATCGTGGCAGTGGAGAGTGGGGCAGAGTGGAAATGCTTTTCCCGCAGCACTTTGCCAAACGCTCGCAGGATCTAGCACAAGTCTATCACGATGCAGGGCAGTTCTATTTCGGCTGGGCGTGGGCTTGGGAGCGTGCTTGGCGAGATGGGCTAGCGCTATTTGCCCCGCATTCGCGCGCGCTGATTCTCCGCCAGCATGAAGCGCAGGATATCGATACGCTAGAGGATTGGACACTCGCTGAGATGAAATACCGCGCCATGACTAGAATCTAGCTTACAAAATCTTTGAAAAATTCTTCTTTGAAAAATTTCTCTGCCTCTGCACTGCGATCTTTAATGCGATTTTTATCAAAGCCATCGGTGTTAAATCTCTTCACGCAATCAAGCTTAGATTTTTCATAAATGGGCTTTTTACTCATTAAATCCTTGTCTTTTGCCTCCCCATTTAGCGTCTTTTCAAGCGATAGGAGATTGCCGTATTGATCACAATACCTATCAAAATCCTCTTTGCTATCAAATCCATACTGCTTAAAGCCATTAGCACTATCTTTTAGAGCCTGTGGGAGGATATGCTCTATCTCTAATGATAATTCTTTTTTCACAATTAAACTCCCAAATGTAGCCATTGTCGCCTTATGACAATGTTGTTTAAAAAACAAGTAGTGGAATATCCGCTTATAAGCAAAGCTATTTTGCACAAAGGAGCTTATGCGACTATTTAGATCAACTTTTTTATCTTTGCACGATTGCATAGCCTTTTGCTTTAGGCTCTCTATGCGATCTTTTATATCTTTTGTGCTATCAAATAGCTCTTCTCGTAGTCCATACGCCGTAGCCTCTGCTCCGTTAAACTTTAGCAAAGCGCAATCTACCTTCGCTAGAAAATCTATCATTTCCCTACTTAGCTCGCCCAACATCTCTAAGCGTATAAATGTAGGGTAAAGCAAGGAGTTTAGATTCTCCAAAAACATACACTCAAACATCGCCTCATCAGTCCCTATGCGATCAAGTATGCGCACTGTAGCGGTAAAAAACTCTGCCAAATCCTTTGCATAGGCGCGTAAAAACTCCTTGAGATCTGCAGGATCACTTGCAGCACGAGCTTTTAGCTCTTTTTTAATCTTGTCATAAGATGTTTCTGTGGAGTCTCTATAATGCGGTCCTTCCGCTTTGGCTATAAAGTTCGCACTTCCTATGTGGTAGCGCACCATATCGCCATCTTTGAAGCTTGTCCCACCGATTGCGGAGCTGTATTTATGATCCACAATTTTTTGCGATTTGCAAAAAATATCTCTAAAACACCCATTTATCTCATCATCAAGCCCATTTTCTCCGCCTTTGCAATAGCGATTGGAGTAGTAGATCAAAAGAGACTTAAGCTTATCAAGTATATTGAGCTGCACGCCCCTGTCATTGACACTTTGGAATGTGCGGATAGCCTGCCCAGCACTATTTTCTTTCAATACAAGCATTTTCATTTTTAGCAGCGTGTCGATATAGGTGTTTATGTCGCTTTCGCCAAGACCTCTAACCTTAATCACAATAGCTTTAAAGACTTCACGGAGATTTTTCTGCCCTTGCGTAGTGGCTTCTATCTTATCGATTTCATTAGAATCACTTACACCCACTTTTTCAAGCAAGCTATCAAATACTTTTTTATTTGCCTCAATGACTTGGAATCTTTTGGTTTGCTTCCCATCATCTGCTTCTACATAGATTCTATTTCTACTAGTTCTTGCTAAAAGCGCGTAAAGCAGCATAAATATCGTAGTCATTCGCTGCTGCCCATCGATTAGGTCATACTCATTATCGCCACTTCCATGCGGGGCGATGACAATCGTGCCCAAGAAATGCCCATCAGGCTTGCTAGATTCTTTGGCGATCTCAACGCTCTCCTTTAAATCTTCCCAGAGATCATCAAACTGCTCGCTCCCCCACGCATAGTCGCGCTGATAGTTTGGGATATGGAATCGGTGGTGAGTTTGTAGCACACTGCCTAAAGTTGTATTATCGCTCATTGCTTTCTCCTTGTGTATTGCCCTTATATTTGGGATAAATCGATTCTACAAAAAAAACATAATGTCAATAACGCACAGCACCATATCTACCCAAGAATCACCCGCACACTCCAGCGCTGGAAGACGACCAAGCCAGAGCTTTACGCACTCATTGAAGCAGGCTTTAAAATGCGCGAGAATCTAGCAAGCCAAGAGCTCTACCACCAAGAGATTTTAGAGCTTATCAAGTCCATAGATCCAAACTCCACCCACTCTATCAAATAGCCACACAAATACCGCACACAGCGCGCCAGAGAACGCTCACAGCCCCAGAATCCACCCCCAGAAATCCACGCCAGCGCGCCAGAATCCGCCCGCCATTTCGCACCAATCGCCCCAAAACCATGTATAATAGAGCAAATGACTTGCGCACCAAGTCTAATCCATACAAGGAGTAAGTGATGGGCAATGCAAAAAAGCAGGTAAAAAAGGTCGTGCTAGCGTATTCCGGTGGGCTTGATACAAGCGTGATCCTTAAATGGCTGGGCGATACCTATGGCTGCGAGGTAGTAACATTTACTGCAGATATCGGGCAAGGCGAGGAGGTCGAGCCAGCGCGCGCCAAAGCACTAAAGCTTGGAATCAAGCCAGAAAACATCTTCATCAAAGATTTGCGCGAGGAGTTTATCCGCGACTTTGTTTTCCCTATGTTTCGAGCAAATGCAATCTATGAGGGCGAATATCTGCTAGGCACTTCAATCGCGCGCCCGCTGATTGCCAAGCAGCTGGTAGAAATCGCCAAGGAGTGTGGTGCAGATGCTATAAGCCACGGCGCCACGGGCAAGGGCAATGACCAAGTGCGCTTCGAGCTAGGCGCGTATGCGCTAAATCCAGATATCAAAGTCATCGCACCTTGGCGAGAATGGGATCTAAATAGCCGAGAGAAGCTTCTAGCTTATGCCAGAAACGCTGGAATCCCAATCGAAAATGCGAAGAAAAAATCCCCCTACTCCATGGACGCAAACCTCCTGCACATCAGCTATGAGGGACAAAATCTCGAAGACCCAAGCATAGCACCAGAGGAGAGCATGTGGCGCTGGAGTGTCAGCCCCAAAGACGCACCAGACAAACCCGAAATCATCACCATAGAATTTAAACGCGGCGATGGCGTAGCGATAAATGGCAAAGAGCTAAGCCCGGCAAAATTCTGGAGCAAGCTTAATGAGCTAGGCTGCAAGCATGGCATAGGGCGGCTGGATCTTGTCGAGAACCGCTATGTAGGCATGAAATCGCGTGGGTGCTATGAGACCCCAGGTGGAGCAATTTACCTTAAAGCTCATCGAGCCATAGAATCCATCACGCTCGATCGTGAGGAAGCCCATCTCAAAGATGAGCTTATGCCCCGATATGCGAGCCTTATCTATAATGGATTTTGGTTTAGCAAGGAGCGCGAAGCTCTCCAGGCACTCATCGACCACACGCAAAAGCATGTCAGCGGACTCGTGCGTCTTGAGCTCTACAAAGGCAATGTCTGCGTGCTAGGACGAGAATCTACACACTCACTTTTTAGCGCAGCATATAGCACATTTGAAGAGGACAATGTCTATGACCAAAAAGATGCTGCTGGGTTTATCAAACTAAACGCACTGCGCTTCATCATCGCTGGCAAAGCAAAAAACGCAAGAAAAGCCGATAAAAAAGCTCAAAAATCTAGCAAAAAGGCTGAAAAGCATAAAAAAGATACCGCTAAAAAATCCAAGAAAAAATAGCAAAAGCCATGCGCCCACACTCCCTACCAGCACCCGCAATGCTTAGTATGCTTGGAGCACTTGTCATTCTTGCACTTACCATGCTGCAAGGCTGTGGCACGGTCTATACGCCGGGGCATGCCACAGGTATGGCAAGTAGCAAAAAGACAGGTATAGGGATTTGCAAAAATTTCTTTTATTTCTTTGACTTTGGAGACTGCACGATTGCCGCAGCTGCGCGCAATGGTGGGATAGAGAAAATCGCCACAACAGACTTCGCACGCAATGGCTTCCCCTACATCTACACCAAACGCACAACAATCGTTACAGGCGAGTAAATCTACTAATTTTAGTGCGCCCAAATCGTTTGGATAGAGCAAGAGAGATAAAACAGAAGCAATGGTATAATGCGCCCAATCTTTAAGAGACTCACATCAAGGCAATATCGTGTGCAAACTTCATGCCAAGCTTATTTTCATCACGGCGATGTGCTTCGCTTCTATCATCACCGCGCACGCACGAGAACCTTTTGAAAAAGTGGGCGATGTGCTAACGCTCGCACCTGTGGGCGTGCTCATCGTAAGCCTTGGCATGAAAGACTACGAGGGTGCGGCACAGCTCGCAGCTGGCTCGCTTGTTACCCAAGGGGTGATAGAAGTGGTCAAAAAGAGCTTTGAATTTGCGCACGATAGGGGGGGGGCTTCATTAGATTTTGCCAAACGCCCTTGCTGCGATGACTGGAAAGGTATGCCAAGCGGGCACGCGGGTGGGGGCTTTAGTGCGGCTGGATTTGTGTATTACCGCTATGGGTGGAAGCCAGCACTGCCACTCATAGGGCTTGGGATCATCACTGATGCCTCGCGCGTGGTCGCTAGGAAGCACACCATCTGGCAGGTGCTTGCTGGAAGTGCGATCGCGTGGGGAGTGGCGTGGATCTTTACCACACCCTACAAACCACGAAATGTCCTTATCCTCCCAGACATCGGCACAGATGTGGCAGGCAGGGCGACATACGGAGTAAATCTATCTTACACCTGGTGAGATTTAGTGCCATTCTATTGCCAAGGCTATTGCCATGCGATAGCCTCTTGCAAATCCACCACAAGCAAGAGCCTAAGCCTACAATGTGGGGTCTAAAACTCCTTCATCTCCAGCTCCTGCCAAATCTCCTGTGCCGCGCTAGAATCTGGCGGAAGCGGGATTGCACTTTTGCTTTGGGTGCTATTTTTAGCAGCAGTATCTTCTCTTTGCATGCCCTGATTATCTCGCTCTTGCTCATTTTGCTCATCTGTGCTTGCTGGTGTGAGATTAGGCTCACTATTTTGTGTGTTTTGTTTTGTTTGAGTAGATTCTGGAGGGGCTTGGCGGGTTTCAGGCTTTGACCCCAAATAGGAATCCTGTGCGGACTCTATCGAGTCTTGGGGTGGGCTTAGTGCATGAGAAGAGGCAGAATCTAGTTCAAGAGCCTTAGTAGATTCTGCGGCTTTGGGGAGCTTTTGCTTAGCTAGCAAAGCTTCGAGATGATAGGCGATAGACTCTGCGACAAGCTTGTAGCCATAGGGGCTAAGATGGACATCTTGCTTTGAGAGAGCTTGGGCAATCCATTTTTGCTTACCCCCACTCTCCTCGATAAAATCCTGCATATCAAAATACAGCGTGTGGTTCTCCCGCGCGACTTGCTTGGTAGCTTTGCGCACAGCTTCGTAGTTTGTTGTTGGTTTGTAGGTGCCAGTATCTTTGCGCTTGATGAGCACTTGGGGTGCGCCGATGAGAAGAATCGTAGCATTTGGGTGGTATTGGCGTAGGAGCGCGATAAATGCAGAAAAATTCTCGCGATAGAGCTTGTCATTGAAGCTCGCAGAAATCGCGTCATTTGATCCATAAGAAATCGCAATGAAGTCAAGTTGCGTAATAAGCTCGAGCTCACGCTCTAGTAGCGCACGATTCCACTTCAGCCACACATCACTTCTAGCGCCATTTATGCCAAGATTGATAACAAAGCTCTCTGGAGTATCTACGCCATAGCTTTGATTGTGCGCTGGTTTTGGAGCGGGGCTTTTGCGTGAAGCTGGCGTATCGATGAAATATCCACCAAGCATGGCATTAGGCAGCAAGGCATTGATACGCACAGGGAAGCGCAACGCCATGGGCGATGAGATCTCCCAGCGATCTTTTTCACTCGCCCCTAGCCGCACTTCTTTGCCATTGCTATCACGCAAGATAAATGCCCCTAGCGTGCTTGGCGCCCTAAATACAACGCGCACAAGAAAGTCCTGCTGCTCTTTTGGGAAATTTAATCCCAGCTGCACAAATGCTTGCTCACTCTTAGCACGCGCGATAATCCCGCCCATGGGATAGTCGCTGTATGCGTCCTTGCGCGAGTTTAGGATCTCAAAGCCTTTATGCTGGTAATGAATAAGAAGATTTTGATGAAATGGTGGGAAAATAGGATACGCAAAGCCGACAGAATCCACTTCCATGAAGCGCGCTCGCCACACGCGCGGCATAAAATCCCCCGCAATATGTGAGTCGCCAAAAACCGCCATGCGCACCCCACTAGAATCTAGCTTGCTGGATTCTGCTTGCAATGCGCCTTGGACTTGGAGCTTGAGCCAAGATAGATTCTTTTCACCAAAGTCGATGAGGTCGCCCTTTTTAGCCATAGAATCTAGCACGCTTTGCGCTGGGAGCTTGGGAAAAGATTTTGACTTTTTGGTATTTTGGGATTTTTTGGCTTGGGGTTTTTGTGGGCTTTTGGAGGTTGTGGGCTTGGAGTTTTTGGATTTGGCACTAGTTGTGGGCTTGGCGGTAGATTTGGCAGATGTGGATTGTGCATGTGTGAAAAGCAGACACGCACAAAGCAGCGCGAGTGCAACAGCGATTCTACTCATACGCGCCTTGACCACCAAATACACCAAAATCCTGGCTTGATTCTTCTGCGCTGGGTGCTGGAGAAGCAGGGAGAGAGTGAGATTCTGGCATGCTAGATTCTGCCTTGCTAGCAGGATCAGCGCGCGAGGCAGAATCTAGTAAGGTAGAATCCAAACTAGATTCTACGCTCTTTGCTACCATGCCTGCTTCTTGTTCTTCTGCCTCCTGTTTTTCTTGCGGTGCAGGCAGAATCTCCAACCGCTCTAGCAGTAGTGCGCCCAGCGCGCGCGAGCCCTCTCCACTAAAATGTATTCCATCATTAGCGCGGAGCTTGATAGATTTGCCATCAGCGTTTTTCCCATAGGCAGTATAGCTACCATTTGGCGCGAGTGCATTGTTTGAGTGCAGCAGCAGTGCTTTATTCTCTTTCTCCACAGCCTGGGCGACTTTGGCAGCATAGAGGGTGTTAAGAAATGCAAGCTTGGTATTGAGTGGCTCTTTTTTGACAATAGGTGCTTCATACCATACCACCAGTGCGCCATGTGCATTCGCACTCTCCAAAATCTCCTCTATGCGGCTCTCATAGATCTCCACCCACTCTGGGCTAGCATATTTGATTTTGGGCATATTGTAGGGATCATTCGCGCCTACCATAATGACAACCACATCGATACGAGGGTGCTTGTCGAGGGTGTCTTTGAGCGTTTTACCCCAATCAAAAAAATCCGTATAAGTGAGTCCTGTGCTCTGCTTGGCGATATCGATAACAGAGAATCCAAGCTTCTTAAGCTCCCTCCCAAGCGTCATGCCCACACCCTGCATCATAGAATCCCCAATGAAAAGAAATGTAGAATCTGCTTCAAGCACGATATGCCCATCTTCACTAATGAGCGGGTATTTGGGTACTTCTGGCTCTATCTGGCTCGACTCTGGCTCTTCGCTGCCACTTTGATTTTGGGCGTGATTCTCTGCATTGGCGATGATGAGATCTTGGGATAATGGCAGCAGAGCGTTGCGGGCAGATTCTAGCCAGAGGGCAGGTAGGCTTAGGAGCTCTAGGATAAGATTTTGTGTATCAAATGGCGTGATGTGGTATTTTTGCTCGATATAGGTATGCACACTCCTATTCATCACTAGCAAAACGAGCAAGAAGCTCAATACCAGCGTAGTGTAAAATCCTACGATTCTCATACCTTCTCCCTACTCCAAGATCATGTGCAAGCGCATACTAAAATCCCGCATAGATGAAATTAGGAATCCCATCTGGCATAAACACAAAAATCACACACAAAATCGCGCCAAGCACAAGAGGCTTTAGGATATTTGGGATCTTATACAAGTAGAGCACGCACATACGCTGGAGATTTCGTAGCAATGGATAGCAGCTAAATACCACAAACCCACAGAGCAAAATCACACTCTCCCTAAGCCCCACAGGCTGGGCTAGATTCTCTCCAAATGCGCTAAGAAACCCCACAGAATCCCCAAAATCCTTGTAGCAGAAAAATAGCCACGCAAATGTTACAAAGCAAAAAGTGCAAACCCTAGCCACAAAGCCAGCAAGCGCCCCACTCCCTAGACCTAGCCCCAAAGCACGCAAGCTATTTAGCCACACAAGCCCAAGCCCGTGCAGCGCACCCCAGATAAGGAAATTTATCGTATTGCCATGCCAAATCCCAGAGAGCGAGAAAGCAATAAGCACAAAGAGCTGTGTGAGCCAGAATCCACGCTTACTCCCGCCAAGCGGGATATAAATATAGTCGCGGATAAAGGTAGAAAGGCTAATATGCCACCTCGCCCAAAAATCCTTGAGATTGCGCGCCATGTAGGGCATATTGAAGTTTGGCGGCAGCGTGAAGCCAAGCATAAGCGCAAACGCACACACCAAATCCACATACCCACTAAAATCACAATATAGCTGCACGCTATACCCAAATATCCCAAGTAGCAGCTCAATAGCGTTGTAGTTAAGCGGGTTGCGCAAGATTGGCTCGCTGTATTCTTGGATATAAGTAGCGAGCAAAACCTTTTTCACAATCCCAAAAAGCAACAGAGTAATGATGAGATTGGCAAATTTTGCACGCCAGAATCTCACACTATGAAGCTGGGCGAAGAAAAAATCACTTCGCATAATGGGACCAGCGATAATGGTGGGAAAAAATGAGAGATAAATCGCGAGATTTGGCAAGGATTCTAGCTTAGGGTTTTGCAGGAGGACATAGTCGCTTGGCGCACCTTTGCCTACTCGTTTGGCTTCATAAACTGCACGCAGATAAGTGATACTCGCAAAACTATAAAAACTAAGCCCAAGAGGCAAAAGAATATCAATATCAGCCACATCAAGCCCGAAAAATCGCAATAGATTCTCAAAACCATCTTTGAAACTGGCAAAATACTTAAAAAAGCTCAAATTGCACACCACAAGCGCGACAGAGGCTAAAAACACACTCTTACGATCAGTAGCAGCAATCGCATGGCTAGCAGCGAAGATAAAGAGCGTGAAAAGTGCCAGCACTAACGCGAAGTAAAGACTGCCAAAATACCATAAGATCGCGTAGTTGAAAAGCAAGAGCAGGGAGTTTTGCAAGCGCAAAAAACCCCGCAAAAGCCAGTAGGCGATGAAAAATAGTGCGAAAATTATCCCAAATTCTATGGAGAAAAAAAACATCTACTTCCTAACTATCTCAAAATCTGTCCTATCTAGCACTTAAGCCAGGCACTATGGACACACCAAAGCAAACAAGGCGGGCAAATCAAATCATGGGCGAAAGCGCAAGTATAGCAAAAATTCTCAAAAGCCGCCTCATCATGCTTTGGGCTAAGACATCACGCTATTGGGGTTATGGCAGGAAAAATATACATGAAAATCCAGCTCGCAGGGCTAAATCAGCCAGACGCAACGCTAAAATCTAGTCAAATTAAAAAATAAGAATAAAATTCATTTTTGATAGAATGTAATATAATAATAATTGTTATCATATAGATAATGATAACCCAAACAATCACGAATACAACACAACCATACAAAGGAGCTTCGATGAAACCCCATCAAAACCACGCACAACATCGCACACCAATAATCTCCAAATCATACACACTCGCAAACGCTGCAATCATGGCGCTTGCCCTACACTGCGCACAAGCACAATCCCACCAAACAACAGAATCTACTCAAGCAGATTCCCCCATGCTACAACACACGCTCAATGAAATCAGCACCTACGCGCGCCAAAACGCCAAGCTCGATGAGCTCAACCGCAATACCTACACTATCAATAAACACCAAATTCAAAACAAAGGCTACACATCACTGGAAAATATATTTTCCTATGCGCCTTTTGCGAGCTTCAATAACGCTGGGCTTGGCAGCAATATCGATCTGCGTGGTCAGGGCGCACGCGCCAATACCTCCGTGCAAGTGCTTATCAATGGCGTGTATGCCAATATGCTAGATTCTAGCCACGGCGTAACACCACTTAACACGCTTTCCCCCGCTAGCATAGAATCTATCGAAATCCTGCCTGGCGGCGGAGCGGTGATGTATGGCAATGGCACGCGTGGTGGCGTGGTCAATATCAGCACCCAAAAACGCTATGAGAAGCCTTATTTCTCCGCGGGACTTAGTTATGCCAATATCATCGCTAGCACAGGGAATAACTACAACGCAGATGCAAAATTTGGCACAAAGATTGGCGACAAAACCTATCTCTCCCTAGGCGCAGCCTATATCCACAAAGGCGGACCACGAGTAGGCGATCTCACACAAGGCGGACAGGGCAATCTAGGGCTCATCTATGACATGAGCGAGAAGCAGAGCCTAAGCCTTAGTGTAGATTACTTCAACGGCGTCATTGCCACTACGCCAAATAATTCATTTATGGATATTCCAAGCCCAGATAAAAGCGACCGGAATCGCAGTGGCAATGGCAGTATGCGCAACACCCAACAGCGACTAGATGTAAGCCTGGGCTATATCGCCAAGCTTAGCGAACATGCCAAGCTTGATATCAAAGCTTTCTACCACCTAAACAACATTGCTTATGTGGATTCTATCACGCGTCTAAGCCATTTTAACTACAACGGCTTGCCACTAGATAATGCCTCTGCTGATCAAAGCGGCTCGACCTTTAGTGATAGTCGCGCAGGGCTCATCGCCAAATACGATCTCAAACACACCAAAGGTCGCTTTATTGCAGGAGTAGAATCTATCTGGAATCAAGGCAAACGCACGATGGATCAACGCATACTATGGAAAGGCAGCGTGTCGATGCCAATGCCACCTGACACAAGCGTTACAAGCTATGATCATAAAATCTTTATCCCATTTACTGGGACAAAATGGAGCAGCGCACTCTATGGGCTAGAGAAATACGACTTCACCGATAGATTCTCGCTCACAGGTGGCGCTCGGTATGAGTTTGCATTCTATGACATTGATGTTACATACAAGAATGATATGAGCATTGGCATGAGTAATCGTCCTATGAAAATAGCATATTCCACCACAGGCGCACTCCAAGACACCCTGCACAACTATGCACTAGAGCTTGTGCCAAGCTATCGCTATCGAGATTCTGGCGCAGTGTATGCCAAATACGAAAAAGGCTTTTTCTCCCCCAGCCCCAATTCCATGCTAAAGCGCAGCGGCTCTGGCTCCACCTCTAAATACACTGCCACAGATTTGCGCAAAGAGGAGTATCATACATTCGAAGTGGGCGTGAAAGATGTTTTTGGTGAGTTTATGAGTATCTCTGCTGCAGCATTCTACACCCTCACGCAAAATGAATTCTACACCATAGGCAACGCCCACTCCCTAGGCGGTGTGCAATATCGCAACTACGACCTAACGCAGCGCGCTGGGGTGGAGCTATTCTCCCAGCAGTTTTTCTTCAATGATCGCTTAAGCTTTAATGAAAGCTTCACTTATGTCAATGCCACAATTTTGCAAGATAATGGCAGCAAAACTAATCGTGCTATCCCCTACACAAGCAGCTACAAAGCCACTTTAGGAGCAAATCTAGCCCTAGGGCGACACTGGAATCTATGGACACAGCATAGCTTCTTTGGCGCGCAGAAAGACATCGTAGGCACGACTATCCCCGCATATAGCCTAAGCGATATAGGCATAGGCGCGAGCTATGGTGGATTCTCTCTTACCGCAGGCGTGCGCAATATCTTTGACACCTTTTATTACACCTACTACAACAGCGACAAGACAGACCCCATCGCAGGCTATGGCTTCTTGATAGGAGCTGGGAGGAGTGTGTTTGTCGAAGGACGATATAGCTTCTAGCCGCTAGAGCTTTATGCGGTGATTGCGCGGATTCTCAGCATAGATATATTGCTTGCTAGAATCTGGCGACTTTGTTACAATGTCAAAATCAAGTATGAAGCTTAAACATAATCGTTAAGGAGAAAAAATGTGCGGGATTTTAGGGATTTTAGGGCGTGTTGATGAAGCAAATTTCACCAAAGCACTCCACACGCTCACCCACAGGGGACCAGATGCCTTTGGCGTGTATGCAGGGGAGTCTATCACGCTAGGGCACAGACGCTTATCAATCATCGATACCAACGAGCAAAGCAATCAGCCAATGCACTTTACAAATAGTAATATTTGCGGGGGGGGGGGCGAAGTGGATTCTAAATAGAAGTGATCAAAGCCCGATTTATAGCATAGTTTTTAACGGAGAGATTTACAACTACATCGAGCTAAAAGAGCAGCTCAAAGCCAAAGGCTATATTTTCCACACGCAAAGTGATACTGAAGTCGCGCTAGCAAGCTTTATAGAGTGGGGGGAGTCCTGCTTAAACCGCTTCAATGGTATGTGGGCTTTGGCAATTTATGACCATAAAAAGCAACGCCTCTTCCTAAGCCGCGATCGCTTCGGCAAAAAGCCCCTATTTTACGCCTTTATCACCACGAGCAAAGGAGAGAAGCAGCTCATCTTTGCTAGCGAGATGAAAGCGATTTATCCCTACTTAGCACAAATTTCCCCATCACACACCTTTAGCGCGATGAGTGCTAGGGCGAACATCTTCTCCTATCCACAAACCCACGACACCCTAGTAGATGGGATCTACCGCTTCCCCTACTCACACTATGCTTTTATCAATCTAGGAGATGGCAGCCTCACCCCCACGCGCTACTACAATATCCTAGACCACTTGCGCCTAGCTCCTAGCACCTATGAGCTAGCGAAGCAGGAGTTTTTCACACTCTTTTGCGATGCAGTGAGAGTGCGAATGCGATCAGATGTAACCATAGGCACTGCGCTTAGTGGGGGGCTGGACTCTAGCGCGGTGATTTGCACGATGGCACACCTTGCCAAGCAAGGGGCAGAAGCGCAAAAAGACTGGCAGCACGCCTTTGTCGCCTGCTTTAAAGACACGCACCAAGATGAGAGCTGGTATGCCAAGCAAGTAGTCGATCATATCGGTATAAATGCAACTTTTAAGGAGATTGAGCCACTAAAAGAGTGGGATAATATCTATAAATATTTCTATATGCTAGAAGATCTCTATGGGCGCATACTCCTGCACGATATTTTGATTTATAAAGAGCAAAGGAGCAATGGCATCACCGTGAGCCTTGATGGACACGGATCTGATGAGCTATTTTGCGGGTATGGGCATATCCCCTATGCTTTGTGGGATAGCCGCTATCACCCACTGCGATTATGGCAGCTTTGCCACACGACTAATGGCACGCGCCTGCACCCAGAATCCACTTTTAGCGTGCTAAAATCTAGCCTAAATATGTTTGCTCGCACGGGGGTAAAAAGGCTTATCGGCAGAGAGATTGTAGCAAGCACAGATTCTAGCCACCCAAATTTCAAAGCGATGGATACGCTTAATCAAGTGCTGTATGTGCTGTTTTTTGAGACGCTGCTGCCTGTGATTATCCGCGACTATGATAAATGCTCGATGATTTCAAGCATAGAGATACGAATGCCCTTTATGGATCATAGGCTTGTGGAGTTTATGTTTAGCCTGCCTTATCACTACAAAGTCGGTGGCGGCTATACTAAAAAGCTCTTGCGCGATAGCATTGGCACGCTTATGCCAAGCTCTGTTACTTGGCGCAAGCCCAAGCTAGGCTTTAATGCGCCTATGGCAGACTGGATAGCGCGAGATAAAAGCCACAATGGGCTAAAAGAGTGGTTTTTAGACATTGCGCACTCTCAAGACTTCCTAGAGTGCCCCCTTGTGCCTAATGCCAAAGAAACAAAGGAGCAGATCTTAGCCCTAGCTAGTGGCAACATCGCCCAAGAAAACGCCCAAAACACCGCAGAAGAAGTATGGTGCGCGCTCAATCCTTACCTCTGGCAAAAGTCCATAGCCCAATACGCGCTTAGATTTGCATAATCAAAGGCAGCTGGATTAGATAAGAGATACTGGATTTCACAAATCTTCAAGATTTTGGCAAAAATACTTGTAAATTTAGAGAGCTTGGGATAGAATCGAGCCATTTAGGATTCCACCATTACTCCAAAAGCCTAGTATCGCTAAGAGAGTGGGCAGCGTTTAGGATAATTAGCTCAAAGGATTCTTATGAGTATGAATACCCGTCCCTACGAGTGCTTGCGCGGGGTTGGGGATTTTGCCTATGCTTTTGGTGGCAAGTTTCTCGATATAAATGGGCGGCGCGCACGACCGAGTTTTCGTTATATCAAGACTTCATGCCTAAATTCCCACTCCCTGCAAGTCGCCACAATCACCTGTGCGCTTGATGATATCAGTCGTCTCAATGCGCCTGCTTCAAGCGACATCACGGCAGACTATATGGAGCATATCAGCCAAGGCTATACAAACGCAATCCTAGCAAGCACGCAAGAGCACGAAAATCTCTTGCGTATGCTCTATGGATTATGCGTGCGAGAGCAGATTCTTGCTCCAGAGCGCACCTATCTTTTTACTGCCATGGCGTTAGATTCTGGCGCGCATAACCCGCTTTCTAAGCAGTTTAAGGTGTTTGCTATCGATATAGAGCAGACCAAAGACCAAAACACAGATAAATCAGCCCATGCCTACCAGAATCTACACGCACAAATCCTTATCCCTCTTATCATGCTTCCACTTGGGCACAAAAGTGCTAATGATCAAAACACCAGCGATACAGACATTGGCAAAAATGGCGCGAGCGGGATGTTTTTGCTCGATGATTGGTTTTGCTTCTATCGTGGAGGTAGGCTTGTTTATGAGTGTATATGCGCGGATTCAAAAGCCCTGTGCGATGCAGTGGGGTTTGTCGCCTCAATGTATGACCATGAGGGGAGAGAGGTTTTCTACCCTAGCGATCTTGCGCCAAAGGCACTAGATTCTAGCCCAGAATCCACGGCTCATGATTTCGTTTTCACTCCACTAGATAAATCCCTATCCCAAATGACACAAGACTTTCTCCGCGCCCACGACAAGGAGCATGCGCCACTCTATAACCCATACGCCAAGCCCCTTTTACAAAGCACGAGCTTTTATTCTATGCTTTGGCTTATTGCCTGCTGCGCGCTTATCCTCGCTCTCCCCTATGCCAAGCTCGCCTACGCCACACACCTAGACAATCGCGCCAAGGAGCTCCAAACCCAAAACACACAAAACGCCAAAACCATAGAGTCTCAAAAGCAGCTCTCCGCCAAGCTCCCAGCCCAAAGCGCACAAATCTCCCAGACCATAGAATCCCTAAGCAGCCTGCATGCCAAATACACGCCGCGCCTCTATATCCTCTCTACTCTTTCGCAAATCGTGCGCGATGCGGAAGCATGGATCATCGAGCTTTCGCTCCAAGGCACACTCGAGCGAGGCGAGACGCTCCTAGCGCTCTCCTGCCAAGCGCTCAAAGAAGAGAGCCTCCATACTCTCCTAAACGCACTTCAAGCCAAACCAGAGCTTGAAATCATCTCCACAGAGATAGACAAAGACCTTGCTAGTGGCTTTCGCACAAATATTACGCTAAAGATCAGCCATGTCTAGGGTATTTGCTAGAGGATTTGCGCGGCTAGATCTCTGGCTAGCGCGCCACAGCAAGCGCGAGAATCTAGCGATATTCTGCCTGCCCTTGCTGCTATGTATTGGCGTGGCGTTTGCGGTAGTTTTGCCACCTATCGATGAGACCTACACCCAAAGCCAGCTTCACCTAGCAAGAGAGCAAGATCTCGCAAATGCACTCGCAGAAATCCCGCCAAATCACGCAAACCAAGAGCTGCAAGAGACCCTCACTTACAAGCGCCAGCTTCTCCAAGCACTCAAAGAGCGTGCGATAAAAAGCACAACTCTTGCCAAAAAGCTTGGCACATTTACGAGCAATATCCGCCATAGCAAAGAGAATCTCACTATCCAAGCCCTAGGCGATGTAGAAATGCTAGAAGACATTATTGAGCTGCTTGAAACCCAGCATTTTGTGTTTATTCAAAATCTCTCTATCAGCGCACCATTTGCTAGTAGCCTTGATATGCGCTTTGATGTGCTAAATTTTGGCGAAAGGCTATGAGCACTATGAGAAGCGCGCGGGCTGTTTTTGTGCTAGGAAGCGTGCTAGGAGCTATGGGGCTTAATGCCATAGAGAGTGGCGCACAGAGCCTGCAAGAGCGTGTCAATGCCCTGCTTCAAGCCCCACGAGCGCAAAGCTATCGTATATATAATGTCTTTGGCGAGAAAGAGATTGATCTCAAGGTGCATGCGATTTTAAACGACAAAGCCCTAATCCAAAACACCTGGTATAAGCGCGGCGACAAAATCGGCGCATTTGTGGTGGATTCTATCGGGGCAAATCGTGTCGTGCTAGTAGATAGAAAATCTCTCCGCAAAGAGCTACGACTGCAAAAGCAGCTCTTTGGCAATTAAAAACAACCAAGGAGCGATATACCCAAATGAAAACAAGACAACACACTCTCCACAATCCCACCCCAAAAGCACCTCCAGCCCGCAATCCTGCCCGAAGCCTTATAGCGATTTTGCTCTGTGCCCTTAGCGCACTCACTCCACTAACACTTAGCGCGCATGCGTGTGAGAGCAGGACATTTACCCTGCAAAGCAAATCCAACCTCTCGCCCAAAGTCCTGCTTGAAGAAATCGCCCTAGAATGCGCCCTAAGCCTAATCCTCGATGACAACGCCCAAGACGCATTAGAGCGCACAAAAGTCAGCCTAGTTTTCCGCAATGCCAAGCTTGAGCATATTCTCTCCACCATAGCCAAAGCCAGCGATACACACTACACGCTAGAGTCAAACACCATGCGCTTTAGCCACCTACGCACGCAAACTTTCCATATCAACTACATCGCCACCGCACGCGTGGGCAGCTCCAATACCGATGTCGTCTATGGGCAAGAGTCCCAAACCCAGTCCCTAACCCCCCACACAAGCTACTACAACTACAACCAGCCCCTAAACCCCCTAGGCGATGATATACAGACCAAAGCCCTAACACAAGGCACGCAAAGCCCCATTTTTGGCAAGTCAGGCACGAAAATCTACTCCATTGATGAGCTAAATTTCTGGGGCGATTTAGAAAATGAGCTAATAGCCATAATCTACCAAGAAAACGACAGCTACAATCCCAAGCACCCGCGTATCACTATCAACAAAGGCGCAGGACTCATCACCATAAACGCCACGCCACGCCAGCTAGAGCGCGCGCAAGCCTACATCGCCGCCCTACAATCACGCCTCAAAGAGCAGGTGCAAATCGATGTGCAGATTTTCAATGTCGATCACAGCAATATCAACACCATAGGCGTGAATTGGGGCAAGCTCTTTGAGCTAGGGCTCAACACCCAATCCCCCCAGCCCCCACTCCTAAGCACCACACCTAGCGGGCTAAATTATGGCGTGTATGTATTCTCGCAAGATCTATCAATCGGGCAAATCGTGCAGTTTCTCCAAGAATATGGCAAAACCAGCTCAATCTCCAACCCAAAAATCATCACCCTAAACAACCAGCCAGCCATCATCTCCGTGGGCAATGTCCTGCGCTACTCCCAGAGCCTAATCTACCAAACCTCCACCAACTCCAGCACAATCCAAAACACCGGCTACCAATACCCAAGCGTCTTTAGCGGTGTGCTGCTAGATGTAACGCCCTCAATCTATGGGCAAGAAATTATCCTAAAAATCAACCCCTCCATAACCGCGGCAAAAGACCCCTCCATAGAAAACCAGCCCCAAGCCCTAAACGCCCCGCCCAATCTCTCTACCAATCAGCTCTCCTCTATCGTGCGCATACAAAATGGGCAGCGCGTGATTTTAGGCGGACTTATCAGCGAGACAGACTCTACAAGCACCAAAAAGCTCCCCCTGCTAGGCTCAATCCCCCTGCTTAAATACCTCTTTTCCTACAAAAAGACCATAAAGCAGAAAAAAGAAATGATCATCATCATAACGCCCACAATTATCAATGATGAGAGTAGCGATTATAGAGCCAACACCGAGCAAGCTTAGATTCTAAGCATATCAATCTTTACTTGCGCAGATTCTAGTGTGAAAGCACATTTTCCGTCATCGCGAGCAGTGCGAGAGCCAAGCGTGGCAATCTACAAGCACAAAACCCAAATCACAAAACCCACTCCCGCCAATTATGATAAAATCCGCCGCAAATCAATCTATACCCACCCAACCTAAGGCAGGCGATGAAAGCAAAAGCATGGAGCGATGTGTATAAAAAATACCGCCAAACCCTAGCGCCCAGGCTCTCGCGCCTCGCAGCCACACTCTCCGCCAAAGCCAAGCCCCTATACGCACTCGCGTGCGGTCTCCTTGCAAAATCCACCCACGCACTCGCGCAAATCTCTGCGCAAATCCGCCCACATCTGTGCTTCGCACGAAGCAAAAAAGCCCTGCGAGCCTATTTCCAAGCAGGGCAGAAACGCTTGCAAGCATATTGGCACACCTTGCGTAAAAACCCTGCGCGAAGCGTCGCTGGCGTGCTTATGGGAGTAAGCGTTAGTTTTGGACTTTTTAGCGTGTTTGTCGCTGGGGGCTTGTATGAGCGCCATGAAAGCGCCACAAGACAGCTCGCCCACTCCCAGCCAGCCACTCACACCGCTACGCCCGCCAGCACACCTGCCGCGCCAGAATCTAGCAGCCCAGAATCCCACGCCAAATCTCCCCCAGCGACAAATCTCACCACCAGCGACACACGCCAAGCCCTGCAAACCACCGCACCCACCATGCCTAAACCCGATGAGAGGGAGAGTATCATCGCTGGCTCACTCACCTATGGCAACGCTATCGCTATCGCGCGCCAGAATCTCCTAGAGCGCGATTTCACACGAGCTAGAATCTGGATCTACCGCGCCTACCTCATCGCGCCAAATGTCCAAGAAGTCTGGGACTTGTATTGGCAGAGCTGGGATAGCGACGCACACGCAAGCATAAAGCAGAAGCAAGAAGCCTATGCGCTTACACTCTATGCTAGAAGCTATTATAGACTCTAAACCCTGTCTAGCTTATAAGTGCTTTATATGTTACTATGTCGCTCAAATAGCATAAACAAATTCCTAAGGAGACCCAATGCAGCCCACATCAAACACCGCAAGAGATACAGAGAGAAATGCCCTGCACGCTACCATTTGGAGAGTTGCCAACGACTTGCGAGGAAGTGTCGATGGCTGGGATTTCAAAATGTATGTGCTAGGTATGCTTTTTTATCGCTTCATTAGCGAGAATCTAGCCGCCCATATCAATATCAAGCAAGGCATAGACCCTGCCACTACTCAAACGGGGGCGCACCCTAAAGCTTACGAAAATCTAAGCGATGAAGAGATAGATGAGAGCCCAGAAAATCGCGAAGCTATCATTAAAGAAAAGGGCTTTTTCATCTACCCAAGCCAGCTTTTTTGCAATGTCCTAAAGTCCCACGCCCAAGACACTACAAGCCTAAACGAAACTCTAAGCAACGCCTTTGACAGCATAGAAGCCTCCACCATAGGCACGACAAGCGAGAGCGATTTCAAGGGGCTTTTTAGCGATATTGATGTCAATTCTAGTAAAAATCTAGGAGAAACCCTCCTAAAGCGCAACGAAAAGCTTTATAAAGTGATGCAAGCTATAGCCGAGCTTGATTTGCGCTATAGTGATAATACTATCGACACCTTTGGCGATGCGTATGAATACCTTATGCGTATGTATGCAAGTAGCGCGGGTAAAAGTGGGGGCGAGTTTTTCACCCCGCAAGAAGTCAGCCACCTACTAGCAAGGCTTGTGAGCTATGGGAAGCAAAGTGTCAATAAAGTCTATGACCCAGCTTGTGGGAGTGGCTCGCTGCTCTTGCAGTTTGCCAAGGTGCTAGGCAGAGCGAATGTCAAGCAGGGATTTTTCGGGCAGGAGATCAACCCCACTATTTACAATCTCTGCCGTATCAATATGCTACTGCACAATGTAGGCTTTGAGAATTTTGACATAGCCCTAGGCGACACACTCCTAGAGCCTAAGCACGCAGATGATGAGCCCTTTGATGCCATTGTGTCAAATCCTCCTTACTCTACCAAATGGATAGGCGATGATGACCCCAAGCTTATCAATGACCCGCGCTTCGCCCCTGCTGGTGTGCTAGCTCCTAAAGGCTATGCCGACTTAGCTTTCACTATGCATATGCTCTCTTGGCTCTCTCCTAGCGGCACTTGCGCTATCGTTGAGTTCCCGGGCGTGCTTTATCGCGGAGGCAAAGAAAAGCAAATCCGCAAATACTTAATCGATCAAAACTTCATCGACACCATTATCCAGCTTCCAGATAATCTCTTTTTCGGCACAAATATCGCCACTTCTATCATCGTGCTAAAGAAAAATAAGCCCAATATGCACACCCTTTTCATCGATGCAAGCGAGCAATTTACCAAAGTTACCAAGAAAAATATCCTAGAATCCACCCACATCGACACCATAGTAAATGCCTATGCCACGCGCCAAGATATAGAGTATTTTTCGCGTTTGGTAAGTGTGGAAGAAATACGGGCAAATGACTACAACCTAAGCACCTCCACCTACATCACGCCAAAGGATACAAGAGAAGTCATAGACATCACCGCTCTCAATGCACAAATCGCCCAAATCGTAGAGAAGCAAGCCGCCCTAAGAGTGCAGATAGATTCTATCATCAGCTCCCTAGAAGGTGCTAACTAATGCGAAGCCTAAAACTCCTAGCCCAAAGCACCGCCTCCACCATAGCCGTAGAATTTACCCCAAGCAAAAAAGTGGATTCTAGCTACCAAAGTGAATCCCAGCTAGAAAAAGAGCTTATCGCCACACTTGAAGCCCAAGGCTATGAATACGCCCCTATCAGTGATGAAAAATCCCTAGAATCCAATCTGCGCACAAAGCTAGAGACGCTAAACTCCACCACCCTAAGCGACACAGAGTGGCAGAGATTTTTCAAGCAAGTGCTAGCTAGGGCAAATGCCTCTATTGTAGAAAAAAGCCAGCTAATCCAAGAGGACTATATCCAGCCCCTAGAGCGTGATAATGGCAGCACTATCAACTTTAAGCTAATCGACAAAGCCGACATACATAAAAACTCCCTACAAGTTATCAATCAGTTTCAAGCCCAAAGCCCCACGCGCTCCCACCGCTATGATGTAACTATCCTAGTCAATGGACTGCCTTTAGTGCATATCGAGCTAAAGCGGCGCGGCATAAGCCTTAAAGAAGCCTTTAGGCAGATCAATCGCTACGGGCGGGAGAGCTTTTTTAGCGGGAGTGGGCTCTTTGAGTTTGTGCAGATTTTTGTCATCAGCAACGGCACGCAGAGCAAGTATTACTCCAACACCACGCGCGATTTTCATATCAAAACACAACAAGGCATCAAAACGACCAAAACCTCCAATAGCTTTGAATTTACCAGCTATTTTAGCGATGAGAAAAACACCATTATAAACGACCTTATAGACTTTGCGAAAAGCTTTTTTGCTAGACATACGCTGCTAAATATTCTCTGTCATTACTGCGTGCTTGATGTGGATAGAAAGCTCCTAGTCCTGCGCCCTTATCAAATCGCCGCGTGTGAGAAAATCCTGCAAAAAATCGCCATAAGCTACCACAACAAATTCTACGAAAAAGCCAGCGAGCAAAAAAGCGGCGGCTATATCTGGCACACCACAGGCAGCGGCAAAACGCTCACCAGCTTTAAAACCGCCCAGCTAGTAAGCAAAATCCCAGAAATCACTAAAGTGCTTTTTGTCGTGGATAGAAAAGATTTAGACTATCAAACAATGCGAGAATACGATAGATTCCAAAAGGGTGCCGCCACCGGGAGCAAAAACACCAAAGAGCTCCAAGCCAGACTCCATAGCAAAGACAAAGATCATAAAATCATCATTACCACCATTCAAAAGCTCTCCCGCTTTATCGCCCAAGCTAAAGATAGCGAGATTTTTGATGAGCATATTGTGATGATTTTTGATGAGTGCCATAGAAGTCAGTTTGGGCAAATGCAAAAAGACATTTCCAAAGCCTTTAAAAAGCTCTATCTCTTTGGCTTCACAGGCACGCCCATTTTCGCCGCAAACGCGCTAGGCTTTGAGACGACAGAGCGCGTCTTTGGGGCTTGCTTGCACCGCTACACAATTATCCACGCCATACGCGATAGCAATGTCCTGCCCTTTCGCGTGAGCTACCACGCCACAGCTAAGCTAAAAGATGAGATTACAGACAGGCAAGTCCCAGCCATAGACACAGAAGAAGTCCTGCTAGCTAGGGAGCGCATAGGGCATATCACTAGCTACATTTTAGAGCATTTTGCCACCCACACCAAGCGCAACGCCAAGTCCTACACCCTAAATGGCAGGCATACGCTAGGCTTTAATGCCATCTTTGCCACCCAGTCTATCCCTATGGCTATGCGCTACTATGAAGAGTTTCAAGCCCAGCAAGCAAGCCTGCCAGAATCTCAAAGGCTAAAAGTAGGCATTATCTACAGCTACGCCCCAAACGATGAGCAAGAGGAAGAAAACAGCGAAGACACCGCCTCCCTGCCGCCCTCCCAGCGCGATTTTTTGGATTCTGCTATAAATGACTATAACGCAGCGTTTAGGTGCAAGTTTGATAGCTCCGCGGATAATTTTCAAAACTACTACAAGGACTTCTCCCTAAAGCTTAAAAACAGAGAGCTAGACCTAGCCATCGTGGTCAATATGTTTCTCACAGGCTTTGATGCCACCACGCTAAACACTCTCTATGTCGATAAGTCCTTGCGCCATCACGGACTTTTGCAAGCCTACTCCCGCACTAATAGAATCCTAAACTCCATAAAAAGCTTTGGCAACATCATAGCCTTTAGAGACTTGCAGAAAAACACCGATGACGCCCTAGCACTCTTTAGCGATGAAAATGCTAAAGGCATAGTCTTTCTAAGAAGCTTAGAAGAGTATCTACACGGCTACACCGATGACAAAGGTGAGCACAAAGGCTACCACGAGCTGCTACAAGCCTTGCACACACGCTTCCCTCTAGATAGCTTCCTAGAATCCACCCTAAAGCAGAGCGACAAAAAGGACTTCCTAGCCCTTTTTGGCGAGATTTTGAAGCTCCGCAATATCCTTGAAGTCTTTGATGACTTTAGCGACCCACTAAGCGAGCGCGACCGCCAAGATTATCAAAGCTACTACATCGACATCTATGAGAGCCTCCGCGCCAAAGACCAAGCAGAAAAACACAGCGTGCTTGATGAAGTGGAGTTTGAAGTAGAGCTTTTGAAGCAAGTAGAAGTAAGTATCGAGTATATCCTAGAGCTTATCGCCAAATACCACAAGCACAAAGATAAGCACAGCTATGAGCATATAGTAAAGCTGCTAGATTCTAGCCTAAGCCTACGGAGCAAAAAGGAGCTTCTACTGCGCTTTATAGAGTCCCTAAACCCGCAAAGCGATGTCGCCAAAGACTTTAGCACCTACATCAATGCGCGCAAAGATGAGAGCCTAAACTCTATCATCACCGAGCTAAAGCTAAAGCCTGAAAAAACAAGGGCGTTTATACAAGATGCCTTTGAGCGAGGGGAGCTAAGAGACTATGGGCAGGCATTTGGCGAGATTTTGCCCCCTAGCCCACTCTTTGGCAAGGGTGCAGAGCAGACGCATAAAATCCGCAGCCAAGCCCTGCAAAAGCTACAAGCATTTTTCGAGCTTTTTAAGGGACTAGATATGAGCAACAAGGAGCAATGATGAAACCCCTAAACAATAACGCCCACCCCCTAGAATCCTTACTGAAACAGCACTGCCCTAATGGCGTGGAGTATAAAGAGCTGGGGGAGCTAGAATTAAACAAGATTTTAAATTTAGGCAGGGGGAAAATTATTAGTCAAAACGATTTAAAAAACTGCCCAGGCGAATACCCTGTATATTCTAGTTCGGCAACTAAAAATGGAGAAATTGGCAAATATGGAAGATATATGTTTGATGATGAAAGAATAACTTGGAGTATTGACGGAGGTGGAAAGTTTTTTTATAGAAACAATTTAAAATACTCGGTTACTAATGTTTGCGGCTGGATAAAAGTTACAAATACAAATGAGCTAAATACAAAATATTTATTCTATGCGTTAATAAGTGAATGGACAAAGAAAAAGTTTGACTACACTAAAAAAGCTCACCCATCAGTTATTAAAAAAGAATATCAAATCCCCATTCCGCCGCTAGAGATTCAGCAAAAAATCGTAGAGATTTTAGACGCCTTTACAGAATTACAAGCAGAATTACAAGCAGAATTACACGCGCGCCGCAAGCAGTATGAATATTATCGAAACAAGCTTTTAAGCTTTGAGGAACTACAAAGACGCACTGATATGCTAAACGGGGGGGGTCTTAAGCTTGTAACCTTAGGCGAAGTGTGTGAAGTTAAAAGAGGTGTGAGGGTAACAAAAAAAGATTTGACAGAAAACGAAAAATATCCCGTTTTTCAAAATTCTCTCACTCCTATGGGATACTACAATCAAAGTAATGTTAATGCTAACACGCCCTTTATAATCGTGGGCGGTTCTGCTGGAGAAATCGGCTGGAGTTCAAGCAGTTGCTGGGCTGCTGATGATTGTATTTATTTTATATGTGAAAAATCCTTAATGAATAGATTTTTATATCACGCCCTATGTAATCAACAACATTATTTTTTATCACAAGTAAGAAAAGCAAGCATTCCAAGATTGTCGCAAGATTGTATTAAAAATCTCAAAATCCCCCTACCGCCCTTGAAAGTGCAAAATGACATTGTAGAAATTTTAGACAAGTTTGACACGCTGGCAAATGACCTAAGCGCAGGGCTGCCCGCCGAGATAGAAGCTAGGCAAAAGCAGTATGAGCATTACCGCGAGCAGTTGCTAAGCTTTAGAGAAAATGCCAATAAGCGCGCCACGACAAAGTAGAGGCTGTGCGGCTCGCGATGAGCCAGCTGCTCGCTTAAATATTATGTGAA
Organism: uncultured Helicobacter sp.; assembly: GCF_937906905.1. Lineage (GTDB taxonomy): Bacteria > Campylobacterota > Campylobacteria > Campylobacterales > Helicobacteraceae > Helicobacter_B. The sequence continues at coordinate 17,947 of NZ_CALERY010000003.1, read as the reverse complement.
GCATTGCCCCCTATGTTTAAACATTTGCTACAATCTGCGCTTAGATTTTAAACAAGGAAAGCAAGAATGAAGCCATATTTGTGCAATTTACTTCAGCTTTTTTCGCAAAGCCGCTTAAGTGGCTATACCAATCCACAAGAACACGAGCAAAACCTATATTTAATAGCCCATATCGCGCATAAAATAGGAATCCTAGAAATTATCATAAGAAACAAAATAGACTTCTTACTATCTCAAAAGGATTCGCAATGGCTTGAAAAGATTGTTTTGCAAAATCAAAGCAGAGATAGCATCATCTCCGCTCAAAACTTAGGATTCTGGCTAAAAGTAGTGGATTTTTATAAAATCCATAATGCGATTTTTAAAGCAGAGTTTTTGGATACCTTAGATTTTAAGAAGTATTTTGATAAAAACAAAGATACTTTTCACACAAATCACACAAGAATAATGCGACATCACAAAGCAAAAGCGATTTTATTACTTCTGCGACTTATTCGCAATCGCGCCTTTCATTTTGAGAATCTCTATAAAATCGTAGGCAATGGCTATCCTAGATTAAATGTAAAAATCACAAATAAGCACAATGAAGCAGTTTATATAGCAATCCACCCAGACAAAATTGTAGAGTTTTTAAACGATCTGTTAGGGAGCTTTCATAAGGATTTGGTGCATTATGGAGAAGTAAGGGTGGGGGCAAGTGCCCCCTAGATAGAACCGACATTATAATGCAAAATTGTAAATTCAAGCTTAAAGGACGAGTATGGATATAAAGGAGCTTTTAGGGTTTTTAGAATGTGAGAAGGTGGAGCGTTTTCAAAAAGTGGATTCTAGTGTGAGAATGGATTACTTAAAGAAGCTGCGGCTACGCCTTGCTTTGCCACGCCTTGCCTTATCCCAAGAGCTTCTTAAGAATCTAGCTCCCACTAGATTCTGCCCCAAAACAAAGGACAGCAAGGAATAGCATGCAGGAATTTCTCCTAAGCCTTATCGCTGGGCGGCGCGATATACCCAGGCGTTTTGCCCCACTCTATGAGCAGCTGCGGGGCTGCGGGGCTATCGATGAGAGCAGCCATACTCATAAGCTCCATAGCGCATTCATACTCGCCAGAGTCCAAAAGCCCGCCATATCCACCAAAATCGCCCAATCTCGCGGAAAATCCCACGCCAAAGCACCAATCCTCGCATGCAATCTCGCTGATAAAAGTGCCAAGCCCATGCGCGTAAGCGGTAGGGTGCTGGGGCTAGAGCAAGGCGATATTATCCTACTCCTAACCAGAAGCAAGACCCCGCGCCTCATCAAAGTCCTGACCCGCCCCAGCTCCCAGCTCATCTGCCTAGTCAAAAAGCGCGGCAAAATCATCGGTATAGACTGCCAGAGCCTGGAGTCTATCGCGCTTCCTTTCTCGCAAAAATCCCTGCTCGAGCTGCCGAAATACTGCGTGTTTGAGCTAGAGCGCGGGGGTAAAAACAACGGGCTTAAAAGCGGGAGATACAGCGGAGATGGTGCGCGTATCGGGAGGATTCTGGGGAGCTTGCTTGATCCTGGGATTGATGAGGGGCTTATCCTTGCTAAACATAGGCGCGAGGCGGAGTTCCCTAGCGCATGCCTAGAGCTGGCAAAAAGCTATGAGAGCATAAGCCATGATAGATTAAGCCAAATCGCGCCCGGAGAGCAGGAGAGCCAAGAGTATCCAGCGAGAAAGGATTTGCGCGATAAGCCTTTCATCACCATTGACCCAAGCGATGCCAAAGACCACGATGATGCGATATTTTGGGAGCAGGATTCTCATACGCTCTATGTCGCTATCGCCGATGTGAGCGAGTATGTCGCGCCAAACACCGCGCTCGATAGTGCCGCCAGGGAGCGCTGCTTTAGCCTATACTTCCCGCATATCTGCTACCCCATGCTACCAAATGCGCTTAGTCAATCGCTCTGCTCCTTGCGCGCTAATGAGTCAAAGCTCGCACTTGTGTGGGAGATCCGCCTACATAGACGCACACACGAGCCACTAGAGTCCAAGCTCTATGAAGCACTCATCACACCAAGCGCAAATATCAGCTACGAGCAAGCAAGCACAATCATCGCCAAAGCGAGCAAATCCAAAGCAAGAAAACCTCGCGCGATAAAAGCGTGCGAGCTAGATTCTGGCGCACTAGATTCTAGGCTGGATCATGGGGCAGAATCTAGCCTGCTATGGCTTGGTGAGTTTGCCCACATCGCGCAGGTGCTTAAGACCAAGCGGCTGGAGAGTGGATTTGACTTCTGGACTAAGGACATCACTCCTGTGCTGGATTCTGCTGGTAGGCTAGAGGCGATCCTAGAAAAATCCCCAAGCCCAAGCCACGCGCTTGTCGAAGAGGCTATGCTGCTAGCCAATGTCCTAAGCGCGCGAGCATTTCACGCACTCATGCCAAACTCGCACCAAGCTATCTACCGCACACACGAGCCGCCCACGCAGGAGAAAATCTACACCCTATTCCGCACGCTTAGCGACTCTGGCTACACAATCCCCAAAGGCGACTTCCACAGCCAAATCCGCGAGCTCCAGCGCCAAGCCAATGCGCATGAGAATCTAGCACGAGAATCTAAGCCCAAAAAACACAGCACAAAAGCCAAGACAAACCCTAAGCGGGCTTTGGATTCTGGTGTGGGGGTGGAGTGTGGGGGGAGTGCGCTAGATTCTGGCGATTTAAACGCGCGCTATAAGCTTGATATCCAAATCATTCGCGCGCAGAAAGAAGCCCGCTATGACACACAGCCAGAGGGGCATTTTGGGCTTGGATTTGTGGCTTATACGCATTTCACTTCGCCTATTAGGCGATATAGCGACTTGCTCGCGCACAGAATGCTAAAAACTCTCATGCGCGACTTCCCCAAGCGCACAATCGTGCTAAAGACCCACACCAGCACTGCTAAAACCCCAAGCCCAGCACCCCTCACGCCCAAAACTCAAAAGCTCCTTGCCTACCTGCTAGAATCCACAAACGCGATGATCCCTCTGCTCAATGACAAAGAGCGCGACATCGCTAAGGCTGAAGCGGAGTTTCGCGATAGAAAATACGCGCGCTTCGCGCTTGCGCTCCTAGAGGGCAGCGAATATGGAGAATCCACAAATACCACAGGGGGCGGGGATTTGGGCGAGATAGACACTTGCGTGCTTGTGCGTATCCTCGATGAGCGCTACCCAGCGCTTGGCGTGGTAGAATCTCACAAAAGCTCCGCGCAATCACAGCAAAACACACCAAAACACAGCGAAAAAGAGTGTCCTGGTGTGGTGCGGCGATTTGGATTGTTTGGCGCGCGGGTGATCATCGAGCATGCAGAATACGAGCTTATGCGCGGCGGAGTGTATGAAGCGTTTATATCGCGCGTAGATTTGATAGGGGCGAGAATCTATGCGCAGATTGTAGAGTAGATTCTAGGGCTTGCGGATTCTGGCACAGGCTTAGGGGCGGAATCGATATGCCCAAAATGACTTTAGAATAAATAGCTATACGCAAACAGCACATGCAGCTCTTGGTAGGTGCGGGCGGGCGCGAGATCTAGCTTAACGATAGGGAACTTCAGCAAGGCTTCCAGCCTATGCGCGCGATCAATCTCTGCGCCAAGCCCGGCATTAGCAAACATCACAAAGCCTTTAGCAAGGATAGAGTCGCTAGCGCTTGGGTCTTCTTTGACTTCTTTGCCATAGGTCCCATAGCCAAGCCCAAGCCCCGCAAACACACCTAGGCGTAGATTCTCTAGCACGCGGTGGTAGTAGCTCACATCGGCATTTAGGAGAAAATTGCTCGTGATTGTGCTTTCAATCCCCACAGGCGCAATCCCAACCATATAGTCCAAATACAGCCGCAGCGGCATAGCGCCAAAAAACTCATGCTCATAGCCCCCGCGAAGCGTGATACTAAGCGCGGGGTGGAGGTGCTGAAGCGCTGGGGAATCTTGCGAAATATGATCTTGCAAGACGACTCCGCCGCCCATGCCAATAAAGATTCTCGAAATGCCTACGCTAGAGCTAGCTGGCTTGGCAATGGGCTTGGCTCTGGCAGAATCTTTTACCTCATCGGGGGACTTGGATTTGGCGGGAGGGGTTTTGGATTTGGCAGATTTCTCTGGCATAGGGGAGTCCAGCGCAGGCTCTATGGGGCTCGCACCAGAATCTATGGCGCTAGATTCTGCCCTATCAGTATCTAAACTCGCGCTGGAGTCTTTGGCTGCTGCGCCTGTGGTTTGTGTAGATTCTGTGGGCTTGGGAGACTTGTGGGATTTACTAGGGCTTGGGAAATCTGTGGATTCTGGTGTGGCATATAGAGTGGGTGCGGAGAGAAGCGCGCACGCCAGCACTGCTAGGGAAGCTTTCAGCAGCTGCTTGGTAGGGATCACTGGATTGGCGCTTTTTTGTAGAATTTTTTGATTTTATCATCGATTGGCGCTAGGATTCTGTAAAACACCGGCACGATAAGCAAGCTCAAAAACATCGAGACAATAAGCCCACCAATCATACAAATCCCAATGGCTGATTTCATCGATGAGCCCTGCCCTGTGGCAAAGGCTAGGGGCAGCATACCAAAGACCATAGCAATGGTTGTCATAAGGATTGGGCGCAGTCGCAGCTCTCCTGCGAGTAAAATCGCTTCAGCGATACCATAGCCCTCTTCGCGCTTTTCATTTGCCACATCAATGAGCAAGGTGGCGTTTTTCCCCACCATACCTATGAGCAAGATAAGCCCCATAAGTGAGAACATACTAAGTGGCTGCCCCACAAGCCCCAGCGCGAAAAACGCACCTGAAAAGCTTAGAGGCATTGTTACCATAATGATAATTGGCTCTAAAATCGACTCATACAACGCCGCTAGGATTAAGTAGATTAGCACAAAGGCGGTGGCTACGGCTATCCCAAAGGCTTCTTGTGTCTCTGTGAGATTGTCTGCCTCCCCACTAAAGACATAGCCCACGCCCTCGCTTGCCCACTCGCTATGCTTATCATCGATAGTGCGTAGCAATGTCGCTAGATCCACCTTTTTGCCATCTTTTTCTGCTGGGTTGGCATAGATAGTGATACTGCGCTGGCGATTGTAGCGATTGATGATAGAGGGCGTGCTAGATTGCTCTATCTCTACAAGCCCATCGATAAAGATGCTCTCTCCATTAGCAGCTTTAATCTGTATGCGTTTAATATCTTCTACACTCACGCGGCGATTATCTGGCACGCGCAAGGTTATGCTGTATTCTTTTCCGTTTTCTTTGTAGTAGCCAATTTTATTCTCCCCAGCAAATGCCGAGCTAATCGCCTGCCCTATATCTTGGGCGGTTATGCCATATTGGTTGGCATTTTGGCGCAGGACATGCAGACGATACTCCGGCGTCCAGTCCGAGACACTCTCGTGGTAATCCACCACACTGCCCTTAAGCGCACCTTCAAGCAGCATAGATTTAAGTTTTGCCGCACTCTCATCAACTAGGGCTTGAGAAGGCGAGTAGATGACCACCTGCAAGGCAGAGTTGTCCCCTCCGCCAATAAGTGGGACTTCCGCTGGGATAATCACAAGCCCTTGCGCTTCAGGCAGTGCATAAAGCGTTTTTGCCATATCTCTAGCCCAGCTAAATTGATCGACATTGCGCTGCTTTTCATCTTTCAAGCGGACATAGATTTTGGATTTGTTGGTGTTTTGCGTTTTGCCGTAGGCGACTTGGATTGTGGTGTATTCGACATTGGCAGAATCTGCCATGATTGTCTTTTGCAGGGCTTCGGTTTTCTTGCGCATGTCATAGATACTAATGCCCGGCTTTGTCTGCACCCAGAAATACATCTGCGAGCGATCTTCTTTAAGCATAAAGTCCATTCCAAGCTTACTTAGCACAAAAATCGAGCTAGCAAATACTGCGAAAACAAGGATTGTTACGATAGTTTTTTGACTCATAACGACTTGTAGTGTTTTGGCATAAGCATTTTGCATTTTGACAAAATATGGCTCACTCCAGTGGTAGAATCTGGACTGCTTAGGGCTAACTACAAGCGAGCTAACCATCGGCACCACGGTCATTACCACGATATATGAGACACCAATAGCAAGTGCTACGGTAATCCCAAAGCTTTGGAAAAACTTCCCGATAATCCCAGACATATTCCCCACAGGGATAAAGACGGAGAGCAACATCGCAGAAATAGCAAAAATCGCAAAGGCAATCTCACGCACGCCCTCATACGCCGCCTCGCGCTTGCCCATACCGGATTCTAGCTTTTTGTGGATATTTTCAATAACGACAATCGCATCATCGATGATGATTCCAATGGAGAGCGTGATTGCCATCATGGTAAGCATATTGAGCGAGTAGCCCATCATCTGCACCAGCGCAAATGTCCCAAGCACAGATACAGGGATAGAAATCGCTGAAACAAGCGTGATTGTTACATTGCGCAAGAAAACAAACACAATGCTCACCGCCAAAATCCCGCCCAAAATCAAATCCACTTCAATATCATGCAAGCTCGCGCGGATAAACTCTGTGGTATCTAGGAATGTGCGCACCTCATAGCCTGGACTTACTGCTTGGATCATCGGCAGGGCTTTATACACACCATCAGCGATAGCAATATCATTTGCCCCTGCGATTTTCTGCACTTCCATGATGACGCCACCTTTGTTATCAAAAGCCGCGTAGGTTTTATACTCTTCTAGCCCGTCTTCTACCACCGCAATATCGCGGAGCAAAACATTATCAGCGATACGGATATCGCCTACTTTTTCCACGCTCGCACTATTGCCATCAGTGGTGATAGCAAATTCTCTGGTCTCATTGACAATCCGCCCGCCATCAAGCTCGATGTTTTCCTTGCCTATCGCGCTGCCTAGCTGGGCGTAGGTGATGTTGTATTTTGCCATGAGCGTGGGGTCTGGATAGACTCTCACATGGCGCTCGCGATAGCCATTTAGCTGCACACCGCCCACACCGCTGACCTTTTGGAGCTGGGGCTTAATGATTGTATCAGCGTGCTTCATCAAATCAGGCTGGGAGTGCGTGTCGCTGCTTAGGAAAAGCGAGATGATCGCCTGCCCATTTGTGTCGATTTTATCAATGGCAGGCTTGCGGATATCTGCGTCTGTAAAAGTAACAGATGAGACTTTGTTGATGACATCACTCACTGCTTGGTCCATAGGCTTATCAAGCTGGAATTGCACGATGACAAGGCTGGTGTTACGCACGCTCATAGAAGTAACTTGCTTAAGCCCATCAATCCCTAGAACTTGCTCCTCGATTTTATCAGTAACCTTGCTCTCGATAGTCGTAGGAGACGCGCCCGGATACACAGTGCTCACAAGGATAATGGGAAAATCGATATTAGGGAATAGTGCAGTCGGGAGCTTTTTAAACCCAAGCACACCAAAAAATATAACCCCAAGCACGAACATTAGCGTTGAGATGGGGCGATTTATGGCAAATTTATACATTATCTTCTTCCTTACTTTGGGCTAGCTTGAAGCTAAGTGGCTAGAATCTAGCGTGTCTTGATGAAGCCATCACCAAAAAGCCCGGGCACCATGGAGTTCTCCACCATGGCTTCTGCAGTCATTTTTCTTGTATTGGTATCTATGGCTGGATAGATTTTGGTGATTGTCGTGCTTTTTTTCACACCTCCACCATCGATACTATACTCATACAAATCCCCCACACGCACTTTGTCCTGGTATTTAGAGTCAAACTGCAATACAAGCTTTTTCTTATGACTCACAAGACGGAAAAGTGCTGTCCCAGCACCGCTAACGCCATCGCCTATTTCGATTTTTTTCTCTGCGATTACGCCATCAAATGGTGCGCGCAAGACACTTTTATCATAGGTTGATTGGTAGTAGTTGTAGTCAGCTTCAAGCTTTTTGTAGTTTGATCGGTATTGATCGAGCGTATTTCTATCCACGACATCGGCACTTTTGTTATAGCGCTCATATTGTGCTTTGGCAAAGAGATATTGCTCTTTTATGGCTTGGAGCTGGGAGACTTTGTCTTTGTTAGCAAGCGTTAGGAGGGTATCGCCCTTTTTCACCTGCGTATCTACATCGACTAGAATCTTATCCACAATACCGCCAGAATCTAGCGAGAGATTGGCATCTTGCACGGCTTTGACATTAAAAATCGCATACACATCTTCAGCATGCAGTATGCCTGCACACAAAATTGCCGCTGTAAATAGTAGGTTTTTCATCGTTGCTCCTTATTTCACATATTCTTGGATTTGCTGTCCGCTGTAGAAAATATAATTTGCCTTTTGCAGCTCATAATTGTTGAGCGCTTGGTTGTAGGTGGCTTCGGCGTTGTATTTGGTGCTTAGGGCGCGTAGGTAGTCGGTGAAATTTACTAGCTGATTGTTGTATTTCTTGCGCACATTTTCAAACGAAATATTGGCTGATTTCAAGCTTGCTTCTGCGGAGGCGATTTTGCTTTGTGCCACTTCAAGCGTTTTGCGATAGAGCTGCTCGTCTTTTGTTTTCTCTGCTTGCTTGTAGGCGAGCTGCTTTTCTTGCGCAAGCTGGGAGAGACGCAAAGCCTGCTTCTGGAAGCTCACACCAATATCATCAAAAAGCTTTAGCGTAACTGTTACACCAAGCACATTGGCGTGAGTTGGAAACATACGCTGATAGAATGACGCCATCGATGGGTCGCTGCCAAATTTTGTGGGGTTGGTTACATACTCTGGCTTTTGAATCTGCCAAGTATAGGTATCAGTAAGTGTTACTATAGGGTAGTAGTGCTGCTGCTTGTTTTGGTATTTAAGCGCGTTAATCTGCTCGCGTAGCGAGATGATATCTTGACGCTCGAGATTATCTTTGAGTGCGGGGATAGCGAGATCCTCTCGCTTTAGCCCATCAAACTCCATATTTGTCAAATGCTTAAGCATGAGGATATTTTGCTCCACGCTTAACTTCATGTCTGCGATTTGATACTCGCTTGATGAGACTTGCGAGCGCAGGGACTCTAGATCATCGATAGTAGCAAGCCCAGAGGAGTAGAGACTCTCGATACGCTTCATATCTGTGCGAACTTGCTCGAGCTGACGCTTGAGAGAGAGAAGCTGGGAGAGATTATTAAAGTAGCTGTAATACTGCTGAATGACTTGGAGATAGATGTTTTGCTTGGCATATTCTACATCAGCGACTGATGAGCGGTATGTGGCGTTTTTCTCCCGTATCATGTTAATGGTGCTAAAGCCACTAAACAAATCAAGTGAGAATCTCGCATTTGCTGCTTGGGTTTGATAGTTGCCAAAGTTGCCAAATTGCATCATATTGTCGATGGTTTTGTAGTTATACTGATAGCCATAATCCACATCTAGTCTTGGAAGGAAAGCGGCTTTTGCCACAGAGGCGATTTTTTTGTTGGACTCTGCTTGGAGCATTTGGGCTTGAAGGGAGTAGTTATTATCCGCGCCAAGCAGCAAATCTTTAAGCCCAACTTTCTGCTTGGAATTATCCGTCATCGCCTCAATCTGTGCAAGCAACTCATTAAAACTTAGATTCTCGCTGGCTTGGGGACTCTGGGCAGAGGAGCCAACATAAGCACCAGAATCTGCCATGCTAAGCTTCTTGCCAGATTCTCTGCCAGCGCCTCCGTCAGCTTCTGGGAGCTGGGCAGGCTGGGCGTGCAGCCCAGCGAGCAAAACACACAAAGCACCGCTTAAGACCATATATCGCATATTCTCTCCTAACATATCACTGCGCATATTTTCATTGAATAAAAGTCCGGGATTCTAACACAAAATTTTTAATATAGTCTTAAATACTTGTATGTGCAACTATATTTGCAGCCCCGCATTTTGCGCGATTTCACCGCTAGCCAATTTCACAATGACGCAATGCCAAAATCTAAGGCAAAGCCTACACAAATTCGCGGAAGAGCGCACCTAAATCTAGCCCATTTACCACCATATCCTTGCGTTTATCCAAAATCCCCTGCGCACCCTGGATAAGATCAGCACTAGAAATCCCATGTGCTATGGAGATTCTGGCTTCCAAAAATGCGCTTAAATGATCACAGGCTTTGAGAAACTCGCCACACACCGGACTATACTCATCGCTGTTGTAGCTAGCAAAAAGCTCGACAGAGTCTTTGGTGTAGTGCGTGAAATCCTCGATTTTGTAGCGGTTGGCAAATTCATTTTGCGTGAAATAGATAATATCTGTGCGCATAGATTCTGGCAGGTGGGCAAGGATTTTCTCCTCTACTGCACGCGCCTCGATAGCTTTGATTTGCTCATCTAGCCCTGCGACAGAAGTTTTGATAGGCGAGATGATGTCGCGCGTTAGAATCTCTGGGAGATCGTGGAAAAGCCCGCCCAAGAAATGATTGATACGCATTTGCCTGCACGCGCCTAGATCAAGACTTAGCAAATACCCACAGAGTGCCACTACTAGCGTATGTCCTAGCACAGAAGTCGCAGGCACTCGCGGAGTCTGGCTCCAGCGCTTCTGGAATCGAAGCTGACCAAACATCGTAACAATCTCACCAATCTGCTTAAATAGCACCATTTGCTTCATGCCATGTAGATTGTAATGACGCTCGACCTCTTTGTCGATTATGGCTTTGATATTGCCCACATCAAACATATAGGGATTGAAGTGGTAAATAATATCAAACTCCCATTTAGAGGCATAGTAGTGCGCTGCTTGGAGAATCTGCTTTTCAATGTGTTGAGGTGGATGCTTGAAATAATGCTCCATATCGTCAAAAAACTCATACTCCCCAAGATCGCTTTGCAGCTCGCTAATCACAAAATGCGCAAACTCTTTGCGGTGGTATCTTTGTAGCTCATGGAAAACGGGGGGCTTAATATCTGTAAGCACCACACGCTCGAAAAAATCAAAGCAAAAATACTCGATCAACCGCTCCCAGTCAATCTCCCCACCCTCGCACTCCTCGTATTTGGCAAACAAATAGGCGATGACCATTTTATGCGCTTGCTTATCGAGCTCGACAAACTCCACCGGACAAGCTTGGTCATTCCACCTGCGGATAGAGGCGGCGACAAAGATTCTGCGCAACAGCTTAGCATTTAGGCGCGGCTTTTTGAGGGGCGCTGGATTCTGGGCAGACAAGTGAGCTTGAGGGGCGCTGGATTCTGGGCTGATTGTAGATTCTGGCACAGAATCTACAAGTGATTTGTCATTTTGCAAGAAGATCCTTTCGTGCTTGGGTTGTTAGCTATGCACTATTTTTTGGGTTTGTAAGCCTTAATATCCTGCTGCATTTGGCGGATAATGCTATCCAGCGCGTAGTCAAACGCACCTTGGAGTGCGAGAATCTGCCCATGCGTATTCCACGCCCGCCCTTCATTGACAACATCATTTGTGATAGTAAGTGTATTGCCCTCTTGGATTTCTTGCCCAAGGAAAAGCATGTAATCCATACTGACAAACGCAACTTTCTCATCTTCGATGATCCCCATATCGCGCAGCCGCACACGCAAAGTCATCGGCGTAGTAGTAAGTGGGCTTAGCAGTGTGCATGTATCTACTGCACGCGCTTGGAGCGCTTGAGCCATCAGCTCTGCTGGCAAGCCTAGTAGCTTTGTATCTGGCAGCGGGGTGAGCTCACCAGAAATGGTATGGAGCAAAATCTGCTGGGTGTTTATGTATGTGGGGATTTCAATCTCTAAACGCAGCGTGGTAAGACTTGGGCATTGGTCTTTAGATTCTGTTTTTAAGCGTGATTGTATAGTCGCGCTAGACTCTAAAGTATAGTAGTGCTGCTTGGGCGTGGAAACTTTGAGATTCACACAGCCACTAATGGCAACTACAATAGCCACACTAGCACATAGAGTCCCTAGAGTCTTGACAAAAGCGCGTGGGCTTTGGCGTGGATTGTGAGCAAGATTTTGGATTATTAGGCTTCTCATTTACTAGCTCCAAAAATAGTAGGATAAGGATTGCGGTCAAATTTATCAAGCAAATTGGTGGTTTTTTGCAAGAGTATATCGACATGCTGGAGGGATTTTTGTGTCTGGTAGAGTGTCGAGCTAGCCGCACTTAGCACGCCGCCTTGCACCTCATCGAGCTGCTTGTTGATTTGATGAAGTGTGTGGTTTAGATTCTGGCTTAGAGCTGGGAGCTGGGCAGAGAAGCCATCAAGCGCGCTAAGCGTGCGACTTAGGTTAGAAACATTGCGCTCGCTTAGAAGCTGCTCCACGCTGCCAAGCACGCCTAGCATTTCTTCTAACGCAGAATCTGCTTTATCACTAAGCTTGCCCAAAAAGCTTTGCTCAAGCTTTAAAATCGCATCGTTGTCATCGACGATAGGCTCGCCCTTTGGATTCTGGCGCAGGGCAAGATAGCTAAGCCCAGCTAAACCTTGTGAGTCGATAAGCACGCTAGAGCCCTTAGCCACAGGGATAGCACGATCGATAGAAAGAAGGATTTTCACTACGCCCACTTGCTCTTTGTCAAAACTGATACTTTTGACACTGCCGATAACTATGCCTTTATATTTTATGGGGGTTTTTACTGAAATGCCCGAGATGTCATAAGTAGTGCGGATCGTATAAGTGCGAAGCTTGCTCTCATCAAACCCAAGCCTCCCAAACCACAAAATAAATACCACAAACCCAATCAATATGGCAAAAAATATCCCGCCAATAAGCACATAATTCACGCGTCTTTCCATAGCCGCTCTCCTCGTTTGCTGAAAAATAAATTACTAGAATCTAGGCTGTGTATCGCACCTGCAAGCTCACTTAGATTGCCCAGGAATTCGATTTTGCCCTCATAGAGCATGAGAAACCTATCGGTGGTGTCTTTGATAGAATCTAAATCATGTGTAATCATCACAATTGTCATATCAAACTCCTGCCGTAGCGCACAGATAAGCTCATCTAGCTGCTGCGCACTAGCTGGGTCAAGCCCACTGCTTGGCTCATCAAGAAACAATATACTAGGATTAAGCGCAAGCGCGCGTGCTAGCCCTACGCGCTTTTTCATACCGCCACTTAGCTCATGGGGATAGAGATGATAGGCTTTAGGGCTTAGACCTACGCGTGAGAGAAGATATTTTGCCACCTCGGCAACACTTGAGCGTGGATAGGCGCTGTATTCTTCAAGCAGGATTCCTACATTTTCCAGCACGGTTAGCGAGCTAAAAAGCGCACCAAACTGGAACAACACGCCACATCGCGTAAGCAGTGTGCTAGGATCACGCAGCTGCCAAATATCTTGCCCAAATATCAGCACCTGCCCGCTTCTAGGGCGATTGAGCAAAATCATAGATCGAAGTAAGGTGGATTTCCCGCTACCACTCCCGCCCAGAATCCCAAAAATCTCACCTTGATAGATATCAAAGCTAATGTGATCATGGATCATACGCTCGCCATAGGCTGTGCAGAGATCGCGCACCTGGATAATGGGCTGGCGTGAAGCTAGATTTGGCAAAGCTAGATTCTGGGAGGTGGGATTTTGGGCTTGGATTTGCACACTCATATCCCAAGCCTTGAAGTGATAAATGAGAAAATCGCGTTAATAGCAATGATCCAAAAAAGCGCATTTACCACGCTTATGGTCGTGATCCGCCCAAGCTCTTGAGTGTTTTCTTTGATACAAAATCCGCGGAAACACCCCACAAGCGCAATTGCCGCACCAAAAAACGGCGCTTTAACAATGCCGATGAAAAAGTGCGTCCAGCTCACACTCTCATGCACCCTATCGATATAGGAGCCCATGTCAATCCCCAGCTGCAAATACACCGCCAGCATACCTCCTAACAGGCTAAAAGCATCGGCTAAAAACACAAGCAAAGGCATAACAATGATAAGCGCAAAAAGCCTTGGGATAACCAGAAATGGCACGGGGTGAAAATTCATCGTTTTCATCGCATCTAGTTCATCAGTTAGTCGCATGACACCAATCTCTGCGGTAAAGCTCGAAGCACTGCGCCCAGCAATGACAAGCGCCAAGATAAATGGTCCCATCTCACGCAGTGAAAGCTTGGCTGTCATCTCGATACTCAAAAGCGGCGCACCCATGAGCTCTAGCTGCACTGCGCCTTGCAGCGCGATAGCAAACCCTACGATAAATGCTGTCAGCAGGCTTACAGGCAGGGCTTTGAAACCTGACTCGTTGATATGATAGAGTAGCGGGGTTAGGCGGATATTACCATGGAAAAGTGAAATCACAAGGTAGTAGAAGCTCATTCCTACAAAGTTAAGAAAATCTACAAAACTTTGAAAAAACTCATACACACCTTTCCCAAGCTGTGCGAAAAACAGCTTTACAAAACTATGCTTAGGTGTAGGCGGGATAGAGGCGATGAGGCATTGATTAAGCGTAGCGTTAATCTCGTTGCTAGCGATGATTTCAGGGGTGCTACGCAAATGTTGCTTCAAAAATATCCCAAAGGCAAGATCAATCCTCGCATCATCAGCAAACATAATTTGCGTGATTTGACGCTTATTTTGATGTTTGTGCAGGGCACTAGCAAGAGAATTTAGCTTAGATTTAGCAATGCGAAAATCCCACACGCCCCCAATGGTTATGCAAATAGCGCCTACAGAATCTCTATGGATATGAAAATATGGTGCTTGCACTGGTAAAATGCCCTTATCATTTTAAATTGCATAAACAAAAGCGAGCCGGCATTATACTACAAGATTCTATGTCCAGAAAATTGGGCAAGGATTTTAGTAAATGTTACATATCGAACATTTTTTGGATTTATTGTTACTTTTATGATTGGGATTCTTGGATTTTTCGCAGAATCTGCTACACTTTGGAGACTTTGGCATTGTATAGGGGATCGCGTGATTGTGAGCGCATTGACGCAAGCGCGCGTAAGCCCACTTAGCGATGTGCAAGTTTTACACCCTGAAAATTAAGGAGCATAGATGAATGCAGTGGTAAAAAATCTTGTGTGGCTGTTGGTTGCTGTAGTAGGGGCATTCTACTTCGGCATGCTAGCGCTAAATCATGGCGAGGAAGTGAGCGCGACTTGGCTTGTAATCGCTTCTGTGTGTATTTATATGATTGGCTATCGCTTTTATAGTAAATATATCGCAGAAAAGGTCTTTGAGCTCGATGATAATCGCGCGACACCTGCGCTTATCAATAATGATGGCAAGGATTTCGTCCCTACAAATAAAATCGTGCTTTTTGGGCATCATTTTGCTGCGATTGCTGGAGCTGGTCCGCTTGTAGGTCCTATCCTAGCAGCACAAATGGGCTACATGCCTAGCATGATTTGGCTGCTTGTGGGAGTCGTGCTAGCAGGTGCGGTGCATGACTTCACTGTGCTCTTTATCTCTATGCGTCGAAATGGTCGCTCGCTAGGCGAGATTATCAAAGACGAAATGGGCAAAGTTACGGGCACGATTGCTATGGTGGGGATATTGTTTATTATGCTTATCATCGTGGCGATTTTGGCGATGGTTGTTGTCAATGCGCTGGCTGATTCTCCTTGGGGACTTTTCACAATCGCTATGACAATCCCTATCGCGGTGCTTATGGGAATCTATATGCGCTACTTGCGTCCTGGTCGTGTGGGCGAAGCTAGTGTAATTGGGTTTGCACTACTGCTGCTAGCTCTCTACTATGGTCATGCTGTGGCAGACCCTGCCCACCCTTGGCATGCGCTTTTCACACTAGAGAAAACCACCCTATCTCTCATCATCATTGCCTATGGATTCATCGCTTCAATTTTGCCTGTGTGGCTACTCCTAGCGCCCAGAGATTATCTCAGCACATTTTTGAAAATCGGTGTAATCGTAGCCATGGCTGTTGGGATTTTGCTTGTCAATCCTACGCTTAAAATGCCTGCGGTTACAGCATTTATCGATGGAACTGGTCCGGTGTTTGCTGGCTCAATTTTTCCATTTCTTTTCATTACAATTGCATGCGGTGCGATAAGCGGATTTCACGCACTCATCTCTAGTGGCACCACGCCAAAAATGATTGAGAAAGAATCCCACGCCCGCGCGATTGGCTATGGCTCCATGCTTATGGAATCGCTTGTAGGGATTATGGCGCTCATTGCTGCGTGTATCCTCGAGCCAGGGTTGTATTTCGCGATAAACTCCCCGCTAGCTGTGCTTGACCCTGCTGCTGCAACTGCGCTGGGAGCAGATATGGGCGCTGTGGAGCAGAGTGTGAAAGGGATCTTGCAAAACGCAGGCTTTGTCCTCCAGCCTGAAATGCTCGCAAATGGTCATATCGCCAATCTCATCACAGAATCCGCAGCAAATGTGGGCGAGCCTACACTGATTGCCAAAACAGGCGGTGCACCGACATTTGCTGTAGGACTTACACAGATTCTCCACGAAGTTGCTGGGGGTAAAGAATCCATCGCATTCTGGTATCACTTTGCGATTTTGTTTGAAGCGCTTTTCATTCTCACTGCTGTTGATGCTGGGACTCGCTCTGGACGCTTCCTTATCCAAGATGTGCTAGGGAATATCTACAAGCCCATGGCTAATACAAAATCCGCTACTTGGGGGACAATCGCTTCGGCAATCTGCGTAGCAGGCTGGGGATATCTACTCTATCAAGGTGCGATCGACCCACAAGGCGGAATCTATACACTCTGGCCACTCTTTGGCGCGAGTAACCAAATGCTAGCAGGGATTGCGCTGCTACTTGGCACAGTGGTGCTATTTAAAATGGGGAAAGCAAAACACAGCTGGATCACAATTGTGCCAGCATTCTGGGTGCTACTTACTACACTCTATGCCGCGATACAAAAGCTCCTCCCAGCCAATGGCGAGCGCGTGCATGATGCGGTAAGTCATGTCGCTACAGTGCAAAATCAAACTGCATTAAAAGAAAAAGCCTTAACATTCATCGCCAAGCTACAAGAAATGGGCGCAGATGCTAGCACAATGCTAGAGGGCAAAAGCCTCGAAGGCTGGCAAAAAGTCGTAAGCAAAGCCGATATTCTTATCCATAATCATGCGCTTGATGCAGTGCTGTGTGCGATATTTATCTTTGTAACGCTTGTGGTGATTGGCGCAACAATTAGAATCTGCTATCTCACAGCTATTGGCAAGGGAGAGAGATTCCCACTTAGAGAAGAACCATATCAAGAGAGTAAAAATTTCTCCTTGCAGCCAAACTAGACTGATAAATTGGCAGCGAACATAAGGAGCATAGATGCTAGCACGACAAACGAGCACAGAGCCAGATCACAATAGTATAAATAGTAGCCCAGCAAGTGGGGTAGAATCTAGATTCTACCCGCCAGTGCTTGTGCGCGGAGAATCTACCCTAGCAAGCACCTGCGCTCGTGCATGGAATACACTACGATTTCTCTATAAACGAAGCGATAGGTTTTTTCATTTGCTAGTAGGCATGCCAAGCTATGATAAATATGTCGAGCATATGCGCACAAAACACCCAGATAGAGAAATCAAATCACAAAAAGAATTTTTCAAAGAAGCACTTGAAGCTCGATATAACGGCGGAGTAAATCGCTGCTGCTAGAATCTATGTCTTTCACAAAACTTACGCAACACTACAAAACAAGCAGAATCAAGAAAATCAAATAGCAGAATTAAAGCAGATATAGCTAATCCCTGCCCAAAAGGGCTAGCGGGATTATAGTCGAGACTCGTAGCGTCGCAACATATAAAGTCGTTTGAGCATTTTTTTCTTAGCGTTGATCTTTTGTTTTTTGCGTTTTTCAGTCTTGGATTCAAAAAACCTTCTCGCGCGACACTCGGTTACGACAAGATTTCTATCGGTTTGCTTTTTGAATTTGCGATACGCCTCATCAAAAGACTCGCCTTCTCTAACTTTTATGCCCGGCATCTACATCACCTACTTTCTGTTGTATTTTAGCCATTTAAGGCGCGCAGATTCTAGCATATTTAAATTAACTTTAAAACACTTTGGCTATAATTCCAGCTCTTTGTGCTCGTAGCTCAGCTGAATAGAGCAACAGGTTGCGGTCCTGTAGGTCGGGGGTTTGAATCCCTCCGAGCAC
>NZ_CALERY010000002.1 GCF_937906905.1 uncultured Helicobacter sp. | reverse complement strand
AATAGAGCAACAGGTTGCGGTCCTGTAGGTCGGGGGTTTGAATCCCTCCGAGCACACCACTCTAGCTACATCGATCTACCCTATATTTTGGATTTCCCTATTAGAATTTCTCCTTTAGGATTTTGCATGGCTTTTTCTTGTCATCTCACATATAATTCGACCCCCCCCCGCAGCTGATTTTAGACAAAATACTCACCATATTCTGCCCACGATTTTAGGCATTGTGTTATATGCTTTTTCTCTATCGCTCAATGCTTTTGCAAAAGATCATGCAGAGAAAGATTTTGCAAAACCTAGCCCAGCAAAATCACCATTAGAATCTAGCCCAACCCTTTCACAGCCATGTCAAATACCGCCTAAAAAACCATGTCAAAAGTCTGTGCTTTTCCATTCACTTTTTGCCACTAAATCTCTCTCCTCCCCACGCAATAGCCTATCAATCGGGGTTTTCACAGACTTTAGCAAAAAAAGCTTTGCCGATGTATATGCACTTGGTGTGTATTACGCCCAGCCAAACACATTTTTCCGCATAAATGGCAGAATCAATCTCGAGCTAGAAGCTTTCTTCCCAGCCTTTAATCAAACCTCTCACCCAGCAAATACCAAATCTACCCTAAAACCCCAAATCATCTTTGGCGCAGCGCCAAGACATCATACTTCCACTCTTTAGCTCTAGATTCTATGCAGGGATTGGCATAGGGATTTATATCCGCTCAAATGAAGGTGATGATGGCAGAATCGGCAGTGCCTTTACCTTTGGCGAGCGAGTGTTCGTGGGGTTTTACCATAAACTAGGAGAGCACACAAGCATGAGCTATGAACTCATCATCAAACACTACTCAAATGGTAATCTCGAACGCCCAAACACAGGGTATAACTTCATGGGCATGAATGCTGGCGTGTTGTTTTAGATTCTGCTGCTTATCCGCTTACATAAATGTATGCAGAGTATTTGCCTTTTTCATCCACGCGATAAGCTCTTCCCAGCGATCTTCTTGGATAAGCTTTTCAGCATATAGCATTTCTTTGCCGAAATGATCGATAGCCTCTAAGAGATTTTGTTTATTATGCGCAAACACATCACGCCACATGATAGGCGAGCTTTTCGCCAGGCGGCTCATACCTTTAAACCCACCACCAATGAGTGCTAGGATATTTTGTGGCTCTTCTTGGGAGAGCACAGCATTAGCCAAGGCAAACGAAATAACATGAGGTAAATGTGAGATAAATGCCACATGTCTATCATGCTCCACCGCAGACATAGAAATAAGCCGCATGCCGATAGAGACGAAAATCTGCTTAGCCAATGCAACTTGGAATTCCCCACTTTGGTCTAAATCTGTCAAAATCACAATTTTGTTTTCAAAAAGTCCCTTTTGCGCAGCATTTGGACCATAGTTTTCTGTGCCACTCATAGGGTGTGCGGCAACGAAATTTTTTCTAATGTCTGGGGGGATAGAATCTAAAATCTTTTTCTTCGCGCCACCTAGATCGATGATTGTAGTCGTAGGTGATGGTGCGCGCAGTTTCTGGAGGGTGGAGATGATCCCATCAAGAGGTGTGGCGATGAAAATTACATCGCATTCTTGAATCTCCTCAAACTCCACACACTCATCTACAAGTCCCAAAGAGAGAGCCTGCCTAGAATGCAGTGGGCTTGTATCATAGCCTAGTAATGTCTTAAAAATACTACTCTCTCGAAGTGCCAGCCCCATACTCCCGCCAATGAGTCCTAGCCCAATAATCCCTGCTTGCATGAGAATCCTTTAATCTTTGATCAAATGGTGATGCCAGCGATTATAGCAGATTCTGCGCTTTTGTCTTTGTGTTGGATTCTAGGCATTGCCACGAAAACTAACACACTTGGATTTTACTACTGCGTGCATGCGTTATAGCCACAGCAATAGCATCTGTGATGTCAAGTGGCTTAATTTCTTGCTTAATCCCTAGAATCTGCTTCACCATAAAGGCAACTTGCGCTTTATCAGCTTTGGCTTTACCTGTAATAGTCTTTTTCACTTGTAAGGGAGTGTATTCTGCGAAATTCCCCAACTCTTGCAAAATTTTTAAGCTGATTGCGCCGCGCATTTGGGCAAGCTTTAATACACTCTGCGGATTATGCGCATAAAATATCCCCTCCATCGCCACAGAATCAATATTATGCGCTTTTAGCACAAGATCTATCCCCTCGACAAACTCCAAAATCTGGCTTTGGAGATTTCGCTCTGTGATTTTGATAAACCCCGCTTCTAAAAGTCTTAGCCTAGGGGTGGATTCTAGCACAGCATAGCCACAATTCCTGCTGCCTGGATCAATACCTAAGATAGTCATGTCTGCTCATTTTATGTTTTTTATATCTTGGATTTGTTAGAATCCGCGCTAAAACTAGCATGACTGATTATCTAGCTAGACGCGGAATATCCTAAAACAATTTGTGAAAAATACCAAAAAAATGCAAAAAGTTTTTCACAAATTTTTCACATCGAATTTTTCACATGTGAAAAGCAATCACCCATATTTTGACGCGTTTCTAAGGAGTATATATGATCTGGGACGAAGTGCTTCTCACTATAAAAGACAAAATATCTCCATATGAATTTGACACATACATATCTCTCATGAAATACGATGAGAACGCATCTAGGAGTAATCTAGCTGTCTTCATCGTGCCAAATCCATACATCGAAAAATGGATAAAAACCAAATACACCCAAACCATCGCTGATACATTCGAGCTCCATACTAAAACAAAAACTGAAGTCAAAATTTCTGTCGCCAAAGACAAACAAAATGTGAAAAACTCGCGCCAAAAGGTGCAACGCCACCAGAATCCTAGCCTGCTAAATTCCCAACAGACATTTGATAATTTTGTCGAGGGTGGAAGCAATAAATCCGCACTTATCATCGCAAAATCTGTCGCCGAGCACCAAGCCAAGCTCTATAACCCAGTCCTACTTTATGGACATACAGGTCTTGGCAAAACTCATCTTCTCTACGCTATAGGCAATACCGCCATAGAGCACAACAAAAAAGTTGTCTATATCACCACAGAAGAATTTATGAATGAGTGGCAAAAGCATATACGACAAGGCACCATGGATACATTCCGCGACAATTATAGAAACTGCGACTATCTGCTTATCGATGATGTGCAGTTTTTCAGCGGAAAGGGTGGGCTACAAGAAGAATTTTTTAACACATTTGAAGCCCTCTACAAAAGCCAAAAACAAATCGTCATGACTAGTGATAAACTACCAAAACAGATTCAAGGACTTGAAGAGAGACTTCGATCAAGGTTTGAAGGTGGCATGATGATGGGAATCGAACCCCCAGAAATCGAGACCAAAATCCGCATAATCGAGCAAAAATGCCGTGATAATCAAATCAACATGGAAAAAGACATTATCAATTTTCTCGCAGAAAACATCAACGAAAATGTCCGTCAAATCGAAAGTATCGTGCTGAAACTAAATTTTCATCACTCTGTAACAAACCAAGCATTCAGCATCGCCATGGCAAAAAATGTCCTAAAAGAAATCCAAAAAGAATCAAACGAAGAAATCAGCCTAGAAAAAATCATCGAAGCTGTGGCAAAAGAATGCAATGTCAAACCAAGTGAAATCATTTCCAAATCCAGAATCTCCAAAATCGTCCAAGCTCGGCATCTTGTCATCTACCTCACCCGCACACTCTCAAACATAGATTCTATGGGCATTCTAGCTCAAAAGCTCAATATGAAAGACCACAGCGCAATCTCCAAAGCTTTCACACAGATTGTAAAAAAAATCGAGCAAGACGAGCAGCTCAAACGCCTCACACAGAATCTCAAAGCCAAAATCCAAAACGAAAAAACTCTCTAATTTCATGAGAATTTTGCTAAAATAAGTGAAAATAAGTGAAAAATACTTACCTATGCCAGAGCTTACTAAACTTCGTATTTAAGGGCTTTAGAAAGCTTTTTCACTTTTTCACAGCCCCTACTAATACTACTAAAATTTTAAAAGGAGAATAGCGATGAAAATCACGCTCAACAAAAATAACTTCGAAATCGTGCTCAATAATTTCCAATCATTTCTCGATAAAAAGGACTCTTCACAAATCACATCTCACATCTATCTTGAAACTATCGATAATAAACTCCTCCTCAAAGCCACAGATTATGAGGTTTCTATTCAATCGAAAATCGATATTCTCGAAAAGCTCGAAGATGGAATCGCCACAATTGAAGGGAAAAAGATTCTCTCTATCATTAAACCACTTGATAATGGAGAAATCACCTTAGAGACAAAAAATGGTCAAATCATGATCAAACAAAAAACTACAGAAGTCGATCTCCCTACATTCAACGCCGCAGAATTTAACAATGCGACGAAATTCCCGGAAATTACAGATTCTGATACAAAAATCAATCTAGATTCTATCGCCTTTATCGAAGCTATTAAAAAAGTCGCCGTCGCAGCAGACACCCCAAAAGTCGATATGCATAGGATTGAGCTCTCTGGCACACTACTTGATGTCAAAGATTATCATTGTAATTTCGTAGGCACGGACACTAGACGACTTGCAATTATCCGCCAAAATACTCAATCCGTGGGCGCACAAATCTCTATCATCATTCCTAAACGCGCGATTATGGAGATTTCTAAACTCTTCTATGATGAATTTGAAATCTATATCAACAAAAAACCAGAATCTGACCCTACAATGCTTTTTATCAAATCCCAAAACTATATTTTCTCCACAAAACTTATCAATGGTAGATACCCAGATTATGAGAAAATTGTCCCAAAGGAGTTTAAATTTGAATCCAAACTTCCCAAAAGTGAGATGATCAAAGCTATCAAAAAAGTTAATTCTCTCTCTACAAATGTAAAAATCACGCTGGATTCTCAAGGGCTGTTTTTCGAATCAATGAATGCTGAAAGTGGGGAAGTCGCGCGGGATAAAATCGAACTCTCACTTACTATCACAGAATCTATCACACTTGGTATGAATTCTAAATATATTCTTGACTTTTTGAATTTTGTCAGTGGTGATGAGTTTGAAATTCTCATCAACGAAAGCAATATGCCATTTATGGTGCGTGATAATCAATACTCTACAATCGTTATGCCTGTTTTGTGTTAGCACTGCCCAGAATCTAAAGGAACACTATGCAAGAAAAATCTTACACCGGGCAGAATATTAAAGTCCTAAAAGGGCTTGAAGCTGTCCGCAAACGCCCAGGAATGTATATCGGTAGCACAAATATCAATGGTTTGCACCATATGGTATATGAAGTGGTGGATAACTCTGTTGATGAAGCGATGGCAGGATTTTGTGATCGTATTAGTATTACACTCACAAAAGAGGGCAGCGCGATTATCGAAGACAATGGTCGAGGGATTCCCGTAGATATCCACCCCACAGAGCAAATCCCCACCGCTACTGTGGTGCTAACAGTGCTGCACGCTGGGGGAAAATTTGATAGTGAAGTATATAAAGCTTCTGGTGGTTTGCACGGAGTTGGGGTCTCTGTTGTTAATGCTTTATCAAAGAAGCTCATTATGACAATCCACAAAAACGGCAATATCTATCGTCAAGAATTTGCCGCTGGGATTCCTACTTCAGAGCTAGAAATCATCGGTGAAACTAAGAAAAACGGCACGATTATTGAATTTTTCCCTGATGGTAGCATTATGGAAGTCGTGAAGTTTGACAAAGATGTTCTCACACGCAGATTCAAAGAAATGGCGTATCTAAACCAGAATCTAACGATTGATTTTATCGATGAACGCTGTGATTTTAGGGAATCATATCATTTTGAAGATGGGCTTATGCAGTTTATACAAGACATTAACAAACGCCCAGCTATCGCCTCGACAATCTATTTCAAAGGCACTGATCAAGACACTGAAATGGAAGTTGCGCTTGTATATAATGAGGGCTTTGATGAAAATGTCCTAAGCTTTGTGAATAATATCCGCACGCCAGATGGAGGGACACATGAAGCGGGCTTTAGGGCAGGGCTTAGTCGTGTGATTATGAACTACATCGAGGCAAACGCTAACGCACGCGAAAAAGACATTAAGGTTACAGGTGATGATGTGCGTGAGGGACTGGTGGCAATCATTTCTACACGCATTATTGATCCGCAGTTTGAGGGGCAGACAAAAGGCAAGCTAGGAAGCTCATTTATCAAGCCAATTATCCAAAAGCTTACATTTGAGCGATTAAGCAAATATTTTGAAGAGAATCCAAATGATGCAAAAGCTATTATGCAAAAAGCATTGCTCGCTGCTCGCGGGAGGGAAGCAGCTAAAAAGGCTAGAGAGCTTACACGCAAAAAAGAAGGATTTTCCGTAGGGACATTGCCCGGAAAGCTTGCTGACTGCCAAAGTAAAGACCCTGCAGAATCCGAAATCTATCTTGTAGAGGGAGATTCTGCAGGTGGCTCTGCCAAGCAGGGGCGTGATCGCGCATATCAGGCGATTTTACCACTTCGTGGAAAAATCCTAAATGTCGAGAAATCTCGCCTAGATAAAATCCTAAAAAGTGAAGAAATCAAAAATATGATTACTGCTTTTGGCTGTGGGATTGGCGAGGATTTTAGCCTTGAGCGCCTACGCTATCATAAAATCATCATTATGACTGATGCTGATGTTGATGGAAGCCATATCCAAACGCTGCTTATGACATTTTTCTATCGCTATTTGAAGCCACTTGTGCAAAATGGTCATATCTACATTGCGCAGCCCCCACTCTATCGCCTTCAGCTAAAGAAAAATAAGAAAAAAGAGCTCTATCTTAAAGACGACAAAGCATTAAGTGAATTTCTCATAGAAAACGGCATTGAGAACTTCACATTTGAGGGTGTGGGTGAGAAAGAGTTGCTTGAGATTTTAAAGCGAATCTCTCACTATCGCCTTATCCTAAAAGAGCTTGAGAAACGCTATGCGATGATGGATATCGTGCGGTTTTTGATAGAAAATAAAAGTGCGCGCGAGCTTGGGTTCGCAGAGATGTTTAAAGAGATTGAAAAATTTCTGCCAACTATTGAGTGCAATATTCTTAATAAAACCATTGCACAAGATTTTCTCACTCTCTATGTGCAAACCCCCACAGGGCTTGTAGAAATCACGATTAGCCAAGAGCTATTTGTGAATAATTTTTTCAAAGAGGCATGTGATATTTATGAGAAAATCCAGGAGCGGGATTTGGCGTTTTTAGAGGGGAAAAACATCATAAAAGCACTTGAAGAAATCGAGGAATCCACGAAAAAAAGCTACGATATGCAGCGCTATAAAGGTCTAGGAGAGATGAATCCCGAGCAGCTATGGGAGACGACCATGATCCCTAGCAATCGCACACTTTTGCGTGTAACACTACCAGATGAAGAGGAAGCAGATAGGATTTTCACGCTGTTTATGGGCGATGAAGTCGAGCCTAGAAGAGAATATATCCAGCTACATGCCAAAGATGTGAAAAACCTTGATGTCTAAGATTTTGCTTGAGATTTGAGCTAGCATGTTTGAGCAAGAGAAAATCACCATAATCGATGGGGTAGAAATCGTTTCAAGTGGCATTGATTATCTCTCTATGGGAGTGTTTGTGCTTATTTGCGTGGCGAGCTTTTGTGTGTATTTTTTGCCAAGTTTTATCGCGCTTATGCGACATCATAGTGATAAGGTGCTTATTATTGTAGTGAATGTGTTTTTTGGCTGGAGTGTGCTAGGGTGGATTCTAGCGCTTGGTTGGAGCTTGCTACGCCGTTAGAATCTAGTTATTGTAAGCCGTAGAAATTGTTGTGTTTTGTTATTTTTCCTACTTTTTGCGAGATTCTACTGCAAAATGTGCATCGCTACACCGATAAATTAGCTCGCAATGAGATAAAACTCGCTTGCTTGAAAGTCCTAGAGTCCAATATCCAATCCCACAGGGCAATGATCACTCCCTAGAATCTCTGGGTAAATGCTCGCACTCTTTAGTCTAGAATCCAAACCTTTAGAGCAGAGAAAGTAATCAATCCGCCATCCTGTGTTATTTGCTCTAGCCTTGCCCATATAGCTCCACCAAGTATAAGCCCCTTGCTTTTCAGGGTAAAAGTGGCGGTAAGTATCTGTGAAGCCAGAATCTAAAAGCTGGCTCATTTTCTCTCTTTCTTCATCGGTAAAGCCTGCATTTCTGCGGTTTGTTTTTGGGTTTTTTAAATCAATCTCTTTATGCGCGACATTGAGATCACCGCAGACAATTATGGGCTTTTTAGATTCTAGGGCTTTCAAAAATGCGCGAAAGTCATCTTCCCACTCCATTCTGTATTCTAGGCGTTCTAGCTCCCTTTTAGAATTTGGCGTATAGACATTGACAAGATAAAAATCGCTATATTCTGCGGTGATAATGCGTCCTTCTTTGTCGTGGTGGGCGATCCCCATATCATAGCTAACACTTAAAGGCTCTTGCTTGCTAAAAATTGCCACACCAGAGTAGCCTTTCTTCTCTGCACTATTCCAGTATTCATAGTAGCCGCTGAAGTCAAATTCTGCTTGATCTCTGTGCATTTTTGATTCTTGGATACAAAACACATCTGCATTTACAGCGTTAAAAAACTCCATAAATCCCTTATTCATACACGCTCTTAGCCCATTGACATTCCAAGAAATCAATTTCAATGTAAATCCTTAAATGATGAAATACGCGATTATAGGCTAAAAGTTCTTATTATTCCCATAATTTAAGCGGATTTTTAATCAAAGTAAGGCAGAATCTAAATTTACTTCATTTTGCCTATGGCTCGATAGCTCAGTCGGTAGAGCAGGAGACTGAAAATCTCCGTGTCGGTGGTTCGATTCCGCCTCGAGCCACCACTCTTCTTTTTAATAATTTTTCATTCTTTTTATGATAAGTATTTTTATCTTTTACATACATTGTGCTACATTAACTCATTTGCCTTTGCAAAGGATTTGATAATGGCGCGGATATTTTTATTCATTTTCTTACTCTGTAATCTTACTTGGGCTTACAAATGTCATTATGGAGTTCGCTGCCAAGATTCTCGTATAGGGCTTGGTGGATATTATGCACATTTAAACTCGCCGCGTGTTGGCACGCACAATGGTGGTGGCTTTTTCACTTTGCAAGAAGATTTATATTTGAAGTGGTTCTATCTAGGTGGAGAGCTATTGGCTGGAGTTGGTGGCTCGTCAATGAGCGGCATAGCAAGCGCAAGTGGTAAGTATGAGAGTATCAGCGATAGAAATTGGCTTGCTCTTGTTACGATCAATGCTGGGGCGAATCTTGGCTCATTAGAGAAGCCTACATTTTTGTATATGTCATTTTCTACAGATTTATACGATGTAGGGTTTGAAAATAATCGTGGGAGATTTAGGGATTTTGGGCTTTTTCTTGGTGTGGGGGCGTTTCATAGGATAATGCTTACAGATAGATTTGCACTAGAGCCTAGAGCTAATATCGCTTGGAATGCCACACGCCGACTTGCTGGCTATGGCTATAATGTGCTCTCTAGCGATGTTGCTGGTGCGTTTGATGGCAGCTACAAAGCAGAGCTATCTCTAGGGATACTCTATCGTGGCAATGCTTACAATAGTGTAGAAGATCTAGGTGAAGTGCTTGCACAAAAATCAAGCTTTGAAATGCCAGATTTCTACGCCAGAATCAAGGGAGTGTATTATCATATGAATGCCCTTACTATGCCCTATTTAGATACACAGACACTCCACCACCCTGAAGCAAATAATTTTGCGCTTATGCTTGAGTTTGGTATAGGGCTTAATGCGCCGTTTAATTGATAAAGCCTAGTAGGTGTAGTTTTGGCTTCTGTGTAGATAAGGATTAAAACACTAGCATTTCGCGTTTGATTTTATTGAGTTTATCGATTTGCTCTTTTAGTGCATCGACTTGTTCGTTTATTTGCTCTAACACCGCCATTTTTAGCTCTTCTGGCATATCCATAGAGCCGCGTTTTATCATTATATAATCCACAAAGCTAATCTTCCCCATACCAAGTAGGATTTGGATTTCATCGCGGATTTCTTCGATTCTAATGATTATTTCATTGATTTTTTCAAACATTTTTGCTCCTTATGGTGTGATACCTTCGCTAAGAAGAGTATGGATATGCAAAACCCCTAGAATCCACTTTTTTTCATCTGTGATGACAAGCAGCTGGATTTTGTTTGCTTCTATGATTTTTAGGGCTTCTTTGGCTAGGAGATTGGGATTTTGGCAGGTTTTTGGATTCTGTGTGGCGTAGGTGATTGCATTGGCATTGATGTCAAAATCACTTCTCATCATAGCTCGCCGCAAATCTCCATCACTAAGCACTGCTATAAGCGCGTTGTTTTCGGCTATCAGCGCGCTTCCAAGCCGCTTTTGCGTCATTGTGATGATGGCATCTTTGAGCGGTGTTTGCGGGGAGATGATGGGGAGATTGTCTTTTTGCATAAGATCGGCGATTTTGACAAAGAGTTCTTTCCCCAAGCTTCCGCCCGGGTGCAATGCGCCAAAGTCGTATTTGCTAAAATTTCTTGCTTGTATGAGACAGGCTGCTAGGGCATCGCCCATAGCTAGGGTAAGAGTAGTGGAGCTCATTGGGGCGGCTTGTATGGGGCAGGCTTCTTGCTCTATGGCAATAGGTAGGAAATAATCCCCAAGCTTACTTAAAGCAGAGTCTGTGGCTTTGCTCATTGTGATGATGACATCTGCAAGGCGTTTGAAATGCGGCATTATCGCTAAGATCTCACTGCTCTCTCCGCTATAACTTATGGCTAAAATGATGTCATTTTCTCCTATCATTCCAAGATCGCCGTGCAGAGCTTCGGTGGGGTGGAGAAAGAAGCTCGGTGTGCCTGTGCTAGCAAGTGTAGCGGCGATTTTACTGCCGATATGCCCACTTTTCCCCACACCACAGACAATAAGCTTGCCGCCTTTATCCGTAGCTTTAATAATGGATTCTATAATGGGAGTCCAAGCAATGTGCGCACATTTTTGGGCTGTGTTTTGCAGCTCTTTTGCTTCTAGGAGTAAAACTTCGCGTGCGATTTGCGCGTATTTGGCAGAATCTAGGCTAGATTCTGCTTGCTTTTGTGTGTGGCTCATCGCGTGGCTCTTATGCAGTAAAGATATGGAGCATAATCGCAGGGTATTTTTTAAGCTTTTTGAAGAGTAGTTTTCTTGTGAGATTTCGTATCTCTCCTTCTAAAAGCTTTTTATTGCTAATCACCTCTGGCTTTATCGTGCGGATAGACATTTCAAGCGCACCTTGGAGCTCTTTTTGTAGCTCATCTTGCTCTTTTTGATTTGCTATGCCTATCATCTCTATTTCTAGGGAGCGGATTTTCTGCTCGCTTTGTGCGATGAAAGCCACCATACTCACAAGCCCAGCATCTGCTAGATCTTGGCGATCTTTGATCGTGCTAGAATCCACTTCTTTGCACGCTTGATTATCGATGAAAACTTTGCCGGATTTGACATTACCAACTTTGCGCATATAGCTTGGATTGACCTCAATTTGATCGCCATCTTCCATAAGTAAGATATTTTTCTCTAACACACCGCATTTAATAGCAGTATCTTTGTGCTTGGCGACATGGTTATACTCTCCGTGAACTGGGAGGAAAAATTTGGGCTTGATGAGTCGCAGCATAAGCTTTTGCTCTTCTTGTGCGGCGTGCCCGCTAACATGGATTTCGCTAAAGTCTTGGTAAGCTACGCTTGCTCCTGCTTTCATTAAGAAATTTAGCACCGCTGATACGGAGCCTTCATTGCCCGGGATTGCTTTGGCAGAGAGTATGATTAAATCGCTTGATTTGATTTTGACATGTCTATGCTCATCTGTCGCCATACGATATAGCGCGCTCATCGTCTCGCCTTGTGAGCCTGTGGTAACGATTAGAATCTCGTGCTCTGGGTATTTTTCTACTTCGTGCGCCTCGATGAAAATGGAGTTTGGCAAATCGATATAGCCTAATTCTCGTGCTATGTCGATATTTTTCTCCATTGATCGCCCTATGACACAAACTTTGCGTCCATATTTGATCCCATAGGTGATCGCTTGATACACGCGGTGGATATTGGAGCTAAAAGTGCTCATTATCACGCGTCCTTGCGCGCTTTTGAAAAGTGAGTCAAATGTCGGTCCTACAACTGCTTCACTTTGTGTGCAGCCGCTTTTGTGTGAGTTTGTAGAATCACTAAGCAGTAGCATAACGCCTTGCTCCCCATAATGCGCTAGGCGGTGTAAATCGGTGGGGAGATTGTCAATGGGCGTGTGGTCGATTTTGAAATCTCCTGTGTGGAAGATAATGCCTGCTTCTGTTTTAATCGCAAGCGCGGAAGAATCGATGATAGAGTGTGTGATATGTATCCACTCTATTTCAAAATCTCCAATTTGCACAGGCTCGCGCTTTTGAATGACTTTGAGCATAGGGCGGAATTTCTTTAGCCCGTGTTCGTCAAATTTCGCCCCAATCATTCCAAGTGCTAGGGGCGTGCCATAGAGGGGGAATTGCAATTCTTTGAAAAGATAGGGCACTGCGCCGATGTGGTCTTCGTGTGCGTGGGTGATGATAACGCCAGCGATTTTGTCTTTTATGCTGTGGAGATAAGTAAAATCTGGGATCAAAATATCCACGCCGTGCATATTTTCTTCTGGGAAGCTCATACCCACATCGATGATAATGGCAGACTTCTCTGTCTCCATTACCATCATATTGCCGCCGATTTCTCCTAGCCCACCAAGTGGCGTGATACGCACGCTGGCTTTTGTGTTGAGATTGAGCTTGTTGTGTGGGTTTAGGCTGTTTTTTTGGATTCTAGTGTTTGTCTCTACACCTTTTTTCAAGTCTTTGTGGAATGCTAGATTTCCTCGCTCACTTGCTCCTTGCACTTCTCTTGCGCCACTTTGATTCTCTTGGCGGTTGCGGTTGGGCCACTGGCGTCTTTGCTGCTCGCCTCCTCTGTTGGTATTTGGATTGATGTTTGCGCCTCTATTTGGATTCTGTTGAGGGCTTGAGTTGTTTTGTGTGTTGGCTTGCTGGTTGTCTTTCTTAAACCTCGGGTTAAAAAATCGACGCTTTTGTTGAGATTTCTCGCTGATACTATTTTGTGTGTGGTTCTCGTTCATGAATGTCCTTTAAGTGAGTTGTAAATGTGGTGATACTTTTGTGTGCTAACTTCGTGAGGTCGCGCATTTGTGGAGATAGATTCTCGCTCGAAAATCTCGAGTAGATTCTGGCTGCTTTGGCACAGATAGGGCTGGAGATTTGTATAGAGCTTCTTGCGTGGTGCGCTGAAAGCAGCTTTGAGCATGGATTCAAAGTCTTTCTCTATAAAAGCATTCTCATAGCGTCTAAGTCGAAAAACTGATGAAGTAACCTTTGGCACAGGAGTGAAATTCTCCGCTCCTACATCAAAAAGTAGCTCGATTTCTCCCACACTCTGCGCAAGCACACTTAACGCGCAAAAATCGCTGTCGTGTGCGCTGGCACAGAATTTCAAAGCGACCTCTTTTTGTGTCATCACGACAAACCCTTCGCACAAGCGATC
This sequence comes from uncultured Helicobacter sp., assembly GCF_937906905.1. GTDB lineage: Bacteria > Campylobacterota > Campylobacteria > Campylobacterales > Helicobacteraceae > Helicobacter_B. Next base: position 274,068 of record NZ_CALERY010000002.1, on the reverse strand, counting down.
ATGCAAGAGATTGAGCACAATGCGAGTAGCGATATTGTATGGGAGATTAGAGACGAGGATATAGGGCTCGTTGGCAAGCCAGCCAGCTGACTTTAGATTCTCCCTCTGCTCCGCCTCTGCCCCAGAATCCATATCAAAAGGGATAGATAAAACATCTCTATGCACAAGCTCGAATTGATGAGTGAAAGTGCGTGATGAAAACTTCTGCAAAACAAAAGAACACAGATCGGCATCGATTTCATAAGTCGTAAGACTCGAGAGAGACAAAAGCCGCTCTGATAAATCACCCAAGCCAACCCCGATTTCTATAAGCTTTTGACCTTGTAGTAGTTCGGCGCTTGCTTGGAGGATTCTTTCGAGTATGAACGGATTGTGTAAAAAATTCTGTCCAAAATGCTTTTTCGCTCGCATCTATCCGCTCGCATTTATCTAAAATCCCTAACATTGTATCGAGTTTTTCTTATATCTGCTTTACAAAAATTGATAAAGTTAATGGATTTTAGGAGAATTTTATATCTCTGCATTATACTTTGCAATTCATTTTGGAAATTTAGTGGGCACTATTTGCTATAGATGTTATTTTAAGGAGCATGCTAAGATGACTAATCATCTTGCGAAACGAATTATCCCATGTCTAGATATAAAAGATGGGCAAGTGGTGAAGGGAGTGAATTTTGTCGGCTTGCAAAATGTCGGCGATCCAGTAGCTCTAGCTAGATTCTATAATGATGCACTTGCAGATGAACTTGTGATTTTGGATATTACCGCGTCGTTTGAGCATAGACAGATTCTTATCGATCTTATTAGGCAGATTGCACGAGAGGTTTATATCCCACTAACAATCGGTGGCGGGATACGCACGCTGGAAGACATCTATCTGCTGCTAGATTCTGGTGCGGATAAAATCAGCTTAAATTCTTCTGCTATTGCCAACCCAAGCTTGATAGAACAGGCTGCTAAGCGATTTGGCTCGCAATGCGTGGTCGTAGCTATGGATGTGCGATCTGGTAAAAATGGGCATGAGATTTATGTCAAAGGTGGTAGAGAGAGGACTGGGATTGGTCTAAGGGAGTGGGCGAGAATTGCAGAGGATCGAGGTGCTGGGGAGATTTTGCTCACGAGTATGGATACTGATGGGACAAAAAGTGGCTATGACATCGCTGCGCTTACAGCTCTGCGTAAAGAGGTTTCACTGCCTATCATCGCCTCTGGTGGAGCGGGGAGGCTGGAGGATTTTGCAGAGGTTTTTTCACTCGATGTGGCAGATGCGGCACTTGCAGCAAGTATTTTTCATAATGAAGAAATTGCTATCCGCTCGCTTAAATCATACCTGCATGATCGTGGAATCTCTGTAAGATTGTAGGATAATATGGGGGTAATGTGGTAGTTTGTGCAGGGAACAACGAGATCATTTCCTATGCTACACCCATAGGGGTGGGGCTGGTGGAGTCTAGCATTGGACTGACTCGTCTGTGTATGAAAGAGTATGTGGAAAATCTTGTTTTCATTGGCTCGGCTGGGGCATATTCTTATGACTTACCACTGCTTACTGTATGCGTGAGCTCGCGTGCGACACAGATAGAATCTAGCCTCATTACCGGTGCGAGCTACACACCGCTAGATAATGTTATTGAGCTAGAGATGGGCAAGAGTGTTTCACGCGAAACATTGCGGAAGTCATCTGGAAATATAATTGGTTCGCATGATGTGGTGGTCAATTCCTCGAATTATATTACACTTGATTCTGTTGTCGCCACGCAGATGAGCCAAGCAGGTATAGCGATAGAAAATATGGAGTTTTTCTCCGTGCTGGCTGTGGCGAGGGAGTTTGGCATACCGGCATTTGGCGTGTTTTGTATCACAAATTACTGCGATAAAAATGCACGAACTGACTTTAAGCGCAATCACACCAAAGCGAAAGAAATCCTAGCAGAATTTATCGCAGGTCTTACAAGTAAAGATAAGAGAGAAGAAAATAAACCTATAAGGGGCGTCTAATGCTTAGAGAGAATTTGACTATGCTAGATTCTGGTAGGGATTCAGCTGTGAGATCTGGCGGAGTAAATTCTAGCATGCGAGAATCCAAGGAAAAATCTCCAGAATCTAATGAGAAAGAAAATATCTATGGCTTCTCTCTCCAAGATTTACAAGCAGTCTGTCAGCAGCCTTATCAAGCTAAGCAGATTTATAACTGGCTCTATACGCGTTATGAGAAAGATTTCGAGAATATGAGCAATCTCCCAAAGGAGTTTCGCAAGACTTTGCATGAGCTTTATAGCGTGGATAATCTCAAGCTCATCGCACAGGAAGAGAGTAGCGATGGCACAAGAAAATATCTCTTCCGGACACGAGATGGGCATACATTTGAAAGTGTATGTATCAAAATGCGTGATAAAAAGCTTGATGAAAATGGGAAGATTATCGAGGGAGAGAAATACACATTTTGTATCTCTAGTCAAATTGGCTGTAAAGTGGGGTGTGCATTTTGCTTCACGGCTAAAGGTGGCTTCGTGCGTGATCTTAGCTGTGGGGAGATTGTCGAGCAAGTGGTAAATCTCAAAAAGCTAAATGATCTCCCGGCAGAAAAGCGTGTAAATATTGTTTATATGGGTATGGGTGAGCCATTGAATAATTTTGATAATCTTATAAAAGCGATAAAAATTCTTAGTAATCTTGATGGTCTATCTATCTCACCAAAGCGCCAGACAATCTCTACGAGCGGCATTAGCCCCAGAATCCATGATCTAGGCAAGCAGAATCTAGGCGTCCAGCTTGCCATATCGCTCCACGCTGTAGATGACGCTTTGCGCTCCAAGCTTATCCCTATGAATAAAACCTACAATATCAAAAGTATCATTGATGCGGTGCGGGCGTTCCCCATAGATACACGCAAGCGAGTGATGTTTGAATACCTTGTCATCAAGGATATTAACGATGATATCTCTAGCGCAAAAAAGCTTTTAAGCTTGCTTAATGGCATAAAAGCAAAGGTCAATTTGATTTTGTTTAATCCCCATAGCGGAGCGAAATTTGAACGTCCGGAGATGGAGAAAGTGCGAATGTTTGCAGACTTTTTGACTAGCAGGGGATTGCTCACTACCATACGAGAATCTAAAGGCATAGATATCTCTGCAGCCTGTGGTCAGCTACGAGAGAAAAAAATGCCAGAGAAAAAAGCAATTCAAGAGGATATCAAGTAGGAGTGTTAGCAGATAATATTTGATTAAAAGCATGTTTCATATGAAACATGCTTTCTTGGAAATTGAAGAATCAAATATCTGCCGGGCAGTCTTGCCTGAAATCCAATCACAGATAAAGGAACAACATGGATATATTAGAGATTACACTGCTTGTATTTTTGGTAGTTTTTGTTATCGGTAGCATTGCTGGATATATGCTATTTGTCAATAGCGAAAAGAACAATAAAAATAGGAGATAAAATGCTAGTGCATATTTGTTGCTCTGTGGATAGTCATTATTTTTTGAGCGAGTTGAAAAAGGCTTATCCGCAAGAGAGCTTTGTCGGGTTTTTTTACAATCCAAATATCCACCCAAAAGCCGAACACGACTTGCGATTAAACGATGTGCGTAGAAGCTGCGATATGCTAAAAATCCCACTTATTGAGGGGGATTACGAGCTAGAAAAATGGCTTTCATCAGTGAAAGGGCAAGAAGATGAGCCAGAAAAGGGGGCTAGATGTAGCACTTGCTTTGATGTTCGCTTGAAAAAAAGCGCGCAAATTGCCAAGGATCTTGGAGAGAGGACTTTCACCACTACGCTGCTATCAAGCCCTATGAAAGAGCAGGAGACTCTCTATCAGCAGGGCGATATAATCGCGCAAGGCTATGGCTTAGACTTTATCAAAATCAATGTGCGTAAAAATGGCGGTGTGCAGAAGCAAAATGAGCTTGCCAAAAGAGATAATCTCTATCGTCAAAACTATTGTGGCTGTCAGTTTGCGCTATCCAAGCAGCGCGCGAAACAAGATCGATTGAGCTTAGAGATGATGAGCGAGATAGGTGGCAGGGTGCTGCCAGGCAGTATCAAAGAGCGTCAGGCAATTTTCGCCCAGCGAGATGAGCTAGAATCTGGCGGGAGAGATTATATTCTTACACAGAGAAAGCGGCGGATTTGGCGCCTGCTCTGGGGAAAAATCTCTAGCAGTGCTTTGGCTGGCGGTTCGAGCAATGTCTCGCCCGATAGAGCAGTAATCAATAGCTACATTCTCGCACACTCAGAATCTAAAAAGTCAAAAGCTAATGCCATTACTTGGAGAGATGTGTCGCTGCAAGCGCTGATGGATACTAGTAGGATAAATCTTGCTAGTAAGGCTTTTTGCATAGAGTCCTACGCAGGACATGCTTTAAAACCTTGTTTGGAATCCTCATCGCCCTCGCAGAATCTACAAAGATATGATGAACGCATACGACTTGGATTTTGCTCAAAAGACGATAGCATATTTTTGTGTTTGGAGGATTTTAATGCACTTATACATACGCAGTTTGCAAATGTGTTAGAGCTTGTGCATAATCCTATTGACTATGCTCTGGAGCTTTGGCTACGAAATCTGCTTTGCGGAAGCGAGAGTATAAATCCAATCATCATTGTTGATTCTAGGCACTCATGGGAGAAAATTGATATAGAGATAGAGGCGATTTTTCAAGATGAAAAGACCTTTAATACGATACCTATTTTATAAAAACTCTTAGAACCTACGATACAAAATTGGTTCATGGATTTTGATGCAAACTCTTCGAGTAGATTCCCATGCGCTTATGAAATCTAGCTAGAATCTAGCTAGAGACATTCAAGCATATTCGACCAATACACCCAAGAGCCATTGTGCCCAAGTGCCTCAAAACATTTCCTCGTGCTAAAGAAAATTGGGCAAATTAAATAAAGTTTTGGAAAATATTATGTATAATCGCCACATTTTGTCGCATAAATCAAGCCTAAATCCCCACCAAAGAGCCCGCGAGCCTCAAGAAGATCAAACACATTATGATGTTCTTGCGACTAGATTCTCTAGATTCTTAAGGTGTAGATTGACCAGAATCTATCTCTGCCCCTTGGCGCGTGTGAGATCTGCAGGCATTTTTGCTTTCGGGTGCGCTTTGCTTTCATAGGGAGCAGCTCGAGATTTGCTCGAGGTTTTTTGGGGTATTTGCTTAGCACTTGGTTTATAGATTGTAGAGAAAGGACAATTCATGATGATGGATGTCAATCAAATCAAAAAGATTCTCCCCCACCGCTATCCGCTTCTCCTTGTTGATAGGATTACAGAGCTTGTGCGAAATACCGATGAGAGCACGCCAAATGGCTATATCAAAGCTTACAAAAATGTAACGATTAACGAGGAGATTTTTCTGGGGCATTTCCCTAGTAAGCCCATATATCCGGGCGTTATGATTATCGAAGGTATGGCACAAGCTGGCGGTGTGCTGGCATTTGTGAGTATGTTTGGCGATGATCTCAAGGCTGCAGAGAATAAAATTGTATATTTCATGACGATTGATAGGGTGAAATTCCGCGTGCCTGTTACACCGGGCGATCGCTTAGAGTATCATTTGAGCGTTTTAAAACACAAAGGCGCGGTTTGGTCGCTTGATGCAAAAGCATTTGTCGATGGCAAGCTTGTGTGTGAAGCCGAGCTAAAAGCAATGGTCGCGGATAATCAAGAGGCACAAGGCTAAGAATGGCAAAAATTGCGAAAACTGCCATTGTCCATAAAGGCGCGCAAATCGCTGATGATGTGGAGATAGGGGATTTTTGTGTCATCGGCGAGCGGGTAAAAATCGCCTCTGGCTGCAAGCTTTATAATGGTGTTACTATCCTTGGTAATACCAGTATTGGTGCGCGCACGACAATTTTTCCCTATGCTGTGCTTGGCACAATCCCACAGGATTTGAAATATGCTGGCGAGGAGGTCGAGCTTATCATCGGTGCAGATAATCTTATCCGCGAGCATTGTATGTTTAATCCGGGGACACAGGGCGGCATAGGCAAAACGATCATAGGAGATCATAATCTTTTTATGGCGTATGTGCATATCGCTCACGATTGTGTGATTGGTAACCATTGTATCCTTGCAAATAACGCCACGCTTGGTGGGCATATCGAGGTGGGGGATTATGTCAATATCGGGGGCATGACTCCTGTGCATCAGTTTGTCAAAATCGGTGATGGGGCGATGATTGCTGGAGCAAGCGCGCTCTCCCAAGATGTCCCACCATTTTGTATGGCAGAGGGCAATCGTGCTGTGATCCGTGGGCTCAATAAACACAGAATGCGCAAGCTTTTTTCAAGCGAAGAAATCGATAAAATCAGCCATTTTTATAAGCAACTTTTCGCTGCGACTTCTATGCGCGATTATGCCAAGCAGATTTTAGATTCTGGTGTGGAGCTAGAATCCATCGCCAAAATTTGCCGTTTCGTTCTTGATTCATCGCGAGGAATCCCGGTAAGAAAAGGAAAAGAATGAAAAAAACCTGTGATTTTTGTGGCAAAAGGCTAGATGATACCCAGCTCTGGCATGGTAAGCTAGCGGGTAAAATTTGCCACTATTGCGTTAGCGGATTGTATAAGGGGCTCACGCAGGAGGGGTTTGATATGGCTGGCTTTGATAGTATGCCAAGCACTTCTCGAGAGCTGCTTGGAGATGATGAGCAGGAGTTCATCGATATTCCCACGCCCAGAGAGATGAAAGCCAAGCTTGATGAATATGTCGTAGGGCAAGAAGAAGCAAAGAAAGTGTTTTCTGTGGCAGTGTATAACCACTATAAGCGCATAGCAAGCAATATGGCAGAGACAAATGATGTGGAAATCACAAAATCAAATATTTTGCTCGTGGGTCCTACTGGTAGCGGCAAAACACTTATGGCGCAGACTTTAGCGCGGTTTTTAGATGTGCCTATTGCTATTTGTGATGCGACAAGTCTTACAGAAGCTGGCTATGTGGGCGAAGATGTGGAAAATATCCTTACAAGACTTTATCAAGCGGCTGGGAATGATGAGAAAAAAGCGCAGATGGGGATTGTGTTTATCGATGAGATTGACAAGATTTCTAGGCTGTCAGAAAACCGCTCCATTACGCGCGATGTCTCTGGTGAGGGCGTGCAGCAGGCGTTGCTAAAGATTATTGAAGGAAGTGTAGTAAATATCCCACCAAAAGGCGGCAGAAAGCACCCAAATCAGGAGTTTATACAGCTTGATACGACAAATATTTTGTTTATTTGCGGTGGGGCATTTGATGGGCTTGGTGAGATTATCAAGCGCAGAATGGGTAGCAATGTGCTGGGCTTTGGACAGGTGCAGAAGACCAAGAGCGAGCAAGATGATGTTTTGCATCTTGTAGAGCCAGATGATTTGGTGAGCTATGGGCTTATCCCAGAACTCATTGGGCGGCTGCATATCCTAGCGACATTGCAGCCTATCACTAAAGAGGCTATGGTAGATATTCTCACCAAGCCCAAAAATTCGCTAGTCAAGCAATACGCCAAGCTCTTTGAGCTAGATGATGTGCAGCTAGAATTTGAGCAAGATGCGATTGAAAAAATTGCCGAGCTTGCTATCGCTAGGAAAACAGGTGCGCGAGGCTTGCGCGCGATTATTGAGAGCTTTGCTACGGATATTATGTTTGATCTCCCTAGTATGCGGCATTCTAAGGTCATCATCACCAAAGACTGCGTGGAGCACAAGCAAAAGCCCACTATTATAAAGCCCAAAAAGCCACGAGAATCTAAAACACAAGGAGCGTAGATGCTATTAAATAAGCTTATTGGTATGTTTTCGCATGATATTGCGATTGACTTAGGGACGGCAAATACAATTGTTTTGCTAAAGGGGCAGGGGATTATTATTAACGAGCCTTCTATCGTAGCGGTGCGTGTGGATCGATACGATAGAGATGGAGAGATTCTGGCAGTTGGGCACGAGGCAAAGGAAATGGTTGGCAAAACCCCAAGCGGTATCCAAGCTATCCGCCCGATGAAAGATGGCGTAATTGCGGATTTTGATGTAACAGAAAAAATGATCCGCTATTTTATTGAAAAAGCCCATAACCGCAAGTCTCTTATCCGCCCTAGGATTATGGTGTGTGTGCCTTATGGGCTCACAGGTGTGGAGCGTAAAGCCGTGAAAGAATCTGCTATGAGTGCTGGTGCGAGAGAAGTCTATCTCATCGAGGAGCCAATGGCAGCAGCTATTGGCGCAGGACTGCCTATCAAAGAGCCTCAAGGAAGCTTGATTGTTGATATTGGCGGTGGGACGACAGAGATTGGCGTTATCTCTCTTGGTGGGCTTGTCATCTCAAAATCTATCCGCGTAGCTGGAGATAAGCTTGATATGGCGATCGTCAATCATGTCCGCAAGCATTATAATCTGCTTATTGGTGAGCGTGCTGGCGAGGAGATAAAAATCAAAATAGGTGCAGCAGCTCCTCTTGATACACCGCTTTCTATGCAGATTAAAGGGCGCGATCAAGTAAGTGGGCTACTCAATACCATTGAGCTTACAAGTGAAGATATACGAGAAGCGATAAAGGATCAACTACGAGAAATTAGCAGCGCGGTGAAAAGTGTCATAGAAGCTGTGCCAGCGGATTTAGCGGGAGATTTGGTAGAAAATGGCTTGACGCTTACAGGTGGTGGTGCGCTTATTAGGGGGCTTGATAGGTATTTGTCTGATACTGTGAAGCTTCCTGTTTTCATCGGCGATGAGCCGCTACTAGCAGTGGCAAAAGGCACAGGAAAAGCCATAGAAGAGCTTGATACGCTGCACAATACTAGTCGCTACGAATAATGCGCTATCAATCCCTGACGATTGTTGTGATTGTTATGACGATAGCGTTTATCGTCATAGATTCTAGCAATTTCTTACAGCGCCATATTATCGCGCTTGGGGACGCTGCAAAACTTTTTATCCTTGATACAAAAGATAGTATCGCACTCTCATATGATAAATACATCAATCAAGCTAAGAAAATCCAAGAATACGAAGAGCGGCTCAAAAACTACGAGCAGCTCGAGCTAGAGCTGCTGCACACACGCAATGAGCTTGACGCACTTGCTATTTTTGATACGCAGCAGGCATTTATCAATGATGCTAGATTCTCGCCAGCGCGTGCATATTCGTATGTGAGCATGGGGGAATATAATCGTGTGTGGATTAAGTTTGATGTGAGCAATTATGCGCAGGATAAAATCTTTGGTCTTGTGCAAGACAACAAAGCTATAGGTATAGCTGTCGTCCATAATGGTGCGCTCATGGGGCTACTTAATGGCGAGCGCAAAAGTAGCTATAGTGTCTTTATAGGCGATGAGAAGATTCCTGCGATAGTGCATGCTAGCACGCTTGATCATAAATACATTACAGCGGACTTTATCCCATCATGGCGGAAGGTCGAGGTGGGCGATCTGGTCGTTACAAGTGGGCTTGATGGGATTTTTATCGAGGGGATTTCTGTGGGTGAGGTGGTGAGCATCAATCATGATTTTGGCTATATTTCTGCAGAGATCAAGCCTTATGCCCAGCGCTCAAAGCTTGGCTATCTTTGGCTAGTGGATACGCTCTTGCCCAAGCAGTCAGTGGCACTGGATCTTGCGCCATAGTGGATTTTCATGGTAGGAACTGCTGGGCAATTTTTAGAGCTTGCTAAAGCAGCGCAGAGCAAGCAGGATCTTCGCCTAGTCCTGCTCTCGCTTATCTCAAGCCTAGTTAAAGATATAGATTCTCCTAGATTTTATGATAATCTGCGCACAGATATCGGGGTATATGAAGAGATATTTGGCACTTTTTGTGAAAAGATTTTGCAGATTTTTATACAGGGGGATATACTTGATTGTGTGTTTTTATATTTAGCCTTTATTGTACCAGAGAATCGTGCAAGCGATGATAGATTCTTGCCTTTTATCCGCTCTGCGCAAAAGCTCCTTGATAGCAATCCAAGCCAAGAGGAGGCTATTATGCTTGCGGAGCTTGGCGCAATTGCTCGAGTGCTGGCAAATCCTGCATGCCAGAATCTAAGTCTTTTTAAACATATTTCGCAAGAAATTCAAATAAAAAATCCTATCTATACGGATAATAAGCCTAAAAAACTAGCAAAATTAGATTCTGTGGATTCTGGGGAATATTGCGATGATGATGGCGTAGCCTTTTTCCTATCAAATATTATTCAAACAAATATCGAAAGCTCCGGTGGCATGGGGGTTGCACGCGCCGCAGAATTTCTCATCGAATTTTTCTCAATCCCACATATAGGGTTTTCATATATCAAATCATGCGTAAATCGGGCACTCTCTCAAGCAAACTACCCAATCACTACACGCAATATTTGTAATTGGCAGTTACATATTCTCTGGAATGCAAAAAATCTCTTTAACAACCGCGAGTGGTTGCGTTTGTATCCTGTGTGGAGGGAGCAGTTCTATGCTGCGCTAGAGCAAGCAGCACAGGTGTTGCGTGGTATAGATGATAGCACTGATATGCCCCCTGCTCTTGCGCAATGGCTGGATCTCGCGCTCTACTTGCAGTTTTTCATCTATCATATTTGTGGTAATAGTTTTAGCAAGCAGGAGCAGTGGCAGGGGTTTAATACCGAGATTTCTCAATATGCTGTGCCTATTTATGCGGAGTTTGCTGCAAAGTTTTTGCCACATTTGCCTAAGCCTAGCCTAAGCACCAACAAGCGCAAAATCATTGGCATATTGCGCGATAGGATTGTAGAAAACTCACCCTTCAAGGTCGAGTATAGCTTGATAAAAAATCTCCTTGCAAGCCCAGAATTTACACAGCATTACGAAATCAAAATCTATTGTATGAGCCTTATAGAAAAGTCCGAAAACAACCCACAAGCCATCGCTAAACTAGCGCAACTTGGTATAGAAACCATCGATATTGGACTTGGCTTTAACAAAGCTGGATTCTACAACTCCCACTTGCAAAAAGCCCTAGCCCTGCGCGAGATTATGTGTAGAGATGAGGTGGCTATGCTCATTAGCCCAAACAATGGCTATGGGATTAGCGATTTTCTGCTTGCAAGCAGATGTGCTAGGGTGCAGGTATTTTGGACGCACGGGAATTTTGTCTATGATGTGAGCGGAATCGATGCGCGCCTAACGCATATTTGCAATAACCAAAAGCACATCACGCATAGCGGCTTTAGCTTCTGTGGAATCCCGGTGCAAATGGATAGGAGCTTTTATAATCCCAATATCCCACAAGAGCTCATCGCTAATACACGCGCTTGCTATGTGGATTCTAGTGCGAAGCAGCCTGTGTATCTCTTTGGCGTGATTGGGCGATTGGTGAAGATCGACTCGCTCGCATATTTGCGCAGTATTTGTGCGATTTTGGAGCAGAATCCACATTGGAGGTTTTTAGCTTGTGGGCTTGGGAATGAAGGCGAGATCAAGCAAAAAATCTCACAAATCAATCCCCAGCTTCTTCCGCGCTTTTTCTTTAGTGGCTATGTGGATAGCGCGGTGTATGGGCATATTTTGGACTTTTGGGCAGATAGCTTCCCTATGGAGCAAGGCGAGAGCAGGATTGAGTATGTGGCAAAGGGACGGGGGCTTAGTCTGCGCTACTACACTATGTCAGCCAAAGAGCTAGAATCCACTTTTGCGCATCAGCTTGATGAGACAAGGGGGATTATAGAAGCGATTATCGATGAGTGCGGATGTGCAAATAGTGGGGGTGAAAAAGTGGATTCTAGGGGTGAAAACTCTGCGCTATTACACAATGCCCTAGAATCCACTTTTTTCAGCGACTTTGCCAGCTACAAGGAGTGCGTCTTAGGATTTGTTAGAGAAACTAGCGCGTTTAGCGAGGCAGAGTATGTGGAGAAAGCCACGCATATTATGCGTTTGTGTGAGCTAGATTCTAGTGAGTATGCGAGAAAAATAGCGATACAATCCGCTATCCACGCGGTGAATAGTGAGATAAAGGCGCGACTTGGCGTGGAGTATTTTTTGGCATTTGCTAGGGAGCATTTGGCATAAACGAAACAACGAATTGATAGGAGAGAATATGAGGGCTAGACTGATTGGAGCGTTGCTTGCTTTTGCTGCTTGTCTTTTGCCGTTGCAAGCAGAGTGGGTGGATAGTGCTTATGAGCCTAAGCCTGAAGATGGGCTAATCGTGCAGCTAAATTGGGTCGGGCATACGCTCAAAGATGAGAATGGAGTAGATTTCTCCCGCTTTGATCCGTGGGAGTTCCCCCTTAGCTTGGCTTATACCAGCAGCTTTGTGCAAAAGAGCATAACGCCTATTGATGAGATATTTGCTATGTCTTGGGCGCAGGATTTAGGCGCAGAAGTGAATGATAGTAGCGTGCCCTTTTGGATTTGGGCATTTTGGTCTAAGTCAAATGAGCTAATCCTAGATAATGAAGATAAAAGTCTCTGCTATATGCCAACAGGTATTGGCTGTCTGCTACCTTATGCTAAACATTTTAAGAAAGGGGCGATAGCACAAGATAAACCAAGCCAAAGCGCGACAAGGCTTCATAAACTAGGAAAAGATGATCTTGTTTTCCCACTCTCACTAACAAGTGATGAGAAGTTTTACCAAGTGATTATATTCCCCAATGCAAAGCGCATTATGACTTCCAAGTATGTAGAAGAAGCAATGAAGCTTGCCAGAGAGATTACGCCTATCAATGCGTTTGTCCAAAAGTCTGCGATCAAGTCCCTACCTAAGGGCAGTCCGCTCGTGCGCTTTGATAGGGCGTATGCCGATGTGCCGGTGTTTTTCACACCACCTAAGGTGATTAAAGTATGGCAGGAGTAAGAGCTAGCATAGCTCTGGGCTTGTGGCTTTGCCAAGCAGCCTTGAGTCAAGCTTTTGGGAGTGATTTTGCCTATGGGCGTGCGCTATATGTGGGAGATAGGACATATTTCCTAGTGGATACTAAGCCAAATGCCAAAGCAGAGTCCTCTCCCGCTTATATCCTGCCCAATCAAGTGCTTGTCTTAGATAAAGAGTCTGGGGAGTTTTACTGCCAAGCTAGCGACACCTGCCTAAGTAATAGCCACTCTAATATAATCATAAGCCCTACAATAATCCCTACACTTGTGGCATTAGATTCTAGCAAGGATAGTGGCTTGCCCCTGCTGTATAAACGCTACGCCTTTGGGAGTGTATCTACGCACAATGGCATAGAGATGGTGGCAGAGCGCAATGTAATGGGACAAATAGGCATAGGAACAGGTGAAGAGATAGACAAAAAAGAGTGGTGGCTCAAAAGCTTCAATGTGTTCTATGAGCTAAGGCTTGAAGCAGGACAGAAGCTTACTTTGTATAAAACACCCCAAATTTCACAAAATGTAGTGCTAGAGATACACGCCGCACCACAGCCTTATACATCGTCTAGAGAGCCGCTTGCCAAAGCTAAAGCCAAAACCGCGCTGCTAGATGAGCGCGAGCGCGCGCAGATTCTAGGGGATAGGGTGTTTCTCATCGGCTATGAGAAAGGATTCTACCAAGCGGTGGTGATTGTCAATGAGTCGGTGTATTTTTGGGGCTATATTGATGAAGCAGCGATACAAGCACTACCAGCCAATGCTACCCAGCTTGCCCCAAGTGCGCTCCCAGCTTTCACAAAGACACTTTTTACTAGGCAGCCGACATTGCAAGAAATGCGCCAAACCCATCAAAAGAAGATCCACACCCTGCTAAAGCCTAAGCCCAAAGATCTAGCCCAAATGCTCACTATTGCCGTGGTGTTTGATACAAAAAGTGGGCGCATATCGCTTGCAGATTCTGCACTTTTGCCCTATCTGCCTATAAGTCAGGAGATTGACTACTACCTAAGCCACGCAGATCGCATAAAGCTTGCCGATAAAGCCAAGTCGCTTGGGCGTCCTAGTATCAATGCCGCACTTCGTATGTATATTGATATGCCAAGTCTGTCGTATTTGCACCTTGAGCCAGAAGTCAAGCTTGTGCGACTAGAGCTAGAATCTAGCCAAAGCCTGCAGGAGCCTAGATTGTGTATCGGGGGTAATTTACGCTACAAGCGGTATTTGGAAGTTTATGCAGATAGTAAGCTAAGCCAGCTTTCTACAAGGATTGATAAGCTAGATTTAGCCTTGGGGGAGCTTGCTTTGCTCCAAACTTTGCCTAAAGCACACCCAAAAAGCGCAAGTGTTATGTCCATTGCTTTCCACCATAGCTCTTCACCGCTGATAAGTGGCTATATCGCTAGTGATAGCATAAGTATGTGCAAGGATACTGATAGCAGTGCGCTGCCAAATTACGCGCTTGCAAAAACAATGCTCTCCATCATAGAAAATGCGGAATTTAAGCCCATAGATTCCACCACGCACGCACTTTTTCATAACAAATCTTCAAAAGGCTACCGATACACAGGGCTAAAGAGTCTCAAGCAGGCATTTGCCAAAGCTAATGCGCTAGGACTCTCCCCACTAGAGCTTATAAGCCTACAACATAGCAGCATAGATAAATCCCACAAATATGGCGGCGATCGCTTTGTGTCCTATGATAGAGAGGGCTACAACTACCCAGCGCAAGCGCATATTGTATTGCTAAGTGAGCAGGAGAAGGCGACTAGAATCTTGCTCATTTATCCGCGTGAAACATATCTACTAAGCGATAATGAAGCGGTATTTATCGCTATGGGTAGCCTAGATTTTGCTAAGTAGTTTTGATGATTGGTGTGCTGTGGTTGGGAGTAGTGTGAGCAAGGTAGGTGGCTAAAGTAGATTCTAGGTGTGCTTATCTCTATTGGTCGCGTATAATTTTGTGTGTTTGAATGTGGTCTTGCACTTCCTCCTCGTGTTCCAAATACTTATCATAGCCATTATGCTCATTACTATCGTTCGCTCCTGCCACAATACTTTCTATTAGCTCTTTGAATCCCGGATTTAGCTCAACAAGCTCATCAAGCATTGAAATATCAATATCTTCTCGCCTTTTAGCTGGAAAAAGAATCTCCCATTCTTCTTTTTCTTCATTTTCTGTTGGTATGCCAAAGTTAATAACGCCAATGCCAAATCGTGCATTAAGCTTCCTTAACTCATCTTTGACAAAATCATCTATGGGATTAAATACTGCCAAGTAGCCATAGTTCGCCCAGCTGGAGTTTGACACCGCTTGGAAATATATCTTTTTCAAATCAGTAGATTTTATCTCCACTTTTAGTTCAAATGAATAGAGATTGATTTTAGGGTAATTAAAGGTATTGATAAAACTAAGTGTTTGACTTTGATAGTCTTGACATACAAATTCTACACCAACAATATCAGGGTGAATCCACTCATTTTTACCTTTTCTACATTTCTTACTTTGCTCGTGATAGATTGTTTTACAAAAAAGATTGAGTTTCTCTCTAGCAAATTTTACAAATAACGGGTGAAGAGAGCGTTCAAGCAGCTCTTTGCTTGCTTTGTCATTCTCATTTTCTTGTGCTTCGTTTGCAACTTCAGGGATTATGGCTTGATGTTTGCCTATGATACCAAAGAGTGTGGGAGACTTTGAAAATGCAAAAATATTGTAGGCTTCACGCCTTATTGGTGAGTGCAAGGCAACTGATAAGGTTTGTTTTCTAGGATTTTCACTCTCCAGCTTTTTGTCTAAGCCTTTTTGCTTAGCTAGATTCCATATTTGCCCAAGCTGCAAAGGCGTAGCACAATCGTGCAAAACTTCTTGTGCTAGATGAAGATAAGTGTAAGACATAGGGATTCCTTTAGTTGTTTTTGTTATTTTGATATATAGTCTAGTTCATCCATAGCATATTCAATAAGTTTCGTAGCCTTTTCTTGACCGACTTTGATACCTCCTTCAAAGATGGCATCAGCAGCTTGCAGTTCTTTTTTGTTTTTATAAGATTTTTTCGTTGGTCGCCATGGGAATATTGCTTGGCTGCATACTTTGAGATCTTTTGCTATAAGCTCTGCAGCTGTTTTTGCATCCATACCATTGTTTATGCGCATATCCGCTATTGCTTGTTCTCTTGCTGCACACACCAAGTATCATTCCGCTTGAGAACTCCCTTATCATTTGTTCTTTTTCAAGCCCAAAAGCACACACTATAGAAAATGCTAAGCCCAAGATTACTTTCTTCATTTTTTATACCCTTTCCCTAAAAATTTATCCTATAGGATATATAAAAGCGGATTGTATCTTTGTAAATTTTAGTTTCTACTTAATCCTATAGGATAAATATTAGCCACGGCTATCAAGGGACTTTGAGTGATACAAAAGCTTTATGGCAACGCCACGCAAGAGGAGATTAGCGAGTTTTACAAACGCGTATCTGCTAATATTAGAATCCTGCGTGAGAAGCGCGGAGTCTCCCAGCTTGATTTAGCCCTTGAGATTGGCATTAAGTCAGTGGCGTTCTACTCCAATTGTGAGAGCTGCCGCTATGGCAAGCACTTTAATTTAGAGCATTGCTACAAAATCGCCAAAGCCTTTGAAATTGATATTGCAGATATTTTTGCCTTGTCTAAGGCTTAGAGTCAAGTGATGGAGCAGATTCTAGGGGGTTTAGGTTTGTGGTAAGAAATTACCGATAGTTTTGGTTGGTGTTGGTTACATACGCAAGCGCACTCTCTCATTGCACAAACTAGCAGTTCATCACAAGCGCTAGACTTTCCCTATGCACGAATGCGCTCTAGATACGCGCGTTGGTCTTCTCCTGTGCCTCCAATAGCCGTCTTGCCTCTTTATCTAGGATAAATTGCTCATCATATGCCTTTTGCACCACGGAGCGCACGATTTGGAGTTTGTGGGCGTTTTGCTCGCCTTGGAGCAAATCAAGTGCAATCCCATAAAGTTGAATATCGCTGATGATGACTTCAAACATCTTGTTGCGCGCTTTGATATAGAGCTCCTCGTTTTGCATGTATTGGGCAAGCTCGACTTCCACGCGTTCATAGATGATTTGTGCCATTGTGCCTAGCCGCACGCGCGAGTAGATGATTGCTTTAGCATGTTCGAGCTGCTGCTCCAGCTCATCACGCCCCATATATACAAGCACGCTTAAGATAAGGATCAGCGCATCGATCTGTGTGCCAAGCGAGCGAGTCTTCCAGCGAATGAGAAATGTTTCAAATGATGAAAATCTCCTGTAGCTCTGGGGCTGATTTTGGCGTGTTTGGGGCACATGGGATTGGGTGCTGGGAGTTTGGGCGGGCGTTTGGGTTAAAGTGGTTTGGTTTGTGCTGGCTTGGCTCATTGCACACCTTTAGATTCTGGGGTATTTTGTGAGATTTTATGCACATTAAGCGCGGCGGGGGCTTGGGCGGTGGGCATGAGCTCTAGGCGATTGATATTTACATGACTAGGCGCAAAAGCTGCAAAACACACCGCCTGTGCGATATCCTCTGGGAGCAGTGGGGCTGTATCGCGATAGAGATCGGCAGCACGCTGCCCATCGCCTTTAAAGCGCACCAGGGAGAACTCGCTCCCCCCAGCAAGACCTGGCTCAATATCCGTTACACGAATGTTTTTGTCGTAGAGATCGGCGCGGAGATTTAGGCTAAATTGCTTCACAAATGCCTTGCTCGCGCCATAAACATTGCCTCCTGGATAGGGATAGCTCCCAGCGATTGAGCCGATGTTGATGATATGTCCAGATTTTTGCGCCACAAATCCCGGTAATACGAAATGTGTGAGACGGATAAGTGCGAGAATATTGATCTCTACCATGCGCTCCCAATCGCCAATCTCACACGCATATGCAGGCGCTATCCCAAGTGCTAGTCCGGCGTTATTTACCAGCACATCAAGCTTCCAGCTACGAGAATCTAGTGTAGCGGTGAGTTTAGATTCTAGGGTGGCAGTATCGGCGATGTCTTGCGCGATTATCGCACAAGAGCTCTCCCCAAGCTCGCGCTGAAGTGCTAGTAGCCGCTCCTCTCTGCGCGCTGTGATGATGACTTTTGTTCCTCTAGCGACAAACTCCCGGGCACATGCTGCGCCAAACCCAGCAGACGCTCCTGTGATAAGCACAACCATGAGACATTCCTTGCGATAAGTTAATTGGCAACGCGCCCATTATAAAGGCTTGTGGCATAACTTTTGCTTAACAGCTAGGTAGCAAATCTAGCGATAAATACGCCAAATCACCATATCATCGCATAAACATTTTAAGGAGCATGCCATGCCGCAAATCTACCCACAAACCTACCACATCAAAGCTCCAATCCTAGGGTTTGAACATATCACAGAAATCGAGCTGCTTGAGCTTGATGAGTATTTTGCCAAAATCACTAGCCCTGATAAGAGCCTAGAAATGATGCTGGTTAATCCCTACATGCTGCGCGAGTATAGTTTCACAATCCCAAAATACATCGAGCTACTGCTTGGGCTTGATCGAGAGTCCCCTGTGCTTGTGTATTGCATCATCGTGCTCCAGCGCAATCTCGAAGAGTCAATGGTAAATTTTCTCGCTCCACTTATTTTTAACACCAAAGATAAGCTCACAGGACAAGTCGCGCTCTCGATGATGGATTATCCAGATTTAGGCTTCAAAGATACGCTAAAATCTTTCCTCCAAAAGGGCGCATAGTTTAAG
This sequence comes from uncultured Helicobacter sp., assembly GCF_937906905.1. Classification (GTDB taxonomy): domain Bacteria; phylum Campylobacterota; class Campylobacteria; order Campylobacterales; family Helicobacteraceae; genus Helicobacter_B. The sequence continues at coordinate 255,526 of NZ_CALERY010000002.1, read as the reverse complement.
AAGCCAGAATCTAGGGAGGATATAGTGAGTCAATCAGGTGTTATTGCGATCACAGGTGGAGGCACAGGCGGACATCTCGCCATAGCTAGGGCATTAGCACAGGAGCTAAAAAGGCGTGAGATTCCAGTGATTTATATCGGCTCGCTCTATGGGCAGGACCAAATGTGGTTTGGAGATCAAGCAAGAAGCGTCGCAAAAAGCCCTGCGCGAGATTCTGCTCAACAAGATGTCGGTGCAGAATCTTTGCCGATACAATCCTTAGATTCTCGCGCAGAATCTACCACTCCAGAATCCAGTAACCCCCAGAATCCACTTTTTGAAGCATGCTATTTTCTTAATACCTTTGGCGTGGTGAATAAGCGCGGATTGAAAAAGCTCCAGGCGCTCTGGGCGCAGGTGCGAGCACTTGTGCAGGTGCGAGCAGTTTTTGCCCGTCATAATGTGCGTGCAGTCATTAGTGTGGGCGGATTTAGCGCGGGACCTGCGAGTATTGGCGCGATTGTGTTTAGGCGCACGCTTTTTATCCACGAGCAAAACGCCATAAAAGGCACATTAAACACATTGCTCTCACCATTTGCTACGCGTGTGTTTAGCGCTTTTACTACACCTGCGACACCCTACCCGCTTCAGTTTGCTACCAAAGAGCATGCACGGATTCGCGCGGAGTTTAGGCACATCATTTTTATTGGGGGTTCGCAAGGGGCTCGCGCGGTGAATAATCTCGCCCTTGCCATCGCGCCAACACTGCTGAAGCATGGGATTGTCATCACCCACCAGTGCGGCGACAAAGAGCTTTTGCGTGTGAAAGAAGCTTATGAGAATCTGGGGATTGCTGATTCTATCACGCTGTTTGGCTTTGATAGAAATCTCATTGCACATCTGGCGTGCGCGGATATCTGTGTGGGGCGCGCTGGGGCTTCTAGCGTCTGGGAAAATGCTGCGCTTGGCTTGCCTACGCTCTATATCCCCTATCCATACGCTGCCAAAAATCACCAATACCATAATGCCCAGTATTTCGTGCAGAAGGGACTTGGCAAGCTAGTGCTTGAAGAGGATTTGCAAGAGACAAGCCCAGAGGATTTAGCCAAGCAGATTCTAGCCGTGCTCGCACCTATAGTGGATAATATCGAGTCTATTTCACAGGGGCTTTTAGCACTTAGCGCACAAAATGGCGCGCAGATGATTATCGATGAAGTTATTTCGATGAGATAGGTTCAGCCAGCGCTGCGCCTAGTATTATGGGAAAATTTGGCTAAAATAGCCAGCGACATTCTCTCACAACATTCTCTCAAGGAAAATCGATGATAAAAGTAGGGATTCTAGGAGCGAGCGGCTACACTGCAAATGAGCTTGTGCGGATTTTGCTAGGGCATAAACACGCACAAATCATGTGGCTTGGCTCGCAAAGTCAAATCGATAAACCCTACCATGAGAGCTACCAGAATTTTTTCAAAATTTTTGATTTGGCATGTGTGGATTCTGGAGATTTAGAGAAGTTATGCGAGCAGATTGATGTGCTATTTTGCGCTACACCGCACAATTTTTGCGCCCAAGTGCTTACGCCTAAAATCCTCAAATCTACCAAAGTCATCGATCTAAGTGCAGATTTTCGCCTGCGAGATGAAGAGATTTTCGCGCGCTATTATGGCAGCACACATGCCAATCCAACCCTACTAGCCCAAAGTGTCTATGGACTCTGCGAGCTAAATCGTCAGCAGATAAAAGCTGCACAGCTCGTGGCAAACCCAGGCTGCTACCCCACTTGCTCAATCCTTTCACTCGCGCCACTTCTCGCACACAATCTTATCGATACACAAAGCATTATCATCGATGCGAAATCCGGCACTTCAGGTGCTGGACGCAAGGCTGTGCAGGATAGTTTGTTTTGTGAGGTGAATGAGAGTTTCAAGGCTTATGGGATTGGCAGCCACCGCCATACTCCAGAGATCGAGCAGGGGCTAAGTGATGTTGCCAGGGAGCCCATTACACTAAGCTTCACGCCACATCTTGTGCCGATGAATCGCGGGATTCTCGCTACGAGCTATGCAAACTTGCGCGGGGCAGGCTTTGGAGCAGAATCTGCGCTAGATTCTGCTAGGCTCCGCGAGATTTATAGAGAGTTTTATGCGGGTGAGTATTTCGTGCGGATTCTTGAGCCGGGGCTTAGTGCGCAGACTCGCTGGGTGAAGGGCAGTAATTTCATCGACATTGCGCCATTTGTCGATATGCGCACAAACCGCGTTATCATCACTGCCGCGATTGACAATCTCATAAAGGGTGCGAGCGGACAAGCGGTGCAGAATATGAATATCATGTTTGATTTACCAGAATCTAGCGGACTTGAAGTCGCGCCGATATTTCCATGATGCAGCCTACGACACGCGATCGCGCGGTGGATTCTACCACGACCTCCATGATAGATTACAAAACCATAGAATCCATAACAATCCGCCCCATGCGCATAGAGGATTACGAGAAGGTCGCTAGGCTCTGGGAGGAAATTGATGGGTTCTATATCCGCAGTATCGATGACTCGAGGGAGGGTATCGCGCGCTTCCTTACGCGCAATCCAAACACCAGTGTCGTCGCGACAATCCAAGAACCAGCGAGCGGGGAGCTTGCCGCAGAATCTAGCGCGGATTCTGGCTTGGATTCTCCCGCAAAATCCAAGCCAAAGTTACACCAGAATCATCAGCGCATGCAAGAGCGTATCATCGGGAGTATTTTGTGTGGGCATGATGGGAGATATGGCAGCCTCTATCATGTTTGCGTGCATAGGGATTTTCGCAAGCGAGGGATTGGCTCGCGTATGGTGCAAGCCGCACTAGAAGCGCTCAAATACGAGCAAATCTCTAGTATTTCTCTTATCGCCTTTAGCGAAAATCTCATTGGCAACGCATTTTGGCGCAAGCAGGGCTGGATACAGAAACCAAATGCAAATCGTTATGAGTTTAGCCTAAACTCCGCTAACACTATGCACAAAACCACCCCGCATGAGCCACAATCCCAATCACAAAGGAGCCATCATGAGTAAATCCAAGCAAACAGCCCAAACTCCTAATGCCACAAGCAATGCCAGAGCAACTACGACTTCTCTTGCCACGACTGCGAGCTCGATTGTCAAAAAAGCTGCCAAATCTGTGCTTACCAAAAAAGCTGCTAAGGATTTTGTCAAATCCCCAGCCAAATCCACTGCGGATAAAAGTGTCCCTCAAGCCTCCAAAGCTCCTAATATAAAACTCCTGCGCAGTGGTCTAGCTGCACTGCCAAGCTTCCAATACTCTGGCATAGAGGCTGGGATCAAATACAAAAAACGCAAAGATATGAGCCTGATTTTTAGCCCTTATCCATGCGTTGGGGCGGGAGTTTTTACGACAAACAAAGTCCGCGCGGCATGCGTGGAATACGATGAGCAAATACTTAAGAAAAGACACATGTTTCACGCTATAGTCGCCAATGCTGGCAATGCCAATGCCTGCACGGGCGCACAAGGGGAAAAGGCGTGTAAAGAGAGTGCGATCACCGCGGGTGCATTGCTAGGTATAGAGCCCCAGCAGATTCTGCTTTCTTCTACGGGTGTGATTGGCGTGCAGCTCCCGCTCGATCGGGTCAAAAAGGGCATCGCGCTGCTTTCCCAGCATAAAGCCAGCACGAGAGAGGCTGCTAAGGCTGCGGCGCAGGGGATCATGACAACTGATCTTGTGGAGAAAGAAGCCGCAGTAGAGTTTGTCGCCTCAAATGGCAAACGCGTGCGGTTAGCGGGGATTGCCAAAGGTAGTGGTATGATCCACCCAAATATGGCGACAATGCTATGTTTTATCATCACAGATTGCGCTATTAGCCAGAAGCTCCTCCAAAAAGCACTGAAAAAAGATGTCAAAGATTCATTCAACATGATTAGTGTCGATGGCGATACTTCGACAAACGACATGGTGCTAGCGCTAGCCAATGCCAGAGCTAAAAACCCGCCAATCATCTGTGAAAAAGATACCGACTATAAACTTTTTGCCAAAGCACTTGCGACTCTTACGACTATTTTGGCTAAAAAAGTGGCAAGTGATGGCGAGGGAGCGACCAAGCTTATCACCGCACACTGCCACAATGCCAGAAGCAAAAAAGACGCACGCAAAATTGCAAAATCTGTCATCTCCTCAAGCCTTGTCAAAGCCGCAATGTTTGGGAATGACGCAAATTGGGGGCGGATTTTATGCGCTATGGGGTATAGTGGCGGGGAGTTTGACCCAAATGTGGTAGATGTAACGATTGCTAGTGCTGTGGGCGAGCTGCCTATCATGCGTGATGGCAAAGCCCAAGCAATCGATGAGAAGCTGGCTAAAAGGTTGCTAGGAAAAAAGGAGCTTGATATCTTTATTGATTGCAAAAGTGGGAGCAAAAATGCGCGTGCATATGGCTGTGATTTGAGCTATGACTATGTGCGAATCAATGCTGATTATCGCTCATAAACTGCTCGTAAAATCTAGGAAAACACTCTACATCGAAATTTATAAAGGAGCTTTGGGGTATGAGAAAAATCATTGTCATCTTAGGGCTTTGTGTAGTATGGGTTTGTGGGCTTGAACGCTTTGTGCCGCTGATGCTAGAATCTAAGCAGAGCAAAGTGGATTCTAGCAGTGCCAAGCCCCAAGCTACACTGCCCCCACTTAGCAAGACGCCCCAAGCGCGGTTGTGGGATCTAAGTGGGCAGTATGCGGAGAGCAATTCTCCTGCGATCGCGCATTTACGCAAGCTTGCTACAACACAGGAGCAAAAAGACTTCGTCAAAGCCTATGAAGTGTTTTTGCGCATAGCTTTGCTGCGCTTTGCCACAGAGTATGTGCGCGATAATGGCGGCTTGGCTGCTTTCTTCGATACAGATTCCATAGGAGAATCTAACATCGTTGTGCCAAAAGAAGAGCACGCACGCAAAAAGATAGAGCTTGCTTGGGAGAGCTTTTTGGCAGAGCAAAATGCCTTTGTCCTAAGCTTTGGGGGAGAGTTTTTCCACTTTCTTAGCAGCTACAAGCCGACAAAGGTTTGTGTCAGCGGGGGCTGCGGGCACGAGAGTGAGCTATTTAACCTTGCCAATACTTTCCGCTCGCTCCAAAGCAAAGATCCACAGCTCCAAGAAGTCTTGCGATATGGTATGCAAGGCTTCGCGCTTTTTGCTCTAGTTGCTAATATCCAAGATTCTGGCGAGCTATTCAAGGACTTGGGCTTTGAGAGCTTGCGTGCTTATCCTAGCAAAGAGCTTGAACCACTTATAAAGGAGCTGCAAGGCTTTGAAGATAATGCGTGGTTTGAGGCATTTCTAGGGTATTTTGCACACGAGTATCTTTCCAGACTCTACCGCGCTAAATATCTCTTGCGCTTTTACACGCAAAAAAGCAAAACCAAGCAGATCTTAGAATCTATGGCACAAAGTGGGCTTGCTCCCTGCCTAGATTCTGCTATTTTGCCAAAGCAGGCTCAAAAGCTATGCTTGCAAAGCGCGTATATATCGCAGAGTGATTTGCCAGATATGGTAAGGGGAGAGCGAGTCTTTTTCCTGCAAGATAGGCAGAACTGCTTCGAGCTATACTATGAGCAAGATAAGGCGCAAGATAAGGTAAAAGACTCCACGCATTTGCGTCTAATCCCAAGCCCCACAAATACCAGCGCGATGTGTCAAACGCTCCAAAAAAGCGCGCAAAAGCTTGCGCAAGAATCGCTAGAAGAATCACTGCAAGACCCTGCGCCGCCTGCTCCAACGCCCACAGACTCCGCGCTATCCCCTAAGCAGCAAGCAATCCTAGCGCGCATACAATCCCCAAGCTTCGCGCTTGATTTGCAAGACTTCAGCAAGCTTTCAAGTGAAAAAATCAGCGAGCTATGTAAAAAGGGCAGCATAAAAGCGTGCCAAATCACCGCTGCTCGCACAAAAGATCTACACCTCTTGCTAGCAAACTGCAAGGCAGGGGTGGGGGAGTCTTGCGCGATGTTTAGCGAGCTAGTGCTATCAGGGCAAGCAACAAGCAAAGATGAAACAAAGGGCAGAGATACAAAAAAGGGCGCAGAAAAGGCTAAGGGGAGCAAAGTGGGCATTGCAGAGGTGCTAGAAGCTAGCAAAAGGGGCTGTGAGCTAGGGCATAGCGGCTCGTGTGCTATGCTAGGTGAGCTACTTGCGCTAAGGCAGGAGCAGATCAAGCACTTTGCAAGCAAGGGGCTTGATGTCTCATCGCTTCCGCGCGATCTAGCTGGCTCACTGCCCTACTTGCAAAAATCCTGTGCGCGTGGAGAGGAGCTAGGCTGCCTAGGGCTTCTCGCTCGTGCTAAAGAATATGAAGCAGCCAAGCTTGTGGATTCTGCCAAAGAGCTTGTAGCAAGTGCGTGCGCGCCATTAGAATACCTGCTAGAAGGCTGCGATAAAACAAAAGCAAATGCAATCCTAGAAGTGCAAAAGACCTTTATGCTAAAGGTGATTTATGAAGATGGCAAGCTGACAAAGGCGGATTTAGCGCAGTTTGAAAAGGTGTGCAAAGATGGCTCAAACCTCGCGTGCAGGACACTTATGCGCTCTTATGATAAGGTTTATGATAGCCCTAAGAAATATAGAGATAGCTTGCGTGCGGTAGCCGAGCTTGCTTGCGCGCGTGATGATAGCGAGAGCTGCGCTGTGCTAGCTGGGCTAGAATCTAGGAAGCCAGAATCTAAAGGGAGCGTTGAGCAAGCCCAGCTCTATAAAAAGGCGTGTGATGTGCTTGAGATTGAGCGCGCGGGCTATGTGGATAGACTACGCCTAAATAGCTATGCTAGCTGCTCGAAAGTGGGCGATGCGTATTGGCTGGGTAGGGGAGCGGCGAGAGATAAGCAAAAAGCGCAGATCTACTACTACCAAGCCTGTGAGAATGGCGAAGATGGCGCGTGCGATAAGCTGCGCTCTACACTGCGCTAGAATCTAGCAGGCTCTAGCGCGCTGACTTGGCTTTACTTAGATTCTAGCTTTTTGTCATTGCCACGCGGCGCAAGCACCATTTGCAACACAGAGAAAGACATTGTTTTAAAAAGATTCCAAGGATTGTGGATAGGCTTAGTGGGCTTTTTGGGATAGGAGTTACCTAAAGTGGTAATGACTATCTCAAAAAGCCCATAATCGCGCTAATGTTATCCCAAGACTGAATCTATCGCCCTAGAATCCACTTTTGGCGTGCCCTTAGCCCAAATGGGTAATCCACCAAGCAAGAGTATGTCAATCGCCACCAAAATCCACTTTGCGCTAGATTCTTAGCTTTTAGATTCTGCTATGTGGCTCATTCATAGAGTCGCATTTATCGCGCAAAGCTAATCAAAATCAAATCCCTATGTCTCCACCACATCATCGGCATAGACTTTGATGCTATGTGTTGGGTATCGCATATAAATGCTTGCGACTTCTTGTGTGAAATCGCTTTGCTCTGGGGAATTATGCGTGATGAGCGGGGGGAGAATGTTGAGCTTGGCGCGAGAATCTAGCCGCGCATAGAGGAGGGCGAGCTTGGCGCTGCGATTGATGAGCGGGTAGATGAGACGCAGCTGCTCGCAGGTGAAGCCCTCAAGCTCCAGGGATTCTAGCACGCGCGGCAGTGCGCTTGCCTGGTAGCAGAAAATCAGCTCTCCCCGCGGGGTCAGTAGGCGTTTGCTCTGGTGTATCCACGCTCGTAGCGGGAGCGCGCGCTCATAGCGGGCTAGGGCTAGATGCGTATTTGTGGATTCTAGTGTGCCACCATGGTAGAAAGGTGGATTTGCGATAAGAGTATCAAATCGCTGGGGCTTGGTGGTGGAAGCTGTATGTGCCATATTTGTGCTAGATTCTGCCCTAGAATCTTGATTGGACATTCGCGGAGGATTTAGTATAGAGAGTGCTGTATTTGGTATGTCAGGATCTAAAAAATCTGCGCAAACTACCTCGCAAAATCCGCTTTGATATTTGCTTGTATCGCTACTATGGGGTGCTATGTGCTGGGCGCGATATGTGGTGGTTTGCGTGGAGTGTGTGCGGAGATTTTGGAGATTTGTGCGCGCATTTATCGTCGCAAGATATGCCATGGTCGGGTTACGCTCGATTGCCACGACTTGTGCGCCAAAATGTAGCGCACAAGCAACCCCTAAAATCCCGCAGCCTGTGCCCATATCCAGCACGCGCATAGGTCTTTTTAGGGGTTTGGTATGCTGGGTTTGTAAGTGCTTTTTAGTGGTATTTGTAGGTAGATTAGCAGGAGTGCTAGAGAGAAAATTCGCCGCGAAATCCAGCAGCAATAAGCTATCGCTATTATACGCATAGCCATCAGCGAGCTGGTAGAATCTCAAGGCTTGAGCCATAGGAGCAAGTCCTCGCCTAGCTGGGTTGTGTGCAGCAGGGTGAAATGAGTCATGGATTCTGCGCTGAAACTAGAGAGGGGGATATCTCGCATGGGGGAAAATCCATGCGCAGCAAGTGTGGTGGAGAGATGAAGCAGCATGAGCTTTGGCATGGTGGCAAAATGCTCGATAGTGCAGAGTGTGTGAAAAAGCCCAAATCCCCCCTCTATGATATGAAAGCCTTGGATATGCAGGTCTTGAATACATGGTGTTTGTGGAGCATGGCAAGTGCTTGAAATGTGCGGAGTGCCTGGAGTCTGGTGGGTTTGCACTCTGGTGCTTGGCTGGCTAGCTTTGGCAAAATCCACCAAAAAATCCCGCTCATCATAGAAGCGCACCACACGATTAAACGCTTCGTCAAAAAGCGGCATAGAGCGATCGATGTTTGTAGGATTTGTTGTGAAAATCCCTACATCTGGGAGCTGTGAGCCATAGATTTTGCTTGCATAGCGTGTATCAAGCCGCGGTCTATCTGCGCGTGCGGTTGCTCCAGAGATAATGATATTGTCCGCTACTGCACGCTGATTGTGCGTAAATTCTCTCGATTTCTCCCCAGAAATCTGCCCACTTTTATAATCACCATTAAGCCTAGAAGCGAGTTTAAACACACAAAACCCACCACTTTCCCGATATGCTAGAAATGGATAAAGTAGATCTTGTGCTTTTTGTAGTAGGTGTGGATTAGTAAAAAACTCTACCAAAATCTCATGCCCAGATTCTCGCCCCTCGCGCACAAGCCTCGCTGCCCCTCCCGCACTCTCCCCCCACTCATCGCGCGCGGCGATAAGCACACGCTTAAGTCCAAGCGCAGCAATGAGCTTGGCACAAGGTGGGGTTTTCCCAGTGTGGTTGCAGGGCTCAAGTGTTAGGATAAGTGTTTTGCCAGAGAATCTTCCCCCATGGCATGCGCATAAGAACGCATGGATTGCCGCGGAGTTTGTGGGCAAGTCAGCAAGCGTTACATCGCCAAACCCCCTTTGCTCTTGCTGAAATTGCTCCCAAAGTGGCGCAAGCGCAAGCAGCGCGCGCTCTTTTTTTTGCGGATTTTGTGTGTGATTCTCGCGCGTTATGAGTGCTACAAATGCCCAAAATAGTGCCAGCACTTCGGCATGAGGTAGTCCAGCTTTCTGGTGAGCCTCTAGGCTTAGGATTTCGTGGTTTTCATCATATACAGCTGCACCCACAGCAGGGTTTGGCAATGTGAGAGTTTGGTATTCCCATGCTTTTTGCATACAGCGCTCTAGCACTAGTTCATCGATATACATACCTCTGTGCCCTTGTCTTTATTCCGCGGCTTTTGTGATTCTGGGTGTAGATAGCGCGCGATTGTGCGGGCATTTTACTCTTTTAGAGCTTGTGCTACAATAGCATGCGCACCAATCCACATCAAGGACATAGTATGCTTGATAGCATTTCTCTTCTCACTAGGCTTAAATCCCTTGATCTTCTCGCGAATGCCAGTCCATGGTGGTGGGAGAGAGCGCTAAGCTTTGATGTAGTTATAGGCGCGATCCTAACCCAAAATACCAAATGGGAAAATGTCGAGCGCTCATTGGAGAATCTACGCACCGCTGGGATTCTGGTTTGCACCAATTCTAGTAGGGGAGAATCCAGTGAGCAGAGCCTTCAAAACCTTGCAAACTGCAATTCTATCGAGTCTTTTATCATTCCTAGTGGATTTTACCGACAAAAATCTACCAGAATCCTCGCTCTCGCCCGAGATATCCTTGCAGAGTTTGGGAGCTTTGAGCGATTTGGGCTTGAAGTGAGCCGTGAATGGCTGCTTGCGCGCAAGGGTATAGGATTTGAAAGCGCAGATTCTATCTTAAACTATGCGTGCGGTAGGGCTATTATGGTCGTAGATAGTTATAGCGCACGATTGCTTGGCGCACTTGGCAGAGAGATGGAGTCCTACGAGGATATCCAGCAGTGGTTTATGAATCTTACTACGCGTGATCTTGCTGGGCTGTATGGGGATTTGGCGTATAGTGAGATAGGGCTAGCACAGATTTATGCGCGCTATCATGGGAAAATTGTCGAGTTTAGTAAGCAAAAGCTTCCTATACAAAGGCTTTTAGATGTAGATTTTGGGAGCTTTGATAAATGAGCGCACTGGAGTATTTTGAAGCGATTTGTCATATCCCTCACCGCTCATTTCACACCCAAGCATTAGGTGAGTTTCTCTGTGCAGAGTGCGTGCGCTTAGGCTATATTGTGCAAAAAGATTGTGCTGGTAATATCTATGCACATAGGGCGAGAGAGGGGTCTTGGGGGCAGGATTTTGGCAAGGATTTTGGTGCGGAGCCCTTCTCTCCAGAATCTTCCCAAAAAGCTCATGCCCCAAAGGTTTGTTTGCAAGCGCATTATGATATGGTAGGCGTAGGGGCAGCAGCGCACGGAGAGCCTCTAGAGCTCTGGCATGATGGGCAGTATTTACGCGCTAGAGATTCTTCGCTTGGCGCAGATAATGGCGCAGCGATTGCGGCGATTCTCTGGCTCATGGAGCAGGGGGTGGGGGATTTTGAGGTGCTTTTTACTAATGATGAGGAGGTGGGGCTTTGCGGGGCAAATGCACTCGAGCTAGCCATATCTGCGCCGTTTTTGTTAAATTTAGATAGTGAATTTTTTGGCGAGATTATTGTGGGTTGTGCTGGTGGATTTGACGCAGTGTGCGAGATCCCAGCGCATGAAATCACTTATGAAAACACTGCCCATACACAGAGCTTCACACATGCAATCCCAGCGCGAGAATCTGGAAAATCTAATGAACTTGTCGTGCTTAGTGTGGAGAGCTTTGGCTTCATTGGGGGACATAGTGGGGTGGATATCCACAAAGACATCGCTTCAAGTATTGTAGAGTTTTTTAAACTATCTAGCGTTATATACGAAGATATAGATAAAAAACTCTACAATATTATGAAGCCCCAGCTTCTAAGCCTGCATGCTGGGGAGAAGTCAAACTCTATTGCCGTGGGGCTTCGTGCGAGAATCGCACTTCCCTCACTTCCGCCTATGCTTCTCTCCGCACTTCCCAGCGCGCCCCTGTATGAATCCCCTATATCCACTGCTGATGTGGTTGATAGGGATTCTGGGCTGGATTCTCCCTATCGCATAGAATCCACCGCACCGAGCATTGTAGATACTGATGGTATAGCGCAGTATGAATGGCGGATTTTCCTTGATGGGAGCAAGGACAATGGGAGTGCAGGCTTTATCGTGCGTGTAGAATCTAGCCCGGAGTCCCTGCGAGAATCTAGCGCGCCAGAATCTATAATAGATTCTACTTTATCTCCCCAGCACAGAGCGCTTTGGGGCTGGGATTTGGGCAGGCTCGCGGAGTTTGTCGCCACACTTGGACATGGTGTGCATGCGCGTTCATCACACATCGTGCAAAGCTCGCTCAATATCGCGCTTGCCCACACCACCGAGCTAGATTCTACACGGGATCAAGCCCCAGTCCAAGAATCCTTAGGTTCCACCCCAACATGCCTTGCCCAAGAATCTAGCTCCACACAATCTATACCAGAATCTACTACTCAAAGCCCCATACCCACGCTTATTTTCACACTAAAAGCGCGTGCCAATACTGATGCTCTCATGGAGACTTTGCGCACGCACATCGCCCACACTGCGCAGGCGTATTGCCCAAATCCTGCTACAATTAGCAACTCCTACTCACCCTGGCAGCGTCAGCTCGCTGATGATGACCCACATCTTCGCGCGATTATCGATGGATTTGCACATCGGCACACAGAGGTGGGCGAGATCCATGCGGGGCTAGAGTGCGGGATACTCTATGGGCGATTTTGCTCCATGGGGTTAGCACCTGTGGCGATGGCAAGTATTGGTCCTACAATTTTGTATCCCCATTCGACAAAAGAGCGGCTAGATCTTGGGAGCTTCGAGGAGTTTTTGCAAGTATTGGAGCGGATTTTGAAAAGCTTGTAGCGCAAAATCTTAAGATGTGCTCGATGATTTGAGATAAGCATTATATGTATTGTTTAAAGGATAGTGATTTGGCTAGAGTGATTTTGATGATGGGCGCTTTGTTACTAGCATTTGTCTTACATGCCAAGCCTAGTGTGGCAGAATCTACCCCGCTCGCACTAGATTCTAGCCCCGCAGAATCCACCACAGACCCCACTCCAAAATCCACCTCCTCCCAACTTCCCGCTTCTAATTCCTCCCGCAGCCCATTCTCTTTTACCAAGCTTTATCAGCCCATTAGTATCGCCAAGCGCTCCTATGGCTCTTTCTCCATAGGCTACTCGCAAAATTATTTGCACACTCCACGCATTACCCTACGCGCGCCAGATTCTAGCGCGAGCCCAGCGCCTAGTCCCGCTGCCAGCCAATCTACCTTAGATTCTAGCTTCTCGCGTGTGGCTCGTGGAGTGTTTTTCGGGCTTGAGCGGGGGCTGCACTGGGCAGGCTCTGGGGAGATGGCTTCAAGTAACGCATTCATGCTAGGAGGCTATGTCAATGGCGTCGCAGCCCAAGACTATTCGCTGAATTTTGGCTTGCGCGCGAGCTATCTTATCGCCCGCTATGTGATCCCAAGTATCGGCATAAGCTACAACCTCCAGCATATTACTTTCCCCAACGACCCTAATCAATACAATATTCATGGTGCGAATTTCAATGCAGGGCTTTTTGTCAATCTCATGCGAGGTTTTGGGCTCAAAGCCGAGGCGAGCTACGCCTATCCACTCGTGGTGTTGCGCGGGGTAAATGCGCGCGCGTATGGCGAGCCGAAGTTTTTTGGATTTTCGTTTGTGGTGAGCGTGTGTTACTACGACTTCTCAATCTAGGGCTAGATTGTAATGCGCTGTCCCACTCTGGCTAAATTGCAGACTCCTAGCATGTAGCTAGTGAGTCTAGGAGCTTTTGCTTGGCTTCTGGATAGGCTGCTAGGAGAGCTTGGAGCTGGGAGTCATTTTGGTTTTGGCTGACATTGATTTCCCAGAGATTTGGGCTTTCAAATACTGCGATAGCAGGCTCACTAGAGTGCCCCAGCGCGCCAGATATGAGCACTTTTTCTACATCATTTAGCACACTCATGATAAAAAACCATAGATCATCAGCATGCGGGCAGAGCGCTAGAATCTGCTTGGTAGCATAGAAGCGCTCATCAAACGCATGAGGCGGATAGAGCGTGCCAGAGACCCCTAGAAAAGAGAGTGCGATATGTGGGCGGGATTCTTGTATGATAGGGGTGTAGTATTCAAGCGAGATTCCAAGTGCGTGGGCAATCTCTTCAATGTAAGATGAATTGGTATGGATACATGTAGGAAAGCGTGCATAGGAAGCGCGCAGAAGCTTAATGAGCTGCGAGTCATAAATTTGATCATCATCGATAGTGATGATTGCATGCTCTGGGTATGTCTGGAAAGAGTAGAATAGCTTATTATACACGCGGAGATTTTCGCGCACCCAGTGGATATGCAGCAGCCCAAGGCGCGCAAACACTCGCAGGATAAGTGGGAGGCGCCGCTTGGGAAACTCCTCCTCACTTAGGAAAAGCGCTATGGTGAAATCTCTATCACTCTGGGTGAAAAGCGAGTAGAGTGTGTGGTGAAGATAGCCTATGCGCGCGGGGAAAGAGGTGAGCGATACTGCTAATGGTGCTGGGGGATTGGTCTGCTTTGGGCTAGATTCTGTGTTTGTAGATTTGGCTTGGGCGGGGTTTTGAATGGAGTTTTGGGAGCTAGGAGAATCCGGATCGTATGGAGTGGATTCTGGGGTGGTTAGTTGGTTATCCCCCCCCCCCATGGAATTTAGGTGCTATGCCTAGTGCGCATACGCATTTGCTGCAACATACCTCGCAGATAAAAGCGCTGATACGGAGATTTCGCAGGGCTACGCTTGTAGATGAAGTGGAGCTTGATGATCTGGCGCTCATTAAGAAAGCGCAGCAATATAGGCTTTATGATGGATTTTCTGGCGTATGTGATAAAACGCATAAGACTCCTTTGGTTTGGGATATGGCTGACATGGCTCACTTACTATTGTAGGCATGATCGAGCAGCGCTTGGATACTTTTACCCGCAGGGGTGTTGGTATTAGCGCGATCGTAGTGGGGGCTGGGCTTGGCGCCAAGATCCAGCAGCCGCCGCGCAAGATCAAGATCGCTAGATAGTGCTACCTCTCCTAGTAGGCTTGCATTTCTATCATCGCGGGCATTGATGTCTGCACCCTTGGCGATAAATAGCTCGATGAGCTCGCGTTTATCGCAGTAATATATGCCTTGATCTTCCCAGAATTTGCCTGCGAAATTTGGCGACATGGAGAACTTGCGGTAGAACTCTAGCAGTGGGATTTGTGTTTTACCATCAATTTCCGCGCTGTGGTTTGGGCTGGCTCCGTGCTCTAGGAGCGCGCGGATAGAGCGGCAGGTCTTTTGCATATCGGTTTGGTTTATGGCGTAGAGCAGAGGCGTGTAGCCTTCATTGTCAGGCTCTTCTGGATCAGCTCCAAACTCCAGCAGCAGCGCAGTAAGCTTTGGATTTTCAATCGCTAGGATCAATAAGGGTGTGCCATAGTCATCAAGCAAATTAGGGTTGAGTTTATGTTTGAGCGCAGAATACACGCCATCAGCGTTATTTTCCTTGATAGCGTGCAGAAGCGCAGTGCTGGAGTCATAGCCTGGGAGAAGGCGATAGGATATGCTTGCTTGAGAAGTTGCAGGGGCTTGTTCTTTGGCTCTTTGTTCGGGTGTCTTTTCAAACATCTTGGGGTCAAGCGCGGCGTATTTGCTAGCAAAATATCCTAGACTCTCGCGTGGTGCATGCTCTACGCGCTCGTCCATAGCTTCTAGCACGAGTGCGTAGGCTGTGTATTGCCTATACATGGTGATGATGTTTTCGAGCTTGTAGATTCTGTCTTTCAAGTCGCGCTGGGTGATAGGCGACTCTATACCAATGCTTAGGGCATCTATTTGGGTGCTAAGCTTTTCTATCGCAGCTTTATAGGGTGCTGGGTCATCAATGAGAATATGGGCTTGGTAGGAGTGTTTGGAGAGTTTTTTGTAGGTGATTTTGGGCTGGATAAACTGCGCGCTAGATTCTAGGGTGATGTGGCTAATATGACTTAGAGTCTCTTCTGTATCGCTGGATTCTGGCTTTTGGTGCTGGGATTGGGTGATTTCATGGCGGGCTTTTACTTGCACGATGATACTCTGGGAGAGTTCATCAAGCGCGGCACTCTTGGCTTCTTCTGCGCTAGTGGCACTGGCGGTGGATTCTAAGGATTTGGCATAGAGAGAGATACAAGGGGCAAGTAGGAGTAGTGGCAAGAGAAATCGTAGGGTAAGTGGCACTTTCATGAGTCTCCTTAGGTGTATGGGATTTAGAAATGAGTGTGTTTGTGTTCTCCTGGCTAATCAAGGGTGCAAGTGTAGCATAATCACGCCTCTTTGTGTTTTGAGTGGATTTTGGTTGGATTTTACTAGGGCTCTAGCGCTCTGCCAAGTGCGCTAGAAAAACGCTCTTCCTTACTCACACTCTCAATAATCCGCCCAGAATCTAGCAGCATGAGCCGATCGCAGTGGCGTCGCGCGAGCGCGATGTCGTGTGTGATAAAAAGCAAGGACTTATGCTTTTTGTATGAGATTGGTGATAGTTTGGGGGGTATGGATTCTAGATATATTGGGTTTTTACTTGATTTTTTGGGTATATAGGATTCTTGATGTAAAAAACTCCCAGAATCTACCCCGCGATCAAGATAGCTCCACACGCGCTCCTCCAGCGCGAAATCCAGCGCAGAAGTCGCTTCATCAAGAATAAGCAGTGCCGGATCTATGCAAAGCGCGCGGATAAGGTTCATGCGTGCAGCTTGTCCGCCAGAGAGCATGCTAGGATAGGCAAAAAGCAGCTCCCTATCGAGCTCCAACTGCGAGCATAGTGGGAAGAGAATCTGCTCTTGTGTGCTTGTATCATGTATGTCAAGTAGTGCGCGTAGCCCTTGTGTGAGACTTTCCCAGATAGGTTTGCGTGGATTAAAGGCGCTTAGCGGATCTTGGAAGAGCAGCTGCACCTCGCGGTAGAATCCCCTGCGTGCTTTTATATCCATGCGAGATTGGCTCACGCTTGTTTCTCTGTGTCCTGCACTCGCTTTAGCGCTCCTATGTAGCGTGGGGTGCGGTGGATTCTGGCTAGATTCTTGTGCGTTTGGTGGAGTGTAGATGAGCTTGCCAAAGTCGTAGGGCTCTAGCCGCGCGATAATCCTAGCCAGCGTGCTTTTCCCACTGCCACTGCGACCTATGATTGCGACTTTTTCTCCTTGCATAATTTGTAGCGAGATAGAATCAAGCACATTTGTGGCAGCGATTTGTCTATCAAGCGGGCTTGGGGATCTGGGTGTATAAGATTTGCAGAGCGCATGGAGAGAGATGATAGGGGTGGTTTGGATTCTAGGGAGAGGTTTGGTTTGCGCTATTGGCTGGCTTGTGGATAATGTCGGTGCTTGAGATCTAGTAGATCTTGTAATGGGTGGGTGAGAATCTAGGCTTGCTAGTGAAGCGCTCTGTATGGGTGCGGAAATTTTCCCAGAATCCAGCATATAGCACACATCGCTTTTGCGCATAAGTGTGTGATCATGCGTGATAAGTAGCACGCCAAGCCCCTTTGCTTTTGTGGCTTCATCGGTGTTTGGGCTGGTGGTGTGCAGGGTAGGGTTCTCGCATAGCTCACGCAGGAGATGTAGAATCTCACGCGTGCAGATACTATCCAAATCGCTTGTCCCCTCATCACAGATAAGAAATTCCGCCCCGCTAAGCAGCGCGATAGCAATCATAACGCGCTGGAGCATGCCACCACTTAGCTCATGAGCATAGCATGCAAGCACGCGCTCCTCCAGCCCTAGCCGCTGAAATAGCGCAAGCACACCAGAGAGTGCCTCATCGTGTTTATATATTGCCCCATCACGAGCACCACACGCATGCGAGCGTAAAGTTTCTAGGATATGGGTTTTCATCGTATAGATAGGGTTGAAGCAGGTGCGGGGGGCTTGCATGATTATAGCGCAGCTTTTTCTTACTTCTTTCCCAGATATAGGGATATCATCTAGCAAAATCTGCCCAGAATCTAGTGTGAGATTTGGTGGGAGCAGTCCTTGCAATGTGAGTGCGCAGAGACTTTTCCCGCTACCACTTTGCCCAGCAAGTGCAGTGATTTGCCCGCGTGTGATTGCGAGAGAAACTTCTTTTAGCAGCTGTTTCTCCCCAAATCTTACGCTTACACGATCAAGTCTTAGCTTATGCGCCATGATACATATCCTCCAAATGCAGCGAAAAATACCGCTGCAAACTATCGCCCAGCAGTGAGAAAAGCGCCACGCATACAAAGAGCGCGACCCCAGGGTAGAGTAGCAGCTCTGGCGCGCTGTAAAGATACTCGCGCATATCGCCAAGCATGACTCCCCACTCCGCTAGCGGAGGCTGCACGCCAAGCCCGATAAATGATAGCCCTGCGATATGTAGCATGATATGCCCAATATCCATGGTAGCGAGCACGAGGATATGCAGGGTGATTGTGGGGGCAAAATTGCTCCAGAAGTTTCCCCAGAAGCTTACGCCTTGCATGTAGCTAGCGGCGATATACTCTTGTGCGCGCAAAGATTGGGTGAGTGATCGTGCGATACGCGCGTAGAATGCCCAGTGTGTGAGCGCGATTGCGATGATGACATTTGCCAGCCCACTGCCTAGCACACTGATGAAAAACAGCGCTAGCACCAGTGTAGGCAGACTTAAGAAAACATCGCACACACGCATAATGAGCCTATCCCACACACCCCCTAGCATACTAGAAGCCCAGCCTATGCTAATCCCAGCAGCCATAGCAAGTATGATGATACACGCGCTCGCTTCTAGTGAGATATAGGCGCCATAGACAAGCCGCGTAAGCATGTCTCGCCCTAGATGATCGCAGCCCAGCCAGTGTGTGCTACTAGGTGGGGCGAATCGCTGGGAAAGATCCATAGAATCTGGCGCATAGGGGCTGAAAATGGGAGTAAGGAGCAGTAGGAGAGCTAGGAGCGCAAGCCCTGTGATGGCGAGTTTGCCTTGCAGGGAGAAGCGTTTGTGTAGGTGTGAATGCTGGTGTTTGCGCAGAGAGGAGAATCGTGATTCTAGCGTGGGGGATTGTGCTTGTGTAGATTTTGTTTTCATGGGTTTTGTTTATGGCTGGATTCTAGGGTCGAGATAGGCGCAGATGAGGTCGACAAGCAGATTTGATAGCGTGAAAACTACGCACAGCACTAGGATAAAGCACTGGATAACAGGATAGTCGTGGTTGTTGATTGCTTGGATACAATACAGCCCAATCCCTGGAATAGCAAAAATACTCTCCACCACCAGCGCACCACCAAGCAGTTCCCCCACATGCATGCCAATCATCGCTAGCAGCGGGAGGAGGGCATTGGTAAATATATGGCGAAAGGTGATAAGGCTTCTGGGAAGCAGGCGTGCTTTGGCATAGATGACATGGCGCGCACTAGAGGCTTCAATCATGTTCGCGCGTAGCACACGAGCGCTCACGCAAGCAGACATAAGTGCGATGGCAATGCTTGGGAGGATAAAGCTTGCTGGTGAGCCATTCCATACCGCAGGCAGCCACCCTAGCGTGATACTAAACCCCCATACCAGCAAAAATGCCAGCCAAAAGCTTGGCATACACACACCAATGAAGCAAAAAAGACTTATAAGCATATCTGGGATTCTGCCCTGATAGAGTGCGCCAAGCGTGCCTAGGATTACCGAGCAGATGATGACAAGCACAAGCCCAGCTCCTACCAGCGCTAGTGTCGTAGGCAGCAGCGAGAAAAACTCGCTCGCCACTTCCTTCCCGCTCATAAATGAGCTACCAAAATCTAGCCAAATAGCCCTGCCAAGCCACGAGATATATTGCAGTAGCAGTGGCTCATCAAGTCCAAATTTCGCGCGAGTAAGCGCTAGATTCTCGGGTGTGCTTGGGAGATTAGAGAGGGAGAGATACTGCGCCACAGGGTCTCCTCCGCCAAGTCGCAGCAGCATGAAAACTCCAAACGATGCCACCAGCAACACAGGCAGCAAATAGAGCAAGCGAATAAATGTGTATCGCCAGAATCTACTATGCCAAAATCCAGCGTGCCAGAATCTGGGGCAAGAGTTTTTCCCAAAGCTTGCTTGAGTGGTTATCATGCCACTAGAATCTAGCATGCTAGGTGTGGGCGGTGTGGTGGCTGTGGAATCTTGGTTTGCTGGATTTTGGAGGCTCATGGGGGATTGTCGATCCTTTGGGGTCATTTGCGATACCACTTGGCTACGGGGAGATCCATGATATTTACGCCCATATCTATGCCCTCTATGTCGCTTCGGGTGAGGGCGAGATTGCGCTCATGGGCGAGCGGGAGAATGGTAGCGCTTTCTGTGATAAGTGCTAGTGCTTGGCGTAAATGCTTTTCCATTATTGTAGTGTTTGTGGCAAATACCGCGCGATTGATTTGCTCATAGATTTGGGTTTTTTGTGGGAGATTGGCAAATAGCGTGTATTCTATATGTCCTTGTGCCTGCATGGAGTAGAGATGGCTTAATGGCTCATAGGGTGCGCCCCAAGTCTGCGCAAACGCCAGATCAAAGTGCCCAGAAACGACACTACGCGTGTAAGCACTAGGCTCTATGCCTTTGAGTGCTATGGGGATATGGTAGGATTTGGCTTGGGCTTGGATAATCTCTGCGAGCATTTTTTGGGCTGGGTTATTGCTGATAAATATTAGCTCTAGTGGTTTAGCTGGGTTTATAAGCGCAGAAAGTGTGCGAGCGTGGGTATGGTTAGTCGCACTGGGTGATTTAGATTCTGGGGTTTTGGTATCTAGGCTGGCAAGCAAGGTTGAGTTTGGCGCATAGAGAGAATGCGCTTTGGTAGCGAGATTTCCATAGACATAGTGGATAAGCGTATCGACATCAATCAAGCTGATGAGTGCTTCGCGGGTGGATTGTGTGGCGAGAGCGGGGGAGTTTGGGTTTAGCACAAGCGAGATTGTAAAGGCACTCGGGCTTGTATATGCGCGCAAGACTGAATCGCGGCTTGTGGAGTTGCTTGGATTCTTGGGCTGCGCGCTTTGTGCGCGGACAATCTGGCTAAAACTATCAAGCGAGATAGAATCCTGTCCATAGATGACATCGACTTGCCCGGTCTTAAGCGCGGCGAGCTTGGAGTTTGGGTCAAAGATTATGCGTGCGATGATCGTGTCAAAATATGGCACTTTTCCACTCTCTCTATCCGTATAGTAGGGATTTATTGTGAATATTTCTTGAGATTTCTCATGGCTAGCTAGGGTATAAGCGCCTGTGCCTATGGGGGTAGGGTCGTGTTTGCTTAAGTCAAGATCGCTTGGGAATGCGCTAGGAGCGAGAAAGCGAAATGGTCGCACGAAAGAAAGCTCATTTAGCGTGGGAGTGTAGGGGTATTTGAGTATGAGCGTGATTGTGTGGCTATCTTGCTTCTGGACAGATTCCAGTGCGCGCGTGAGCCCTGCCCAGCTGTGCGCCTCTCTATGACGCAGGATTGATTGGAAGTTGAGAATCACAGCATCAGCGTCAAACACCTCGCCGTTAGAGAATCTAACACCCTCTCGCAGGCGAAATGTATAGCGTTTGCCATCAGGGCTTATCTTCCATGAGATGGCGAGACTTGGGATAATATCACCCTTGGTATCAAGCTTGGTTAGCCCCTCATAGACAAGGTCTTGGGCAAACATTGCATTACTCCCATAGCCTTGGGGATTTATCGCGCCCACAGGGGAGGATATGGCGATAGTGAGTGTTTTGGTAGATTGGGCGCTTAGGCTTGCTGGCAGATAGATTGCTATGGCAAGGGGTATTGGAAGCGCCGCATGGAGAATCTTCCCCAATTGCCCATAAAATCTGCGAAATATTGAAAGTCTCATTATCGTCCCCTAGTTTATTGGAATATCCACTTAGGATACATGAGACGCAATTATATTATTAAAATTTTTATTTATGTAATATTTAGTCAAGTGGAGCTAGGTGAGGGTCTGGATTATATGGCTAGATCTAGCAGCGTGCTTGGCAGTGATTTTTAAGCTCTTTTCAAGCTTTTTGTCCCCAATGCACATCAAGTTTATGCCAAGATTGTGGATAGCATTTAGGCATAGCGCCATTCCAGAGGTATACGCTAGGGACGCAAACGATTTTATCTGGGTTTGCGATGAGATACGCAGCCCAGAAGCTGAAAGTCGAGTTTGCGATTATAGCGTGCTCACAGCTTGCCATGAGAGCCAGATCATCTGTGGCGTTGCTTTCATCATCATTGCCCATGAAGACAAATTCGGCTTTCTCGCATAGCCTAGAATCTAGGAGGGAGAGGAGATTTTCTCTGCACCATGCCAGATCATCACTAAACACAAACACCACCGGGCGATGCAAATATGAAGTGATAAGCCTAAGCGCGCCGTTGTAGTAAGCACTTCCAGCCTTGACATACTCCCAGTTTTCTGCCCGCAGATAGTCTCCTCGGCGGATATGGAGGAAGACAGAATTGCTTGTGCGTTTTATTTGGGTTTGGAGGGTTTTTGTGGATTCTCTCATATGGCATGGGGTAAATTCCTTGCGTAGGATAGAATCTATCTGGGCGAAATAGCAAAGATTTGTAAAATCTCCTTCAAAATATTTATACTGATGGAATCGGCGATGTGCATGAAAATCTTGCTCGAGCTTGGCAGAATCTCGAGTATGTATGAGGGCGTAGATGGCTCTAGCATAGGGCTTGTTTCTATGGAGAAGTCTTTGCCATGCCTTATGATATATGCAGCTATAGTAATCAAGCCAGGAGTTGCACTCATGGTGCAAGATCGGCAGGCTAATTTGAAATCTAGTAAGCTCGAGATTGCGAGTGTGGGGGTTGGAGTTTAGTGTGCTGGAATCTAAAGAATATTTAGAGTCCCCCCCCCTATCTGCTCATGGGCAGTGGCTGGGGCTATGAGTTTTGCATTCTTTGTGATGGCGCGTATATTGGGGCGTTTGGTATAACCCCAGCTCGCATCGAGCGCGATGTCAAACCCACGATGCGCAAGAGCACGCGCGAAAGCATATTGGAACATTTGGTTTCCAAGCCCACCTTGAAGTAAAACTTTCATCATACTCTATTCCTTGTGATCTGTATTTTGGGCAATTTGCTTGCGCTGCTCTGTCATTTGCCCTGTGCGAAGTCGCGCTCATAGATTCTAACCATAACGATGAAAAACGCCGTGATCGCAGGTCCTATGATAATGCCCCAGAATCCACACGCAGAGAGTCCTGCAAAAATGGCAAAAAATATCACAAATTCATTGATATTGAGCGGCTTATCTAAGAGCTTGCGATTGACTATGCGGATAAGAAAGGGCTTGATAATATTATCGATAACAAAGCCGATAAAAATAACGCTATATATCACCAAAACCACCGCTTGCAC
The DNA here is from genome assembly GCF_937906905.1 of uncultured Helicobacter sp. GTDB lineage: Bacteria > Campylobacterota > Campylobacteria > Campylobacterales > Helicobacteraceae > Helicobacter_B. The sequence continues at coordinate 232,703 of NZ_CALERY010000002.1, read as the reverse complement.
CACTTCGCCTTGCGCATACAAAACAAGCCCCACAGGCAGCCACACAAGCGCACCGCCCACGATTGGGATAAGTGAGCAAAGCCCATATAGCACGCCAAGCAGCACACCATCTAGCCCAAAGGCACTTGCTAGCACCCCAAAGGTAAAGCCCTGCAAACAGACATTTAAGATTGTAGAGAAAAACACCACGCGTAGCACGCCACTTACATCTGCGGCTATAAGGTCGATTTGCTCATCGCGCACGGGCAGGAGCTTACGCACATACCCATACCACGCCCCACCATAGTAGAAAAACACCGATAAAAACAGCACGATGAAGCACGCATCAACCACAAAGCCCACGCTACTTTTGCCCACTATGGTGCTAAGGCGACTCACAAAGCCAGCGATTGATGAGAAAGAAAAGTTTGCTAGCACATCTTGGGCTTGGATAAAGGGCAGATAATGCAGCGCACTGCGGATAAGCTCTTTGATTTGGAGAAACCACACTTCTGCTTGCTTCCAATCCACCCCTAGAATCCCCACTGCCCCACGATGGATCACAAAATACAGCGGGATAATAAATAATGCCAGCAAGATAAGCACGCTAAGGGCAGAGGCAAGCAGATTGCTCCTAGTCTTGTGGTAGCAAAACTCCTTGATCCAATAAGTCGCGATACAAAGCAGTGCCGCGATAATTATCGTGTATAAAAAGGCGTAGTAAAGCCATATAATTAGCCCAAGAGATAGTGCAAACGCACAGGCGAAAAATATCTTTTTTTGCTGCGATTGTGGGTTAGAATCCACTTTTGCTCCTTTTGTGTTTGTTACTTATGATTGCCACGCCACTTTTCAAGCCTCGCGATGACAGAAAATAGGCGTTTCCCTAGAATCCACTTTTCACACTCAGCCCCTTGTTCTTCTTCAAAGGATTCTAGGAATTGCGGTGGGGCTGTGGCTGCTTTGCGCTATTTTTGAGGTAGGAGTTACCTAGAGCGGTAATGACTGCCCCAAAAATAGCGCAATCAACCGCATTGCTCACCCAAAGCTGAATCCCTACTAGCAAAAGCCAAATCCATCATATCCCCCCTAGCCGCTCTCCGCCTAGTATATGAAAATGCAAATGCGGCACTTCCTGCCCACTATCTGTGCCTGTATTGGTGATAAGCCGATAGCCGCTCTGCTTAATCCCTGCAACTTCTACAACCTCTAAGATAAACGCGCTAAATCGCCCCATAAGCTCTGGGGTGATGTCGTTGAAGTCTTTTAGCTCGCGCTTTGGGATCGCTAGGATATGCACCTTTGCCTTTGGGGCGATGTCATAAAATGCCAAAAACTCATCACTCTCATAGACTTTTTTGCAAGGAAGCTCGCCTCGCACAATTTTGCTAAAGATTGTCATCGCTACTCCTTTGGGATATGTATATAAGACTTGCACTGCGCAACTTATAGCCGCTAGAATCTAGCAGCTATAAGTCGTCAAAAACTCAAATGGATGCGGGCGGGCTTCCCAGGGCCAGATTTCTGTCTCAAACTTATAGGCTTTATAAGTTTGGATAAACTCTTCGCTAAACACCCCACCCTCTTTCAAATACGCCTTATCTACGAGCATTTCTTCAATAGCGTGGCGTAGCGTGTGGGGCAGCTGCTTAATGCCCTTTTCTCTAATTTCATCTAATGTTAGCTCAAAGAGATTGATCTCCATAGGCTTGCCCGGATCGATTTTGTTCCTAATCCCATCAAGCCCCGCGCACAAAAGACTTGCAAAGGCGAGGTAAGGATTTGCCGAGCTATCAGGGAATCGAAACTCCATTCGTTTTGCTTTGCCTCCGCTGTTGTGCGGGATTCTAATGCTAGCACTTCGATTTTGCGCGGAGTAGCTAAGAATGCTTGGCGCTTCAAAGCCCGGGATTAAGCGTTTATAGGAGTTTGTGCTAGGGTTTGTGAAAGCGGCTAATGCCCTTGCGTGCTTCAGCACTCCGCCAAGGAAGTGGAGTGCTGTATCGCTTAGTCCTTGATATTTATCTCCGCAGAAGAGATTCTCACCATTTTTCCAAATGCTAATATGCACATGCATGCCACTGCCGTTATCGCCATACAAGGGCTTTGGCATAAAGGTCGCAGTTTTGCCATTGAGATGAGCGACCATTTTGACGACATATTTGAGCTTTTGGACATTATCTGCTGCTTCTAGCATATCGCCAAATTTCACGCCTATTTCGCCTTGTGCTTGTGCGGCTTCGTGATGCACCACAAAGGTCTCTAGCCCCACTTGGTTGAGCACCTTTACCATCTCCGCACGCAAATCCACCATAGAATCCACCGGAGCCACAGGGAAGTATCCGCCCTTAGTCCCGGGGCGATGCCCGATATTGACACCTTCAAACTCTTTAGCGCGATTCCACTCGCCCTCTTCGGAATCCAGCTCGTAGTATTGGCAATTTACCGCGTCCTTTATCTTTATAGAATCAAAGACGAAAAACTCATTCTCTGGTCCATAATACGCCACATCGCCAATACCGCTCTCGCGTAAAAATTTCATCGCGCGTTTTACGATAGAGCGCGGGCATTTTTCATAGGGCTCGTTTTTGTAAATATCCCACACATCGCAGAACACCACCGCCGTGGTATCCGCAGTAAAAGGATCGATGAAGTAGCGCACAGGATCAGGGATAATCATCATATCCGATTTATTCACTGGCTGCCATGCAGGGATAGAGCTTGCGTCAAAGGGTAGCCCTTGGAAGCTTTCTTCATCAATTGCAGAGCGTGAGAAACTCATGTGATGCCACACACCCTTAATATCTGTGAAGCGGAAGTCGATAAACTCCACTTCATTGTCATCGCAGAATCTAAAAAACTCCGCCACCGCCACTTTATCAATGTTTGCTACTGCCATTATCGCTCCTTGCTTGGTGTTGTAAATGCGCGAAATAAAGCCAAAAACAAAGCCGCAGTATAGCAAAACTAAGTAAAAGCGAGAATCTAGCCCATCTGCCTGTCTTGCAGTCCTGCGACTTTAGTGATAGTTCGCTGCAAAATATTTTGATTTATCGCGCTTTTGGTTACAATTGAGCACAAATCTTCCATACAAGTTTTTGTAATCCAAGCACATTCACCAAAGAGTGTCAATAAGGAGTGTCAATGAGTCAAACCACCACTCTCTACCCCACCAATCTCGCAGAAGAAGAGATAAAAGCCAGAATCAAGCAGGATTTTTTCAGCCTAAATCCCACGCACCCAGAGCTACTCGAAGTTTTTAGCATGAAAGATTCTAAGCTTGACAAAGATACTAAAGCCATTTTAGGTGCGCTTGATTGCAGTGCAATTTTAGGGCGGATTGACTTTTGTGTGAGTTTTACTAGCAAAACACTTTTTGAGCCCATAAACTTTTTGTGGGCAGAGGCGAAAAAGGGCAACAAGGCTGACATCATCGAGTCTTTGATCCAGCTTATCCTTACCATAGGCAAGGAGCGCACGCAGGAATCCTACCTGCCTCCGCTATTTTTAGGAGCTTTTGATTGTGAGAAAATCGCCTTTATCCCTTATCACGAGGTGATGAGCGTATTTTCCCAAAATGACTTCAATTGGAATGTTACACCAAGCAATCACGATAGCAAAGAGTTTAAGCAGCTCCAAGGCACACTAAGTGCGCTGCTAGATTCTAAAAAGCTCCAGTTTGATCTCAAAAATGACGCCAAAGAGTTGCGAGCTTTTATCCTAGCCAACTTCACGCTAAGCAATGACCAAATCCACAAAATCCCCATTAGTAAAAACAACTTTATGAGCGTGTATCAAAAATGGCTTGCAAGCGTGAAAGATTCTATTTGGATAGATTGGGAAGCTGCGAGAAAATCAAATATCATTGAAGCGGATTTTTTCTTGGCAGACCTATTGAGTATTGATAATCAAAGCATTAAAGAAAAGCTTTTTGTGGTTTTAGAGCATAATCACTACGAGCTTATGCGTGAGAAAAACTCGCTAGGGCTTTTTAGCGGGCAGCGGGCAGAGTTTAGAGATGAGCAAAAAGCCCATATAGCCTTTTGGAATCTCTATGAGAGACCGCCTAAAGAGGAGTATTGGGAGTTTATCATCTCGCGCCGAGATATGCTTGTGCCAAGCGACATTAGAGAGCGCAAAGGCTCATTTTTCACCCCGCAGATCTGGGTAGAAAAAGCACAGAGCTACCTTGAAAAAGCCTTAGGGGAGGAGTGGCAGGAGGAGTATTATATCTGGGATTGTGCCGCAGGGACGGGCAACCTACTGGCAAATCTCAACAACCCTGCGCGTATTTTTGCCTCCACGCTTGATGTGCCCGATGTAGATGTGATGAAAGAGCTCTCTCGCAATGCCTCTCTGCCGCTACTAGAAAATCATATCTTTCAGTTTGATTTTCTAAATGATAGCTTGGACTCTCATGCTCCAGAATCTAAACTGCCTAAGAAGCTGCGGCAAATCCTAGCCGATGAAAATGAGCGCAAAAAGCTGATTATATTCATCAATCCACCCTATGCAGAAGCTGGCACAACAGCACAAACCACAGGCACAGGCAAAAATAAAGATGGCGTAAGCCTAGGTAATGCCACCTATGAACGCTACAAAGATTCTATGGGGAAGGCGAGTAATGAGCTTTTCGCACAATTTTTCTTTAGAATCTACAATGAGATTCCACACTGCCACCTAGCCGCCTTTTCAAAATTGAAATACATTAACTCTAGTAATTTTGTAAAGTTTAGAGAGACTTTTCAAGCAAAGTTTCTAAAAGGCTTTATCGCTCCAGCTTACACCTTTGATAATGTCAAAGGAAACTTCCCCATAGGCTTTTTGATATGGGATTTAAGCCAAAAAGAATAGTAATAAGCTAAAGCACAAATATTTTGCTAGAATCCAAAAAATACACTAAGGAGTAGAAAATGACTTTGATATTAGAAAATGTAGATACAAACACCTTGCGTGTTATAGAATCTTTACAAGGATTAAATAAAGACTTGCAAATAGAAGTGCAAGATGAATGCCCTATTTGTAAAGCCCACGACTACACACCAAGCAAAAAAGCAGCAAAAAAGCTAAAAAAATCGCTTAAAGAGATTGAGAAAAAACGCAAGAAAGGCACACTAAAATCTTTTGACAGCATAGAGGAGCTAAAAGCGGAGCTTCTATCGTGAAATACACAATCACCTATACAAAAGCTTTTAAAAAAGACTTTAAAAAGTTAAGCCCAAAAGACCAAGAGCATACGCTAGAGATTCTCACACGCCTTGCTAATGGTGAGAGTCTAGAGCCAAAATACAAAGACCACGCACTTAAAGGAGAGTATGCAAATTGTAGGGACTGCCATATCCGCGCCTTGTTTAGTGCTGATTTATCGTTACAATGATGACTTTTTAGAACTAGTGGCAATGCGTATTAGTAGCCATAGCGAAGTGTTTTAAATTTGATAAAAGGAGCAGAAATGACTTTGATATTAGAAAATGTAGATTCTAAACTTTTGCAAGTGATTGAAAGCCTAAAAGGCTTAAAAAGTGATTTAAAGATTACAAAAGAGCCAGAATCTAAAAGCGATTTTGAAAGTGTAAGAGAGCAGTTAAAAAACAAGTTACAAGACCCAGAGATTCGCTCAGTATTTGAAAGGCTAAAAGATAAATGAGATATTTAAGCTTACAAGAAGTGCAAAAAATCCACGATGATATGCTAGATGAAATAGGCGGACTAAAAGGGGCAAACCCTAAGCAAATCGCTCTTTTAGATTCTGCTTTAACACAAATCCAAAATGATGATTATTACCCAAGATTTATAGATAAGCTTACGCATATAATGTTTGCCTGTGTGAAGTTTCACCCCTTTGCAGATGGTAATAAACGCACCGCATTGCTTATCGGCGATGCCTTTATAACGCTCAACCACAAAGCCACGCCAAAAGACTTCTATCAAAAGCTAGAAGACATTATCGTTAGCGTAGCAAGTGATGAGCTAAGTAAAGATGAGCTAAAACAGATTCTAAGCGATATGCTAAAAGGCATTGAATGAAAAAGAGCATAACCCTAGATACTTTTGATGAAAACGGGGCGAGTTTAGGAAAAAAGCGATTTTATACAACGCTAGACAATAAAGAAAGCATTAACAAGTGGCTAAAAACTTTTGAGCCAACAACAGATTCTATTCTTGGAATTTTAATGGCTGACTCCCCAGATTTTCAACACAATAATCATATAGCAATATTAAATTTTATGCCAACAAACAATCAAATGAAAAACACCATAACACCAAATAATCTCATTCCAACAAGCATTTACTTCTCCGTCCGTCATTGTATTAAAGCCACTTGGATAAATGATAGAGACCAATTCCTAAGCCCAAATACAAAATGGGAAAAGGACACAGAGTTTCATAGCGACTGCCTTGCCTTTATGCTATTTCACGGACAAAATAGAATCACTTGCAAAGAGGGCATAAATCACTTTATCCCCTTTAGTGAAAAAGATATAGACGCAGCTGAAGCCTTTGAATCTTACTTTATGCAAGACTTTTTGCAAGGCAAAATCAAGCCAGATTCTAAAAGCACTGATAGTAAAAGCTTGTTTAAAGATGAGCTAGACTTTATTCCCACAAAGCCACTAATTTTTAGCGATGAAGCAAAAGAAGTGCTACAAGCAGGAAAAGAGCTTTTTAAGCACTACCACGAACAAACACGAGATTCTAAAGACTACAACCCAAACGCCGCACTCTATGACATCAAAGCCCACTTTCAAGGCTTTAATGACAAAGGCAAAATGAACCCACCCCAAAAAGCCCAAGATGAAGCCTACAAGCAAAAGCTAGGAGAGCTCAACTACACCTTAAAAAACTTAGCCAAAAAGATAGAAGTAAAAGTCTATGAATACGGCTTTTTGCTAAAGTAGATTTAAGGCTAGCCTGCCAAGTCATTTGGCAAGATTGGCAAGGCGGCTTGCCTTTGCCACTAGCCCTAGGAACTCCTGCTTATAGCTATCATCGCATACGCCCTGCTGACTTAGAGTGTCAAGGATTGTTTGATAGCCGCTTTTGCTCTGTGTGCTATTTTTGCTACTTGAATCGCCCCTAAAGCTAGAATCCACAAACTTAGAGTCCATAAGCAGCAACCCAAAGCCCGCCACACTCTGGGCGAAGCGCATATCTGCACTAGGTGTAGCCAAAATCGCGCTAGAATCTAGTGCGCGCTCGATAAGCTTGCTACGCTCATCATTGCGCGCTTTGTTGGCAGGCTCTTTGTAGCGGATTTTGACATTAAGCCACTCGGCACTTCCTGCACCATTTTCATTTGCGCCATTTACTTGACTTGGTGATTGTTTCTTGGTGGTTTGGGTGTATTTGAGCGGATCTATAATGCCCTTGGCATCTGGGGCGAGCTTGGCATTATTGAGAGTAGCTAGGCTAGATTCTACCCCCACAGGGACAATCTCATAAAGCGCGGTAACGCGATGGGAGCTTCCCATTTCACCTGCGTCCTTGCTATCATCGTTGAAGTCCTCATCATTTAGCAATCGCTTCTCATAGCCGATAAGCCGATATGCAGCGACTTTAGCAGGGTTAAACTCCACTTGGATTTTCACATCTTTTGCCACGGTAATGAGTGTAGCACCTACTTGCTCGACTAGGTGCTTTTTGGCTTCAAGGAGCGTGTCGATATAGCCGTAGTTACCATTGCCAGAGTCGGCGAGCTTTTGAAGCATAGAGTCTTTGTAGTTCCCCATACCATAGCCAAACACCGAGAGATAGATCCCGCCCTGCGCCTTTTGCTTGATGAGGTCTAGCAAGTCTTTTTCGCTTGTGATCCCCACATTGAAATCCCCATCAGTAGCTAGGATCACGCGATTATATCCGCCGTTGATAAAATGCTTTTGCGCAAGCTTATAGGCGTCCTCTATCCCAGCACTTCCGTGTGTGCTGCCAGAGGCACTAAGTGAGTCGATAGCTTCTAGGATCTTTTTCTTATCATTAGTGGGCTTTAGCGCGATTGTAGAGCTTCCAGCGTAGGTAACAATCCCCACAGAATCTTTGGAGCTTAGATTTTCTACTAGGAGTTTTAGGGACTTTTGCACAAGCCCTAGGCGGCTCTCACCTTGCATCGAGCCAGAAGTATCGATAAGGAAAACAAGATTAAATGGCTTGCGTTTATCCCAGTCAATCGCCTTTGCCTGCAAGCCTATGCGCGCGATTTTGTGCGCAGGATTCCACAGAGCGGGTGCGAGCTCTAGGTTTATGGAGATTGGCTCATCGCCCTTTGGTGCTTGATAATTGTAGGAAAAGCTATTGAGCAGCTCCTCTATACGCACCATATCAGGGCTAGGCAATCTGCCAGACTCTATGACTTTGCGCACAATGGCATACGAAGCGGTATCGACATCGGAGCTAAAGGTAGAGAGCGGATTATTTGCCACAAGTTTGAAGGGATTTTCATCTTTTTGCACAAAAGAGTCGGTGGATTTTGCCATTTCTCTGTGGTTTGGCGCGACTCTCATAGCGTGGGGAGCTACTTTGCTGACAACCGGACCGACATTCGATAGACTTTCATACGATAGACTTTCATAGTGGAGGGGCATATCGACCATATTGGGCATTCTCTCTTGCAAGCTACTTTGATGATTAAAAAAGCAGGCGGTAAATATCCCAGACCCCACTGCTACGAGTATGGCAAAGATTGCTAGGATTTTGCTAAGTTTTTTCATTTTCTCTCCTTGTGGCTTGGGTTTTAGGTGGGAGTGCTTTTTTATGACCTTATCCCTAGAATCCACTTTTTCAAGCGATTCAGTTTTGGGTATCCATTTGCCTGATTGCTCAAATTTTGAGGCAGTCATTACCGCTTAGGTAACTCCTACCCCAAAATTTTAGCAAAGCAAGCAAAGCAACACCGCAAACCTTAGAATCGTTTGCCCTAAAAGTTACTTCACTCCCTAGAATCCACTTTTGAAACAACATAATTAACGCGCAAGTATGGATTGCCACGCGGTGCAAGCACCGCTCGCAATGACGGAAACGCCGCTAGTGAAAAAGTGGATTCTAAGGATAAGACTCAAAAATGTAAGACTTCGCAAAGGATTCTAGGATTTGGAGCTAGAATCCGCTTTTTACGCTTGTTTGTCTCAACACGATTCTAAGATTTGCGGTGGGGCTGTGGGAGCTTTGCGATTTTTGGGGAAGGTTAGCGACCTTAGCGGTCGTGCCTTTCACAAAAATCGCAATACTGCCGCATTGCCCACCCAAAGCTGAATTGTTTAAAAAACTAAATATAGCCTGCCACCATCGCCAGCACATACCCAATACAGCAAGAGCTAAACACCCCAATAAGCCCGGGCAAGATGAAGCTATGGTTGATGACAAATTTACCAATATGTGTCGTCCCACTTCTGTCAAACTGAATGGTCGCTAGATCGCTTGGGTAAGTTGGCAAAATATAGTAGCCATAGCACGCTGCGGCAAATGCCACGATGATCCCAGGCTCCACACCAATGCTTAGGGCGATTGGCACAAATGCTGCAAGAGCTGCGGCTTGAGAATTAACAAACTTTGAAATAAGCAGCAGCATAATCGCATAAGTCCAAGGGTGTGCCTTAACAATATCACCTAGGGCTGATTTCATCATCGGCGTATGCACGGCAAACATCGTATCCGCCATCCAAGAAATCCCAAACACCGCCACAAGTGCTATCATACCAGATTTGAAAATCTCGTTGCTACCGATCTTTTTGGGATCAACTTTGGTGAAAATGATGATAAGCGAGCCAGCTAGGAGCATAAACATTTGGATAATATGCACCATAGAGATTTTATCCATATCAGGGTTGCCAAGTTTATCGGCTTTATAGACTTTCTCTACCTTGCCTTCTTCTACTTTGCCAAGCTTATCAGCTTTAATCGCCTTATCAAGCCCGATTTTTTCTCCGGGATTATCCACATCAGCGATTTTGACATCTTTAAGCGTGAAGACTCCTTTATCGCTCTTTTCTGGAGTCCATTTCAATGTAGTGCCAGACTCTAAAGTCGCCTTGTAGTCATACTTCTGTCCCCAAGTGGGCTTAAGCGAGTCAAACGCCCCAATCAACGCGACCACACCAATCGCCCCTAGGAATATCCACATCGCTACCCAGTCTTTTTTCGGCAGTTTTACACCTAGCAGCGTTTTAGAATCCCCATAGACATATTGCTTAAACTCTGGATCTTTGAGCTTTGCTTGAAACACTGGATCTTTGTCCAAATCTTTCCCCCTAAACCAGCTAAAAATCCCAATCATCAGCACGCCAAACAATGTGCTAGGGATAGTGATTTGCAGCAAGTTGATATAGCCATCAAAGCCTGCAAGCTTATGATCTGCATTGAGAAGTAGCGCGGTTAGGCTCACTACCGCCACGGATACAGGCGAGGCGACAATCCCCATTTGCGAGCTGATAGACGCAGCTGCCATAGGTCGCTCTGGGCGGATATTGTTTTTAATCGCAATATCATAGATGATAGGCATAATCGTATAAACAACATGCCCTGTGCCACAGAGCATTGTAAGGAAGCAGGTAACAAAGGGGGCAAGAATGGTTAGGAATTTTGGATTGCGGCGCAGGATTCTCTCCGCAATTTGCAGCATAACATCTAGCCCACCACTTGCTTGCAATGTCGCACTTGCCACCACAACCGCCAAAATCGTAAGCATAACATCAATGGCAGGTTTGCCCGGCTTAATGTCAAAGCCAAACACAAGCACAAAAATACCAATCCCACCAAGCAGCCCTAGCGTGATACCGCCTTTTTGCGCACCATAAAATAGACAAATAAGCACCACCAAAAGCTGAATGCTAAACTGCCAGCCCTCGCTAAGATTTACAAGAAAATCCATTTACTCTCCTTTGAAAAATTATTGTAGGGATAAAATACGAGAAAGTCCAAAGCCCTGATAAAACTTTGCCCAGTCATCAACAAAAGCCCCAAATCATAGCAAAAATTACATAAAATCGTTACAATTTCAGCCAATGTTTAACCACCCAGAATCTATAAGGCATGCAATCACATACATACCACAACATTAGGATATGAATTTAATGGAAGAGCTGCTACTGCAATCGTTCTACAATGGCACTGCTGCTATGCCGTTTGTTATTGCATTTGTCGCAGGTGCGCTTTCATTTCTCTCTCCTTGCATTCTCCCGCTTGTCCCAGCGTATATGTCCTACATCTCGGGCGTTTCACTCGAGCAGCTTGATTCTAGTCATATTGCTCAAGGCGGGCAGAGCTTGCGGCTCAAAATTTTCTGGCGCTCGTGTCTGTTTGTGCTTGGATTCTCGCTGGTGTTTGTAGGGCTAGGACTCGCATTATCAAGTGTCATCACACTTATGCAGTCTAGGGTTGTAAATATCGTCGCAGGACTTATTGTGCTTGGTTTTGGCATACATTTTTTGGGGATTTGGCGACTAAATTTTCTCTATAAAACTTTGCATGTTGATTTGAAGCTTACCTGGCGCGCGAGGATTGTGGAGATTTTCGCGCCTTTTGTGCTGGGGCTTAGCTTTGCACTTGGCTATACGCCCTGCACGGGCGCGATATTTGGCGCAATCACGCTCGTGGTGGGGACGACGGACTATGGTGTGGTGTTGTTGCTACTTTATGCCTGCGGGCTTGCACTTCCGTTTTTACTCGTAGCGCTACTGCTGGAGCGTGGGTTTCGCTTGCTCGCGCGATTGAAGCGATTTATGCGCACTATTGAGATTATTTCTGGGGTGGTGCTTATCATCATGGGTGTGCTTATCATGGCAGGGAGTGTGGATTTGCTCTCGCAGTGGTGGAGCGCATTGATTTGGGGTTAATTTATATCTTAAGGGGAGAATATGCTACTAAAAAACGGCACATTGTGTGATTATCAGGGAGAGACGAGGGCGGATTTGCGTATCGCAAATGGCGTGATATGCGAGATCGGGCAAGATCTCTTGCCACAAGCAAATGAGGAAGTTATCGAATGTGGGGCGCGGGTGATCATGCCAGCGCTGATTGATATGGCTTACCCCAAAAACAAAACCCTCTCGCGCAAAAACCTCGAAACCCTCACGCAAAAAGCCCTCAAAGGTGGCGTAGGCAGTATCCTCCTGCGTCCAGAATCCACTCCTCGTATCGATTCTGCTGCGATTATCGAGCTGGTCTCTTTGCTAGATTCTGGTTTGCATGTGCATTTTTTTCCTAGTATCGCGCCGTGCAAGCTCCAAGAATGTGCTGGTCAAATGGGCGAAATCGCCATGCTTGTGGATTCTGGAGCGCGCGCGATTTACTTGGATTTCGCCCCAGAATCTGGCACGCCAGGAGAGGGCAAGGGTGCAAAAGGCGGGCAGGCACAAAATGAAGCAAAAGACACTAGTCAAGCGCTCGATGGCTACACACTCTACAAAATCGCTCAATACGCCCAAATGCTCCAAGTCCCCATCATCGCCAGCCCCCAAGAGCCAAGCCTAAGTGAGGGCGTGATGAATGAGTCCCAAGTAAGTGCGCAGCTAGGGCTTCCAGCGATCCCCCCTCTAGCCCAAACCCTGCAAGTAGCAAAGCTCTGTGAGCTAGCGCGATATAGTGGGACAAAGTGGGTGTTTGATGTCATTAGCGAGGTAGAATCCTTGCAGATTATCGAGTGCTTCAGGCAAATGGGTGCGCAAATCTTAGCGCAGACCTCCTTGCACCACTTGATTTTAAGCGATGAGCATTGCGCGGCGTTTGACACGCGATTTAAGCTCTTCCCTCCGCTTAAAGACCCTACCACGCGTGAAAAGCTCCGCGCGCATTTAGATTCTGGCATTAGCCTGCTTACTTGCTTGCAAAGCGATAGCTACAAGTCTAAAAAAGACCAAGTCTTTGAGTCTGCTAGCTTTGGGATAAACGCGCTAGAGCATTACTTCTCACTAGGCTTTAGCCATCTTGTGAAATCCGGGCTAATCACACTCTCGCGCTTTAGCGAGCTTACTTCCTATGCACAAGCTAGGCTTCTCTCCCTGCCAAAAGGCGCGCTAGAAGTGGGGCTAGATGCGGATCTCATCATCGCTGATCTACACCACACGCACACCATTAGCGATCTTTCCAGCCCCTATAATGGCGAGACGCTCTCTGGCGCTGTGGAGCAAGTCATCATCGCAGGCAAACGCGTAAATTGCTAGCTAGCAGCTCCAATGCACCATTAGCCCAGAATCTATCCAGCTCCTTGCACTAGAATCCCATAATGTAGCCCAGAATCTCCACTCGCACTGGATTGCGCTTGGACTCTGGATCGCTATCGATTCCCCTATAAAGCTCCTGGCTTCTGCCTAACTTTTGCTTCGAGCAAAATAGAAAAATTTGCATTCTTTAAGATACAATAAAGAGCAACTCATAACAAGGAAAAATTATGGAAATGGCAGATACGATGTTTTTCAATAGAGAATTATCATGGCTGCGGTTTAATACGCGTGTCTTACATGAGGCGAAAAATGCCCAGACTCCATTACTTGATCGATTGAAATTCCTTGCAATCTATGGCACAAATCTCGATGAGTTTTATATGATTCGAGTAGCGGGGCTTAAAAAGCTCTATGCAAGCGGGATTAGTGAGATTGGCGCGGACAAACTCACCTCTGCCCAGCAGCTCGCTCATATCCGTGAGTATCTCCACACAGAAAAATCTCATGTCCAAGAGCTTTTTACTGAGATTGCGGATAAGCTCGATAAAGAAGGGCTCAAGGTAAAAAATTTCAGCGAGCTAAACAAAACGCAGAAGCAGGGTTTGCGCGAGTATTTTTTGCGCTATCTTTATCCGGTTATTGTGCCAATTGTAGTGGATTCTACTCACCCATTCCCGCATTTGAATAACTTAAGCTTTGGGATTGCTGTGGAGCTTGCGCATAATGAGACGAAAGAGCAGAAATTTGGCATTGTGCGGATTCCACGCGTGCTGAAGCGGTTTGTCGAGCTTGATGGCGGGGTGTTTGTGCCTGTGGAGAGTATCGTAGGGGAGTTTGCAGCAGAGCTTTTCCTAGGATATAGCTTGGAGCATTATGTGCCATTTCGCGTAACGCGCAATGCGGATTTTGAGATAGAAGAAGATGAAGCTGATGACTTTATGCAGCTAATGAGTGAGGGCTTGCGCGCTCGGCGGAGAGGGGAGATCACACGCCTAGAGATAGGAGAGGGCAAGATAGAGCTTAAGGAATTTGTCCAAAAGCAAGTAGAAGTCGTGCTTGAAGATGTGTATTCTTACTCGATTTTGCTAAATCTTGGCTCGCTCTGGGAGCTTGTAGGGGCAAAAGATTTTGCGCATTTGGGCTCTGCGCCATTTGTGCCTAAGACTCTGCCGCCCATCGACCCTGAAGGCAATATCCTAGACACCATAGAATCCAGCGATATTATCGCATTTCACCCTTATGAGAGCTTTGACCCGGTGGTAGATTTTATCACCACTGCTGCGAAGGACAAAGATGTCCTCTCCATTCGTATGACACTCTATCGCGTGGGCAAAAATTCCCCCATAGTCAAAGCCCTAATCCAAGCAGCAGAAGAAAAGCAAGTAACCGTGCTTGTCGAGCTTAAAGCTCGCTTTGATGAGGAGAACAACTTGCATTGGGCGCGCGCACTAGAATCTGCTGGCGCGCATGTCATCTATGGTGTGCCAGGACTCAAAGTCCATGCCAAAGTTGCGCTTGTGATTAAAAAAGTGGGCGATAAAATCATCGAATATGTCCATCTAAGCACAGGAAACTACAACACCGCCTCGGCGAAAATCTATACAGATATAAGCCTTTTTACGAGTAATCCAGCAATTAGTAATGATGTGGTCAAGCTGTTTCACTCGCTCTCCACAGGTAGCTCGCATAAAACCGAGCTCGATACCCTGCGTGTGGCACCTACGCAGATTAAGCCCCAAATCCTAGATCTCATCAAAGCAGAATCTACGCATGGCAAAGATGGGCGAATCATCTTAAAAGCTAATGCCATTGTCGATACTGATGTGATAAGGGCGCTCTATGCTGCTTCAAAAGCTGGTGTGCAAATTGATCTTATTATCCGCGGTGTGTGCTGCTTACGCCCGGGGGTTAAAGGCATGAGTGAAAATATCCGCGTGCATTCAATCATTGGCAAATATTTAGAACATGCTAGAATCTACTATTTCGCCCATGCTAAAGAGCGAGTGTATTTCTCCAGCGCAGATCTCATGCCCAGAAATCTCGAGCGCCGTGTCGAGCTGCTTACCCCAGCGACAAACAAGCTAATCGCCGATAGACTTATAGAAATTCTCACAATCCAGCTAAGTGATAATGTCCAGGCACATGAGCTTTTAAGCGATGGTGAGTATCGCAAAATCCCCACCCCCAAGGAGAATCCAATCTCCTCGCAAATTGTATATGAGCGCTATGTCAATGAGATTTATAGCTCAAACTCTAACAAAAAAGCCGCCCAAGCCAAGGCGAAAAAACTCCTGCAACGCATGGTTGGAGAATCCTAGATTGGGTGAATCAGCACTGATTTGGTAGATTCTCGCGACTTTTGGTTGTATGGAAGCCAGGATCTCTCTAGTGTCCAGATTCTAGCATTGGGCGTTCCCAGGGCAGATAGGATAATTTATTGATAAAACAACAACCATTAGGCATAATTGCACCATTTCCACACTAAGCATAATCTAAGGAGCAAGTATGGGGCTATACCAGAGGCTGCAGCCGCTACTTTTTAAAGTCGATCCAGAGAAGATCCACCATTTCTCCCAGCAGGCACTCAAAGCATTTCGTGCGCTGCCATTTAGCGATGATGTGCTACTGCGATTTTGTAGCTATGCTGATGAAAGCTTGGCGCAAGAAGTGTGTGGCATGAGATTCTATAATCCTATCGGTCTAGCCGCTGGGTTTGACAAAGATGCGCATAATGTCAAAGCGCTTAGTGCGCTTGGCTTTGGGTATTTGGAGCTTGGGACAATTACTAAAATCCCCCAAAGTGGGAATCCAAAGCCTAGACTCTTTCGCCACGAAAATGAGCAAAGCTTGCAAAATGCTATGGGGTTTAATAATCTGGGCAGTGTCGCGCTGGCAAAAACACTCGAACCGCTTACACCCTTTGCGATTCCGCTTGGGGTAAATATCGGGAAAAACAAAGAAATCACAGGTGATGATGCGCTGCTAAACTACCAAAACGCGCTTGAAGATGTGCTGGGCGTGGGGGATTATTATACTTTCAACCTTTCTTCACCAAATACCCCAAATCTACGCGATTTGCAAAATGAAAAGTTCGTAGAATCGCTTTTCAAAATGGCGAGAAAAAAGACCAAAAAACCACTATTTTTAAAAATAGCGCCCGATATGGAAGCTGATGTCGCACTAAGCGTATGCCATAAAGCTATCGATCATGGTGCAAGCGGAATCATCGCTACAAATACAACAACCGATACCTCGCTCATCGCCAATCCTAAGCAGGGTGGAATCAGTGGTGCGGCTTTGCGGGAGAAAAGCAAGGAGCTTTTTGCTGTGCTTGGCAAAGAGCTACATAACAAAACAGCACTCATCAGTGTGGGCGGGATTTTCGATGCACACGATGCGTATGAGCGAATCCGGCTTGGCGCGAGTCTGCTGCAAGTCTATACTGGGCTTGTGTATGCAGGACCAAGTCTTTGCCAGAATCTTAATCGCGAGCTTGCTGCTCTGCTTAAAAACGATGGCTTTGGTAATATTGCAGAGGCTGTTGGTGCAGATTTTCGCTAGATTTGCCTAAGTGCGCGAGATTGTCAAAAGTCTGGGTAAAATCTGGAGAGAAACTAGCATAGCCTAGTGCAGAATCTAGTTTAGAGGATTTGTAAGGGATAGTTGTATGCGATATGTCTTTTTGTATTTTTTTCTATTAGGAGTATTGATGAGCGCAATGATGGGCAAAGGTATTCTCCCGCAATTTTTTGAGCAGAGTCTGCTAAATGGCTTGCGGATTGTTGTTATCCCTATGGATAATGGCAGTGGTGTGATAGAGAGCGATATTTTCTATAAAGTCGGCTCTCGTGATGAGGTTATGGGCAAAAGTGGGATCGCGCACATGCTCGAGCATTTGAGCTTCAAATCTACCCAGAATCTAAAAGCAGGTGAGTTTGATAAAATCGTCAAAGGCTTTGGCGGCGTGGATAATGCCTCCACAGGATTTGACTATACGCGCTATTTCATCAAATCAAGCGCGGAGCATGTTGATACTTCACTGAAGCTTTTTGCCGAGCTTATGCGCAATCTCTCGCTAAAAGATGAGGAGTTCCAGCAGGAGCGTCAAGTCGTAGCAGAAGAGCGCAGGTGGCGCACAGATAACTCACCTGTGGGGTATTTGTATTTCCGCTTTTTCAATACTGCATTCTTACACCATTCTTACCACTGGACGCCTATAGGGTTTATGGACGATATTTTGCACTGGGAGATTGGGGATATTAAAGAATTTTACGATACTTACTACCAGCCCAGCAATGCCATAATCGTCGTAGCTGGCGATATCGCACCAGAAAAAGTATTTGCTAGTGCCAAAAAGCATTTTGCCCATATTAAGCCCGCTAGAGCACTGCCTAAGCGCACGATCAAAGAGCCCAATCAAGACGGCTACCGCGAAGTGATTGTCAAAAAGCCCACCCAGATAGAATGGCTTGCCATGGGGTATAAAATCCCAAATTTCGCACATGAGGATAGGGTCGCGCTCTCTGCGCTTGGTGATATCCTAAGTGGCGGAAAATCAGCATTATTAGATTCTGCTCTCATCGATAAGAAAAACCTCGCGAGCGAGATTTCAGTCTCTTCTATGGGGCTGAAAGATGATGGGGTGTTTATGATTATTGCCGCGGGGAACGAAGGGGTTAGCGCGAAAGTCTTGCAAAAAGAGATTCTCTCTATCATCGAGCAAATCAAGCAGGGTAAAATCACGCAAGAGGAGCTTGAAAAGGTCAAGCGCAATATGCGTGCGAGTTTTGTGTATTCGCTTGAGAAGTCAAGCTCTGTGGCTGGGCTTTTTGGGGCATTTCTTGCGCGTGATGATTTGCGCCCATTGCTGGAGTTTGAAGCAGAGTTTGCAAAGCTCACGCTTGATCATCTTATCCAAGTGGCTAATAAATATTTTATCCAAGATAGCCTAAGCGTAGCGATCTTGCAAAATCAGCCCCAAGAATCTCAAGCTTCTCTAGAAAGCCAAAAAACCAGCACCGCCAGCGACCCAACCAAGAAGCCTAGAAAATAGAGCACCCAGAATCCAACCCACGCAAAGGAGCATACATGCCTGCCAAGCCAGCAGCCCCCATTCTCGGCGCGATGAGTGCGCTTATCACGCCCTTTAAAAACGGCAAGATTGATGAAGAGTGCTTCATCTCACTCATCAAGCGGCAAATCCGCTATGGAATGGACGCGTGCGTGCCTGTTGGCACCACAGGAGAGTCCGCCACGCTCTCACACAATGAGCATAAAGAGTGCATAGAAATCGCTGTGAGTGTCTGCAAAAATAGCGGCACAAAGGTGCTAGCAGGTGCTGGGAGCAACTCCACTGCTGAAGCCATAGAGCTAGCTCGATTTGCGCAGCAATGTGGCGCAGATGGGATTTTGTGCGTGAGTCCCTACTACAACAAGCCCACCCAAGAAGGACTATATCAGCATTACAAAGCCGTAGCACAATCGGTGGAAATCCCCCTTATGCTCTATAATGTCCCCTCTCGCACAGGAGTCAATATCGAGCCAAGCACGGCGATACGGCTGTATAACGATGTGCCAAATATCACCGCCATTAAAGAGGCTAGCGGCTCTATGGAGCGCATAGTCGAGCTAAATACGCTTGCGCCAGATTTTGCGATATTTAGCGGAGAAGATGCAATCAATTACCCCATACTTGCTAATGGCGGCAGTGGCGTGATCTCCGTTAGCGGCAATCTTTTGCCAGATAAAATTTCTACGCTTACACACCTAGCCTTGGAGCGAAAATTTAAAGAATCAAAAGCTATAAATAATGAACTTTATGCTATAAATTGCGCTTTGTTTTGCGAGAGCAATCCTATCCCTATCAAAGCAGCGATGTATCTATCAGGGCTTATATCAAGCCTAGAATATCGACTGCCGCTGCTTGCTCCAAGCGCGGAAAATCTGCGCTATATCGAGCAGACATTACAACATTATGAGGTGAAGCAATGACACAATCCCAAGGCTCTAATCAAATGAAAGGCAAAACGCTTGTCATATCAGGGGCTACGCGCGGTATCGGCAAGGCGATTTTGTATAAATTCGCGCAAAATGGCGTAAATGTAGCTTTCACATACAATAAAAATGAAGAAGAAGCCGATAAAATCGCCAAAGATGTAGAATCCACTTTTGGTATCAAGGCTCGCTACTATCCACTAAATGTGCTAGAGCCAGAGCAGTATAGCGAGCTTTTTAGCAAGATTGATGCTGATTTTTCTCGCGTGGATTTTTTTGTAAGCAATGCAATCATTTATGGCAAAAGTGTGGCTGGCGGGTTTGGACCTTTTATGCGCTTGCGTCCTAGAGGGTTAAACAATATCTACACTGCCACAGTGCTAGCCTTTGTCGTGGGCGCGCAAGAGGCAGCAAAGCGTATGAAAGAAGTAGGCGGAGGCTCTATCATCTCCCTAAGCTCCACAGGCAATCTTGTCTATATGCCAAACTACGCAGGGCACGGCAACTGCAAAAACGCAGTAGAAACAATGGTCAAATACGCAGCCGCCGAGCTTGGCGAGTGGGGAATCCGTGTCAATGCTGTGAGTGGGGGACCGATTGATACAGATGCACTGCGTGCTTTCCCAGACTATGCAGAAGTGCGCGCCAAAGTCGAGGAGCAATCCCCGCTTAATCGTATGGGCGCGCCAGAGGATTTAGCTGGCGCGGCGTATTTCTTATGCGACTGCGCTCAAAGCGGCTGGCTCACAGGGCAGACAATCGTCATCGATGGCGGCACGACTTTTAAATAGCCCATTTCAAGCACTTGCCTAAGCACTCTCTCACCAAACCCCCAATGCAGACCAACACAACCCCAGCAAGCACAACTCTAGGTGCTTCGCTTGTCATCACCACTTATAATTCCCCAGATCGCTTGGCTTTGGTGCTAGATTCTGTGCGAGATCTTGCCCCACTCCCAGCAGAAGTGATCATCGCTGATGATGGCAGCACAGATGATACTAGAATTCTTATAGAATCCTATGCCAAGAGCTTCCCCTGCCCCCTGCGCCATATCTGGCAAGAGGATAAGGGGTTTCGCGTTAGCATTAGTCGCAACAAGGGTATAAAAGCCGCTACGCAAGACTACATCATTACAATCGATGGCGATATGATTTTAGATTCTCATTTCATCGCTGATCATCTGCGCTTTGCTAAAAGGAGTGTAGTGCTGCAAGGCTCTAGGACATGGCTAAGCGCTTCTGCAACCCAAGAGATTCTAGCCGCCAAGGCGCAAAACTCGCACGATAGACGCGCCTACACCATAGCATTTGCACATAAAAAGGCTAAGTCTTATCGCATAGGATTTATGGCATATTTGGCAAACCTACGCTCCACAACTACGCGCCACCTGCGCAAGAGTCCATATCTCAAGCCTGTTGTGCGCACTTGTAATATGAGCTTTTATAAGAGTGATTGGGAGAAGCTGGGTGGATTTGATGAGGGCTATACGGGCTGGGGGCGAGATGATACAGACTTTGTCGCGCGGCTTTTGCTCCAAGGTGGCAGGCTCAAGCGCGTAACCTTTAGCGCAGTGGCTTACCATATCCACCACGATAGCAACATTAACCAAGAAGCCCTAGCCATCAACGACAAACGCTACCTTGCTATGCTTAAATCCCACGGCATTACCTATCCGCTAGCCCCTAGCGATGTCTCGCTTGTCATCACCACCTACAACTCCCCAGATCGCTTGGCTTTGGTGCTAGATTCTGTGCGAGATCTTGCCCCACTCCCAGCAGAAGTGATCATCGCTGATGATGGCAGCACAGATGATACTAGAATTCTTATAGAATCCTATGCCAAGAGCTTCCCCTGCCCCCTGCGCCATATCTGGCAAGAGGATAAGGGGTTTCGCCTTAGTGCCAGTCGCAATAGTGGTATCCGCGCCACCACGCGGGAATATATTATTATGATTGATGGCGATATGATTTTAGACCCGCACTTTATCGCTGATCATCTGCGATTTGCCAAAAGGGGATTGTGCCTAGGAGGCTCTCGCACAATGCTTGGTGAAAGCACTTCCAAAGAGATTTTAGCCTGTCGCGCTAATGGCGATACAAACGCGTATAAAGAGAGCTTTAAATACAAAAGCTGGAAGGCTTATCGCTGCGTGCCTTTAGCGTGGCTTGTGTATGTGTGTAGCAAATCAAGCGCAAAACGCTTCAAAAAAACCACCAAGGCAAATGTTGGGGGCTGCAATATGAGCTTTTATAAAGCAGATTTTGAGAGAGTAGGTGGGTTTAATGAGAGCTTCACAGGACACGGGTCAGAAGATTGGGAGTTTGTGGCTAGGTTTTTGTTTGCTGGGGGGAGAAGTGCTAGGCTGAAGTTTTGCGCTGCGGGCTATCATATCCACCACCCCACTCGCCCACAAGATCGCGCTAATGCCAACTACCAGCTCTACCTTGAGACGCTGCGCACCCACCTTGGCACACTGCCTAAAGATGCGTAGCCAAAGCACGCGAGACATAGGCTTGCGCGCTAGGTGGGTTTGTATCAAGCTTTAGGGCTTGATTGTAGGGGGACTATGGGCGTGGATTACTTGTTGGAAATTTCATCATTATGCAAAGCGGTGATGAACTCGCCCATTTTCTCACCAAAATATGTTTTAAAGTTCTCTGCATTTATCATATCGCTTTTAGCGTTATTACATAACGCACACGCTAGCACGCAATTAGCAGAGGTGTAGGGCTTATCTGGGTCTTTTTTGTCAATGTGTAGTGTGCCTGTGAAAGATTTCTTTTTAGATTTTATTTTATGGGCTTTTACACTTTGTGTTTTATCGGTATCCTGCTGATTATCTTCATCTTTTTTAGGGAAAAGCTCTTTTAGCACTTTCTCTGTCGTGCCACAATAATAACAACTTTTTTCTTGCTTCTTATACCACTTATAAAATTCCTTAAACTCAAACCCACCTTTCTGTTTAATTCGAGATTTAAGAGATCCGTATCTCACTTTAGCGTCCCTTATTGCATCAATCTCATTGTCATTTTTTTCTAAAAATTGTTTTATTTCATCTCTACTTGCTGATAACCCTGCTAAGTTGAGTTGCTTTTCTACGCTATTTATCGTATTGACAAAGCAATTCCCAACACATATAAGAAACATATCCATATCCATTTTTCACTCCTTATTGTAGTTTTGAATCTTGTTAGATTCTATGGCACGACACAAGGCTCAAAGCCCTTGTATCGCAAAGCTATCTATCACCTAATGAAATTGCACACCCTTGATTAAGCCCTAAGACATAGCGAGTTTAGCTCGTTTTTTGGCATTATCAAAGATAATCCCAAGTGGCACAAGGATAAAATCACAAATCACTAAAAAACCATAATGCACCAGCACAATACCCTATCCACGAAGGTATTTCCACTCCTATTGCTGCAACAAAATACCAAACTATGAAGCCCATAAAAATACTACACCACCAATCAACTTAAAAGTCCCAAATATAAAATCCCCTTTATAGAATCTATCAAAGCCAAAAATTCCAAGCCCAAGCAGATTGATTATAAAACCTAAAACCGCAGATTTTTCATTGACTACAACAATCTTCGCTTGTTGAGCCTGTGGAGTAGCTGCTTTGTTTGTATTTTCCATTTTATCCCCTTTGTAAGTAAAATTTTGCGTCAAAACGCAGAGCGCAACCCTATCACAAAAAAAAAACGCAAGCGCAACGCGCCCCAAAATGCGCCAAGCGATGATTGATTGGCTAGATTCTATGGATATGCTTCAGTGCAAAACTGCCTACAACAATGCCGCCCAGAAGTATCAAACATCTAGCAGCGCAATAATTCTCAACGCCACTGGCAAAAGCAAAAACTACAAAGGATTTTAGAGGGCTATTCGCTTATGCGTTTTAGGTAGGTATCTGTGCTGTTTATGATGAACTCTCGCAGCTCTTT
Source organism: uncultured Helicobacter sp. (assembly GCF_937906905.1). Taxonomy (GTDB): domain Bacteria; phylum Campylobacterota; class Campylobacteria; order Campylobacterales; family Helicobacteraceae; genus Helicobacter_B. Next base: position 209,635 of record NZ_CALERY010000002.1, on the reverse strand, counting down.
TGGCTCTAGGGCGATGATATTTGGTATCCACATAAGCACCAAGGGCGCGATTTCCATAATACTTGTGATATGCAGTGTGATTTCTAGGCTGCCATCGGCTTTTTCCACTAAGTGCTGATTGGGGGAGATTTTCTTGCGTTTGAAGTATTTCGCCACTTTGGGATCTATCCATAAATGCACCATAAAGGGCTTTTTTTCTGGCACAAACCACGCATTAAGCGCATTATCCAGCCGCCCTAGCAGCTCATCGCTCACCTTCTCCCCCTGCCTTAGCTCGCACACATTGGCAATGCTGTTGAGATAAAACTTCTTCATCACGCTAGATTCTAGTCCTAGCAGATACCACTCGCCACTGAAGTTTAGGATTTTTAGCGGTAGGACTTCGCGCGGTGTGGAGGCTGGGACATAGGGGGCTTCGCTTAGGGCGTTTGGCTCTTTTAGAAAGTCAAAGCTAATGACTTTGCGCGTTTTTATGGCATTTTGCAGGAGTGCGATAGACTCTGCGGGAAGCGTGATCTCCTCTAAATTCGAGCGGGTGAAAAACAGATCGGTGCTGGTGGGGGCAGAAGTGGATTCTAGGGAGTCTAGGAGGGAGAGCATTTGGGCTTTGAGATTGCCGCTCATACTATGGGCGAAGCTTTTTAGCAGTGTTAGGGCGATAAATGAGTGTGCTTGGCTTGGGGTCGGGAGTCTGCTGCCTAGGAAGTGGATTGTATCCTTTTCATAGTGAAAATCCGCGCCCATCATCGCTACATCTCTGCGCAGGGTCCTTAGGCTTACGCCAAATTCTTGCGCTAGGGTTTTGGCACAGAGTATGCCGCTACTTTTTGGGTGGTAGAGAAGGGTCAGGATTTTGATAATGCGTGCGAGCCGCTGCGTGTAGTCGTGCTTGGGCATAATGCCTCCTTGCTAGGAAAGATGTTGCTATTGTAGGCAAATTTCTAAATCCTTGACAAGGTGTTGTCAAAGCTCTTGGCTATAACTCCGCTTAGGAATCTTGCTTAGGCAGATTCCACAAACCAAACAAAAGGAGTTCAAATGACAAATGTCAAACAAGTAAAGCAGCTCGCCAAAGGGCAATTCGCAGAGATTTATGCGCGCCTTGTAGGTGCAGAATATAGCGCAGAGATCACAGCAAGCCGTATCAGTCTATGGCACAGCGATTTTGATGAGAGTGATATGTGCTTTGTCATCGAAGCAGAAGTCTTTAGTGATAGCCAAGCGAGCTTTAGCGCGTATTTGTATCCGCACGATAAAAATCGCAAGCTAGAGTGCGCCAAAGCGTTGGAGGAAGTGCTAGGCGTGGAAGCGGGAGTGCTTGATGATGAGAGTATGGAGGATATGGAGTGGTATATTATGCTCAAAGAGTATGAAGAAGTGGAGATTGATGAGAGCCTAGCGCAGAAGTTTGGGGCATATTTTGACAAGATCAAAGACAAGGTCTATGCTTTCAACCAAGCAATCCAAGAAGATTTGCTTAAAGAAAATGGCTCTAAGTTAGATGGGTTTATTGACGCATAGGCTCTAGCCCACTTAACCATCTAGGATAGATTCAGCTTTGGGTAGGCAGTTTGCGCGTTAGTTTTTTACCAAAGAAGCTGCGCCTTGCTTTGCCACGCAAACGCTACCGCGCTTGCTCGCAATGACAAAAACGCCGCTAGTGTAAAAAAGTGGATTCTAGGAGCGAAGTTTCTTTTGGAGAAACAAGATTCTAAGATTTGCGGTGGGGCTGTGGTTGTTTTGCGCGGTTTTTGGGGTAGGAGTTACCTAGATCGGTAATGACTGCCCCAAAAACCGCGCAATCAATCGCATTGCTCACCCAAGACTGAATCGCTTGAAAAAGTGGATTCTGGGAATGAAGCACAAAGTCTAAACGAGTCGCAGGCGGCAGGATTTGCCGATGATTTTGTGGGTTGTCAAGGCGTGGGCGAAGGGATTTACCTAAGCGGAGAGCCAAGCCCACGCCGCAGACTCCCGCAAAAGCGCGGCAAAGCCAACGCCCTAGAATCCACTTTTGCGTGCGTCCCACCAAAGTGTAGGGCTAAAGTCATAGCTTGGCTGCACCTTAGGCATAGCGATATTATCCCAAATAGCTAGGCGGAAGCTTGGCAGGAAGTAGTGTGGCACGACTATATCCATATCAAGCAGCACGCGATCAAGCGTGCGCGTGGCGAGGACTAGCTGCTGCCTATCTGGCGCGTTAATGAGCCTATCTATCAAGCAATCTACAAGCGCGCTCTTCACGCCGCTGTAATTTCTGCTCCCTTGTGTATCCGCACTCACACTGCCAAAGAAATACCGCTGCTCATTGCCCGGCGATAAGCTCTGCGGGATAATGCCCACAATCATCTCATAATCAAAGCTTTTCACGCGGTTGGCATATTGACTAGAATCTAGCTTTTGTATCTCCATAGTGATGCCAAGCCGTGCAAGGTTTCTTGCATAGCGGATGGCTAGCCGCTCAAAGGCTGGGTTATCAAGCAGCAGGGTAAAGCGCAGTGGAATGCCATTTTTATACGCCTGATTATTTTGCACGACATAGCCAGCTTGCGCCAATAAATCGCGCGCTTTTTTTAAGCTCTCCCGCTCATCTTGTAAGGTCGGCGCGGTGGGGATAGTGTAGGGCTTTTGCAAGCGGTCCATAGAGCTAGAATCCGCTTTACACGCCCTTAAAAGCCCTAATTGCTCGCTGCTTAGGCTAGGCGTGGAGGCAAAAACAGAGTGGTTAAAAAAGCTTGTCGTGCGCTGATATTGGGAGAAGAAGAGATTGTCATTGCTCCATTCAAAATTAAACGCCAAAATCATCGCACGCCGCACAAGCGGATCATCAAATGGGGCTTTGCGCAGATTCATAAAAAAGCCCTGCATACCGCTTGGCAGGCTATGGGGGATCTCAAGCTTAGTGAAGCTAGCTTTATTGCTTTGCTTGCTCTGCCTATATCCATTTGCCCACACCTTTGCCGCGCTCTCAAGGCGGAAGTCGTATCTATGCCCCAAAAACGCCTGCAACGCCGCCGTATCATCGCGGTAATACTCATAGCGGATAATGTCGAAATTAAACTGCCCCTTGCGGCTAGGCAGACTCGCTGCCCAGTAGTTTTCATCACGCCTGTATTCTACAAGCTTGCCTACCTCATAGCGCGTGAGCTTATATGCCCCAGAGCCTAGCGGGATTTGCAAAGGGTCTTTGCCATAGGAGTTTTGCCCATCTCGCACATAGTAATGCTTAGGCAGGATACTAAGCTGCCCTAGGATTAGCGGCAGCTCTTTGTTCTCACTTGTGGTAAAGAAAAATGTAATGCGCCTAGAATCCAGTATTTCATACCCGCTAATATCGGCATAATACTGCTTATACAGCGGATTTTGGCGCATCATATCAAAGCTAAAGCCCACATCTTCCGCGCTAATCGCCCTGCCATCGCTAAAGCGCGCCTTAGGATTTATGGTGAAAGTTACGCTTTTATGATTTGGCGCGATGGCTACATCGCTTGCTACAAGGGCGTATTGCGCATAAGGCTCGTCCATACTCTGTGCCATTAGCGTGTCATAGACAAGCTCTAGCCCAGCGGCACTCTCTTCTAGACTAAAGGCATTAAGCGAGCTAAAGCTGCCTAGCGCGTAGGCTTTGAGCGTGCCGCCCTTTGGGGCGTTTGGGTTGGCATAGTCAAAGGCTTTGAATGTGCTAGTGTCGCGGTATTTAGGCGGCTCGCCAAGCGAGATAAAAGGCGCGGCGTGCGCCACATAAGCAAAGCAAAGAAGCGCAAAGCCCAATCGAGCAACACAGGCAAAGCCCAAACGGGCAAAGCGAGCAAAGCAAAGGAGAGCAACGCCTAGCCCCCATAGCGCAAAAGCTCTCACACAAGCCCTACAAGCTCTTTGGCTCTTTGGTAGGTGGCTTTGGCGATGGGGCGCACACGCTCTAAGCTTGTATCTAAGATATTTTGCAAATACGCCCTATCGCCACTAAGCTGCTTATAACGCTTTTGGATTGGCTCTAGTGTGGCTACTAGCATATCAGCTAGCTCAAGCTTTAGCGCGCCATAGCCCTTGCTAGCAAAATGCTCTTCTATCTGCTCTTTGCTCTGCTGGCTTAGGGCTTGATAAATGCTTAGGAGATTGTAAATCCCTGCGCGCTCTGTGTCAAAGGCGATGACCCCGCTAGAGTCCGTTACCGCCTTTTTGCATTTGCGCACAATGGCTTCTGGACTATCAAGCAGGAAAATCGCGTGGTTTTCGCCTTTGGCGGATTTGCTCATTTTGGATTCTGGGTTATCAAGCCCCATCACGCGCGCGCCAATTTGCGGGATTATAGGCTCTGGGATTGTGAAGCACTCGCCAAAGTCGCGGTTAAAGCGCGTAGCCACATCACGGGTAAGCTCTAAATGCTGCTTTTGGTCCTCTCCTACTGGCACGCCATCGACTTGATAGAGCAAAATATCTGCTGCCATAAGGGCTGGGTAGTTAAACAGCCCGACATTGATATTTTTGGGATTTTTTTGGGATTTGTCTTTGAACTGCGTCATACGGCTCATATCGCCCATAGGGATATTGCAGTCTAAAATCCACGCCAAAGCCGCGTGCTCATCGATTGCACTTTGGATAAAAAGGCTCGATCTCTCACTATCAATCCCACACGCTAGAAGCATTGCCACAAGCTCATAGGTCTTTGCCCTTAGCTCCTTGGGGTCTTGCTTTGTGGTAATGGCGTGAGAATTTACCACGCAAAAGATATTGTCATACTGCTCTTGGGACTCCACCCACTGCTTAATCGCACCCAAATAATTGCCTAGATGTATATCGCCTGTGGGCTGGATACCGGAGAAAACGCGCTTTTTGCCTGTTGTATTAGCTGCCATAAAAATCCTTTGTAATGTGTGAAAATAGGGGAGTTATGCGCTTAAAGGCGCGATTATATACCAACTCGTTTAAAGCCAGCATTAACTAAATATGGTTTATAATCGCGCCATCTTACACGAAAGGAATGGAGATGAAAGTTTTGAAATTTGTAAATTTTGGCGCGATTGCGAGCCTTGTGCTTGTAGCGATACTTGGGATCAACGGCTGTAAAAAGGGCTTAGGTGATAATGAAGCGATCAACGCTTCACTAGAGGGCGCACCTGCTTGGGTTACAGAATCTAATGACGACTTGCTTAGTGCCACAGGCAGCGCGAAAGTCAAAAACAACAATTTGAACTTCGCCACCACACAAGCAGGCGCAGCAGCACGAGTCGAGCTAGCCACGCAGATTTCCACACGCGTTGAGAGCAAGTATAAAGAGCTTGCCACAAGCGGTGAAGATAGTGTCAATCAAGAAGCGGTGCAAGCTATCCGCAATAGTGTCGATCAAGTGCTAGCAGGCTCAAAGATCACCAATAAATGGGTAAGCAAAGATGGCACGCTATGGGTGCTTGTCAAAATCCAAAAGCTAAACACCGACTTGCTAAAAAGCAATCTTTTAAACTCAAAAACCCTTGATAAAGCCGCAGCACAAGCACTCTCTCAAGCTGTCGATGAGATTTTAGACACTCCTGCTAGATAGCCACTTTTAGTGTGCTATGCTTCATATCATTCTCATAGAGCCTAGGATCCCCCAAAACACAGGGAATATCGGCAGGCTCTGTGTCGCTGCTAATGCCACACTCCACCTAATCCATCCGCTAGGATTCTGCCTTAGTGAGAAGTCTCTCAAACGCGCAGGGCTAGATTATTGGCAGTATTTGCAAAAATATGAGTGGGATAGTGTGGAGCATTTTTGGGAGAGCTATGGGGTGGATTCTAGGCATTTTTTCCTAACGACTAAAGCAGATAAGCCCTACTACCACGCGCGATTTGATAAAGAGTGCTTCCTCTACTTTGGGCGTGAAGATGCAGGTATTAGTGAAGAGATCTTGCGTGCCAATGCTAGCCAATGCCTAACAATCCCTATGGCAGCGCAAGCGCGCAGTCTTAATCTCGCCACAAGTGTGGGAATCGTGGCGTATGAAGTGCTACGCCAGCAGGGTGCTTGGGCGCACTTGGATTCTGGCGGGGGAGTTGCGCTAGAATCCAAGTGCGCTAGGCATGGACTCTAAAGAAACATCAACACAGCCTAAGCAGTATCCTTATGTTTGCTCAAGAAACTGCGCCTTGCTTGTTTGCTAAAAATTTGGATTCTAAATAATGGAGAGTAGATGAATATGATTCTGGTGAGTAGGGCTTTCTTGCGTTTGATTTTGGTGTTTGCGGTGCTATTTTGCGCGATTTCCCATGCTGCACCAGAATCTATCAGGCTGGATTCTACTTCTGCGGAGTCTATAGCACAATCCGCGCGCCCAGCACCTATGTCATCACATACACTAGATTCTCCAGAGCCAGAATCTAGCCCAAAATCCATTGCCCCCCCCCAAGCCATAAAGCTTATAGGTCTTATGGATTTTGGCATGCTGCTTGATAATCTCGAGGGCGAGAATACACTCTGGAGCACGCGCACACTCTGGGCGGTGAAGCTCGCTCCAGAGCTTGGGATTCTTTTGCGTGATAGGCAAGGGCTCTACCGCCATGGAATCTATCTAGGCGCATATGGATTGCAGAATATGGGCGAGACTCGTTTCCTCACTCGTGCTAATCTCACTGCCTACTATGCTTATCAGGGCGATAGGTGGCGTGCGTATGCGGGGATTTTCCCGCGTGCAAAACTGCAAGGCGAGTATCCACTGCTCTTTTTTCGCAAGGACTTTTTCTTTTTCCAGCCAAATACCAATGGTCTAGCCTTGCAAATCCCGCGCCAAAGCGATAAGAGATTCTCGCTTAGCGGGGAGTTTGTATTTGACTGGTATGGTGGGAATCTAGCTAAGCGCTATGATGAGTTTTTCGCGTTGGGCGAGCTTAGGGTAGATGCGCTCCGCTTGCTCTATGTCAAAGCCAATGCCCTGCTCTATCATATTAAAAATGCCCAGCTCCTAGCCCAAGATGGAGCGCTCAGCCCAAGCGACCCTGGCTCGCCTGATACGCAGCTGCTTGATGAGATTCTCTATAATGTGAGTGTGGGGCTGGATTTTACCCGCTTTGCAGAATCTACCAGAGTGCGCGCTCTAGAGAGAGCAGATATTAGTCTAAGTGCGCTAGGTAGCCTTGAGCGCAAGCGACGATCAAGTGCGCTTGGGGATTTTTATCTAGGTGCTGGTGGGGAGATTAGCGCGAAGCTGCAGTTTAGGGGATTTGGGATAGAGGAGAGCTATTATTTTGGTAAGCCGCAGATGCGGTATTTTGGTGAATATGGCGAGAGTATTTACAATGGCTTGCCATTCTACCAAGCAAGCAATCTTAATCGCCTTAATGCCTACTACGAATACAAAAACGATTTTTTGCGTGTGAATGTGGGCTTTTTATTTTATGCTTTTGACTCTACGCTGGCACTGCAGCAAATGCTGACATTAACGCTTGATACACAGAAAGCTTTCGCCCGCATTCGCTAGATTTGGGCTAGATTTGGCGCGCACTGGCGCTAGATCTAATTTAATATCGGTTTATTTAGGGGTATTAGAATATCTGCTTCAAGTTTCTGCCTAGGCTTTGAATCCATTTGAAGTTTGTTTCTGTGTTGTATGAGGATTATCATGAGTGCTACTATCGGTATTTCTGTCGTCGTGCCTTGCTATAATGAAGAAGTCTCGCTCCGCCCATTTCTGCAAGAAATCACAAAAACTATGGACGCACTTGTCCCAATCCTGCGAGAAAATCGCGATCTACTCCGCCAAACTCTAGCCCAGAATCTAAATTCTCCCGCCTTGTGCTCTTCTGCTTCATCAGCTAGTAGCACACAAGAATTTATCCCATATGAGCTAATTTTCATCAATGATGGCAGTCGCGATAGCACGCTTTCTATCCTAGAAGACATCGCCACTAGTGATGCTAATCCAAACCGCCGTGTGCAGGTGTTTTCATTCTCGCGTAACTTCGGTAAGGAGGCGGCAATCCTTGCAGGTTTAGAGCGCGCAAGTGGGGAGGGGGTTGTGCTGCTTGATGCAGATTTGCAAGATCCCCCAGGTATGATTGCTGATATGACTAGAATCTGGCTAGAATCTAGCAGGCAGACCAAAGTCATCTACGCGCGTCGCACCACTCGCGCCGGGGAGTCAAAGATCCGCGCTGCACTTAGCGAGGCGTTTTATAAAATCTCCAATTTCATCTCCGAAGTCAAGATAGAATCTGGCGTGCGGGATTTTCGTCTTATGGATAAAGAGGTTGTGCAAGCATTGCTAGAGATGAAAGAGTATCATCGCTTCTCTAAGGCGATGTTTGCGTGGGTGGGCTTTAAGCGTGAATGCCTTGAGTATGAGTATATCCCGCATTTTAAAGAGTCTTCAAGCTGGAGCTTTTGGAAGCTGTTTAAATACGCCATTGAGGGGATTGTAAGCTTTAGCACGATGCCACTGCGCATAGCATTTGTGCTTGGCTTTTTTATTTCAGCTTTTGCAGTGTGCTTTGGCATATATCGCATTATTGATACGATTTTATACGGCAATGCCGTGGCTGGCTATCCAAGCCTTATTGTCATCATTACTTTCATCGGTGGGATTCAGCTTATGCTGCTTGGAGTCATTGGCGAGTATATTGCTAGAATCTATGAGCAAGTCAAAATGCGCCCGCACTTTATCCTAAATACAAGGGCTACGCGCATGTCTGGGGCAGGTTCTGGTGCGGTGCTAGGCGTGGATTCTAGTGAAGCAGAATCCAGCAGCGCACCGCCTAAAAAAACACCACGCAAAACACAATCCCAACAAGGATAAATTCAACCAAAATAGGAGAGAAAAGTGGCACATAAACGCAATATTATCACGCAGGCTTTTAGGGAATTCAAAATCGCTTCATGGGCATTTTTTCATACGCAAGGCTTTTGGAAATACTTTCTCATCGCCTTTGGGCTCTATCTGCTTGGCATCTTTAGTCTTATCCGCGCTGATGTGTATTATATCGATGATCTAAATCGCTCTATCATCGGCTACAAAGAGTGGGATAATTTTTCGCGCTATATTAGCTACTATCTCTCGACATTTATGCACATGGATACGATTCTGGCAGATGTCTCGCCTTTGACGCAGCTTGTCGCCATAGCGTTTTTGAGCTTTGCTTCGCTGATTTTGGTGTGGAGTATCCGCGAGATTATCTGGAAAAATGAGCGATCCCGCTGGGAAGCGAGCGAAGAACCATACAAAAAACGCCTCACTACCCTTGCTGTCATTGCCTCATTACCTATTGGGCTTTCTCCATACTTTCTAGAAGAGCTTTCTTTCAAATATGACTCGCCCTATATGGCACTCTCCGTGCTCTTTAGCGTCATGCCTTATGTCTTTGTCCATCATATCCGTGCGTATATCCCAGTCTCGATTCTCGCCTCGCTTGGTATGTGTATGACCTATCAAGCAAGCAGTGGGATAGAGATTATTCTCACGATATTTTTTGGATTCATTATGTGGAACCAAACAAATGCTGGGCTCAAAAAGACTTTCACATTTATGGGGGTATCATTTTTAAACTATGCTATCGCACTAGGGATTTTCAAGGTCTTTATTATGCACCCATTCGCTCACTCGCAAGCTGGCACTTCGTCCTACCCGCTAAGCGAGCTACCAAGTGGATTTATCAGCAATATGCAAATGTATCTTGGCTACTTGTGGAGCGACTTTGACTGGACAGGGGTGAAAATTTGCTTTTTCGCGCTTATGGGGGTGTTCCTACTCTCTATCGCCTATCAGTCTAAGCGCAATAAGATTCTAGCTTTGCTGCTTGGCGCAGTAGTGCTAGCATGTGGGATTATGCTCTCTTATGGCGTGTATTTGGTGCTTGCAGAGCCATTGCAACGCCCGCGCGCGTTTATTGGGATTGGCGTGTGGAGTGCGGCGATGGCAATCTATGTGGTGAGTGCGTGGCGAGGCTGGGCGTATAAGCAAGAAGACACGCGCCAGACAAATTCCAATGCCCTTGTCTCTCGCCCCTTTTATGCTCGCTCGTTTTTTGTCGCTTCAGCGGTTGTGGTTGGGTTTTTCTCGTGGTCGCTCATTGTCTTTGCTAATGCGTATGGCAATGCCCTATCGCAACAAGATAAATACCAAAATTTCCGCCTAACGATTTTGCTGCAAGATTTGGTCAATGTAATGCCTAAGCAAAAAAGCTATAAAGACTACACCTTTCGCATAAAGGGTTGGATCACTGCTTCGCCTGTGCTAGAGAACTCATCTAAGCACAACCCCCTAATGAAGCGACTTGTGAAAATCACCGATGGCAAATATTGGGTGCGCACGGCGATGAAGCACTATGGCTGGGGCGATGTGCCAGAGGAGCAGCCGCAAGTTGTTGTCGATGCGGAGGACTTTGAAAAGCTAGCAGAGAATCCCAAGTGTAACCCAGCCACCGCAGGGCGACTCAAAGCGCGCGTGGATAATATATTCCACCTAATAGAAGTCTATCCAGAATGCACGATTATCGAGCTAAAAGGCAAAGACAAATACCCCCACGCTTTTGAAGAAGAGCTTATGCGCCAAGAGGAAGAAAAGATGAGAGAAGAGAAAATGAAAGAAGAAAAGATGAGAGAGGAAAAGCCCCAATCGCGCGAACTTAAGCGAGCAAAAGTCTAGCGACTACTAGAATCCACTTTTAAAGGAGTTTGATGAAACAAGTAGCGATCAACGGCACAGGGCGCATAGGGCTCTGTGCGGCTAGGATCATCGGCAAGCGCGATGATATGGAGCTTGTGAGTATGAATACCACCGCAAGCATAGATACGCTGGTGCATTTACTGCGCTATGACTCTGTGCATGGCAGATATGATGTAGAAAAGCTCGATGAGACTACGCTAAAGATCGGCAACTCCAAGCGCGTCAAAATCCAAAGCAATCGCGATATAACCGCGCTAGATTTTGGCAGCGCGCAAGCTGTGCTTGAATGCACGGGCAAATTTAACTCCCTAGAAAAGTCCCGCCCCCACCTAAAAGGCAATGTCAAAAAGGTCATTATCTCCGCTCCTGCTGATAGCACACCTACCTTTGTCTATGGGGTCAATGAGCAAAGCTACAAGGGCGAGCCTATCATCTCTAATGCCTCTTGCACCACAAACTGCCTAGCCCCTATCGCCAAAGTCTTGCACGAGAATCTAGGCATAGAATCCGCCCTTATGACGACAATCCACAGCTACACCAACGACCAAAATCTCCTAGATGTCAAGCACAAAGATTTGCGCCGAGCGCGCGCCGCAGCCCTAAGTATGATCCCCACTTCCACCGGCGCGGCAAAGGCAGTAGCCCTTGTGATCCCAGAGCTTGCGGGCAAATTTACCGGCTATGCTATGCGTGTGCCTACACCTGATGTAAGCGTGGTGGATTTAAGTGTCAATCTCTCTAAGCCCACAAGCAAAGATGAGCTAAACGCGCTTTTTGCCGCACAAGCTAAAGCAAAGCCCCAGATTTTCCACATCGATAATGATCAATGCGTCTCAAGCGATTTTATCGGCGCGCCTTATAGCGCGATTATCGTGCCGGATAAAACGATGGTGCTGCACGAGCGATTTGCCAAAATCCTTGCGTGGTATGATAATGAGTTTGGCTACACCACGCGGCTTGTGGATATGGCGGCGTTTGTGCTAGGGCGTTAAGGTGCGGTTATGATTAGCTTCCACACTTCCTATGCCAAAGTGGATTCTAGCTCTGTGCTTGAAGCTATCAAGGCAGAATCTAGCAGTGGAGCAAGCGGCTACTACAAACTCCCCTTTGACACACTTGCCCTAGAATCCGCTTTAGCATATAGCACGCGCGAGTATTTTTCTCCTATCACAGATCTTGTCATCATCGGTGTAGGCGGTAGCTCACTAGGGGTGCGTGCGGTGCAAGCGGCTTTGGGGCATTCTTGCAGGGGTTGTGCTAGGCGCGTGCATTTTTTGGAGCATACAGATCCCTTTGAGACAAGCCGCGTGCTAGAATCCATCGCGCTACAAAACACGCATTTTTTGCTTATCTCTAAATCTGGCACGACCATTGAGAGCATTTCTCTAGTGAAGTTTCTTATCACGCATTTTGATTTACTAAGCAGCGCAAACAAGCGGCATTTAGCCTGTATCACAGACTCTGGCTCGCCGCTAGAGAGCTTTGCCAAAGCACAAGGGCTAGAGTGCTTTACAATCCCTGCTAATGTGGGGGGGCGATTTTCGGTGCTATCTTTAGTGGGGCTTGTGCCTTTGAGCCTGCTTGGGCTTGATATTAGCGCACTTTTGCAGGGTGCTAGGGCGATGATGGAGAGCTTTTTTGCTGGCAAAGAGGGGCATATCATCGATAAAGCCGCCTTTCTAGCCAAGCACCACAAGCAGTATCCCATAAGTGTGCTGTTTTCTTATGGGAGTGTGTTTAGTGAGCTTAATCGCTGGTTTGTGCAGCTCTGGGGGGAAAGCTTGGGCAAAAGTTTGAGCCAAGCGGATTCTAGTAGCACGCAGGGCGTGGGGCTTACACCTGTGGGGCTTGTGGGCAGTATCGATCAGCACTCATTCTTGCAGCTCATCGTGCAAGGGGCGCGTGATAAGGTGGTGAGCTTTTTGTCTTTAAGTGATGAGTGTGATAAGGTGGATTCTAGTAAGGATTCTGGCTTTATCGTGCCGCATTGTCATCTAGCAGGACTAGAATCCACCGATTTTGTCAATGGCACGCCATTTTTACGCTTGCTCAATCTCCAAAAGCAAGCAACTTTAGAGACGCTAGAGTCGCTTGCTATCCCCACAGATTCTATTACGCTAGAGAGGTTAGATGCGTGGCATATCGGCGCGCTTGTAGTGTATTTCGAGCTTTTGACTTCTTGCACGGGGGTGCTGCTGGGGGTGAATGCGTATGATCAGCCTGGGGTGGAGTTGGGGAAGCAGAGGTTAAGGGGGTATTTTTTGTGAAGGCTGGATTCAGCTTTGCGCGATAAATCTTTGATTGCTTCGCCGCGCTGCGTCGATAGACACTCGAGTCTTATCTCCTTGCGCGGCTCGCAAAGCAAAGATTTCTCATCGCAAATCTTAGAATCCCAAAGTGGTTTTACAAAACAAGGTGAAAACAAAAAGCCCCAATTCTTAGAATCCCAGAGCGGCTTACAAAACAAATTACAATAAACAATCAGCCGAGATTGACAAACAGCTACAAATCCTAGAAAGAAGAAAAGGGGCTAAGAATCAAAGCAACTCCACCCCTAGAATCCACTTTTCAAAAGTGGATTCTAGGGGAGTGTGTATTTTCCGTCATTGCGAGACACTGCGGCAGCAGTGGCGTGGCAATCCATAAAAAGGATTCTAGGCTAGAATTCTCGTTTAAAAATAAATTCTCAAGGAAGCAGTAATGCCAAACAACGCCCAAGCCCTAGAATCCTCGTTTGACAAAACCGCCAAAAGTGTAAAGCCACCACAAAGCGAAGCTTCTTTAGAAAACAAGCGTAGCGATGCAAGCGTAGCGCAGCAGGTTTCTTTAGAAAACAAGGGATACCACTCGGCGTTAGCCGATGTTTCTTTAGAAGTGGATTGCCACGCCGCCACTAACGCGGCGGCTCGCAATGACGACAAAACCGCCACAAGTCAAAGTGCAGCTTCTTTAGAAAAAGTGGATTCTGGGGGTAACGCCCAAAATTTAACCACGCTGCAGGCGGCAGGATTTTGCGATGATTTTGGGGGTTTTCAAGGTGGGGGCGAAGGGATTTACCTAAGCGGTAATGAGCAAGCCCCCGCCGCAGAATCCCCCAAAAGCGCGCAAAAGCCAACGCCCATAGCAATAGCTTTTCTAAGTGTGTTGTATAGTGGTCGATCCCCCAAAGCCCCCGGCACCGCTGGCAGCGCACTCTCCGTGCTACTTGGGCTGCCCATTTTGCTCTACTCTGCGCAGACGCTTTTCCTGCTTGCGTGCTTGCTTGGGATAATCGCCGTGCGTGAGATTGATAAATGGGAGGCATATAGCGGCAAGCACGATGAAAAGTGGATCGTCATCGATGAGCTTGTGGGCGTGTGGCTGGCGATGGCGATTATCGGCGCGGTGGCTGGGTGTAGTGTGTCGCTGATGATTCTGGCGTTTGGGACATTTCGGCTCTTTGATATTTGGAAGCCCTCGATTATTGGGCGTGTGGATAGGAAGCTTAAAGGTGGGCTTGGGGTCGTGCTAGATGATGTGCTAGCTGGGCTTGTGGCTGGGGTGTTTAGCCTTGTTGTGCTAGCGATTCTCTCACGCTTTGGGGTTGATTTAAGCCTATGGTAGCAGAATCTAAGCGTGCTTTAGTGCTAGGTGGTGGTGGGTCAAAGGGTGCGTATCAAGTAGGCGCGTATAGGGCTTTGCGCGAGCTTGGATTCTCATTTAGCCTTGTTACAGGTGTATCCATTGGCGCGCTAAATGGCGTGATGATCGCGCAAGGAGACTTTGATAAAGCTAGCGCGTTGTGGGAGAGCCTTGATGTAGAAAAAGTCATAGGCAGTGGCTTAAATCTCACTACTGATATGGACTATTATTTTGACAACGCCCAAAAGCTCCTGCCATTTCTCAAATCCTACTCGCAAAATAAGGGTATGGATACCGCGCCGCTGTGGGAGATTATCACCACACATTTGGACTATACAAAGCTTGCTAGCTCGGCTATGGACTTTGGGCTTTTGTGTGTGGAGGTGCCTAGCTTCCAAGCTTGCGAGCAGACCACATCTAGCTTGACTAAAGAGAGTCTTCCGCATTGGGTGATGGCTTCTGCTTCGTGCTTTCCGGCGTTTCCTGTGTATGAAATTAGCGGGAAGAGCTACATTGATGGGGGGTATTATGATAATTTGCCCATCGATTTAGCCTTCAAAATGGGGGCGAGTGAAGTCATCGCCATTTCCTTGCATAATGACTTTGTAACCAAATACGATAGCAATCCGCTTGTGCGCCATATCCGCCCCTCGCGCTATCTAGGCACGATGCTGGACTTCACGCCGCAATCCATCTCGCGCAATATGCAGCTAGGCTATTTAGACACAAAGCGGTATTTTGGCTCTCTTGTGGGCTTGCGCTTTGCGTTTATGCCTTTAGATGAGGTGGATTCCAGCACCTTTAGCGCGCTCTCAAGCAGGCTGCTTGCTAGCCTTTTGGCAAAAGAGCTTGACAAAAACGCTCTGCCTAGTAGCACTCTAGCACGCTTTGGCACACAGCTTGCAAGCACAGGGCTAATTTCTAAGCTCACTTCTA
This sequence comes from uncultured Helicobacter sp., assembly GCF_937906905.1. GTDB lineage: Bacteria > Campylobacterota > Campylobacteria > Campylobacterales > Helicobacteraceae > Helicobacter_B. Next base: position 194,444 of record NZ_CALERY010000002.1, on the reverse strand, counting down.
CCACGCCATTTTGCGACCTCCTTTTAAGCACGCTTAAGCCCTACAACGCCCAGCGCATAAGCCTAGAGCAGCTCACCCTTGCCCTGCTAGAATCCTATATGCAGCTTATGGGCTATGATGAGACAATGATTTATAACGCACAAGAAGTGTTTGCTAAAGCCAAGCGCGACCTAGCTCATATCACCCAAGGCATAGCACTAGAATCTAAAGTGGATTCTAGTGCTATGCGAGAAATCGCGCGTGCCTATGCGATTTTGCAAGACAAAAAGCCAGATACTTCGCTTTTTGATGAGTTTGGCGAGAAGCTTTTATGCGCTATGCTGGCTTTTGCGCTAGCTTATGAAGAAAGTGCTAGAATCTAGGCTTGGGATTGCTTTAAGCAAGCAAAGGAGCGCAAGCGTGCAACTAGATTCTAGCGTATAAGGGGGCAGCCGTGCTTGTGGCGATGTATAGTGTTTTTGTCTTTATGTCCTTGGGATACTTGGCGAAGAAAATGCGCCTGCTTGGCGATAGGCAGGGCAATATCCTGCTAGGCTTTTTGCTCAACTTCGCCCTGCCCAGCGCGATTTTCACAGGGGTGTATCACTCAAGCGTGAGTTTAGAGCTTTTGGGGCTTTTTGCCCTAGCTCTTGTGTGCAATCTCGCAGCTGGCGCATTGGCGTTTGTGTTTGTCTTAAAGGTTTTGCGCTTATGCTTTGCCACTGCGCTTACCATAGCATTTCTAGTCTCTTTGCACAATACGCTTTTTTTGGGCGTGCCTATCGTGCAGGGTGCGCTAGGCGAGCAAGCTGCGCATAAGGCGATCGTGCTCGATCAGTTTTGCACGGGGCTACCACTAGCTGTTTTAACCCCGCTGCTCCTTAGCCTAAGCTCTGGGGCGAAATTCCGCTTGCGCGCGGTGGGGGTGCGCCTTTTTGCAAACCCTCTCTTCCTCTCTATGCTTTGTGGCTTTGGGCTTAAGGCTATGCCCTTTAGTATCCCAGAGCTACTTTTCGCGCCGATTTTGTCTCTAGCAGCGTGCGCTACGCCGGTGGCTCTCTTTGCCATAGGGGTGCAGCTGCGTTTTGATTTTTTGCGCTTACAGTGGAGGAGGGTGGGAGTCGTGCTAGGCTTTGGTATGGTACTTACGCCGATGTTGTATTTGGGGTTTTTGTATGTGTTTGGCATAGGGGTGCAAGAAGACCACCAAATGGTGCTACTAGAAGTGGCTATGCCCCCACTCATTAGCGCAGTCGCGGTGATCGCACGCGCAGGGCTGGATTCTAGGCTGGCGATTTCTTGTATCGTGGCTGGTGTGCCACTCGCAGCTTTTAGCACGCCATTTTGGCTATATATAAGCCATTTGTAATATAATACCCCTATTCAAATCAAGGAGCTATGATGAAAGATTCTTTTAAAGCATTTGTCTCTGCGACTCAAAATCTCCCCGAGTATAAAAAGCCTTTAGCCTTTGGGATTGCGCGCATTGAGTATGGGCAGAAGTCCCAAGCTGTGCTTAGTGCCACCTACCCCTTGCTCAATTGGACAGATGAGAATCTAGGCAGCTATGCGGTGTTTTTTGACGCGTGTAAGGCTGCTGCGCCGCTGCATTCTAGTGATAGTGAAGCGATTTTTGGCATTACAGAGGGCTTCATCAAGCGTGCGTTAGAGCTGTATGAGCCATTTTTGGCAGAATCTTTGGCAAACCCAAGCACGCATAAAAATATCCAAATTATCCTAGAGCTCCAAAATGCCCTAGCGCAAAATCGCCTCTACACTCATAGTGGGCATTTCCGCTACCATTTATGCGTGCTATATAGCGATAGCAAATGCGAGAGTGTAGAGTCTGCCTACTTAAAGCTCCTAGCCCTATCGCTTGGCAAAGCCCCCTTGCGCTCACTTCAGCTTGATGGGATATTTGGGCTATTGCAAAATGTCGCGTGGAGTGGGAATGCCCCCTATGAGCTAGAGTGGCTGCGCGAGAATGAAATCCGCCTAAAAATGGAGGGCAGCTTCCCTGCGATTGACTTTGTAGATAAATTCCCTCGATATTTAATGCAAGTAATCCCCCAATACGACAATATCCGCCTGCTAGATTCTGCGAAAACGCGCTTTGGCGCATACCTTGGCAGCGGCGGCTACACGCAAATGCCCGGTGCTAGCTATGTGAATTTCAACGCCGGCGCACTTGGAGCTTGTATGAATGAGGGGCGCATAAGCTCTAGCGTGATTGTAGGAGAAGGCAGCGATGTGGGCGGTGGGGCAAGTATCCTAGGCGTGCTAAGCGGGGGCAATAGCGAGCCTATCACCATTGGCAAAAACTGCCTACTAGGGGTCAATAGCTCCACTGGCATAAGCCTAGGTGATGGCTGTATAGTCGATGGCGGTATCGCAGTGCTTGCAGGCACGATATTTGCTATCGATAAGGCAGAAGCGGAGAAAATCGCGGCAATCAATGCGGACTTTGCTATCAAAGATAGCGGACTATATAAGGGGCGCGAGCTATCAGGCAAGCACGGGGTGCATTACAGGCAGGACTCTAAAAGCGGCAAGATGATCGCCTTTAGAAGCAATCGCAAAATCGAGCTAAACGCAGATTTGCATTAGGTTTTGCTGCGCTAAATCCACGCTTGACTAGCGAGTAGCTGCCAATGCAAAACAATTTATGATCTAGATCTAGTGCAGAGTGTGGATTTGGATTCTTGGCTAGTGGCGGCGGATAGCCACTTCGCCTACTTCACCCTATGCAAGCCATTTATACCCCAAATACATCAAGTTTGAAAAATTCGAAAGAGAGACTAGCGAGATCAATGGATCTTAAAATCTAGGTAGCAGATTCTTGCACACAGGCATACTTAGCGATGATGACCCCAGGATTTTCTAGCAGAATCTATGCTCCACACTGGTTTGTAGCAGGATTTTGGGCAAGGCTTGATCGCTCAAGATTGGATCGCTAGTCCTCCAGCTCCTCCTCTTGGCTCTCCTCCTCCACTTCAAAATCCATGGCGATTGCCGCGCTCCTTGCGCTCTTTGACTTGGAGATTGATTTTTTTGTCTTAGCACCTAGATCTTTTAGCTTATCAAGCCTAGATTCTAGCCCGCCCTTGCCGCGCAGCTTTGTATCCATAGCGACTGCCGCACTTTGCGCACTTTGCAAGCCTCGCGCCATCTTGTCAAAATCGCTGCACACATCGGCAAATTTGTCATAAAACTTCCCAAGCTCTTCAAAGGCTTGCTTGATATTCTTATCGCTTTGGATATGCTGCCAAGTGATAGCAATCGTCTTTAACGCCATAAAAAGCGTATGTGGTGTGGTGAGATAAATCTGCTTAGAATAGGCATAGTTATACAAGCTAGAATCCGCTTCTAAGGCTAGATCTAAGATATTGTTATAGGGGATAAAAAGCAGCACAAAGTCATAGGCATTTTCTATGTCCTTATAGGGCTTGCTCGCTAGCTCATCAATGCGCGCTTTGAGATTTTGCGCGATTTCTTGGGTGTTTATCTCTGTCTCATCATCGCAAGTTATGGCATTTGGCAGGGGGAATTTGGCGTCAATGATGATGTTGCGCTTGTCATCAAGGCGGACAATCGCATCAGGGATATATCGCCCACCTTGCGTGTGGAGCTGCTCTTGGAGGCTATATTGTCTGCCTTCAATGAGTCCGCTACTCTCAAACACCCTTTTTAGCTGCAGCTCGCCGAAGTTTCCGCGCAGCTTTTTATCACCCTTTAGAATCCGCCCTAGCTCTTGCGCACTTTTACTCATCTCTTGGGAGTATTTGAAAGCGTTGTCGATGTTTTCTTTGAGCTTGGCTTCGTTTTGCAAAAGGGTCTTTTGATACTCTTCCACGCGCGTTTTTATAGGCGTGAAAACCTCATCTAAAATCGCTTTAGAATCCTTGCTAAGCGCGAGCTTGCTTTCATTCAGCAAGGCAGTCTTTTGTAGCTCTAGATTCTTGGCTAGCTCATTTTGCAAGGTGCTTATGGAGAGTTTATATTGAGATTCTAGCTTGGAGAGATCTTGCTCATATTTGTCTTGCAGCTCTGTCTTTTGGCGAGCAGAGTCTGCGCGCTGCTCTTGGAGCCGCTCATTGGCAGTAGTGAGCGTGGCTTTTAGGCTGGCGATTTCTTGCAGGGCTTGGATATGGCTAGATTCTAGGGATTTGGCAGTGGATTCTAGGGCTTGGGCTTTAGTAGCAATCTCTTGGCGAAGTGTCTCGCTTAAATGCAGGGCTTTTTGTGCGGCGATATAGCGCGCATAGAGCAAAGCCCCCACTCCACCTAATGCAAACAACGCAATAAGCAAAATGCTATCAAGCAATGTCATAGTGATCCTTGTGATCAAGTAGTATTGTGTAAGTGCTGAGTATTGTAGCGTAGAATGTAGTGTAAATATGCCCCATAAGGGGCTTAGTTATTTCTTTTTAGGCTTAGGCGGATTGTTGCCTCTGCCGCCGCCGCTTTCCTCGCCCGGATTTGTAGAAGGCCACCCAGCTTCATTAGGGTCTATAGTAGGCTTTCCTTTTCCCACCGCAATGCCAATAGGTCCCATTGGCTTATGGGGATTAGGTTTAGGCGCGATATATGTTCTCATTGCTCTCTCCTTATCAATAAATTTGCAATGACTCTGCAGACATTGCAAGGTGGATTCTAGTAAAAGACTCTCATAAATGCACGAAACAAAAGCGACACGAATTTACAAAGCTAGAATCTTAACGCTGCAGTTTCTTGTCATTGGCTTTTCTTACACCAATAAGATCGCTTAGATACAATACCTAATCGCCAAACTAAAGGAGCTATATGAAAACATTTGCGAGATTTTATGGCGCAAGCGAGATCATCTGTGAGCTATGTAAAATCCTAGAAATTCCACACTATGGCAGCAAAGAGCTTGAACGATTAGAGATTCCACACTATGAAAGCAAAAAGCTTGAGCGATTTAGGAAAAATGACGAGCTATCCTTGCGTGAGTATGGGGGTATGCGCGATACACTTATAAAGCGTATCGCTTCTGTGCTTCGCACTGATGATCCGCACTCACTTGAAGCGATTTTGGGCAATGCGTTAGAGTATTATGAAAAATATTGCGGGCATATAGAGACACTAGGTGCTAGCCAAAAGCAGCTTGACTTTGCTACTTTGGTGCATTTTGTGATCCCTTTTGTCGCGCCATTGTTTGAATACATTATGGATAGCAAGCACGAAAGCTTAGTAATCGATAGGATTTTGCCTGAAATAATTGGGGAGCAAAGCGCAGTGCAAAAAGCCCTTGTCCTTATCGCAAACAATGTGGATTTAAAGAAATATTGTGAAATAAGTGGGGATCGCAATAGCTTTAAGACCCTTACAACACTGCTAATCAACACCAACACCAGCAAAAGTATCGAAAATTGGCTTAATGGCAGCCACACCCCAAGCCACAAATCTATCCAAGACATCAGCCAGATTGCTTCATATTGTGAAAACCTATCGCCAACGCAAATTAGCTCGCTACTCCATATCGCCAAGCTTGTTGATAGCTTTTTCAACTGGGCAGGGAAATACTTCGGCAAGGAACTTTGTGAAGTGCTTGTCGCGCACTATCGGCTTATGAATGTGTTTGGGGTTTTGGAGAGTAGAGAGCTACTAGAGCAAGTGCTAAATACCTGTGCTAGCCAAGCACACGGGGCAAAAAATGCTCTTAATACACTAGTAAATTATTATGGGCATAGGATTTTTGCAATATGTATGCTAAAAAATATCAATCAAATACCCCAAGAAGCCTTGAAAAACTTCGCCCAGCAGCTAGGAAGCTCTCTTCGCATTGCACATAAGCACTACTTTGAGTATATTGACTTTTTTGTGCCTTCTCGTGCGTTTGCTCCCACTTGTGGTGATAAGATTTTGGATTGTGAGATATATCTGCAATCGTGTATGCAGGCTTTGACAAATCCAAAGCACATTATCAGCTTGACAGAGCCACAGATTCTAGAGCTTTTTGACAAGTCGTTTGAGAGCTATGCTAAGGCGCAGGGCAAGCTTTTTACAGCGAGCTTGCCACATAAGCCGCTTAATGAAAAGGCATTTACCGATGGGCTAGAGGAAGTAGAAAGCCTAAATGCTTATAAAAATGATCCATATCTGCACTTTATGCAAGGGCGATTCTACGCTCATAAAGCGCGAAACTCTCACACCAAGCAAAAAGAGCTACTCAAAAAAGCCCAAGAGCATTATCTAAATGCCTTAGAGTATGGCAAAGGCGTAATGGGGGAAAATTATAAAAAAGTAGTAGAAGAAGGTATGGCAGTTAGTGCCAATCTCACACGCCAAAACACACTTGATGTCAATAACGCCAAAGCCCCTTTAAGCAAATTCTACAAAAGCGCGTATTTTTTAGGACTAGTGAGTCAGGCAGATGATGTGGGGTATTTGGTGCAGTATTTTAGGCATAAATTTACACTGCTATTCTACAAAGATGAGCAAGGGATCTTAGAGCAAAAGCGTGCAAAAAAGCAGGAGAAGAAGTTTGCACTTTTCTCGCCTAATCACTTTACAACCGATGATGAAACGCTAAAAAATCTGCCCATAGATTTCACAAAGCCTAATAAAATGATCACAGATATTTACCCTAATCCCGTTAGCCAGCTTGCACACACTTGTGGAATCCTTGATGTAGAATCTAGCAAAAGACTCATAGAGCTTGGGGCTGATGTAAATTGGCGTAAAGATGATGGGGGAAGTGTGCTGATATTTGCATTACAAGGCTTGGGCGAGCCTGAGCGACAACGCTACAATGAGGCACAAAAGCAAAAAGCCCTAGAGCTTTGCGCACTGCTTATCCCAAAGATGAGCCAAGAAGCCCTAAACACAAGACTTAGAAAGAAAAAGCACACCGCGCTATCTCTTGCTATTGCTCTAGGGCTTGTGGAAGTAGTGAAGCTACTGCTAGATTCTGGGGCGGATATAGATACACACACTTGTGATAGAGACAATCTAAGTGCGCTGTATTACTGCTTGCAGTGTATTGCTTGGGCTAAGGGCAATGTGCCTGATCCATCTGCTGCCATATCCGCAATGAGCAAGGAGCAAATTATCGCCGCAAGCAAGGGGAGACTAAATGAGTCAATCTTTGATGATGAGACACTGCGCAATGCTTATGCAACAAGATCTAACCACCCAGAGCTATGGCAAGCAGCATTAGCAATGATAACCAAAGGGCATAAGCGTTTTCTCCAAGAGTATTATGCGATTTTTGATCTGCTACTAGAATCCACTAGCAATGTCGATAATGTAGAAAAAGATTGCAACGGCTTTACCCCACTGCTCTTTGCCACAGAGATTGGCGAAGTGGAGTGTGTCAAAAAGCTTTTAGCCAAAGGTGCAAACAAAGAGCACAAAAATAGCGATGACTACAATGCCTATGCGATAGCAGAGCATTTTCATCACATAGAGCTAATGAGCCTTTTGCGCTAGGGTTTATGATCTAGGGCTTTAGATTCTACTAATGCCCCTCAAAAATAAGCGTGAAGTCTTCAAAGTTAGCATCATAATTGGGGTGGGCTTGATTGCTATTTGGCTGCTTGGAGCCGCCCTCTAAAGGCAGATCGACAAAGTCATCAGCAGTGTTTGGGGCTTGGTAGCGGCGAGGTGGTGTCTCTTTTGTCGTGGGGGGCTTGGGGCTAGGCTTTTGGGCTGCTGGTGGATTTGGCTGCTTGGGGGTAGATTGCTTGGGTGCGATTGGGGTGGATTTAGCTTGGGGCGTGGCACTTTGTATGCGGCTATTTATGGTGGCAGCGGATTTGTTTTTATCGTGGATTTCTATCAATACGCTTTGATTTTTCACGCGCGAGTATTTGGGGATATAGGATTCTAGGGCGCGGATTTTTTTGCGGATATTTAGGTAGTAGGATTCTGCGAGTTTGTTGCTAGCTCGCTCTTTTTGCCAGCGGAAGCCTTTGTTGTAGGATTTGATGATGTTTTTGTGATTGCCCTTGTGGTAGCCGTGCCAATACATTAGCGAGTCTAATGCCACTTGACTAGCAAATTTCCTATCATCGATAAGCAGCTGCCCCATAACATTGCGCGTAAAGGGCGTGTCGTTGTAGCTAGAGTAGTATTTGAGCACCACAGGGATATGCGCGTGGTAAAGCCCAGCAGAAGGGTCGCTAAAATTTAGCATATACGCCCCAGCGCAAGACTCCTGCCACGCGATTGCCGCCATTGTGTAGCCCATACCCTTTGGCGCGCCAAAGTTATAGGCGTAGATGATGTGATCTCTTTGTGCTTTGGTGAAGCGATGAGGGTTGGCACACTCTACTTGGGGGAATTTCGCGCTAGGAGCTGCTTGCATTAAAGCCCACATACAGCACAAAGCCATAGCTATGGATAAAAATCTCATAAAAGCCTTTTAATATTGGATTTGCTACAATGGCGCATTATACCCAAAGACTAAGGACACTAATGTCATCTAGCGATTCGCAAGCAGCTAAAGAGCTGCTAGTAGAGATTCTCACAGAAGAGCTTCCCGCACTTCCCTTTCTCAAAGAGTGGGGCAATCTTAAGCAAAAGTGGGAGCAAGCTTTGGCAAATACGCATTTACAAGCCCCTTGTGAGCTGCACTACACACCGCGCAGGATTGCTATTTATAGTCGCGCATTCCCCACGCGGACGGATTCTATTACGCAAGAGTTTTTTGGCGCACCTGTGGCTATGGCATTTGTCGATGGGGACAGGAGCAAGGGTTTAAGCAAAGCGGGCGAGGGATTTTGCAAGAAAATCGGCTTAGATCCTACCAGCCCAGAATCCATCGCTGCCCTACAAACTACACAAAAAGATGGCAAAGAAGTGCTCTACTATCGCAAACTTATTGCAGGAACACCAAGCGAGCAGGTGCTAGGGGAGGTGGTGGTAAGCTTTATCTGCTCCTTACACTTTGGCAAGAGTATGCGCTGGGGGGACGCTCAAGAGGGCAGTGGGAGTGAAAGCTTTATCCGCCCAATCCGCAATATTATGATACTACTTGGCGGAGAGCCTATCAGCGCAAAAGTGGATTCTAGGATTTTTGGGCAGAGCTTCTTACCAGCGACGCTTTTACACCGCTCCTACAAGCCACAAGCACAAGATCTACTAGAATCCACTTTTGATAATGCTGCTTTGGCGCAAGGGGAAAAGTGGGTGCAAATCACAGGGATTGATGACTACCTACACAAGCTCAAAAATGGCGGCATAATCCTTAGCGCAGATGAGAGAAAGGAGCGGATTCTAGCGCAAATTAGGGCGATAGAGTCCGCCCACCAAGTGCAAGTCAAGCTAGATTCTGCGCTGCTAGCGCAAATTGTAGCCATCACAGAGTATCCCACCGCGCTTTTAGGGAGCTTTGATAGGCGGTTTTTGACACTGCCAGGAGAAGTGATCACCACCTCAATGAAAGAGCATCAAAAATACTTTAGCGTATATAAAGATGGGCGGCTATATCAGGGCTTCATAGTCGTGGCGAACGCGCTTTGCGATGATTTTAGCGCGATTATCAGCGGCAATGAGCGCGTGCTAAAAGCGCGTTTAAGCGATGCGGAGTTTTTCTACCGCAACGACTGCGCCACACCCCTAGCAAAAGAGCCTTTAGCAAGCATTGCCTATATCGATGGGCTAGGCTCTATGCTGGAGAAAACACACAGAGAAGAGATTATCGGCGCGTATTTGGCGCGATTATGGGGGCAAGATAGCGCGCTAATCACCCAAGCACTCGCGCTATCTAAGGCAGATTTGCTTAGTGAAATGGTGGGCGAATTCCCAGAGCTGCAAGGGATTATGGGGCATTACTACGCGCTAGCACAAGGGCTTCCGCACGACATCGCCCAAGCGATAAAAGAGCAATACCTCCCAAATGGCGAGAACTCTGCGCTGCCAAGCAGCAAAATAAGCGCGATTGTAGCCCTTAGTGGGAAGCTTGAGAGCTTGCTTGGGCTTTTTAGCCTAGGCACAATCCCTAGTGGCTCAAAAGACCCCTTTGCCCTGCGGCGTGCGGCAAATGGCGTGGTAAAAATCGTGCTAGAGTGGGAGCTAGCCTTTGATATAAAGCAGATTCTAGTAGATTTAGCCAAAGAGTGCGGCTATGCCATTAGCCAAGAGAATCTCACGCGCTTGCAAGGGTTTATCATCGAGCGGCTAGAATCCATTTTAGACATACCAGCCCAAATTTTCCGCTCTGCTTCAAGGGGGACAAGCACAGATCTCTGCACCATCGCCAGCAATGCCAAAGCTCTAGAATCTTTGCTAAAGCGCGATGATAGAGAAGAGCTTATGGCAGTGTTTAAGAGGGTGGCAAATATCACTAAAGATATGGATTCTATTGGGCTTAGGGATTCGGCTTTGGGTAGTCATAGCGGTGATTTTGTGGATTTTGGGGCAACCGCAGACCTCAAGTCTAGCTCTACCCCAAAATCCACAAAAAGCACCACTAGCACCACCGCAATTCCTAGAATTCTAGAAGAAGCAAAAGAAGCTGGGCGTGAAAAATCTGCTGAAAATAAAAAAGTGGATTCTAGGGGTAACGCTCAAAGTTTAAACAAGCCGCAGGCGGAAGGATTTTGCGATGATTTTGTGGGTTGTCAAGGCGGGGGCGAAGGGATTTACCTGAGCGGTAATGAGCAAGCCCACGCCGCAGACTCCCGCAAAAGCGCGCAAAAGCCAACGCCAAAACCAAGCAAAGCCCAATCCTCCAAGCAGCAGCCAACGCCAGCCAACCCTATCGACACTTCCCTCCTAACCCCCCCCGAATCCACCCTCTACAACAAACTCCTATCGCTCAATCTCCCCGCCATCACCCACCCGCAAGATAAGCTTAACGCGCTCTTTTTGCTCAAAGATGTGCTAGAAGCGTTTTTTGATAAAGTGCTTGTCAATGATGATAATCCTGCCTTGCGGCGCAATCGCAAAACACTCCTATATGCGATTTATGCGGAGTTTTGCACCATAGGAGATTTGAAGGAACTAGCCATTTAGGATTGCTATGCGCTTGCTATGGGTATGGACTATCATAAGTGCGGCTCTCCTAGCTAGCACACAGCCCCAAGCCCTAGAATCCAGCGCATATATCACCACTGCCCCTAGCCCATCACTTCATTCTAGTAGTAGCGAGAGATCCGCACCCTTTTTACAAGTTACAGACATTGACCTAGCCTCTTTCACCACTGCGGCGCATTTGGATTCTACTTTATTTAGCGCGCCCTTTGCCACGGGATATAGCGCGCTTTGGGCGAAGATCTCACTGACAAGCGAGCGATTTTATGGATTCTACATAGGCACGGAGTTTTCTGCTGTTGGGAAGATTGCCGATAATGCCAAGCGACCCATTACACGCACTGATATGCAAGAAGACCCTAGAATCTACTCTTTGCTTATCAACAACGATGAAGCAAAGGATCTTTTCTACACAAGTGATAGCGCGCATTTGCCAGCATTATTTCTAGGCTATGAGTATAAAAATATGGGCTTTCGCGTGGGGCGATATGCTGCGGAATATGAGTGGATGGGGGATTATTTAGAGGGCGCGGAGGTGTATGCAGATATAAAGGGCGTGCGTGTAGCATTTGGGGGCTTTTATCGGCAGTCTTATGCCAACCCAGCGGAAAACACGCGCTATGGCTATCTTAAGAATCTCTATGAAAAGCACCAAGGCTATGCGATCAATCATCACTTCTATGCTGATGCCAATTACCAAAAAGAGCATTTTGGGCTGCGCTTCTATGCAAACTATTTGGCTAGCTTGTATGTCGCTAGTGGGCTTAGCGTGCGCTATACAAAGGACTTTGGATTCTGGGATTTGGGGATTAAGGCACACGGGACCTTTGTGAGTGCTGGGATACAAGACCCAAACCTTTGTGCTAACCCACAAGTCGCAGAGGAAGTGGGGCTTGCCTGCTATCAAAAGGGTAGCTTTGGCAAGCGTAATGGCGGAGTGGCGCATCTTGAAGCACTGCTAGGTTTGGGCTACTTTCATCTATCCCTTGGCGCAGTAGTCAATGACAAAAATCACGCCACAAATCTGCTCCCCATCTATGCGGATAATAACCCACTTGAATACAACACTTACATTTATGGAGAAGGTGGGCGCACAGGGTATGTCAAGCTGGATTATCGTGGGATTATGCTAGGTAAATCGTGTGAGCTAGGGGGATTTATCGGGCTTGGGCGGACGATGTTTTTTGCCCCTGATGTGCATTACTCCAATCAAGTCGTAGGCGAGATTGAGCTAGATTTCACACGGGTGAAATGGCATTTGACGATAGCATATCTCGATGAGGTGCGCTACTCTAGGACATTAGTAAGCAAGCTGTGGATAGGCTATAAATTCTAAACCATTAACAAAATGATTAAAAAATCTTAGTAGAATCGAAGCTTGCGGCTTTTTATGACTTTTGTAGCTTTGTGTAGTGTTAATCTTGGTCTGGGGAGTGTGTGTGAGAGATTCTGGTCGTTTGGGGATATTTGGTGCTGCTGTGTTTTGCTGCTTTTGCGCGCTGGCACAGGCTTCTTCCATAAGCAAGCAAGCATTTTTCGAAGCAGTAGAGAGAAATAGCATAAATCTTGTGCAGAATAAAGCGCAGTTTGAGAGCTTGCTTGAGACACAGCGTGCCATGAACTCATGGGAATCACCATACGCGGAAGTGGATACAGGGTTTGTGAAAAATGCCTTGGGGAAAAACGAAGTTTCTGTAACCGCACTTCTCATGGTGCGTCCCAAGCTCCCATGGGTGCAGACACTCTTGCACAAAAGCCTGCGCCTCCAAAGCGAGCAATACCAAAAGACTTATAGCCTTTACAAGGAGCTGGCATTTATCGCTGCTAAGCGTCTCTATCTCACCTATACGCTGACAAAAGAAAAATACAATATCGCCACCCAGCGCGAGGGAAATTTCTACAATCAGCTTAAAATCGCTGAAGCCAAGCTCAATGCTGGCAGTATGTCCAAAAAAGACTATATCAGCTTCAATAACTCCTATCTCGATGCCAAACTCCTAAAAATGCAGACTCAAACCCAGCTACTTGAGCTCCAGCGCACACTCCACCAGCTCCTAGGCTTGGTTGAGGCACATACGATCAATCAAGACAAAATCGATGATGAGATTCTCGATAGCCTGCATGACATCATTATCGAGAATCTATCTTTCTCCTACATGCAGCTTGAGTCAAAAGCTGCGTATGAAAAGCTAGAATCCTCGCCCTACATCGATATCCTCACTCTCCAAGCCAAAAACTATCAAAACTCCGCAAGACTAGCCAATCGCGATCGATTTGAAGCATTTGAGCTGGGCGGGGGGATTGCGCATGCAGAATCCAGTGATGGCGCACAGCTTCGATTCTCGCTTCCTTTGCCCATAACACCTAAAAATACGCACCTAAAGCGCAAATGGCTTGCTTTGCATAGTGGAAGTGTCCGCGAAGGGGAGATCACCAAAAACAATCTGCTTGTAAGTATAGATTCTTATTTAGATCAGCTCGAGAGCAAAAAGAGCTTTATTGAGCTTCAGCAAGAAAATATCCAAAACAAAAAGGACTTGGTAGAAATGGGAAAAATCGCCTATGAATCGCAAAAAATCAGTCTATTTGAATATCTCGCGTATCAAAACTCCTACATGGATAGTTTAATAACGCTTGCTGATGCCAAGCTTGAGTATGTGAGTATCCAGTCCATGTTGGAAGAAAGTCTAGGCACAATGATGGGAGAAGCACAATGAAAGTATATAAAGCATGTGTGGCTTGGTTGTTTTTGGCAGTTGGCGGGCTCTATGGCTATGATGAGGTGCGTGTAACGCCTATCCAAGCCCAGGGGCTAGGCATACGCGATATCCCTATCCAGAATCCAAGTATCACGCGTGGCGTGCCGTTTAATGCGTTTATCGACTTTGACAACAAAGACTCCACGACACAAAGCTCCACCTTTGATGTCGTCGTCGTGGCAATCTATAAGCGCGAGGGTGAGCAGATAAAAGCAGGCAACGAGATTTGCGAGATCAGCTCCAATGAGCTCAATAATCTCTTTTTCGAGCTAGAAAATACCCAAAACAAATACCGCGTAGCAGAAGAAATCGCCAAAAAGGACAAAGATTTATTCCAAGCAGGTGTCATCTCCCAGCGAGAATACCAGCAAAGCTACCTAGCAAGCCGTGAGCTCTATCTCAAGCTCTCCCAGCTTAAAAACACATTCAAACTCTTTGGGATTGACCCAGATAAGCCTAGGGGGAGCTTTGGCTTCCGCGTGGTGGCAAGTGCTAGTGGAATCCTATCTGTCGCGCCTAAAAATACCGGCGAGAAAATCCCAGCCTTTACTCCTTATGTGAGAATCTCTAAAAACAATAACCTCCTAGCGCGCATTAAAATCCCTTTAGCTATCTCTGATTATGTCGTGCCTGGTTCAAAAGTCTATAGTGATAATGGGCAATATGTGGGCGATATCACCACCGTCTCTGTGGTCGTGGATAAAAATAATAACTCTATCATGGCGATAGCGGATTTGCGAGAGGGGGTTTTCCGTGTGGGCGAGATTGCTGATGTGTATATCCAGGGCAAGCAGCCTAAAGGCACATTTATTGTCCCTTCTGATGCGGTAATAAAAAATAGCAAAGATAATCTCATCTTCATAAAAACCGCCAATGGCTACCAGCCAAAACTCGTGCAAATCATAGAAAAACGCAGCAAATCCTTTGTCATCGATGCCAAAGCTTTCAAAGGCAATGAGCAAATCGCAGCCGGCACGCTTGTCGCACTTAAAGGACTTATCAATAACCTCGGCAATAATGGCGGAGCGCAGTAATGCTAGCAAAAATCATCGAATATTCCCTAATGCAGCGCATTATCATTATGATTTGTGCGTGTGCATTGCTGCTGTTTGGGGGGTATAGCTTTTTAAGCATTGCTATTGATGCTTTCCCTGATGTCTCATCAACCCAAGTGCGCGTGGCGGTCAAAGCCCCCGGAATGGCGCCAGAAGAGGTAGAAAACCGAGTCGTGCGTCCCTTAGAGCTTGAGCTTCAAGGCTTGCCTGGGCAAAAGCTCCTGCGCTCTACTTCAAAATACGCCATAGCTGATATTGTGCTAGATTTTGAAGATAATGTAGATATTTATCTCGCACGCCAGATGACAAACGAGCGCCTAGCAAATGTCCTAGCAGATTTGCCAAGTGGCGTTGATGTCCGCTTGCAGCCTATTGTTACCCCGCTTTCAGATATGTTTATGTTCACTATTGAAGGCAATATTTCAAATCTTGAAAAACGCCAGCTTTTAGACTTTATTATCCGCCCAGAGATTAGAAAGATCAAAGGCGTGGCAGATGTAAGCTCGCTTGGAGGCTTTGCCAAAGCCTTTGTGGTGATCCCGGATTTTAACGATATGGCGCGCCTTGGAGTAACCATAACCCAGCTAGAATCCGCTCTTGAAGCAAGCCTTAAAAACGATGGCGCAGGGCGTGTGGATAGAGATGGCGAAAATTTCTTAGTCAAAATCCAAAATGCTGCCCTAAACCCAGAGCAAATCGCCCAGCTGGCAATACAGACAAAAGTCGGCTTCGTGAAAATCGGGGATTTCGCGCAGGTGCAGACAAGCTACATGACGCGACTTGGCTTCACGACCAAAGATGGCATAGGTGAGACGACACAAGCGATTGTTTTCTCGCTTAAAGGAGCGAATTCTAAAGAAACCATAGAAAAAATCTATGAAAAATTTGACGAGCTAAAGCCCCTGCTCCCAGAGGGTGTGAGTCTCAATGTCTTCTATGATCGATCTGAGCTTACGCAAAAGGCTGTTGATAATGTTACAAAAGTGCTGATTGAAGCTATTGTGCTAATTGTGGTGCTGCTCTTTTTGTTTCTAGGGGATTTGCGTGCGGCGATTGCTGTGAGCGTGATCCTGCCCTGTGCGCTTTCAGTGGCGTTTATTTGTATGAGCTTAAATGGTATGAGTGCCAATCTTATGAGCTTAGGGGGGCTGGCGATTGCGATTGGGATTTTGGTGGATTCTGCTGTGGTGATGGTGGAAAACGCCTTTGAAAAGCTAAGCTCCAATACCACCACAACAAAGCTGCACGCTCTCTATCGCGCATGTAAAGAAATCTCTGTCTCTGTGGTGAGTGGGATTATCATCATCATCGTATTTTTTGTGCCAATCCTTACCCTTGAGGGACTAGAGGGCAAGATGTTTGCTCCTTTGGCTAAAAGCATAGTCTTTGCCCTTTTAGGTTCTTTGGTGCTATCTATCACCGTGATCCCGGTTGTCGCCTCTCTTGTGCTAAAGACCAAAGAGCATAAAGAGACGCTTATCACGCGCTTTTTTTATAAAATCTACACGCCCACGCTGCATTTCTGCCTAAACCACAGCAAGCTAGTCATAAGCGGTGCATTTGTGTTTTTGCTCCTTTCACTCTCGCTATTCCCCTTTGTGGGCAAGTCCTTTATGCCAACCCTTGATGAAGGCGATGCGGTGCTTATGGTGGAGATGACGCCCTCTACTTCGCTTGTGCAGTCGCGCGATTTGCTTTTGCGTATCCAAAAAGCAATCAAGGAATCCGTCCCAGAGGTCAAAAGTATCGTTGCGCGTGCAGGGACAGATGAGCTAGGTTTAAGCCTTGATGGGCTTAATCAAAGTGATATGTTTATCTCCTTTGTCCCTAAAAAAGAGTGGCAGGTCAAAACCAAGCAAGAAGTGCTTGATAAAATCAGCAAAGTGCTGGAGAAATTTGTAGGCATTAGCTTTATTTTTACCCAGCCTATTGATATGAGAATCTCCGAAATGCTTACGGGTGTGCGTGGGGACTTGGCGATCAAAATCTTTGGCGATGATATCCCTACGCTTAATGAGCTTAGTAAGCAAATTAGAGAGATTCTCAAAGGCGTGCGCGGCAGTAGCGAAGTCTTTACCACGCTAAATGAGGGCGTGAATTATCTCTATATCACGCCAGAAAAGCATGTGATGAGTAATGTGGGCGTAAGTGTCGATGAGTTTGCCAAATTTATGAAGTCTTCACTAGAAGGCATTGTTGTCTCCTATATCCCTATGGGCGTGGCGCGCGTGCCGGTGATTATCCGCCAGGATCCAGAAATCTCCACAGATATCACCAAGCTTGAAGCCTTAGAGATGTCCTCCTCGCGTGGCTATGTCGTGCCTATCAATTCGATTGCTGAAATTAAAGAAGTCGATGGACCTGTAACAATCGTGCGCGAGAATAATCGCAGAATGAGTGTCGTGCGCAGCAATGTAGAAAACCGCGATTTAGGCGGATTTGTCGATGAGGCAAAAGAGAAAATTGCCGCGCAAGTAAAACTCCCGCCAAACTACTACATCACTTTTGGCGGGCAGTTTGAGAACCAGCAGCGAGCCAACGCGCGCTTTGCGGTGGTGATCCCAATTAGCATTGTGGTGATATTTTTTATTTTGTATTTCACTTTTAAAAGTGTGCCTTTGGCATTGCTGATTTTGCTAAATATCCCCTTTGCCGTTACAGGTGGGCTTATCTCGCTCTTTTTATCTGGGGAGTATATCTCTGTGCCTGCAAGCATTGGCTTTATCACGCTCTTTGGTATCGCCGTGCTTAATGGCGTGGTGATGATAGGGTATTTTAAAGAGCTCATCAAGCAGGGCAAAAGTGTCGATGAAGCTGTAGAAATGGGGGCGAAGAGACGATTGCGTCCAATCCTTATGACCGCATTTATCGCGGCATTTGGGCTTGTGCCTATGCTGCTCTCAAGCGGTGTGGGAAGCGAGGTGCAAAAGCCTCTTGCCATAGTCGTGCTAGGCGGACTTGTAACTTCTAGCTCCTTGACATTGCTGCTACTGCCTGCGATGTTTAGGATCATCGCTAAACGCATACGGATCGTGTAGAAAGGGGAAGCTATGTGTAGCTGGCTACAAATTTATGCCGATAGTAAGCTCAAAGACCACATTGTCGATGCCCTGCTAGAGCGCAGGCTTAATGACTTTTATTACAGCCCTTGTGATAAATACGCCTTGCGCGATTTGCTCATTAGTCAAAGGGAGCAGGTAAGCGGACGCAAGCAGTATGGGCGGTTTGACTTATATATCGACTACGATAGAGCAGTGGAGCTTGTGGAGTATTTTTATACCAAATACGGCAAAGATGATATTACTTGCTATATGCTACAAAATATCATTGACTGCTAGCCCGCAGAGCTAGATTCTACTGCCTAGAATCTAGCTCTAAATTTGCGCCTAATCAATGCCAAAGGCAAAAAACGCTTGCGATTCGTGGATATAGCCAAATATTGGACTTTTTGCGCCATTGGGGAAATAAAACACCCCAAGCCAAGCAGAATCTTGCGCGCTATCTTTACTCCTAAATAGGCTCTCCCCTGCATAATACAATCTCGCACCAGCTTCGTTACTAGCCCCTCCGCAGCCCTAGCGACTCTAAGATCTTTGCTCTAGCTTGTGGGTAGGCTTCTAGCAGGGCGCGGAGCTGATCGTAGTTGCGATTTTGCTCGCAGTTTATCTCCCAGAGATTGGGGCTCTCATCTTGGGCTATGCTAGATTCTTTAGGGTGCTCTAGCGCGTTTTTCACAAGCACCTTTGGCACATCATTTAGCACACTCATCACAAAAAACCACAAATCATCGCTATAAGGCGCGAGCGATACAATGGCGTGCGTGTTGAAAAACTCTTGGCTAAAGGGACTTGGCGGGTAAAGCACGCCTGATACGCCCACGCTTGCTAGAGCCAAATGAGGGGCGTTTTCTTTAATGATTGGGAGGTATTGGGCGGGGTCTATGTCTAGAATCTCGGCTAGAAACGCTGCGTCATAAGTCCAATTTGTGTGGATCGCGCGCGGGAATCGCGCGTAGGATTCTAGTAGGAGGCTTATGGTATTTGGGGCGTAGATTTGGTCGTCATCGATGGTGATGATGATATGCTCTGGGTAGGCTTGCAGGGCGTAAAAGAGCTTTTTATACGCGCGCAGATTTTCTTCTACGAAGTGGATACTAAGCAGCCCGAGTCTTGCAAAAATCTTTAAGATAAGCGGGAGCTTGCTTGGAGCTATCTCGCTAGAGCTAAGAAACAGGGCTATGTGGAAGTCTTTGTAGTCTTGGGTTAGGATAGAGTAGAGCGTGTGGTGGAGATAGGGGAGGCGGGCGGGGAAGGAGGTGAGAGATACTAGCACAGGCGGGGTTTGGAGCGGTTGGTTTTGGCTGGAGGATTGGGCTTTGCTTGGTTCTGGCGTTGGCTTTTTGGCTAAAAATGGCGATTGCTGCGGCGAATCTGCAGTTACGCACGCCCAAGTGCGCGCCTTTGACTCGCCTTGCAAAGCCCCATTTTTATCACAAAAATCCTGCCGCCTATCTACTTGACTACAAAACACATTGTGAGCGTTTTTGTCAAAAATCCTAGAATCCTGTGCCGAGTCGTTTAGATTCTGGGGTTTTCTGTCATTGCGAGCTTTGCTTTGCAAAGCGTGGCAATCCATAGAATCCACTGCGTTTGCACTAGAATCTAGGCTTGTGCTGTGGATCGCCACGACTTCCTTGCGGAAGTCTCGCGATGACAGGGAGTTGGCTTGTGATGGGGATTTGCTAGAATCTTGCTTTTTAGATTCTAGGATTGTAGAGATAGAATCAGGGCTTTGCTTGTTTTCTGGTGCAGAGTCGCTCGCGGTTGGATCGATCTGCTTTCTAATCTCAATTCGGGATTCTAAGATTGTAGATGAGAAAACAAGGCGTAGCCGCAGTTTCTTTAGTAAAGCAGGGTTGCGCAGGCTTTTGCGCGGAGATAAGACTTGAGTGTCTATCGCACAAGCAAAAGGCAAGCCCCCTGCTTTATCGCTACAAGCTGAATCCTTAGTTGGTTGCCCCCCCCCCTATGAGAATCTGCCTACACGCCCTTTGCACCACAAAAACCCCAATGCGCACATTTCTCTTCCCACGCGCGTAAGAAAAGCCTAGATGTGTGATAGTCTTTTGCGAGAATCCAAGCGCGAGTAATGCGCGCTTTATAGTAGATTTTATAGAACGCATTTATTCCTCTATGTAGTTTTTGAGTTTTCTGCCCACTTTTGGGTGTTTAAGCTTTTTAATCGCGCTGGATTCTATCTGGCGCACGCGCTCGCGCGTTACATTAAGCTCTTTGCCAATCTCTTCTAGCGTGCGGTCGCTCTCATCTTCTAGCAGCCCAAAGCGCATTTTAATGACAGATTGCTCTCTGTCATTGAGCTGGGAGAGCACTTCATCGATTTGGGCGCGTAGGTCTTCTTTCAAAATATGATCCATAGCACTTGGCGTGGTTTTGTCCTCCACAAAATCCCCAAACTTCCCATCATCATCGCTGCCGATAGGGGCTTCTAGGCTCACTGGCTCTTTGGTGATTTTGATGACATTTTTGACTTTATCTACACTTAGCCCCACTTCTTCAGCGATGACTTCGACATCTGGCTCTTTGCCTGTCTCTTGCAGGTGCTTGCGGATAATTTTGTGGATCCTATTGATTGTCTCTATCATGTGGATTGGGATTCTAATGGTGCGGGCTTGATCGGCAATGGCGCGAGAAATTGCCTGACGGATCCACCAAGTCGCATAGGTGGAGAATTTAAAGCCCTTTTGGTATTCAAACTTATCCACCGCTTTCATAAGCCCAATATTGCCCTCTTGGATAAGGTCTAAAAATGGCAGCCCGCGGTTGGTGTATCGTTTGGCGATACTTACCACTAAGCGGAGGTTGGATTTTGCCATTTTGGTCTTGGCTTTATCAGAGATAGATTTCCCGCGCTTGATTTGCTCTAAAATTTCTTTAAGCTTTTCTGGGTCGATATTGAAGCCACTTTCGCTTGCTTCTTTGGTTTGGAAGAGCTTTTTTAGCTCCATATAGACACTTACCATTGTTGTCTCTGGCACGGCTTGGGCGATCTCATCGCGGCTCATATTGGTGATATTGCTAAGGATTTTCTGGTGGTTTTGGACTAGGGTGTCATTAAAGAGCGGGAGCTTGTATTCTAGGCGGGCTAGCTCGCGTTCAAATCCATCGCCGTTTTTTAGGCTATTTTCCATGGCTTTGACGATTTCGTTGATAAGCTTGCTTGTAGGTCCTAGATCAAGCAGCCTAGATTTTAGCAGCTCCTTTTTATGCGCAAGTGTTAGGATAAACACAAGCTCATCGACTTCATTATCAAACTTCATATCCGCATGCGAGTCTAGCACCTTGAGCCAGTCCTTTTTGGCTTTTTCAAGGGCTTTGAAGCTCTCTAGCACCTTGTCGATTCGACGCTGGTCTTTTTTGGACACGGGGCGCTTGCCCTCTTCGCCCTCCTCCTCACTCTCCTCAATCTCATCTTCTCCATCAAAGCTCTCTCCCTCGCTATCACCATCATCATCAAAGCTCTTAAACAGCTCTTTGACGCGGCGCTCGCGGTTGATAAGCGCGTCTTTGTAGTCATAGATAAAATCGATAAGATAAGGCACAGAGCAAATGGCATCAAGGATAATATTTTCGCCAAATTCTATCTGCTTGCTTAGCTCGACTTCCTCTTCTTTAGTGAGCAAATCAATCTGCCCCATTTCGCGCAGATACATACGCACAGGGCTATCACTCCTGCTCCACTCAAGCAGCTCACGCTCTTTCATAAAGTCAAATTCTTCTTCAAGCTCTTCATCTAGGAGCTTTTTACGCTCTTCTTCTAGCTTGATTTTGTCTTGGGTGTTGAGTGTTTTGGCAAGCTCTGATGAGCTCACAAGCTCGCATTTATGCTTTTTGGCAAGCTCTAGGATTTTTTTAGCTTGCGCAGCTGTGGGGGGCTTTTTGAGCACTTGGGCGAGCGCTTCGTGGGCAATCATCTTTTGCTCAGAGGTG
This sequence comes from uncultured Helicobacter sp., assembly GCF_937906905.1. Lineage (GTDB taxonomy): Bacteria > Campylobacterota > Campylobacteria > Campylobacterales > Helicobacteraceae > Helicobacter_B. The sequence continues at coordinate 172,643 of NZ_CALERY010000002.1, read as the reverse complement.
GTAAAAAGCTCTTCGAGTTGCTGATTGGTTGTTTTTGCGGATTTTGCAGACATTGTGTGCCTTTAGGGGTGGATTTGGGTTAGGATTTAAGAGACTATGACTAGCAAATATCGGCTGACAATAAGGATTTTTAAAGCGCGGATTGTATAATGTTTTATCTTTTGTAAATATAAAATTTAAGGAGGGTTTATGGTGTGGGGTGTGGCTATTGGGCTTGTTGCGCTGGCTTTGCTGGTGTATGGCATAAGCATTTATAATCACTTGATTTTGCTGTGCAATCGCGTGGAAAATGCTTTCGCACAAATAGAAGTGCAGCTAAAGAGACGCTATGATCTTATCCCTAATCTTATCGAAGTGGCAAAACGCTATCTCTCCCACGAGGAGCAAACGCTACTTAAAGTCGTGGAAGCGAGAAATGCCGCTAAAGCCGCCTTGCAAAAAGTGGATTCTAGCCAAGAGTCTCTACGCACGCTAGAGCAAGCAGAATCCACCCTAATGCACGCGCTCCAAGGGCTAAATATCACACTAGAAGCCTACCCAGATCTAAAAGCTAGCCAAAATATGCTCTCTCTCACCGAAGAGCTCTCCACCACGGAGAACAAAATCGCCTTTTCTCGCCAAGCCTACAACGATAGCGTAACAAACTTCAACACCTACAAGCAAAGCTTCCCTAATGTGCTTATCTCCGCAATGTTTGCGCGCTTAAAAGATGATCGCAAGACGCTAGAGTTTGAAGCGCAGCGGCTAGAGTCTGTGCCAAAAGTGCAGTTCTAAATAGAAGGGCTAGAATCTATGCGCAAAATTTATCTAGCAGGTGGGTGCTTTTGGGGGATACAGGGGTATTTTTCACGCGTGGCTGGCGTGCTAGAATCTAGCGTGGGCTATGCAAACTCACGCATAGCAAACCCTAGCTATGAGATCGTCTGCTCTGGGCGCAGTGGCGCGGTAGAAGCACTAGAGCTTTGCTATGATGAGGGGCGTTTAGGGCTTAGTGAGATTGTCGATAGGCTGCTTGCTATCATTGACCCAGCCGCGCTTAATTATCAAGCCAACGACATTGGCACGCAATACCGCAATGGTGTGTATTATCTGCAAGAGAGCGATGAAGCGGTGATACAAGAGCGCATTAAACTCTGGGAGCAGCGAAGTGGGCGCAAAGCAGTTACAGAAGTGCTACCCTTGCAAAATTTCTACCTAGCAGAGTCCTACCACCAAAACTACCTGCAATCCCACCCTCACGGCTACTGCCATATTGATATAGAAGCTAGCCTGCGGGATTTTATTTATCACTCTCTCCCTACGCCAGATACAAATCTCTAGGCTTGGCTAATCTGCTCTAGCACACTAGCCACACGCAATGTGTGGCTGCTAAGCTCTTGGCGCGCTCTGCCTGCGCCAATCTGGAGCGCAAAATCTGCGATAGAAGCCTCTAGCGCACTCATGTGAGAATCTAACACTGGATTGTGCATAGTAGGTGCGCTCATGCCATTTGCATCAATAGCTCTATCGCACAAGTCATACTCATACGGAAATATCGCGAGCTTGCCAGCTGGATTCATCTCATCATAGAGTGCGCTCGCTTTTGAACCGCTAAGAAATAGCGAGCGCACCTTGATAGGGGAGAGCCAGGAAGCATGGATAGCAATATTTGCGAAAGAGTGGGAATCGTGCTTGGGGCTGGATTCTATCCCTCCTAAGTCCCCGTAAATATCTGCAATCGCGTCAAATCCAGCGTGCTCCACCACATGGGCTTTGAAGAATCTAGCTCCCCTAAACGCATCGCCTAGCACATAATCCAAAATCGCCAAATCATGCAGCGCCAAATCCCAAACTACGCTCACATCACGCTGAAATCTCCCTAGATTTGCACGGCGAGCGCTGATGTGTAGAATCTCGCCAAGCTCATGGATATGTGCGCGTAGATATTGCACCGCAGGCGCATAGAGAAAAATATGATCACAATGCAGCACCACAGCAGAATCTGCCGCATACTGCTGGAGCTTGGCACACTGCACGCTAGAAGTAGCTAGGGGCTTTTCGACAAAGCAGTGTTTGCCAGATTCTAGGGCTTGGCATGCAAGGGAGAAATGCGTGTGTGGTGGGGTGATAAGAAATACTGCCTCCACTTCGCTATCTGCGCATACAGAATCAAAATCTGCATAGATTCTAGGGGGGGTGGCGCTCTTTGGCTGCCCTTGGCGTGTGCGCAAGCGTGCATAATCTTCTAGCGCAGCTTGTGCTTGAGCAAGATTGCTATCATAAAATCCTATGATGTCAAAGTGCGCAGGTGCTAGGGGTGTCTGTGTATAGGGGGCAAGGATTGGTGTGCTAGGTGTATGTTGGCTAGAATCTGGCTTTTCAAATTGGGCGTTTCCCTTTGGGCACAGAAGCGTTTGAAGCACATTGCGCCCCCAATATCCATACCCCACAAGCACGCATTTCATCGACAATCCCAAAATCCTCCAAATCTTTTATGCAAAGCTCTGCAATTGTGCGAGTGCTTTTCCTATGAGTATGGAGTCTTTGACTTCTGTGATTTGCACTTGGTAGAGACCTGTATCGATGGATTCTATCTCGCTCTCATTGATGAGAATCTCCCCATCAATCTCCAGCCCCCAGCGCCTATCTCTAGCGCTATAAAAATGCTCGCTTACTGAACTTTTTGACTCGATAAATGCTTCTAGCATGCTGCCTTTTAGCTTAGTGAAAGTGTCTTGGGATTTGAGCAAAGCGCGTAAAGTGTTTAGGCGTTTGTTTGTGATTTTGACCGGGACTTTCTCGCTCATAGTATGCGCGAGCGTGCCCTCCTCGCTGGAGAATGCAAACAAATTCACCCGATCAAATATCCCCCCAGCTAAAAATGCTTCAAGCTCTGCAAACTCTGCCTCGCTCTCGCCTGGGTGTCCCACGATGAAAGTCGAGCGGATAAACGCATTTGGCGCTTGGCGCATAAGAGAGAGCTGCTCTAGGACTTGGGCTTTGGTGTGATTGCGGCGCATGCGCTTTAGCATGGGATCAGCGATGTGCTGGATAGGCATGTCAAAATAGTTTTGCACGATAGGGGAGGTGATGATTGCCTCGATGAGCGTAGGGCTAGTGCTAGTGGGGTAGAGATAGTGGATTCTGGCATTTTTGGCGATGTTTTGGCGATTTAGCGCGTGGATTAGTTGTATAAGCCCATTGGTTTGCCCCATGTCTTGTAGGTAGGAGCTAGAATCCTGCGCGATAAAGCTAAAATCCACAAACCCCTGGGCGGCGAGATTTTCTACTTCTTGGAGGATAGAATCTATACTGCGGGATTGGAGCTTGCCTTTGAAACTTGGTATCGCGCAAAATGAGCAGCGCTGATTGCAGCCTTCAGCAAGCTTGATATAGGCATGGATTCTGGAGCCAGAAATCACGCGCTCATCGCGCTCGCTGGCTAGAAATACCTTATCATGGCTGGAGAGAATTTTGGCAGGATTTTTGGCTAGATTCTGGGCTGGATTTTGGAGCGCATTTGAAGTGTTGGCACTTGTGGGCGCGATAGAGAATCTAGGCAGAGAAAAGCCCTTTTGCTCTAAAAGCGCATCGATTCTCCCATAATCGCGCACACCAATAATGAGATCAATCTCTGGGATTTCTTGCTCAAGCTCGCTTGCATAGCGCTCGCTAAGGCAGCCACTCACCACCAGCAGTGCGCCAGATTTTCGCGCGTTAGCAGCTTCTAGGATAGTTTGGATACTCTCTTGTTTGGCAGCTTGGATAAAGCCACAGGTGTTGATAATAATAACATCAGCTTGCGTGATAGAATCCACCAGCTCGCATAGCCGCAATCGCCCGAGCATAACCTCACTATCAACGAGATTTTTCGTGCAGCCTAGCGAGATTAAATGGAGTTTGGGACGCATGAATTTATGCTCCTTTTTCTATCCCATAAAACGCACGCAAAAACACTGCCCCGCCCCTGCCATCAAAACTGCGCAAATTCAGCTTGGCTAAACTTAGCTCAAGCGCATTGATAACAAAGCTTGCCTCATAGGCTTGGATAAGCCCCATGTGGTTAATGCGGAAAATACTATCCTTGATATGATCTTGCCCGGCTGCGACATTCACGCCAAAGCCTTTCATCGCCTTGCGGATACTTGCAGATTCTGCATGCGCTATGGCACTCATGGCAAGTGCTGGGGATTTGGGATAGAGAGAGAGACTAAGCGCGGCTAGGGCTTCTCGCGTGGCAAGTGCCAGGGCTCTAGTATGGGCATAGGCGGCTTGAAACCCATGCTCTAAGCGCTTTTCATCTAGTGGCGCACTTGGAGTAAGTAGAGCGGATTCTAGTGGAGAATCTGCAAGCGCTTGGATAATTTCAAAATACCGCACAAGCCCTATGATAAGTGTCGTGGGAGCAGTCCATGCGGTGGTATTCTTGCGCTGATTTTTAAGCTCCTGGGCGAAGCTAAAATATAGTCCAACTCTCCATGGGGCTGATCGCTCTATGCGCCCTAGTGCCATTTGTGAAAGCCCTACGATACTCATGCCAGGTGGAAGCATGCAGGCTTTTTGACTCCCGCCAATGAGCACATCGATGTGTGTCGTGTCAATTGGCTCTACTCCCATGGCTGTGATTGCATCGGCGATGATGATGATATCGGGGTTGAGTGTTTTTGCTTCACGCGCGATAGATTCTACATCTAGTCGCAGCCCCCCGGCAGATTCACACACTTGTAGCGCGATTGTATCGATACTTTCATCAGCGCGCAGTGCTTCTAGAATCTCTTGCGCGCTCACAGGTGTATCCCACTCACGCGCGATTTCTGTGTGGGGGATAGCATGAGCCTGCGCGATTTTGCCCCAGCGCTGACCAAATTTCCCACAACTTATGCTAAGGAGCTTGGATTTACATAACTGCGTAAGTGCGGCTTCCATAGCACCTGTCCCAGAGCTAGCAAGCATAAGCACCTCTGGCATACCAAGCATGACCTTTAGCCCTAGCCGAGCTTGGGCAAAAATACTCTCAAACTCTGGTGTTCTGTGGTGGAGTGTGGGGGTAGCCATGGATTGACGGATAGATTCTGGGGTTGGTGTGGGTCCAGGTGTGAAAAGTAGCATGGAGAATCCTTAGTAAGCGTTTGGCACTGGATTAGTTTGTGAGTCTAGTTTGACTTTGATGAAGCTGGCATTATAACATTTATTTAAGGGCATAGCGATATAATGCCGCTTAGCCAACACCACATAGACACCCCTAATCCCAAGGATATGTAATGAAAAAAGCACTGCTTAGTGTGAGTGATAAATCAGGTATCGTAGAGTTTGCGCGCGAGCTTGTTGCGCTTGGGTTTGAAATCCTTTCTACCGGAGGCACGCTAAAAGTCCTGTGCCAAGCCAAAATCCCCGCTACGGAAGTAAGCCAATATACTCAAAGCCCAGAGCTATTTGGCGGTCGAGTCAAAACGCTTCACCCCAAAATCCACGGCGGAATCCTCTATCGCAGGGAAAATCCACAAGATATTGCTGATGCTAAAACACATGGAATTGATCCTATCTCACTTGTGTGTGTGAATCTCTATCCATTCTATGAGACTACCCAGCGCACCGATGACTTTAGCGAAATTATTGAAAACATCGACATCGGCGGACCTAGCATGGTGCGTGCTGCGGCTAAAGCCTATGAAAATGTGCTTATCATCACAGACCCAAGCGACTATACACTAGCCATAGAGGCGCTAAAATCTAACCAAAACACTCTTGAGCTGCGAAGAAGCATGATGATAAAAGCATTTAGCCACACTGCCCATTATGATGCGACAATCGCTAATTACATGAATGAGCGATTCTCTGGTGGGTTTGGTGAGAGGGTGTTTATCAGTGGGAAAAAAATCTTACAAACGCGCTATGGTGAGAATCCCCACCAGCAAGGCGCACTCTATGGATTTGGGGAGTTTTGGGAGCAGGGCTTTAGGGTGCTAAAAGGCGAGCCAAGCTTCAATAACCTAACAGACATCAATAGCGCAATCGCGCTTGCTTCAAGCTTTGGCGCGCAAAAAGCAGTGAGTATCATCAAGCATGGAAATCCTTGTGGCTTTGCGATTAAAGACACGCTACTAGAATCCTACCGCGCTGCACTTGCATGCGATAGTCTAAGTGCGTATGGTGGTGTGGTGGCGGTTAATGGCGTGGTCGATGAAGAGCTGGCAAATGAAATGAGCAAGACATTTATCGAAGTGCTTGTCGCAAGTGAAATCACCCAGCAAGCTCAAGCAATCTTTGCTAGCAAAAAGCGCATGAAACTTTTTAGCATAAATGCACTAGGTGCAGAATCTAGCAAATCAAAAGCGCAGAGTTTAGATTCTATCCCAGAATCTAAACGCCAAGATTCTAGTGCGATCGCTCTGCCTTATGATCGATACGACTTCAAGCATATTGGCGGAGGGTTTGTCTATCAGCAAAGCGATGTCATCACGCGTGAGGAGTTAGCAAATGCTACATGCAAAACCGCGCGCCAAGCGAGTCCAGAGCTACTGCAGGATTTGCATATCGCCTATGTCATCGTCGCGCTGACAAAATCCAACTGCGTAGCCTATGTCAAAGATGGCGCGCTCATCGCCATAGGTATGGGTATGACAAGTCGAGTAGATGCCTCCCGCGCTGCGCTTGCCAAAGCCAAAGACATGGGGCTAGAGACTAGAGGCTGTGTGCTAGCGAGCGAAGCGTTCTTTCCGTTCCGCGATAGCATTGATCTAGCAGCTCAAGCAGGCGTGCGTGCGATCATTGAGCCGGGCGGAAGCCTACGAGATGATGAGGTTATCGCCGCAGCAGATGAGCATGATATCGCGCTGTATTTCACAGGCGTGCGTCATTTCTTGCATTAAGAGATTTGGGATAACGCGCAATGCGATTTGGACTAGTCTGCATAATGACGACGCTTTTAGTGTGGGTTGTGCAGGCAAAACCCAAAGATTCTACAAAAGAGCCAATACAAAATCCAACCCAAATTTCCATAGATACTCGACATTTAACAGATGGCGAACAAACTCCAGAGAATGGGGATTTTACCGCTTGCGATGATCTTTGTCAGGCGATCACTAAGCGCACGATTGTCAGCAAGGACAAAAGCGCAAAATATTTTGGTGTGGGTGTGGGGGCAAGCTTGCTTAATAGCTCCAAAAGCGGGAATTTCAATATCAATAACAATGTTCAAAGCCCCTATACAAATCCTATCATCATTCCTTCTTTTGGTGTGCGAATGGGCGCGATAAGCTTTTTTAATCGCTATGTGGGTGTGCGTGGGTTTTTTGGCTTTGATATGGGGTTTGGCGCACATTCTGGAATGCTTACGATGATTTCTGCTGGAGTAGATGCAATTGCAGAATTTCCATTATCTCGGCGCAGACAGGTATTTTTTGGTGGGATTTTGGGCATGGGTGCAGATGCGTATCTCTATTTTGACAAAAAAGACTACAATCACTGGGGCGCGATGAAAAAGGCGGGCGAAGTCTTTATGCAAGTTGGCTTCACAACTATGCTTGGTATTCATAATCGTGTCAATCTCGTATATCGATTTCTGCCTGCGCGTAGGGCGTCGTATTTCAGTCCCACAGGCGTCGTATCATTGGAATATAATTTTCTGTTCTAGCTTCCTCTCTTAAGCTACTAAACAAAAGATAGTAGGAAGCAGCGCGTGTAAAATCTAAGATTTTTTGGGTGTTTTGCAGGTAACTTTACAGAGCAGAAAGATCCAGCGCACAACCCCATAGAGTGCATATCCACTCATAAATGCGCATAGCACCTCGACATAGAGTTTAGAGCTGATAATCACTGCAATAGCAATAAGTGCGATGACAAAGATTTTTAGATTCCACGCGATTTTTTTAAAACTAGGGTAGCGGATATTGCTCACCATAAGGATACTAACCACAAAAGCGACAATAAGCAGCGCATAGCCATAATGAGGGGAGAGAAGATTATAGCGCAGATCTACTAGAATCCACAGCACCACAATCACCGCCGCAGATGGTATAGGCAGCCCGATGAAAGTATTTGGCTCGGCATTTGAAGTTGTAATATTAAATCGCGCCAAGCGTATCGCGCCAAAGATGACAAATAGCGCGCAGACAAACACACGATACAGCCCATAAATCCCCTCAAGCCCATAATTTGCCCCTGTTGTTGGCAGATAATAATACACAAGCATAGCAGGTGCGACACCAAATGCCACAATATCAGCCAAAGAGTCAAACTCCACGCCAAATTTACTTTGGGTATTTGTAAGCCGCGCCACGCGCCCATCAAGTCCATCAAAAATCATAGACACCACGATGAGCCACGCCGCTTGCTCAAACAGCGAGTTAGAGGCAAGCATAATGCTCACAATACCGCAAAATATGCTCCCAGCAGTGAAAAAATTAGGCAGAGCATACAAGGGATTGATATTCATTTGGTATATCCTAGCACGCTTGAGCCACCTTTAATTCTATCGCCAATGTGGGCGCGGATTTCCACAGAATCTGGCAGCTCAAGAGTGAGCGTGCCTACTTTCATAAACCCCATACGCTCACCTATATTAAAGTTAATGGGCGCATAAAATCTACTCTGTTTAAACACGCTTGGATAGAGCGAAATCGCATAAGTTAGCTTGCCTGTAATTTGGGCACGGAGGGTTTGGTTTAGCTGGTTTTTGAGAGGAGAGAAATATGCCACTAGCCCTTCCTTCCTCTCTAGCGCTATAGATTCTACTTCTCTAGGGGCACGCACCAACCCAACATCGAAAAATGACACATCTATGCTCACACGCACATGCTTTTTGTCCCGTTCGATATTGCTCACACGCCCATCAATTGGAGCCAGGATCACATCTTCCCCGCGATCAAGCGGCACGCGCTCTGGATTTCTAAATGCCCATAGCCAAGCAGCTAGCAGCACAACACCAAGCAAAAACCCTAGAGAAAAATCAACCACGCGACAAAACACAATCCATACAACAAACCACACAATGCCCCAAAACGACTCTTTTGTGATGATTTGGATACTATTCATCTATGCTTCCTCCTCTTCTTGCTCCTTTATGATGCGTGAAGGCATATTGTTTTCCTGCTCATACGCCTCGATAATCTCACGCACTTTCTCACCATCAATGACTTCTTTATCAAAAAGCTCTTTTACCATAGATTCTATCGCGCCATTGTAGTCTTGCAGTAGCTGTTTGACAGCCTTAAACCGCTCATCAAGCGTTTTTCGCACAAATACATCTACATATTCAGCCGTTTTCTCGCTAAACTCCCTAGCACTTCCAATCCCCCCGCCTAAAAACGCATTGCGCTGCTTCTCTAGCACCATAAGCCCATTTTCATCAGTCATTCCATAGTAGCTAATCATCGCCTTAAGTATATCAGTAGCGCGTTCTAAGTCATTGCTAGCTCCGGTAGAAATCTCGCCTAAAAATACATCTTCAGCCGCCCTACCGCCAAGCAGCACATCGACTTCTGCAAGCAGCTCGTGCTTTTGCATAAGATATTTATTTTCTTCTGGGGTGTTGAGCGTATAGCCAAGAGCTGCCATACCGCGTGGAATAATGGAAACCTTATTGACTTTAGAAGCACCCTTTGTCATCTCCGCTACTAGCGCGTGTCCACTCTCGTGGTAGGCGACAATCTTTTTCTCCTTGGGGGAGATTCTGCGCGATTTTTTCTCTAGCCCAGCGATCCCTCGCTCCACGGCTTCTTTAAGATTGGCTTGGGAGACTTGCTTTTGATTATTGCGCCCTGCTAGCAAGGCGGCTTCATTGATGATATTTGCTAAATCTGCTCCAGCTAGCCCAGCTGTAAGCTTGGCAATTTCTTCTAAATCCACATCACGCGCTAATTTGACAGATTTAATATGCACCTTAAGAATCTGCACACGCCCATTGAAATCTGGCTTATCCACAAGCACCTGCCTATCAAATCGCCCCGGACGCAGCAAAGCAGGGTCTAGCACTTCAGGGCGGTTTGTCGCTGCTAGCACGATCACAGGGGCATTTTCACTGCCAAAGCCATCCATCTCTGCTAAAAGCTGATTAAGTGTCTGCTCTCTTTCATCATTGCCGCTAATCATTCCCCCAGCAGCACGAGACTTCCCTATAGCATCAATCTCATCGATAAAGATAATGCTAGGGGCTTCTTTCTTTGCCATTTCAAACAAATCGCGCACACGACTCGCCCCAAGCCCCACAAACATCTCTATAAAGCTACTTCCACTCATAGAAAAAAACGGCACATTCGCTTCCCCAGCCACAGCTTTAGCCAAAAGTGTTTTCCCCGTGCCCGGAGGTCCTACAAGTAGCACGCCTTTGGGGATTTTCGCGCCCACAGCAGCGTAGCGGTCAGGGTATTTGAGAAAATCTACAATTTCTACAACCTCTTCTTTAGCCTCTTCATTTCCTGCCATATCATCAAACTTGACATTGGGCTTCTCGGCATTAACGAGTTTTTTAGAGCTACCCATACCAAAGATCCCCCCGCCCATACTCTTTTGCATTCTGCTTGCAAGAAACATCCACAAGCCCAAAAACACAAAAATAGGCAGCAGCCAGCCAAGCGTCTCAGTAAAAAAATTCGACTCACTAAAGCCGCCATAGCTGATTTTATGCTCCTCTAGCAGTGGCACAAGTGAAAGGTCTGCGACTTTGCGCGCGACATACACGACTTTCGCCCCACTTGCATCAATCCCACTTGCCTTGATGATACTCTGCCCAATGCTGACATTTTGGACCTGCTTTGTGGCGATGAGCTGCTTTAGCTCGTAGTATTCGATGTTTTTATTCGCACCACCACCAAATGCTCCGCCAAGCCCAGAATCCAAACTAGTGAGCTTGACCACAAGCATAGCTACAATCGCAAACACCACAAAAAGCAGGATAGGATTTTGCTTTGGTTTTTTATCGTTGGAATTTTCGTTCATTATGTCCTCTTCTATGTGTGCTAAATTTCTGTATGGCGCACATTATAGTATATTTGTGTAATTTATGGAATGCGCGCAAGCTTGAGGCTCACCCACTCATCTTTGTGGTGCTGCTCAAGCATGCGCATATCGCCAAATATCTGCAAAATCCACGCAAGCTTAGATTCTAGTATCCCAGAGAGTAGCAGTATGCCATTGGGCTTAAGCACATGGAACAAATCATGATGCATACAAGCAAGCACATCAGCCACGATATTGGCGCAGACAAGGTCGTAGGCAATGGGGGATTCTGGGGTATGAGGCTTTATGATATTAGAGTCTAGAGGGGATTGAGACATGGAGGTAGAATCTAAGCTGGCAGATTCTTGAGATTTTGGGCGTGAATCGATGGAGCCATGCCAAATTTTATGCAGGGGCGCGGCATTTTGGGCAAAATTTTTACGCGTCTCTATCACTGCAAGCTCATCGACATCGCAAGCTTCTACAATTCCTCCCTGCTTGTTTATAATAATCCCCAAAATCCCGCTTCCGCAGCCCACATCTAGGCAATGCTTCCCGCGCAAATCCATGTGTGAGAGCATTTCTATACACATAAAAGTGCTAGCATGGTGTCCAGAGCCAAAGGCAAGCGCTGGGTTTATGATGATTTCATGCTTAGGGTGAAAATCGCGGCAAGAGGCTAAGGCAGGAGAATCTAGCGCGCTAGATTCTGGGGCGCACTGCAGCGTCTCTAGTGGAGGGTGCCAGGAAGCGCGGATATAGTAGTTCGCGCACTCTAATGGGCTAATACTCTGCTGGTAGAGGGCAATCCAGTCTTCATTGCGCTTGGTTTCTATGCGATAGGCAAATCCCACGGGTGTATCCAGACGCTGAGAAAGCGTGTGTGCCAGAGATTCTAGGGCTTGGATTAGATTCTGGGAAGAGATGGAGTAAGAATCCCGGACACCAGAATCTAGGGCAGGCTTCGTGGATTCTATGCTTGCAGTGGATTTCGCTTCTCCAGAATCTAGCTTGGATTCTAGGGCGTAAGCATACAATGGCGTCTCTAGCGGATCGTGCATGGAGCGGATAATGATTGCTTGGGCTGGGGATACTAAAGCTAAATGTTCTCTGGGATAGTATTTAAACTGCGCAAGACTCTCCCCGCTCTCATGCAGTATGGTTTCCTCTACTGCACCTTGTGTGTGTTCAAGTAGAAAATCGATAAAAATCTCGTAGCAGCAGCTTGGGATAATCGTCGTCTCTGTATAGGTAGATTTATGGAGGTCTTGAGAGATTTGCTGCATGAAAGTGCGAGAAGTGTGCTAGTCATTTACTCCAAGCACGACTTCAAGCTTTTCTTTTAGGACTTGGGGGGTAAATGGCTTGACGATGTAGTTATTCACGCCAGCTTTAAGCGCGGTAATAACCTCGGCTTTTCCGCCTTCGGTGGTTACCATGATGATTGGAATTTCTTTGTAACGATCATCTGCACGCACTTTTTTGACGAGATCCAGACCATTCATTTCAGGCATATTCCAGTCAGTGATGAGCACGCCGATACCTTCTTTTGTATCCATGATATCCCACGCCTCTACACCATGCTCGGCTTCTAGGATATCTTCGTATCCCAATCTCTGCAAGGTGTTTTTAATGATTCTGCGCATAGTTGAACTATCATCAACAACCAACAATTTCAAGGCTTACTCCTTAAATAGATCTTCACACACCCCACATCCGCAAAAGCAAAGACACAGAGAAACGAAGCGCACATAAGAGAATTCATTGCAAAAAAGTTCGTAATCATAGCATAAAAACGAAGAAATTTTGTCTATTTTCTAAAATCCCGCCACGCTAGCGCTGGGGCAAAATCTCGCTAAGCTGGATTTTGCTCTCATAAAATGCTTTGCCGATAATCACACCGCCTCGCACACCTGCTTGCTCAAATGCGCTGGCTAATGTGTCAATATCGCTTTTGTCCTTAAGCCCACCGCTTGCAATGATGGGCAATTCACTCGCTTGCGCCATCATTACGCTAAATTCTACATTCACGCCGCTTAATGCGCCATCTCGACTAATATCTGTGCAGATAAGTGCCTCTACCTCGCTACCGCAGTAGAATCTAGCTAAATCCAGCGCATCTGTGGTGCTAGATTCTACCCAGCCATGTGTGGCGACTTTGCCGCCAATAGCATCAATCCCTATGGCGATAGGATAGTGCTTGGCTAGTTCTTTTGCCAGCTCTTTGTCATGGGCTGCCATAGAGCCTAAAATCACGCGATCAATCCCAAGTGATAAACACGATTTTATCGCAGCTTCATCGCGTATCCCACCACCTAGCTGGATTTTGAGATTTGTATGCTTGCGGATAGATTCTATGGCGGACAGATTCTCCCGCTTGCCGCTTAATGCCCCATCAAGATCGACAATGTGTATCCACCTCGCCCCTGCTTGCTCAAACGCCCGTGCGAACTCCAGTGGATTACCATAAATTGTGGCTTGCTGCATGTCGCCTTTATACAGCCGCACAGCCTGTCCATTTTGCAAATCAATCGCTGGGAAAATCTCTAGCATGCGGACTCCTTTAGCATAGTGTAGTAAGCGTAGATTGGGGGTTGGTTTTGCAAATTATTATCTTGTATATTACAATATGCGCGTAAATTTTAGCGCGCTTTGCTTAAAGGCATGTTGTGAGCATTATCGCCAAAATACCTTTAAGCAAGCATTGCCACTAATCAAGCCCAGAATCCATGCTAGAGTCACGGAGCAGCTATGCAAAATCTTCTCAAATGCTTTGAATATCTTAAGTCCTATCATGCTGACATGCTTGATACCATAGGTGTGATGATTGAGCTTTTCACCCTCCAATCTCGCAATAAAAGCGCATTTGACACCATGCTGACATGCGATAAGCCTAGCGCGTATGCAATGCTTGTGCGCGAGCTTAGGGCGCTCATTAAGCCCGCACTTTTCATTGAGCCAAACCCAAAGATAAATGCGCGCAAAATCGCTAGACTACTCTCCAGTGCCCAGCTCTCGCAAGGCAAGATTGAGCAGTTTCTTCATATCATCACACAGAAAAAAACCGCCAACAAGCTCTACTTCTATTCCACGCCTTATGAGATAAACCAGCTTTTGGTTGGGATTTTGGATATTAAGGCTGGAGAGAGCGTCTATAATCCATGCTATGGCATGGGGAGTGTGTTTCTAAGTCTTGTGAGTGGCATTAAACTCTATGGCGAGGAGCTAGATTCTAAGCTTAGCCACATTGCCAAGCTCATCGCTGCCTACTGCGCACTAGAATCCAAACACCTCTATGTCAATGATATTCTCGCTCACCCGATGTTTCGCATAGACTCTCAAAGCATGGATTCTGGAAATGTGGCTTCTGTGGATATAGATTCTGGTGTCGCTAGGGATTCTGGCTATATGCGCTTTGACAAAATCCTCTGTAACCCACCACTAAACGCGCACATGGGCACAGAACTGCTAAAAGATGACAAGCGCTTCAAGGACACAGGCGAGCTTATCAAAACCTACCCCGAGCTTGTCTTTCTTGTGCATTCTCTTGCCCACCTTGGTAAGCGCGGGGTGTTTATCGTGCGCAACCAAACCTTGATGAAATCCTCTCGCCAGCAGCGCCTACGCGAGCGCCTATGCCAAGAGGGCATGATAGAAGCGATTATTGAGCTACCTAAAAATATCTTCCCTCATCAAAGCCACGATTTCTCACTGCTTGTAATCTCGCATAACAACAAGCAGATTCTCCACATTGATGCCCGTAGCTTCTATGCCAAAGACGGCAAATACAACCGCCTAATCCATATCGATGAAATCCTGCGCCTCTATAAGCAAAAATCAATTAGCACACACTCCAGCCTAACCCCCCTAGCCCAAATCCACCCCCAAGACCTACGCGCGCATACTTATGTCTGCGCCGCACCTAGCACCCGCGCACCAGAATCTAGCGCAAACACACTTGCTGGGCTTGGGGTGGAGATTTTTCGTGGGCAGAGAATCTATGGCTCTGGGCATGATGAGATGATTGAGTTTTTTGACATTGGGATTGTGGATTTCGCACCTTGCGGATATACAGAGCATTTCCAGACCAAAAAGCACGCAGGTAACATTGCTAAAATCCACAAATACCATGTCCGCTCCTATGATATTTTGCTTTCCCTACGAGGGGTCGCACCAAAGCTTGCGATTCTAGGCAAGATTAGCGATACTTGCGTGGTAAATGCGGGGATTCTCGTGCTGCGTGCGCCTAGCAGTCATATCGCACTTGGAGTGTATGGCTATCTTTTCTCGCATGCTGGGGAGAAAGCATTAGCCAATCTTTACAAGCTAAGCGCAGATGGTGCGATAAATCCTCAAAACCTCGCTAGAATCTCTATCCCAGCTGCCTATACGCAGCGCTCAAGTCTTGCTGCACTAGAAGCAATGATGCGTGAGCTAAATGCGCTTCGTGATGAAATGCAAGCCCAGCAGCGCAGAATCCACGCGCTAAAATCACTCGATCTAGAATCCACGCGCTAAATCCTTACAAGGAGAACTCCCATGTCCGCTAGCCAGATTATCAAGCATGCTATGATACGCGATATTACGCATGGAGATGGGCTTTGTGTAATCGAGCCTGTGAATCTCTATGAATGCACGCTAGGTGATAATGTCTTTGTTGGTCCATTTGTTGAGATCCAAAGCGATGTGTATATCGGGGATAACTGCAGGATCCAAAGCCATAGCTTCATCTGCTCGCTCACACGCATTGGGAGTGATTGCTTCATAGGACACGGCGTGATGTTTATCAACGACACCTTTGCTGGCGGCACACCAGCAGCGCACAAAAGCCAGTGGAAAGGCGCGCATATAGGCAAAAATGTCAGCATAGGCAGCAATGCGACAATTTTGCCTGTTAGCATCTGCGATAATGTCGTCATTGGCGCAGGTGCAGTGGTAACACGCGATATTACAAAAAGTGGATTCTACGCAGGCAATCCTGCTAGAAAGCTACGCGACCTGGAGCCATGAGAATAAGCAGATCCACTAGAATCTAGCTTGAAAGCAGATTCTGGGATTGATTGCACAAGACTAAGCCCTTACCCCTTGCGCGTGGAGTTGGCAACGACGATGAGTGAGGAGATACTCATGCTTAATGCCGCTACCAGTGGGATAACAAACCCAGCTAGGGCTAGCGGGATAAGCAAGGCATTATATACAAGACTTAGTGCGAGATTTTGTAGGATTCTCCTATATGTTTGGTTGGCGATTTGGAATGCTTTATGCACGCTTGGTAGGCTATCATCAAGCACGACAATATCACTTTGCGCAATGGCAATATCACTCCCTGCACCCATGGAAATCCCTACATCTGCGGCTTTAAGGGCAAGAATATCATTAAGCCCATCACCGATCATCACGATTGTATTTGTGGGGGTTGAAGTTGTAAGTGCATTTGATACATAAGTATCTGTGCTTGTGATTTTCCCAGAATCTATGCGGAGATTTTTGATGTATTGAGCCTTTTGCGCAGGGAGGAGATGAGCGACATAATGCTTAATCCCAAGCTCGCGTGCGATAGATTCTACTGCACCGCTTCGATCTCCACTTAGAAGCACAATGTTTTTGCCTTGATTTTGCAGCGTGGCGATGAGCTCCTTGGCATGGGGTTTGGGACTATCTTGTAGATAGCACAATAGCACAAGCTCACCACCCACGCTGTAGCCAAACACACTCATAGAATCTAGCTTGCTAGATTCTGGCACTTTGCAATCAGGGAGCTTAACCCCACGATCGATAAGAAACTCCAAACTTCCGCCAAGCAGCACAAGATCGCCATACTTCGCATAGATCCCACGAGAATCCTGCTGGGCTATGTGGGAGA
This sequence comes from uncultured Helicobacter sp., assembly GCF_937906905.1. Lineage (GTDB taxonomy): Bacteria > Campylobacterota > Campylobacteria > Campylobacterales > Helicobacteraceae > Helicobacter_B. The sequence continues at coordinate 155,866 of NZ_CALERY010000002.1, read as the reverse complement.
GGGCAAGAGGCTTGCTAGTATGGAAGCATTCTGCCACTGCACGCGAGATTGGGTGGCTGGAGAGGTGCACAAAATGCGCGAGCAGATTCTCATCAAATCCTTTTACTCGCTGTATATGCTGCACGCGTGGCTTGCCAAGCGTCAGTGTGCCGGTTTTATCCAGCACGATAGTTTTGGCGCGCGCAAGTGTTTCTAAAAATCGCGCTTCTTTGAATAGCAATCCAGCTCGATATGCACGCGAGATCCCGACTACTGAGGCGATGGGCGTGGCAAGGGCGAGCGCACAGGGGCAGGCGATGACGATGACAGAAATAGTGATAATAATGGCTTGATCAATGCTAGCATAATGCCACCAATAGAGAAATCCACCAAGCGCGATAAGCAGCACAATGCGAGAAAAATACTTTGCCAACGCATTGGCGAGATTTTGGATTCTGGGACGAGAGGCGAGACTCTCTTCTAGCATGGTGATAATCACGCTCATCATCGAGTGTTCATAGGGCTTTCGCACCTCATAGATACAAGAGCGCTCTAGCACAATACTCCCAGAGAGCAGCTCATCGCCTTTGTGCTTCTGCACAGGCAGGCTTTCGCCAGAGAGCGAGCTCATATCAAGGCTAATAGATTCTAGTGCTATCCCATCACAGGGCAGCATGCCTCCAGGCGGGATATGCACCCTATCACCAATGGCAAGCGATTTGACATCACAGCTCTTTAGCCCAGAGCTAGATTCTACCTCTACCACGCTTGGTAGGATTGTATGCAGCCTATCGAGACTATCGCCTGCATTTCGGCGCGCGCGCATTTCTAGGAATTTCCCACTAAAGACAAACAAAATGATCATCGCCACAGATTCAAAATAACTCTCCCCACTGCGCGTAATGCTGGCATATATCGAGTAGAGAAATGTCAAGCTCGCTCCAAACGCCACGAGAAAATCCATGCCGATATATCCATGCCTAAGCCCATAATACGCCCCGCTATAAAACACTCTCCCTGTATAGAAAAGCACAGGAGTAGCTAGCAGACAGGAGATGAGATTTAGCACATCTTTCATACTCTGCGCCATACCATAAAAATACCCCACATACTGCGCAATCGCCACCATCATAATGCTCATAGTGCAAAACACCCCCACCACAAATGAGGTAAAAAAGATCTTTTGCTCTTTGGCAAGCTGGATTTCCTGCACACTTGGGTCATAAATGTGGGCGCGATAGCCAATTGATGTGATGAGAGAGAATATCTTGGAGAGCGGGCAAAGAGCTGGGTCAAAAATGATTTTGGCTTTGTTGTTGGTGTAGTTGATATGGACTTTGTGGATACCAGGCTGCAGACCTAGGATATGCTCATTGAGCCAGATACATGCCGCGCAATGAATCCCCTCTATAATAAGCCCCACTTCTCGAAGTTCTGGAGTAAGATTGGATTTTTTGGCTTTGGGCGCTATGGGCTTGGTATGACTCTCTAGGAATGTCTGCTCATCAAGATAAGCAAGACTTGCATTTGTCGGCTGTTTTGTAGCAGGATCAAGCATCGTGCTTCCCAGTCGTTCATAAAATCCGCCAAAGCCGCTTTGGTGCAGCAGCATATAGACACCCTCGCAGCCATTGCAGCAAAAATACACATCGCGTCCATTAACATCGACTCGGTGTATAAGCGCACTTAGTGGGAAGCTACGCTGGCAGTGCGAGCATTTACAGGAGCTAGATTCTAGCCTAGAATCCATTGAAGAATCCAGCTTGGATTCTGTGCTAAATCCTTGGACAAATTTGCTCATCGCTAGCCATAATCCTAAATCAAAAGCAAAGAGAGTAGCCCAAATTCAAGTAGCAGGGATTTGGTAGTCATAGACTGCTTGGGATTGCTAGCGAGATAGGGCTTTGACTCTCTGGCGCGCGCGCAGAAAAACGAGATAAAAAACCCAAGCAGCCCTCCACAGATGACTTGCACGAGCGTGTGGCGATCGGCATGGATTCTAGAGAACCCCACAAAACTCGCCACCAGCGCCGTTGGCAGCCCTAGTCGCACGCCATAGCGCTTCTGCATAAACCCAGCAGCAGCAAACGCAGAGGAGCTATGCCCGCTAGGGAAGCCCTCGAATTTCCCATCATTATCTGGGCGTTTGGAGAGAGATTGGACAATAGGGCTGGAGGGTGCGAGAGAATGCAAGCCATATTTTATGGCATAAGTGCTTGCCACCACTGCCACCCAGCCAATGGCTTGCTGTTTAAATCCCGTAAAATCCCGTAAAATCGCCGTATATGCCAGCGTCGCGACAGGCAAAAACTGCGCGATATCACCAACCCCGCGCACGCTCAAGGTAGGGTAGGATTTCTTCGCGCTTGACTCTTGTGGTGCTAGGGTGTTTGCAGGATTTGCGATGGGGGCTTGGCTGGTTGGCTGACTAGACTGCGATGTATTGGGCATTGTAGATTCTGGTGTAGATTCTGCCGCTTGTGCAAAAAGCGAAAAAATTAACACAAAGAGCACAGGAGCGAAAAATCTCGAAAAAAGAGTGGCGAAAAGCGGTTGTGCAGAGAGTTTCATTCTATATCCTTAGACAGGGTGCTTGCAAAGCAGCTGCGAGATGTTTGGAGATGATTTGTGCTATTATAGCGCAAGTTGCGTGTGGCGAATGAGAGTATCAAGGTGTTAATAGCCCACCACGCGCAAATCCCCAAAGCACTAAAGCGTGCCATTGCGCCAGGCAATACAAAACTCTTCCGCGATACGCGCATTTCTCCCGCCCATTTTGGCTGCGAAATTTAGTGCGCTTTGAGCTAGATTCTGGGGTAGGGCACTCGCGCTAGAATCTGTGCTAGATTCTGGTGTGTGAGAATCCAAAGAGCCAATCTCCTGTCTGCTATTGCTACTAAGATATTGTGCTATTAAGGCGAGATATTCCTGTGTCCCCATGTTATAAAACCCAATCTGCAAGCCAAATCGATCGCTAAGGGCGAGCTCCTCATGCGTGATTTCATCGCTTGGCGTAAGGTTGTTGGTGGATTCTATGATTTTGCGGATATTGCTTGTGGCATAGAGGAGGATATTGCTTGCAGGGGCTTCTAGCGAGCCTTGCAATGCGCTTTTCACCCCGCGATACGCACTATCACCAGTGCGGAAAGACAAATCATCGCAGAAAATGATGAAGCGATACTCCAGCTCTCGCAGCACATCAAACACACATGGTAGCTGCGTGATGTGGGCAGATTCAAGCTCTAAGACACGCAGACTTGAAGCAGGATCAAGCAGATACGGGAGCAGCGTGGCTTTGACAAGAGAGCTCTTCCCGCAGCCTCGCGCTCCATAGAGTAGCGCATGCAGAGCTGGCTGGGAGTGCATGAAAGCATTAGTATTGTTGGCAAGCATGGCGGCTTGGGACTCTATGCCAGCGAGCCTAGGCACAGCGCCAAACTCTGTGATAGGGTGCAGATAGAAGCAAGATCTGTTTGCTCCAAGTGCGCGTGTGGTGTAGGCTCTGTGCTTGGCGAAATTGGCATTCTCAAGTGCTTCTAGGAGGGTAGGGTATGTCGTGCGCATGGCTCTATCAAAAATTATTGAGCAAACTCAAGCACGATCATACCGCCGAAATACTCCTTGTATTTGGGCGGTTTTGGCGAGGGCTTGGGGCTGGATACTGGAGTGGATTGCGCAGAAGAGTGGCGATCAAGCGGTGTAAGCAAGCGCGCTAGAATCCAGCCTTTAATATCGCGCTCTGCACCTTTGGCGCCATAAACATAATGGATCTGCGCCCATTTTTGTGGCAAGGCTTGTGTGGGGGCTTGACTAGAATCTAGCGTGCTAGGCTGTGGCGTAGAATCTGGACTAGATTCTATAAACTCTGTCGCTAGCACTTCCATAATCCGTCCGCGCGGAGCTTTTGCTACAATCGCAGAATCCACGCTAGGCTTGGCGCGAATATTAGCGAGATTTACCTGCACGCGCGCAAGTGATGTCGCACTACTAGCTGCTTTGGTAAGGTTTGCTAGGATATAGCCACTAATTTGTGCGTCTTTATAGATATAACGCACTTTGATCCACTCTCCTTGCGAGGCTTGCACTCTATCTAGCACTTCTAGCTCCATGCCTCGCCCCACCATGCCAGCAATCGCAGAATCCACGCTAGGCTTGGCGCGAATATTAGCGAGATTTACCTGCACGCGCACAGAGCTTGGATTGCCTGTTGTCTCGCTGTTTGGGCTAGAGTCTAGCGCACTAGGCTGTGGCGCAGAATCCAGATTAAAATCCCCGCTAGATTCTGCCTTAGATTCTTGGGGCTGGCTCTGGCGGATATAGACTTCTGCGCGATAGAGCTTGCCAGCTTTATCAAGGCTTGCGCTTGGATTGAGCGATGATTTGGTAATGTGGCTGGGATTGCCCATAAGCCCTATGACTTTGATAAGTGCATGGCTAGAGTCATCAAGTGCGATTTGTCTAGGCAGGGCTATTTCTCGATCCACGCGCACTCGCTCGCCCACACTGATGTTGCGCTGCTCTCCATCGATATTGGCTTGTATGGATTCTAGTGCAGCGCTATTGCCCTCGTAGGGCTGGATATATTTTGGCGTGATTTTGGTCATGACATTGTTGCCATATTTCAGCACGAGCTGGGGGTTGCCACGCTCATCTTTTCTGGGCAAAAATCCCAGAATCTTGTTGCTAGAGTCGATAGCAATCTCATGAGCTTGCTTGCCCTTAGGTATAGGGAAATTGCTAAGTAGTGGGCGCAAGCCAAAAAGTGGGAGCTCAGGGAGAGATTCTATGGCAAAAGTTTGGCTGTGATCTTTGATGGCGTTTTGGACATTTTGGGGGGTTAGCTCGAAGTCTCGTTCGTATTCTATGCCAATTTTGGTAAGCAGCGCCTCAATGGCTAACAGGTGGTAATACACTCTCTGTGCCACACCAAGCTCTTTGCTCGCTTCATTTGCGTAGCCAGGTTTGCCTTGATTTATCGCATAAAATGTCAAAGCCTTTTGCATTTCTGGGTCTTTTTGCTCGGTCTCTGTGTTATGGAGATGGTAGCGGTGGATTGGGGCTAGGAGATGGGAGTTGATATGCTCTGTGATATAGGTGCCAATCTCCTTAAGCTCCCCAAACTTTACGCCCTCTAGCACATCTTGATCGATAACAGTGCAGTTGCCCCAGCGATTGGGATTAGCAAGCTTGCTTTCAAAGCTTGGGCGGTAGAATCCGCTCCCATCGTGCAAATGTAGCACCACCTGCACGCGCTCATCTCTAATGAGCGTTTTGACATGCTCAATGAGTGGGGCTTCGGGGTCTTTAGGATCGAGCTTGGCAAACTTGCGATTCATGTCATCATAGATTCCGCGGTGATTACGCAGCATGGAGTGAGGGTTTAGCACAGGGACCACCCAGACACTACCGCGTTTTAGTGTGTAGTGGTTGAGAAAGATATTTGTCGCGTTAAATCCGCCTGGCTCATCGCCCTGTATCCCACCTAGCAGGAGCAGTGTAGGTGAGCTTGAAGCCTCCTTTTTCACAACCTCAAAATCAATCGCGCTCACAGGTGTCGCATGAGCTTGCGCAAATACCCCAAGCAGTCCCACGATGATACAACAACTAGCCTGCCAGCAGACTTTCAACCCAAATCTCGCAAACATCGCCACTCCTTAATAGCAGAGAATCAAACACAAAGCTAAACTCAAGTAAAGCGCGGATTATAGCAAACTTGCGCAATCCTACATAAATACGCTGTATTGCATGCACTAAGCGTGTAGCACGCACAATGGTAGCTTAAAGGAACGAAAAATGCTTCATCACCAAGCAAATCACAGCAGGAGTAGCCATGCAGCAAAAAGACATTCTAGAAACATTCAAAAAATATGTCGGTGAGTTTGGGCTCGAGCAGAAAATCCAAATCCCTCTCTACAAATCCCAGCGGATTCAAGATTTCGGCGAGGATATCAAAAGTGCAAATGAGCTCACAGGCGCACTGCAAATCCTTAAAAACACCTGCAAAAAAATCCTAGAATCCGCTAACGCACTTGGCAATGATGAAATCCAAGATCAGCTCACAATCTATCAAATCCAAGAGCAAATCGCACAATGCAAATTCATGGGGAATGAGCTGTTTGACTCCACGCTTAGCGCCAAAGTAGGGGCGAGGAAAATCGAGCTAGAAAATCCTTCTCCCATGCCGCTGCTTGATCGCGGAGATTTTAGCGGGTTTGTGGGCTATATGCAGGATAAGATGACAGAGATTACACAAAGTCTAAGTGCGCTTGCAGAGGCGATTGCTGGAGAAAGCCTTTTTGGCAGAGGCACTACCACATCATCGCATAATTTCAATCAATTTGATGCTTCAATCTTTGCTAAACGCTCCTAGACATGGCAGAATCTAAAATCAAGCACAATCGTGGTGGATTTAGATTCTGCCACACTTTTCATGTCTGCCACACCTGCTATGTCTTGCGCTAGTCCCACCAGCACCACCCCTCCACTGCTTCTTGCTAGCCTAAGCCCTGTGCGAGCAGAGATATTGCGCTCGCAAGGGATTGCTTTTGCGCAAATTGAAAGCGGGTTTGATGAGGAGAGCTTGGCAATCAGTGATCCTAAGTGCTTTGCCTATATGGCATGTATCAAAAAGCTAGAATCCACCCTTTTTGTGCTTGCGCAAGAAAACAAGCTAGAAGATGCTCTGCGTGGTGGGATTCTCTGTGCTGATAGTGTGGTAAGCGTGGAGGGCAAGCTACTTCGCAAAGCCAAAAATAAACAAGAAGCTATAAATATGCTAGAATTCCAAAGCACCAAGCGGGTGAGCATTCTCACAGCTCTTGCCTACAAGAGCCAGAGAGGGAGTTTTACTGACATGAGTGCGTGTCATTTGGAGTTAGGGCGCTTTGATGAAGCTCATTTGCGCGAGTATGTGGATTCTGGCTTGTGGCGGGGTAAAGCTGGGTGTGTCATGGTGGAGGGTTTTCATAGGCGCTATATCCGCACACAAGTAGGACTAGAATCCAGCGCACTAGGGCTTAGTATAGAGAAGCTTTTAGTATTTTTGGGGCTGCTGTGAATACTGAAGTCATCACAATCATGCTCATTGTCTCCTTGCTCATCGGGCTCATCGGGCTTATAGTGTTTCTCTGGGGGCTTAGGAGCGGGCAGTTTGATGATGCTAACAAAATCACACATGGCGCGCTATTTGATAGCGTGGAGGATCTTAATCTCTCCTACGCCATCTCCCAGCGCAAGCTTGCCCAACACAACACACACATAAAGGAGCAAACTATGAATCACTACACTTTGGCGGTTATTGGCGCAGGTCCAGGCGGGATTAGTGCAGCAGTAGAATGTGCGCTAAAAAATCTAGGTGAAAATGGCGCAAACAGCTGTATCCTGCTGGAAAAAGGCAAAGAGCATAATGCCACGCTGCGTAAATTCTACAAAGATGGCAAACGCGTGGATCGTGATTATAAAGGCGAGCATGTGGAGCTAAAAGGCGCGATTGACTTTAGTGATACAAACAAAGAAGGCGCGCTAGCGATGTTTGATGAGCTCCTAGCCAAGCACCATATCAATATCGCCTATGAGCATGATGTAGAATCTATCCAAAAGCAAGATGATGGAAGCCTGCTTATCCGCACCAGCTCCAACACCACTCTAAATGCGTGCTATGCCATCATCGCCATTGGCAAAATGGGACAACCAAACAAACCTAGCTACAAAGTCCCATCGACCCTCCTGCGCCAAGTCAATTACAACACCTCAACTATCCAATCAAATGAACGCCTGCTCATCGTAGGTGGTGGGAACTCGGCAGTAGAATACGCGATTGACCTGTGTGCCACACATGATGTTACACTAAATTATCGTCGCACAGAATTTGCCAGAATCAACGATGTCAATAAACAGGCTCTCGAAGATGTCATCGCCAAAGGTGCGCTCAAAACTAAGCTTGGCGTGGATATCGAGAGTCTAAGTGATAGCGAGGGCAAAATCCAAGTGCATTACAATGACGGCAGCAGTGATATATTTGATCGCGCTATTTATGCCATTGGTGGTTCATCGCCTGTGGATTTTTTGAAAAAATGCCAAATCGAGCTTGATGAAAACAATATCCCAAAAGTCAGCGAGAATCTAGAAACTTCGGTTGAAGGTGTGTTTGCCGCGGGGGATATTATGTTTAAATCTGGTGCGTCTGTGGCTACTGCAATCGCGCAAGCAGAGAAAATCATCTCCTATCTTGCTAGCAAATGAAAATCGCTAAATCCTGCACGCATGAGGGTGTCGCCTATGAGTATCTAAGCGATGATTCTCGGGAGCTGGATTCTGCTACGCTTTTTGTGCGCACCAAGCGCAACGCTCCTTTCGCTCCAAACCACCCTACAATAGATGCCCACGAGCTTCCTGGGCTTTTTGCCCCATTGCCAAAAATCATTGGCATAACCGGCACCAATGGCAAAACCACCACATCAGCTATCATCTACTCGCTGCTGCTTGACCTCTCCCGATCCTGCGCGCTCATTGGCACACGAGGGGTATTTGCCAATGACAAACGCCTAAAACCAAAGGGGCTAACCACCCCTAGTGTGCTCGAGCTTTATGAGATTTTTGACATGGTGCGGGAGTGTGAGTTTGTCGTCATGGAAGTAAGCTCACATGCTATCGAGCAAGAGCGTATAGCGGGCATAACATTTGTAGCTAGAATCCTAACCAACATTACCAGCGACCACCTTGACTACCACAAGACCCAAGAAGAATATATCCGCGTGAAAAACAGCTTTTTCCTAGACTCTGCGCTAAATTCTGGCGCGAAAATCATCAATGCTGATGAGAAGCGCGCGCTCTATAATCCCCAAGATGTTATTACTTACGCCATAGAATCTAACGCCAACTGCAAAGTCGATGCTTATAGCCTCGATCGGGGGATAACTGCGCATGTGAGCTTAAGGCTACCAGAATCTAGCCTAGATACCGATAGTTTAGTGGCGGGTGGAGCCAGGAGAGATTCCCATGCGCGGGTGGATTCTGTAAGCTTTGCTAGGCATAGCGCAATCGAGCGCGCAGTAGTCCATGCCCAGCTTTATGGTAAGCATAATCTCTATAACATTTTAGCCGCAATCACTTGCGTGCGTATCATAAGCGGTGCGGAGCTAGAATCTATCGCGCAGGCATTAGAGCGCTTTGGCGGAGTGGAAGGGCGCATGGAAGTGGTGAGCGAGGAGCCACTTGTGCTAGTAGATTTTGCGCATACACACGATGGCATGGAAGCGATATTTGAGAGCTTTATTGGGCGCGATATTGTGGTGGTATTTGGCGCAGGTGGCGATCGAGACAGGAGCAAGCGCCCAAAAATGGGTGCATGTGCCTACAAATACGCCAAAAGACTTTATATCACTAGTGATAATCCGCGCAGCGAAGATCCACAAGGGATTATTGATGATATTTTGCAGGGGATTCCGGACTTTAATACACCAGAATCTAAGCCTATCCATATCGATACCAATCGGCGAGCAAGTATCCGCCATGCTGTGCAGAATCTCGCGCCAAATGAGATTCTGCTAATCCTTGGCAAAGGCGATGAGACCTGTCAAATCATCGGCGATCACATAGAGCATTTTGATGATCGTGAGGAAGTGCGCGAAGCATTGCGCCAGAGATAGTAAAAGTAGCTGAAAATCTAATAGATAAAGACTTGTGCGTCAAGCTGCATGTGAAGTAGATGTAACTTTAGATAAAACATTTGCAAGAAAGATTGGGGACATATTGCGCAAGTATGGCAGAGAGGAAGGGATTCGAACCCTCGAAGGCTTGCACCTTACACGCGTTCCAGGCGTGCTCCTTCAACCACTCGGACACCTCTCTAAAGCCGACATTATAGCAAAATCTCCGCAGAATCCATAAAATAAGGTCAATCTACTTAGTCTGCTTATGGAGCAATTGCGCTAGTATATGTGCTTTTGTCTCGAGGCTAGATTCTATGGGCGCTAGCGCTTGTGTGCCTGATTGTGCGCACTCCATGTAGGCTTGACTTAGCTCCCAGAGTGTTTTTTTGTAGAGTGCATTTTGGAGAGAGAGTTTGTCTTGGAAGCTTAGGAAATGCAGCGCTGTATTTAGGCTATCGCGGATATTTTCTAGCGTGGGGGTAAAAAGCGCGAAGTCTTTTGGATTTTGTTTGTGCTTGTGCAGGGCGTATTGGATTTTACTATCAAGCGTGGTGAGTGCGAGCGTTAGGGCATTGGGGTAGTTTAGGGTGATGAGAAGCTTGAGGGAATCGAGCGTGCTTTGAAGCCTTGTGAGTATGGGCTGGGTGGTGCTAAAAAGTAGCGCATGAATGGTGCTTTGAGCTAGATTCCACCCCTGCTCACCCGCCATAGCAAGCCTAGAATCCAGCTCTAGCACACTAGCAGTGTGGAGTAGTGATTCTAGCTCGTCTCGCACAAATGCTCCAAATGCTTCCCCAAATGCCCCGATACTAAAGCCAAGCGTGCGTAGCTCCACTGCTATGGTGTTTTCATCACTACCAAATCTGCTAATAAGCGTGTCTTTAGGAATGATGATAGCTCGATGCTTGCTCAAATCCTCGCGCTGGAATCCAAGCAGACCTTTTCGCATAAATGGTAGCTCAAATTCCACTTCTTCAAGCTTGGCAAAAATGCTTTGTGCGAGATTCTCAAGCGCGCTATCATAGCGCAGAAAAAGTGATTTAAACTCTTTCTCCAACCCGCTTTGAAGCGCATGGACACGCATAGAACTATCAAGGCTTTCAAGTGCTTTTTTGTAGGATTTTATGCCTTTGCGTGCGCGATGGATATGCCAGCGGGCTTGGGTGATGATGGTGCGGAGTTTGCGCAGGATTTTACGCTCTTTAAGCGCGCTTGCATTGTTTGCAAACTGGGTATTGATAAATTCTAGCACAGCGTTGATATTGGATTCTGTGAGCATTTGCGCGCTATTGCTACTATCATGACTATTTTGGGCTTGCAACGCGAGCTTGGCAGAAATAGGGATAATCTGGCTAAATATCCCTCTAAAGGCGCTTCTAGCATACTCCAGGCTCGTGGCAATCTCGCTTTCATCTTTTAGGCGGTCTTTTTGATTAAGCACACAGAGGGCTTTGGAGGCGTATTGGCGGACATGAGCATGCAAGATATCTTTCTCGCTCTGCTTGCCGACATTATCGATAAGAGAGAGCCAGATAATCCCATCTACACGCTTTAGAATCGCATTTGTTGTCTCTGTGTCAATGGCGTTTTGGGAGTTAAATCCGGGCGTATCAAGCAGGCTAAGAGATCGCAGGATTTCACAGGGCGCGCAGAGTGTAAAATCTGTAATTTTCATATTCTCTAGCGTATCGATCGAGTGGAGAAAGTCAAGGGGCTTTTGCGTGAGGCTGCCATCTTTGTAGCGCACATGCAGGCTGTATTCATCTCCATAGCAGATTTTACAGACTTTAGCAGTGATAGGCGTAATCCCACTAGGCAGGATTTCTTGCCCTAAAAGTGCATTGAGAAATGTGCTCTTCCCACTGGAGAATTGCCCGACAATAGCGATTGTGATAGGCTCTTTTTGCTCTAGGAGTAGAGAATCTAGCTCACTACTGATAGCTGGGGTTAGCATGTTTGCGCGGCTTAGGGCATAGCGGGCTTGGGTTATGGCATGTGCTGTGGGGTTGTGCTGCATGAGAGCTAGGCATTCTTGGATAAAGCACTCAAGCACCGAGTTGGATTCTGTGGATTCTTGGCTTGTGGTTTGGGCTTTGTAGGGTTCTTGGCTCATCGTAGTGCCTTTAAGATGATTTGCACTTCATTGTGTAGAGAGTGGATTGTTTTTTGCGCGCTAAGGATTGTGGGCAGCGCATCGGGGCTTTGTGTTTTGGCGGATTCTAGTGCGGCAAGATTGTGTGCGGCTTGCTGCTCTAGCGCTGTGATCTGGGCAGATTTGTAGCTCTCAAACGCACCCACAAGCACGCCTTGGACGCGGATATTTTCTTGTGCTAGCACTTTTGCAAGCTCATCTAGCCCAGTGCGCAAGGATTCTAGCAATGGAGATTGCAAGCGCTCTTGTGTGGCTTTGGTATGGGTGCTGATGAGTGCTTGGATTGTTGCGTTTAGATTCTGGGCTATGGTGTGGATTTGTTTGGTGTGGCTGGTGTAGGTGATTGGCGGGATATGGAGAGCTTGCGTGATGTCGCTTTGGGATTCTAGTAGTGCGCTTAGATCGCCAAGCTTTTTTGTAACTTTATACTTATATTCGCGCAGGATATCATGATAGCTATCTTCAAGGCTTCGGGCGATTATTGTATGTGTGCGCTGACTGCTAGGTTTGGCGCTTTTGGAGTATTCATAGGTGATGTCATCATAGAGCTGGGTGTAGATGCGCTGGGTATGGGCATGCAGATGCGCACTAATGAGCGCGAGTAGATTCTCCAAATATGCGCTAAACTCACTACTTACGCTCTGGAGCTTTTGACTAAGGGTGTTGGCACGATCTGTGAAGGCATGCTCTTTGGCAGTAAGCTCTTGGATAATCTTCTCTCTATCCTGGCTTGAGGCTTGCAGAATCTGCTTGCGCATGAGAAGCTGGGATTTGCTGGATTCTAGCGCGCCAAGGAGTGTTCGATATGCGCTATAAAGCATGTCGCGCTGTTTGGGAGAATTCTCGCTAAAAAGCATGGATTCTAGGTAGGCTTGCACTTGCGGAAGCCCTGTATGCTCCAGCGCAAAGCCTTGCTCCCTAGCCTGTGCGATGAGCTTCTCATCACCTAGCTTATACCCAAGCGCATAGAGACTTGCCACAGGGATAAAATCTATCCGCTTAATAAGCCCCTCTACATCGCCATCGTAGCGTGCTTTTTGTAGCTCTCTCTGGAGGCTTTCTTTTGTGTAGTTTAGGCTAGATTCTAGCTCGGGTTTGCCTAGCAGATCCGAGCGCGTTAGCACCACAAGCAGCCGTGCGATATGCCCGCCAAGCAAGGATTCTAGGATAAACTCCATGTCCTTTTGTGTCGCAGCACAGCTGGCATTCATCACATAGATTAGCATATCGCACTGGCTCATGTAGGATTTTGTGAGTTCTTCGCGCTTTATCACAGGGTCATCAATGCCTGGCGTATCTACAATCTCCACACCTTGCAAAAACTCAAGTGGCAGCGTGAGTGTAACGCGCTTCACCAAATCGCAGAATCTGTCCTCATGATTTGCCGAAGTGTAGCGGCTAAGCTCATTTAGGGGGATTTCTATACTGCCTTTTTCTAGGAGATCTCGCTTCTCCTGGCTTATCGCACATGTGCTAGATTCTGCTCCTAGCGCCTCAAACTCCTCTTGGGTAAAAAACTCCACCACTGCGCTTTCCCGATCGCCATAGCGCAGGATCGTGAGGCTCGCAGTCTCTGGGATTGTCGATGTGCCAAGCACGCCTTTACCTAAAAGCGCGTTAAGAAAGCTGCTTTTCCCAGCACTTAGCACACCTGCTACACCTATGGAGAATCCACGCTCAAGCAGCTTTTTCTGTGCAGATTCTAGTGTATGCTTGGTGCTTGGATCTGTGGCTATGAGTGTGGCGCAAATGCTCGCAAACTCATCGGCAAGAGCCTTTGTCTCAATGGGCTTAGCAGGCGCAGTGGCTTGGCTCTGGGAAGCTTGCCTACAATCGCGCAAAAATTGCTCAAATACCGCAAATATCTCGCGTGCGGTATGGATATCTACCAGTCCAGCTGCTATGATATGTGTCATGAAGCTTTTGATAGTATGAAGTCTTGCGGGTGTCATGCTGCTTAGAATCGCATACTGGAGCGCAGTGATGAGTGTGAGAGTGGATTCTGGCACAGATGTAGATTCTAGCAGAGGCATTGCAGAATCTACAACATCTTGCTCAAGGCTCTTAGACTTCTCTCTCCTAGATTCTCTGCCCCTAGATTCTCCAAGCGCAGAATCCAAAATCTTAGCAAAGCTTTTGGTGCGCTGGAAGTGGGCGAGATTTTGTGCATTAGCACAGAGAATGATTGCGCATGATTGCGCACAAAGCTCATGTATCTTTGCTGTTTTTGTCTCATTTATTTTGCTTTCATCTACTGCTTTGTTCGCTTCTTGTGTCGTATAAATCTGTGCCAGCCCATTGGCATGGAAAAAGCTCTGGATAAGATTTTGGTGTGCTTTTGGCAATACATGAAAGGGCGTGCGTTCTGGGGTGCTATTGAGGGAATCTAAGGACTCAAAAGAATCTGGATTTGGATCTCCTGCAGATGGTGCGGCAGTCATGTTTATACTCGCTCATAGTGGTATTTCGTGGAATTATCGCGCTAGATTCTACCAAAAAACCCTAAGGAATTCTTGTTATAATTCTCCCACTACATTTGAAAGCAAAGGCGAGATATGGATAGGCAAAATCTAGAAAAATTAGGACTTCGTGCTGTCTTTTTGAATTTTTTGAAAAGCGAAGCATTTGGTGGGATTTTCTTGTTTTTCGCCGCAGTGTTTGCGATGATTATCGCAAACTCCCCGCTTAGTGATATGTATTTTAATTTCTGGCACATGCAGCTTGGTATCGAGGTGCAAGGTCTCATGCACCCCTTTCCATTTCTCGCCCACCTTGGCGCGCAAGGGGAAAATGGCAGCGTGTTTATCGGCTTTAGCATGCATCATTGGATTAGTGATGTGCTTATGGCGCTGTTTTTTCTCATGGTGGGGCTTGAGATTAAGCGCGAGATACTTTTTGGCGAACTTGCTAGCTTCAAAAAAGCTATATTCCCAGCACTTGCTGCGCTTGGAGGAATGGTTGTGCCAGGAGCGATTTATTTTACATTAAATGCTGGCACACCTTCTGCGCATGGCTTTGGGATCCCTATGGCTACAGATATTGCATTTGCGCTTGGTGTTATTATGCTACTAAAATCCCGCGTCCCCATGGCTCTTAAAGTTTTCCTAGTAACGCTAGCAGTCGTTGATGATTTGGGTGCGATTGTGGTGATTGCATTGTTTTACACAAGTGCGCTGGATTATTGGTTTTTGCTTTTGGCAGCAGTGCTTATTGGCGTGCTTATCGCGTTTAATCGTCTTGGTATTAAGCAGCTTACGCCTTATATCATTGTGGGGGTTTTGCTGTGGTTTGCCGTCCATAATAGCGGAATCCATGCTACGATTGCAGCTGTCGCGCTGGCGTTTTGTATCCCTGTGCGACCTAAGTTTGATTTGGAAGATTTCACACCGCTTGTGAATAATACTGCAGAGAGTTTTATCCGCGGCAGGAGTGAGGATCAGGTATTTTTAAATGAATCGCAAGTCGAGAATCTCCGCGACATGCAGCGTCAAATCCATATGGTGCAAAGCCCACTAGGGCGACTCGAGCGCGCATTGCACCCGTGGAGTGCATATTGTATTATGCCGCTTTTTGGGTTTGCCAATGCGGGGGTGCGACTTGATGGAGATATCGACTTTAGCGCGATTTTTGCACTTGATCATGTGTTTTTGGGTGTCATGCTAGGACTGCTTATTGGCAAGCCTGTGGGGATATTTCTCATCACATTTCTCTGCGAGAAGTTTGGGATCGCGAGCCGCCCTACCGGGATTACCTGGGGTGAGATTCTGGGGGCTGGTATGCTTGCGGGTATTGGTTTTACGATGTCGATTTTTGTCTCGGATTTGGCATTTGTAGGCACAGAGCACGCTAAGCAAGCTGCTGAAATCTCCAAAATCGCCATTCTTAGTAGCTCGCTACTAGCTGGGCTTGTGGGCGCGCTCTTTTTGTTATTCCTCTCTGTGCTTAGACGCGATTATAAGCAAAGGTAAATAAATAGGGTGTTACAATGCGCGCGTAAATTCCCACTAGATTGTATATTGAAGGAGTGATTATGGGTCAAGCAAATGAACTATTTGTCTCGCTTTTGCCACTTATCGTGCTGTTTGCGGTGTTTTACTTTTTTCTCATTCGTCCTCAGCGCGTGCAGGCTAAACGCCATAAAGAAATGCTCGCCGCACTTAAAAAAGGCGATAAAGTCGTCTCCTCTGGTGGGCTTATCTGTGAGATCATCAAAGTAGAGGGGATTTTTTTTAGCGTGCGACTAAGCGATGAGAGCAATGCCAAGCTCTCTAAAGATTTTGTCGCGTATAAGCTCGATGATGGCACTCAAGCGCAATAAATAAACACAAAAGCAACAAAAGTAGATGAAGATTTTTCAGCCTAGACTCCTTGTCTTTCTCGCCGCACTTTGCTTTGGTCTGGTGTTTTGCGCACCAAGCTTTTTTGACACCAGAGGGTATAAAATCACACTAGGACTCGATCTTCAAGGTGGTTTGCAGCTGTTATTAGGCATTGACACAGATGCGGCGATTGCTGCACGCTATAGCGCGATCGCTTCTGCCATAGAATACGAGAGTGCGCAAAAGCAGATTCTCCTCTCTCCTGCTACTGCGCAAGAGATGGGCGTGCAGTTTGATTTAATTGATGCTGATGAGGTCGGTGCGCTGGAAAAAATGCTTGATAGTATGCGTGGGATCAAATACGAGACACGCGGGCTGCATTATCTCATCGCGCTCACGCCTCAAGAGCAAGACGAAGTGCGCAAGCAAGCCATTGCCCAAGCTATCACCACAATCCGCAATCGACTGAATGAATTTGGGCTTGGTGAGCCTAGTGTAACGCAGCAAGGCAGAGAAAATATCCTAGTCGAGCTGCCTGGTATTAAAAACACTCACCAAGAGCAGCGTGTGCGTGATCTTATTTCTAAAGCCGCGTTTCTTCAAATGATGGCAGTCGATGAGGATCGCACGGGGCGGGTGATGAGTATGAGTGATTTTGAAGCTCAAAGTTTTAATGATGTGATTTTACCCTTTGCAGAATCCACCAAAGAAGCACAAATCGCTATAAAAAATGGTCAGCCAGTGCCAAAACTCCTGCTAAAAGCCACCGCTATCCTTGATGGCTCTATGGTAAGCGATGCGCGCGTAGCGTATGATGAGAATCAGCGCCCTGTCGTGGCGTTTGAGCTAAATTCGCAAGGAGCGAAGCGATTTGGGGATTTCTCTGGTGCAAACATTGGCAAGCGCATGGCAATTGTGCTTGATAGTAAAATCTACTCCGCTCCAGCTATACGAGCGAGAATCTCATCAAGCGGGCAGATTAGCGGGGATTTCACCGAAGAGGAGGCTACGGATCTTGCCATTACGCTTCGAAGTGGCGCGCTTCCTGCACCTCTCTCTGTCCTAGAGAAGCGTAGCGTGGGTCCAAGCCTAGGATCTGATAGTATTCAAGCCTCGCTCATTGCGCTTGTTAGTGGATTTGTGCTTGTGGTGGGCTTTATGATTTTCTACTACTCACTCGCAGGCGTCATCGCTTCAGTCGCGCTTATTGTCAATCTATTGCTCATTATTGCGGTTATGGCGATATTTGGCGCGACACTCACGCTACCGGGTATGGCAGGGATTGTGCTTACGGTGGGGATTGCCGTAGATGCAAATATCATTATCAATGAAAGAATCCGTGAAGCCCTGCGCGCAGGAGAATCCATCGCGCGTGCCATAGAAGTGGGCTATATCAATGCCTCACGCGCGATTTTTGACTCCAATATCACTTCGCTCATCGCTTCATTTTTGCTCTATGCCTATGGCACAGGCGCGATCAAAGGCTTTGCGCTCACTACTGGGATTGGGATTTTGGCTTCGATTATTACAGCAATCATTGGCACACATGGGATCTACCAAGCTCTACTCCCCATACTAAGCAAGACAAAGCGCATGAAGCTGTGGTTTGGTATCGCTAGAGTGCCAAAGCCTGCGCCAAGCCACGCTGCTGCCCAAGCCACACCAAATGCCGCCAAGCCAAAAAGCATGCCAAAATCCACAAAGGACAGCCTATAATGGAAATTTTTAAGCGTATTAGGATTATTGATTTTGTCAAATACTCTGGCTATGGCTTGTGGCTTAGTGCAGCACTGGTGGTGGGCTCACTAGTTTTGTATGTCAAGCCAGGATTTACCCCTGGGATAGATTTTGCCGGGGGGAATAGCGCGCAGGTGCGCTATGAGCAAGCAGCGCCGATTGAGCAAGTGCGCGCTCTGCTAGAGGCTGAACCGATGTTCAAGGGTGTGCAGGTGAGTGAGTTTGACTCTGTCCAAGAGCTGCTTATCAAAATCCCAAATACCCCAGCACTGGAGGGCAAAAATCTTGCCCCACTTCTAGAATCTACTCTTGCACCAAGTGGGACATTTGAGATCCGCAAGCTAGATTCTGTGGGTGCAAAGGTTGGAAATGAGCTTAAAGAAAAGGGCATGATCTCTTTGCTGCTAGCGTTTATCTCGATGATGGTATATGTGAGCTTCCGCTATGAATGGCGTTTCGCGCTAGCGGGGATTTTGGCACTTATCCATGATGTCATCATTACTGCTGCAAGTGTGATAATTTTTGAGATTGACTTAAATCTTGAAGTCGTCGCTGCGCTGCTTACGCTCATTGGCTACTCGATTAACGACACGATTATTATATTTGATAGAATCCGCGAGCGCATGCTAAGCGACAAAACAAATGATATTCGCTTGGTTATCAATGAAGCTATTTCACACACACTCTCACGCACATTGCTTACATCACTCACGGTATTTTTTGTTGTGCTTACACTCTATCTCTTTGGTGGGGCGATTATTGTTGGATTCTCGCTGCCAATGCTTGTGGGTGTGATTGTGGGGACATATAGCTCGATGTTTCTTGCTCCTAGGCTTGCGATTATGCTGGGCTTTAATATCGAGGCTTATCATAAAAAAGAATCCCTTAAGCAAAAGCGCGCCCAAGAGCGAGCCAAGCTACGCCAGCAGTATGAGGGCGGACGCGTATAGGCAGAATCTAGAATCTAAGGAGTCGGTATGGATTGGGGTAAGGTTATTTTCATATTTTTCACACTTAGTAGCGCGACTTCCACGGCTGGGTTTTTGTATGCGCCAGATATCACGATACTCTTTGTTGCTATCGCACTTAATCTCATCGCCACTACGCTAAAAATTGGCGTGCGCAAAAGGCTGTCCTCCGAGCTATTTGCCAGCTCCATTGTCGCTGATCTCCACCTGTTGCCAGCCTTTGGTGTATTGCAGGTTTTTCACAATGAAAAGCTTGCCTATGTATTCGTGTTAGGCGCGATGATGGCGAATATTTTCTCGCTGATTTTGATTCTCATCGAGAGCGCACAAAAACAAGATGCAGATTTCTAGGATAGCCCATGCGCAGCTATAACCCAAAAACCATAGAGAAAAAATGGCAAGAGCGCTGGGAGCGTGAGGGGGTATTTGAGCCAGAGTGGGATTCTCCCAAGCCTAAAAAATACATCTTAAGTATGTTTCCTTACCCAAGTGGTGCGATCCACATGGGACATGTGCGCAACTACTGCATAGGCGATGCGCTGGCTCGCTACTATCGCATGCGTAGTTTCAATGTTTTGCATCCTATTGGCTTTGATGCTTTTGGTATGCCCGCGGAAAATGCTGCTATCAAGCACAACACTCACCCAAAGTCTTGGACCTATGCCAACATGGAGGCTATGCGCAAAGAATTTGCTACGCTTGGGCTTTCTTTCTCGCGTGGGCAAGATTTGGCTACTTGCGATCCTACCTATACCAAATGGGAGCAGAAATTTTTCATAGAAATGTGGGAAAAGGGGCTGATTTATCGCAAAAAGGCTCTGCTAAATTGGTGCCCTAATGACCAAACCGTGCTGGCAAATGAACAAGTCATTGATGGGAAGTGCTGGCGCTGTGATACGCAAGTTGTGCAAAAAGAAATGGAGCAATACTACATCAAAATCACGCATTACGCCGATGAGCTGCTTGCGGATCTGGCAAGCTTGGAGGGGAAATGGTCGCCCCAAGTGCTTGTTATGCAGAGAAATTGGATTGGCAAGTCGCATGGATTGCAGTGTAGATTTCCCCTAGAATCTAGTGCAGCCAAGCGTAGCGGGATAGGGTCGCTAGAGATTTTTACCACGCGTGCAGATACGATATTTGGCGTAACATATTGTGCAGTCGCCCCAGAGCACCCACTAGTCAAAGCGCTATTTGATAGCCTTTCAAGAGAGCACCAAGAATCCATCACAGCTATGCAAAATACCGGAGCACGCGAGCGAGCCACTGCGCCAAAGCAGGGCGTAGATCTTGGCGTGCAAGTGCTTCACCCACTTACAAACGAGCTGCTACCTGTCTGGGTGGCAAATTTTGTGCTCATGGATTATGGCTCGGGTGCGGTGATGAGTGTGCCAGCGCATGATGAGAGGGATTTTGAGTTTGCTAGTCTTTATCATCTGCCTATCAAGCAAGCCCTAGAATCAAGCGAGCCGCTGCCCTGCACGAGTGAGGGTGCTGTGCTAGATTCTGGTGCATTTCATGGGCTTAGTGGTGATTACGCACGCGAGGCGATTATTAAGCATTGTGAATCTCATGGGCTTGGTGAGGGGGTGGTGAATTATCGCCTGCGAGATTGGGGGGTGTCTAGGCAGCGCTATTGGGGTGCGCCTATCCCTATCGTGCATTGCGAGGATTGTGGTGCGCTGCCAGAGAGATTGGAGAATCTCCCCATCACACTGCCAGAAGATGTAAGCATCACAGGCGAGGGGAATCCACTAGAGAAGCACCCGACATTTACAAAAGCTCTCTGCCCCAAATGTGGCAAGCCAGCCAGACGCGAGAGCGATACTATGGATACATTTATGGAATCAAGCTGGTATTTCTTGCGCTATGCTACAAACAGCACGAAATGGGAGAAATGCGCGCTAGATTCTAGTGATGTGGGCTACTGGTTGCAAGTAGATGAGTATATTGGTGGGATTGAGCATGCGATTTTGCACCTGCTGTATGCGCGGTTTTTTACCAAAGTTCTTCGCGATTTGGGGTATCATGGCTTTAATGAGCCATTTGCCCACCTGCTTACGCAAGGTATGGTGCTAAAAGATGGCGCTAAAATGGCAAAATCCAAGGGCAATGTCATAAACCCAAGTGATATTCTCCATGCTTATGGCGCAGATACGGCGCGGTTATTTATGCTGTTTGCTGCACCACCTATTAAAGAACTAGAGTGGAACGACAATGGGGTTGAGGGGGCAAATCGCTTTATCCGTCGTCTCTATGAGCGCGCGCAGAATGCCTATGCGAGCAAAGAGATTCCGGCAATCGACACAAACATGCTGGATTCTGTGCAAAAAACTGCACGCAAGAAAATCTATGAAGCCCTACAAAAAAGCCAAGAAGTATTCACCAAGCGGCAGAATAATTATAATTTCAACACACTTATTGCGGCGTGTATGGAGGCGTTTAATGCGCTGCATGCGCTTGAAAGTGAAGAGAAAGGGAGTAGGGATAGTGATGGAAATAGTGATAGAATCAAAATCAATGCTGATATCTGGACAGAGGGGTATTATATCCTGCTTTCAATCCTTGAGCCTATTATCCCACATGTGTGCTGGGAGCTTAGTGAGGAGCTTTTTGCACTAGAAAACCTACGAGAGATCGCGCTAGATTCTAGTGCGCTTGCAGATAGCGAGAAAACCTATGCGATCACCATAAATGGCAAGAAACGCGCAGAAATCGCACTTCCAAGCACTATGGGGAAAGATGAGATTATCGCCCAGGCAAAGCTCGCTGCGCAAAAATGGCTCGCAGATGTTACGATCAAAAAAGAGATTTTCGTGCCAGACAAGCTTGTGAATTTTGTGGTGGGCTAGTGGGCGCACGGGGTTTGGCGCTATGGTTTGGCGCTATGGTGTTGGGCTTGCTGTTTGCAGGCTGTGGATATGTGCCATCAGCTGTGTATGCACAAAAGGCATTGGGGGAGAGCGTATTTGTCGAGCTCAAAGTCAATCTCCCAAACCCCGAAAACTCTGTTGAGCTTAAGGATTTGATGAATAAAATCATCATCGCACGCTTTCAAACACGCGTGGCAAGCAAGGAAGAGGCTGATAGTATCATCATAGTTCAAATTGATAAAATTGCAGATACTACCTCGGCGATTAGCTCCAGCGCCTTTACGACCTATTACCGAGTCAATGCCTATGTTACATACACCTATGACAACAAAAAGGGCACACATCGAAGCTTTAACGCTATGGGCTATTATGACTACAATGTCTCACTTGATAACCCACTCACCACTTACAACAATCGCTACTATGCGATAAATCAGGCTTTCACACAAACCGTAGATCAGTTTGTCGCACAAATTTCGTTTGAAGGGCAGAAGTGAGCCCAAATCAGCTAGATTCTAGCAAGCTAGAATCTATATCCCAGAATCCACTGCAAAATCTTTATGCCTATCTGGAGCGCAAAGGCGTAGAATACGCGCCATTTGACCCTGCGCGCATGCCAAGTATTTTTGCGCTTGTGCAGCCTTTTCTTCGATTCTCACCACATATTATCCATATCCTAGGCACCAATGGCAAAGGTAGCACGGGGCGATTTATCACATTGGGACTCTTAGCACAGGGGCATAGCGTGCTGCATTTTAGTTCGCCACATTTGTTTGGCTTCAACGAGCGATTTTACATAAATGGCGCGCATGCCAGTGATATGGATTTAGAGAAGGCGCATGAGTTTTTACAAAATCTCATATCCCAGAATCCACCTCCACACGAAGCTACATACAAGAGCCTGCACAATGCCTTAGAGTCATCAAGCTATTTTGAATACACCACCCTGCTCGCCCTTGTGCTGGCACAGGATTGTGAGTATTTCATTTGTGAAGCAGGGCTTGGCGGGGAGTTTGACTCCACTAGCGTGATAAAAGACATGGCAGAAGCGAGCATCTTTACGCCAATCTCCTATGATCACACCGAGCTACTAGGCGATGATATAGAATCTATCGCTGCCACTAAGCTTCGCGCTATGGGGAGGCGGGCATTTCTCGCACCCCAGCGCTACAAGGTAGTAGAATCTATCGCACAAGAAATTGCCAAGCAGCGCGGAGCAAAGCTAAGCCTCATCACACAAGAGGAGATAGATTCTGCGTATGCGAATAACCCGAGCCTGCACACATACGCCAAAGATTTTGCGCCATTTTTGCGTGAAAATCTCATTGTGGCACACAAAGTGCTAGAATCCATAAGCGCGCCAAATCCACCGCAGTTTTGTGCTGTTTTGCCATTTGATCTAGCTGGCAGAGCGCAGAATCTCGCGCCAAACATTCTGCTCGATGTGGGGCATAATCCCGAGTGCGCGCGGGCTGTGGTGGAAATTGTTAGTCAAAAACGCGTGAATCTTGTGTATAATAGCTTTTCTCAAAAAGATGTGCGCGAGATTTTGGGGATTTTTAAGCCTGTGATCAATCGGCTTTTCATCATGCCTATTAGCCATACCAGAGCCATACCAGAGCTAGATTTGATAGGCATTTGTGCGGAGCTTGGGATTAGGCATGAGGAGTTTTCTCCCACGCTATTTAGGCAAATGCAAGATGAGCCAGAAGATAATGTAGTGTATGTGGTGTTTGGATCTTTTAGTGTAGTAGAAGCTTTTTTGGAGATGTGGAATGCGAGAAGATAGATTAGTGGTTTCTATTGTTGATGAGAAGGGCTCGAGGCAATTCTCACTACCTAGAAATATCAAAAAACTCATCACCCTGGGCACGCTTGCTGTGATAGGGCTTTTTGCGGTGAGCTTTTTGGTTATGTATTTTCTCATGCACCAAATAAACAACATCGCCAAGCAAAAAAGTGATGCAATCGCGCAATACCACTCAATCTACCAAAAAAACGCCTTGCTCAAGAACGCCATTCAAGAGAAAACCGATGAGCTCCAGGTTGTGAATTCTAAGATTACCAAACTCGAAGATATCGTAAGTATCAAGCGCAATATTACCCAGCAGCCCCAACTCACTAAAATAGATTTGCAAAACATCAGCAATACTCATAAACTCCTTCTCCTTAGCCTAATCCCAAATGGCAACCCTATAAAAGACTTTACAAGCCAAAGTCTCACCCAAGAGCGCCTACATCCACTGCGAGGTGTGAAAGGTGTAGAGAGCGGTATGGACTATATTGCGCCTAAAAGCACGCCGATCTACGCCACTGCTGATGGGGTTGTTGTGCTTGTGCAGGAAAATGGCAAAACTGGACTTGGGAATGTGATTAAAATCACGCACTCTTTTGGATTCTCTTCAGTATATGGTCATCTTGATACGATTGCTATCAAAAAGGGTGATTTCGTCCAAAAAGGGCAGATCATCGGGTATAGTGGTAGCAGTGGGCGATCTGATGGCGAGCGTCTCTACTATGAGGTGAGCTTCCTAGGCAGCCCGCTTAATCCCGCTATCTATGCAAATTGGAGCCTGAATAATTTTGACATCATCTTCCAGAAAGAAGATGGAATCGATTGGAAAAATCTTGTTTGGGCGATTGAAGACATTGCCAAACTCCAAACTCTACGAGTAAGCTCAAGCGAGAAACTTAAGAAAGAATCTCTATGATTTTTGATCAGCGGCTTGTTTTGATGATTACCCACAAAGATGGGAGCAAATACATCAATGTCAGCATGATTTTTCGCCAGATTACGCTCTATGTCGCGCTGTTTTTTTTAAGCCTTATTTTTTTTATCATCATTGCTATTGGTGTTTTTCGCTCCGAAATTAGTGATATCAATACCAAAACTTCGCTCATTGAAGAGCGTAATGAGACCATGCTGCTTAGTAATGCTATGCTTAATGACGAAGTCAATCAGCGCTTGCAAGAAATCTCTATCGCCAGCGATAAAATCGATACACTTGAAGGTGTGGTGGGTGTGAATAATGTCCCAAACGAGAATCTAGTCGATCGTGTGGATATTGCTAGTATTACAGGCGCGCAGAAAGCATTTTTTATGAAGTTTATTCCAAATGGTTATCCGCTGGAGAGCTTTTCAAGTATCACAGATCCTTATGGCACGCGTCTGCACCCAGTGCTAAAAGTCGTGCGCCAGCATACAGGGACAGATTTTGGTGCGCGCCTTGGGACTTCGGTGTTTGCCACAGCTGATGGTGTGGTGGATTGGGCGGATTCTGGCTGGAATGGAGGCTATGGGAAGCTGGTGAAAATCACGCATTCCTTTGGATTTAAAACCTACTACGCGCACTTAAATGAAGTTCTCATCAAAGCTGGTTCATTTGTGAAAAAAGGACAGCTCATCGCACGCACTGGGAATTCTGGCGTTAGCACAGGTCCTCATCTCCACTACGAGGTGCGCTTCCTTGAAAAGCCTATTGATCCCATGAATTTCGCGCGGTGGGATATGAAGAATTTCGATTCAATCTTTACAAAAGAAAGGAGTATTGCATGGCAATCTTTACTAGCGACGATAAACAACCTAATGGACTAGGACAGAAGCTTGGTGCAGCGACAATCATCGCACAAGGGACGAAAATCAAAGGTGAAATTAACACTGACTGCCACCTGCATATTGATGGCGAGTTTGAGGGTAGTATCCGCTCCAAAAATACCGTGATGATTGGTAAAAGCGGCTTTGTCAATGGCGAAGTCTATGCCAATAAACTCATCGTCAGCGGCAAGCTTAAGGGTGCCACAGAGAGCGATAGTGTAGAGATCGCTTCGCTTGGGCGATTTGAAGGGGTTATCACTTCCACAGAGCTTGTCATAGAGAAAAAGGGTGTATTCATAGGAGAGAGCAAACTCAAAGGTCAATCAGGAGCCCCAGCACAGAAAAATGCTCCAAGCAAGCCTCTATAAGCAATTATCCGCAGGATTTCCTTACAGGATTCTGCTCTGCAAGGACTATGAGGAGGCTCTTAGCGCTTATCATAGTGCGCTTTATGCCTATGACTGCGCGCGCTCGCGCCTGCGACCTATTGTATGCAGGGAGATGCGACTTAGCCATGGTGATGATGTGCGCAGTTTTTTTGTGGAGTTTGTCGAGAATCTCGGGTATCTGCGCGAGTTTTATGCCGATGATAATACCCTGCTTATAGCCCCTATCGCTTCGATTCTCCACCCACTTCCAGCCCCTAAGCATTGCCAGAGTCTTACCCTAGAATCCGCCCGCACCTATGATCTCCAAGCACTCAAAGACCAGATTCTACGCTGGGGGTATGAGAGTGTGGAGATGGTGGAGATGGAGGGCGAGGTCAGTTTCCGTGGTGATATTATTGATATTTACCCGCCACTTAGTAAGCCCTATCGTATTAGCTTTTTTAGTGATGAGTGTGAAGAGATTCATAGCTTTAGCCTAGATTCCCAGCTCAAAAGCAAAGATGCCGCGCCTACGCTTATAATCCCACCAGCACTTTTTAGCCTAGATTCTGGCGAGTATGAAGCACTCTGTGAGGAGTTAGAATCTAGTGAGCTTGATGTCATGAGTAAGGATATCCAGTCTATCGGGCTTTGGTATCTACAAGAGCGCCTGCTACTACCAGCACACTACCCAAGCATACTAACCACTGCTGCGCTGTATGAGCTCAAGGAGATCCAAGCTATTTCTACGGATTTTAATGCAGAATCTAGCCCCATAGACTCTACGATCTGCGCGCCAATCTGGGATACCTTGCCAATCCTCGATAAGCCAAATAGTGATGAGTCAAACACCCTGACATCTCACGCGAGCCAAATCCCCCAGCCCATCTCGTGTAGCCAAGCCTGCCAGGACATAAGCTTCAGTCTCGATAGGCTACATACTCTACTCGAGCACCACACTAGCAAGCGCATCACCCTAGTGGTGCGATCTTCCACAGAGCTTGCTGCACTCCCTATCGAGCTTACCCAGAGAGCACATATTATCGAGTCTAAAGCTATCGTGCATATGCTCGTGGGCGATGAACTAATCCTAAGCCTAGAATCTAGCCCCAAATCTGCTGCTACTTCGCGCGCCAAACGACCAAAATTTGCACTAAATGAGCTTAATATCGGTGAGTATGTCGTGCATAACGAGTATGGGATAGGGATTTTTAAAGGTATCGTGCAAAGCACGATTTTAGGTATCACACGCGATTTTATCCATATCCAGTATTTTGGCGAGGACAAGCTTTTGCTCCCTGTGGAAAATCTCCACATGATCGACCGCTATATTGCCAGCTCGATCCCCGTCATTGATCGCTTGGGCAAGGGAAGCTTCGCCAGGCTCAAGGCAAAAGCGCGCGAGAAGCTCTTTGCCATTGCAGATTCTATTATCAAGCTCGCTGCTAAACGCAATCTCCTGCAAGGACAGATTATCGATGTGGAGAGCCCGGAGCTTGAAGTTTTCAGGCATGCTGCGGGGTTTGCACTCACTAGAGATCAGGCATACGCGATAGAATCTATCTATAAAGACTTAGCTAGCGGTAGAGTCATGGATAGACTACTAAGTGGTGATGTGGGGTTTGGGAAGACAGAAGTAGCGATGAATGCGATATTTGCCGTATGCAAGAGCGGCTATCAGTGCGCGCTCATTGTCCCCACCACACTTCTTAGCGCACAGCATTTTGCTACTGCGTTAGCGCGTCTCTCGCCATTTGGTTTGCGAGTTGGCAAATGCGACCGCTATCTTAGCGCTAGAGAGAGGCGCGCCACATTTGATGCGCTTAAAAATGGCGAGCTTGATGTTGTCATCGGCACGCATGCGCTTTTTGGCGCGGAGTTTGCGAATTTGGGGTTAATTGTCGTAGATGAGGAGCATAAATTTGGCGTGAAGCAAAAAGAATCGCTAAAAGCTCTAAGTGCCAATGTCCATTTGCTTAGTATGTCTGCCACACCAATCCCTCGCACGCTCAATATGGCGCTCTCACATATCAAAGGTATGAGCACTCTAGAGACCCCGCCTATCTCACGCAAAGATTCTCGCACATTTATTAAGCACAAAAGCGATACCCTGCTCAAAGAAATCATCACCCGCGAGATCCGCCGTGGCGGGCAAGTATTCTACATTTATAACAACATCGCCTCCATGCCCAGAATCTTCTCCCACCTCCAAAATCTCTTCCCCAAGCTAAAGCTTGCCATGCTCCACTCCCAAATCCAAGCCAAAGAGAGTGAGGAAATCATGCATGGCTTTGGTAGTGGAGAGTATCACATTCTGCTTTGCACAGCGATTATAGAATCTGGGATTCATCTTCCTAATGCAAACACTATCATCATCGATGGGGCTGATCGCTTCGGGCTTGCAGATCTCCACCAGCTGCGCGGGCGTGTGGGGCGCGGGGATAAAGAGGGGTTTTGCTATTTTCTCATCGAGTCTATGGAGTCTATCACCCAAGAGGCGCGCAAACGCCTGCTAGCCTTGGAGCGGAACTCTTATCTAGGCAGCGGCGCAAGTATCGCCTACCAAGATCTTGAGATCCGCGGTGGGGGCAATGTCATAGGAGAATCCCAAAGTGGTCATATCAAAAATATCGGCTTTAGCCTCTATCTAAAGCTCTTAGAAGATGCGCTTTCTAGCCTTAGCAATCAATCCCAGATTCTGGAAAATAGTGTAGAGCTTCGTATAAATATCAGCGCGTATCTAAACCCTGATCTCATTGCGAGCGATACTTTGCGCTTAGAGCTTTATCGCCGCCTCTCGCTGTGTAAGCAAATCGCCGAGGTAGCCGCATTAGAGAATGAAATCCGCGATCGTTTTGGCGAGCTTGATGTGATGAGCAGCAACTTTATCCAGCTTATTGTGATTAAGATTCTGGCAAATAGTGCGCATGTCAAGGCGATCTCACACTTTGGGCAAAATATCCAAATCACCCAAGAATCCAGCACAGGAGCGGAGCAGAAAACTTCGCTAAAATCCCCCACTAGCGATGATGATTGCGTGCTAGAAACCCTGCTTACTCACCTGCGATCTATCCAGCCCAAAATCTAATCCCAAATTTTGCAAATTCCCAAAGAACCTGCCACAAGAGGAAAAATTTGCGCTACAATCTAGCCCGTCTTTAACATTGTGCATTTTAGATTCTAGTTTATTTATACAAAGGACTCTCATGCGACTATCTATCACAAGCGCACGATTTGGTGCGATTTTTGCAGTCTTAGCATTTCTTCTTGGATCAAGCCTTAGCGCACAGGTGCTTGACACCACTAATGCCAAAGCCTCTTTCACCGCGTTTAAAACCGCCAAAAAGGTGGGCGTAGATGGCACATTCAATAATATTGCTTTCAAATTCAAAAAGGGCGATTCCATAGCGCTTCAGCTTGAAGGTGCAAGCGCTACAATGGACGCATTAGCAGTAAATCTAGGCGATGAAGCCAAAGATAAAAGCGTGAAAGAGAGCTTTTTTTCTGCGTTTAAGCAGGATAAAAAGGGGCGCCAGCTTATTAAAGTAACTTTCCGTAATGTCCTAGCAGGCGAGAATCTAGGCACGATGCTTGCCACTATCTCCATGAATGGCAGGACGCAAAAAATCCCTATGCAATATGTGATTGAAAATGGCACACTTAGCGCAAAAGGTGTGATTGATGTGCTGGATTTTGGGCTAGATGAGGCGTTTGGAGCGTTGGCAAAGGCATGTGAAAAGCTGCATGAGGGCATGAGCTGGAGTCAGGTGGAAATCCGCTTCACCGCTCCCGTGAAATAACAGCGTATCATCTTTTAGCGAGAGATTCTACACGCTAGACTTGCTTATACGCTCTGGTATCATACGCCCAGCGCTTGAGAGCCATGATTCTAGTTTAGAAATACTTCCGTGAGCGGGTGCAGGAGATGGGGCTTGGGAGATAGATTCTCCTAAACTCTTTAGGCTCTGTCATCGCGAGTGAGCCGCCAGCGAAGCATGGCAATCCAATGCAGATCCTGCATTACTAGATTCTGGTTTGACACAAGAGTTAGGAAAGGCAGAATCTAGCGCACGAGCGAGAAAGACAAGAGAGAGCTTAGATTCTAGTAGCAGGTTTAATCAATACAAAATCCAATTCGTGCTAAGATTCTGGCTCGCTTATTGCTTGGTATCAGCGATTTTATCCTTTAGGAGAGAGTATGAGATCCTACACAACACTAAAAGCCATCACTCTAAGCAGCATGCTGCTTGGTATCAGCGCACAGGCGCTGGAGTTTGGGCAGATGGGCAATATCTCTGCAGGGATTGGTGGAGCCGGGGTCGCGCTTAAAAGCTCCCAGTGGGCGCTCTACTACAACCCAGCCCTACTAGGTATGAATAAAAAATCTGGCTTTGCGTATAGCTTTGGCGTGGGGTATAAAGAGACTAATCTCACGCGCGCTGCTTCTATTGATATTGACAATCTCCAAAGCATGCCAAATAAGCTAGCAGATCTTTTTAGCGGAGCGACGACGATAAGTGCAGGCACAGGATTCCGCGCTGCACCTGCAGCGAATGGCAAGGCTATCGATACGGAAAATCTGGGGGTTTTTGGTGATGTGCTGGATAATATGCTTAATAAACCAAATGGGCAACATGCTACCGATAATGATTTAAAGGATTATCTAACACAAGTTGGAAAGAATAATGGCATTACCATTGATAGTAGCGCAGATACCAATAAGATTTTAGAAGAGCTAAAGAAAAAACCCGAAGCCTTTGAAAGTGTCAAGCAAGATCTCCAAGCCTCTATCGATAAAACCGCGCAGGAGAATCCCGATAAGGCAGGCTCGCTGGGGCTGCTAGAAGGGCTTGTCGATAATCTCACGCCAGAGAACATCGGCGGGCTTTTAGACTCTGCGCAAAAGGGTGATATGAGCCTTGATAAACTCTTGCAAAGCATGGGCGGGCTTACACTCTCGCTTAGCAACGACCCCTCGCTGAATCGCTTTGTCAAAGATCTTACCACTATAAATGACATCGTGAGTCGCAATGACTTCTCGCTTAGCACACAAAATGGGCTGGTGATGAATATCGGCTCGAAGAAAAAGCGCGGGACGATAAGTATCGGTATCATGCCAAGCGCGTATATGAGCGCTGCGGTGAGAATGGACCCAACACACAATCAAATCATTATCCAAAATGGCGGACAGGACTATAAGGTCGAAGTTGGTAGCGATAGTATCTCGCTAGGCGTGGCAGGGTCAGGGGATTTTGATAAAAGCTCGATTCTAAGCGCCAACGCTAAACACCAAATCAGCGCGGCGAGTGTTGGCGTGGTGGAAGTGCCTATTGGCTATGGGCATTTGTTTGAAACACCAATTGGCGATATTGCGGTGGGGCTTGCGGCGAAATATATCTTTGGCACGGGGTATTTGTATAGCAAGGAAGGCTCGTTTGATACAATCACGCAAAATCTTACCCCAAGCTTCAATTCTATCCCACAAACGCATACATTTGGAATTGATGCAGGGCTGGCGTATGCGCCTCGCTTTGCCAAGAATTTTACCCTAGGATTTGTGGCAAAAAACCTCAACATGCCAAAAATCAAAACCGATGCGACTACGGGTGCGATGACAAGGCTCAATACCCAGCTACGCGCGGGGCTTAGCTATGGCTGGCTTAATGACAAAATCGTGCTTGCAGGAGATATTGACCTAATGCCTAACGATACTCTCTCTGCTGCACGACCAAAATCCCAGGTAGCAGGTGGCGGGGTGCTAATTGATCTTAAATACTTTGACTTACGGCTTGGGGCAATGTATGACTTCCGCAATAATAGCGATGAGGGTATGATCCTAACAGGTGGGATCAATCTGCTTGGATTCCTAGATATAGCCGTGCAGAGCAATCTCCACCTAAGCCAAGCTGTCTCTGGGATCTCAATCCCAAGCTATCTTTTGCTAAAAGTGGGCGGTGGCTTTAGCTGGTAGTCGCCAAATCTAGTGGATTCTGGGTGCTTTTGTGCTGGCAGGCTCGAAGAACCTAGAATCAAAGACTAGAGAGATTAGGCTAATTTCTTTCATCTAATCTTTTTGGCTTTAATCCCAACCTATACGCAGATAAACCAAGCTTGAAACATTAAGATATACAAAGGATAATTATGCGCTTACATCATTTACCACTTCTTTTATGTGCAGTTTTGTCAAGTCAGGCTGTGCAATCAAGTCAAACTTCCCAAAATCCACCACCAAATACAAATGAGACAGAAAGCACGGAGAAGATAGAGACTCCAAGCCAAGAGTTAAGCAAAGACGCTTTGCATGAAGTTTTAAAACAAGAAAGCACCAATCAAGCCCTCCCAGAGCATATACTCTCGCCTGTCTCCGCACATGCGACAATCCCGCATGAAGAGTCCTACGCAAATGCTACAACCATCACTGCTAAATCCATCTCCACGCGCCAAGCAAGCAGTCTTCGCGATGTATTTGCGCTGGATTCTAGCGTGAGTGTGGGCGGGGCGAACACGACGAGCCAGAAGCTTTATATCCGTGGGCTAGAAGATAGGCTCTATGGCGTGAATATCGATGGTGCGAGTCAATATGGGAATCTATTTCATCATCAGGGCAATATCACAATCGATCCGTTTATGATAAAGTCAATCTCTGTGCAAAAAGGCGTGCCCGATGCATATATGGGCGCACTATCTCTTGGGGGATCGCTTAGTATAGAGACAAAAGATGCGCGCGACTTCTTGCGAGAGGGGCAGAAGTATGGCGCATTAGTGGGGCTTGGTGGATATAGCAACCAAGGCTACCGCGCAAATATGGTGGGATATTTTGCTACCAAGCATACAGATGGGCTACTCTATGTCAATCAAACCAATATCTTGCGGTTTTTTGACGGGAATGGTGTGCGTGTGGAGGGCTCGGCAAACAATAATAAAAGCCTGCTATTCAAGCTAAATCAGCGCATAGGTGAGCAAAATCTCCTAAGCCTTTCATACAGCGGGCTTAATGAGACTTCCACTGCGCCATTTGCGACGAATCTTGCGGAGAAAAATGTCGCACTTTTTGCCCATACCAATTATAATCACACTGCAAATCTTAGCTTTACCCACACGCCTAAATCCACTCCCGCTCCACAAGTCAAGTCTAATCTCTATTTCAATCAGCGCTCGCTCTATCTCAAGCCTCTGGGCGAGAATCTAGGCGGCGAGCATGAGGAAGTGAGCGCTAAAAACATTGCTTTTACGAATATTGGCTACAACCTGGGGCTAAACCATGAATTTTCAAGCGTGGATTTATCGTATGGGCTAAATTATCAGCATATCTTTGTCGCAGATTCTGCTGCCCCGCGCGACTCTATCAATCGCGCCAAAGAGAGCGGAGATGTGTATGGGGGCTTTGTGAAAGCGAGCTATATGCCAAGTGCGCAGTGGATTTTAGCCGCACAGACACGCTATGATGTCTTCTCCTACACAGATAAAAACTCTACCAATCATCTAACGCAAGGCTTCTCGCCTGCTGCGAGTATCACCTATATGCCTTTGCGCGCACTTGCGTTTCGGCTAGGCTATGCGTATCTCACGCGAGGGGCATTACCAGGCGATGCGACTCTGCTTGGTGAGAGTGCAGTGCTTGTGGATAAACATTTGCGCCCAGAATCCATTCAAAACATCGAGCTAAATGCTGATTACCATGGCAAAATCGTGCATGCCAGGCTCTCTGCCTACTACTCACATTTGACAAATTTTATCAATAGCTACGCGCACGACCATGACCATGATCATGGCGCGCACAATCCTAATGAACCCCATACACACGGAGGCTTGCGGCAGAATATGGATTCTCCCATTGCAATTTATGGCTATGAGGGCGGGGTTGGCGCGGAGTATAAAGGGTTTAGTGCTTATGGCTCGCTTGCCCAGAGTTTCCCTACATATAAAGGCTATTTGCTCCAGGATACCTATGAGCTTGGCGCGGTATCTGGGGTGATTTATAACCTCTCACTGCAATATGAGCTTCCGCGATTTCATCTTAGCTTTGCATGGCTTAGTCAATTTACCCAACGCGTGAAATACAAGGGCTATGATATCTACAACGATGAAACAGGCATGATTGATAAGCGTGGATATAGTGTGCATAATCTGTATGTAAATTGGGAGCCTTTAGGAGAAAAGCGACTTGCTCTGCGCCTAAGCGTGAATAATATTTTTAACACTTTCTATATTGCCCAGACAAGTCCGTTTAAAAATGAGGCTATGGAGTCGCTTGCAGATTCTAGCGTGCGTCGTGCTATGCCAAACCCAGGGATTGATGCGCGATTTGAAGTAAGCTATCAGTTTTAGATTCTCGCGCGAGAATCTAGCTTTCTATGGAAAAGGCATTTTGTGGATAAAGCATTGTGCATGGAAGAGGACACACATTATGCGCTGTAGTAGGGTTGAAGCAAAGCAATATACCAAGATAAGGTTAAATCTATAAAAATCTAAAAGGAAATATTCCCGCCAAGGCGGATATTGAGATATCTTGGGAAGCGATAGCCCTGTGCCTGCCCAATCTCTGTGCCAGCTTGCACGGCAAGATCGAGAAAGCCTAGGATATTGATTCCGCCTGTGATGATAAGCCCATCATCTTGACGCATATCTTTCATAAGCCCAGCACGCAAATCAATGGCTTTAATGTCAAATTTCATTCCGCCACCAATCATCTGGCTAAATGGGCGATTGAAGCTATCGCTTAGCATTTCGTTTTTCCACAAATCCACATCAAAGGCAAATACGAAATTGTTTTGATTATACGCAAATCCAGCGCGGTATTGGGGCTTTATCTCCACTTCTCCTGTGCTGTATTGGAAACGGGGGGTATTGACATTCTTTGCCACGATACCAAAGGTCAAATAGCGGAAATTGGGCAAATCAATCTCAAGCATACTTCCTACATCTATGGCGACTGCAGCTTTTGTTTCAAAATTTTTGCCATTTAAGAAGTTTTTGCCCTCCGCGACAAAATCAGTTTTGGTCGAGAGGGCAATCGCGTGCAGCATATTACTAGCACTTAGCAAGCGTGCAGATATGCCAAAATTAAGATTGACATTGCGCATATAGAATGTATGGGCATAGCCGATAGGAATCTCTGTAAGCCAGAATCCCCGAGTTACCATAGAGTGCGCATCACCCTGCTGCAATGCGTATTCTAGTGAGTGTTGCTCGTAGTCGGCTTTGTCCGTTTTACTATACGAGAATCCTCCGCCACTGGTGTCGATTTTATAGTAGTCATTACCAGAAGCGATGATGAGTCCCATGCGGTTTGGATTGATTTTCGTGGAGGTGGAGCCATAGATTGAAGTAAAAAGTCCCACGCCAAATGTCCCCAAAGTCCCGCGCAAAAATGCTGGGGAGAATTGCAGGGCGACGCCATTTTGGCTGGTGAAGTTTAGAGCGTTTTCTTTAAGTGCATCTTGGAGCGTGGCGAAATCCGCGATGGCTTTATCTAGCCCCAAATCTCCGCCGAAATTTATCTCGATATTGGTGATGTTGCCATTTGAATCAATCCCTAGATTCCCAAAATCCACACTCCCAGCGAGCGCGTCCATGAGATCTTTTTGCTCTTGGGAGAGATTGGGGTTTTTGTTTGTTTCTTGTCTAATTTGCTCAACTAGCTGCCCCCATTGGCTAGGATCTGGATTTTTCTGTTGAAAGCTATTAAGTTTTTCTTCAAGTGTGTTTCCTGTGGCGCCGACATTGCCTAGCGCAGAATCTAGCACATTTTCAAACGCACCTACATTCTGCCCACCAACCCCACCTACCGCGCCACCAATGAGCTGGGCAAATTTCTCCGCACTCGTGGCAAAATTTTCCAAATCGATATTAGCGATTTTATCGAGATTTTTTTCCCGGATACCAAACCCCGCTGAGTAGCCAAATCGTATGCTATTTTCCGCACTTAGGAGGGCTGGGTTATAGTAGAGAGCGAAAGGAGAGTTTTTCAGCGCGACACCCGCACCACCCATACCGGCTGAAACATTGCCCATGACGCCAAACTCTAGCCCAGCACTAAAACTAGCTACTAAAGCAAGTAGCCCCAGCGTTGCTGGTAGTGTTTTGATACGGCGTGAGATATGGGGCTGCATGGGGGTTGTAACTATTTAGCCACGAGCACAGGGATAGGTGAGCTGCTTACGAAGCTGTTTTGATGAGAGCTGAAAATCCTATGGAGCATGGAGGATTCGCTCGCACCGATGACAAGTAGGTCATACTCTTGCGCGATTTCTAGCACGACATCAATTGGGTTGCCAGTGCGCAGGATTTTCTGGCAGGTAATCCCCTCAGTCTTAAATGTCTGGGCAAACTCATCAAGAATCTCATTGCTCTTTTCATTTTCAATACTCTCGATACTCCCATAATCCACAATGCCACTCTCGGCATATACCAGCACCTCTGGGGTAACATGCAACAAGGTCAGCTCGATTTCCTGGCGGTGACCAAATAGCTTGATGATCGTCTTAATCGCAGCTCGACATTCCTCTGTGTCGCTCACG
Source organism: uncultured Helicobacter sp. (assembly GCF_937906905.1). Lineage (GTDB taxonomy): Bacteria > Campylobacterota > Campylobacteria > Campylobacterales > Helicobacteraceae > Helicobacter_B. Next base: position 119,708 of record NZ_CALERY010000002.1, on the reverse strand, counting down.
CCAAATAGTAGTTTTGTCATATACGCTCCTTATAAGATAGAATCGACTTTATGCCTTTTGATTGTAGCTAATGTTGCTAAATCAATGCGCTAGATTCTGGCTTGCTGCTAGAATCCAAAGCCTATGGTCAATAAAAATACCCCTCCACTTGATCGCACGCTTGCAGAATCTAGCACGAGATTTGCTCCGCCTCGGTTGGGGTAGATACTGCCGGTATTGTAAGAGTAGAAATTATGTATATATTGCATACCAAGGCGCAGGAATGAAAGCTCCACGCCAGTGCCCACACCTATGCCAAACATATCGCGCAAAGGCACGCTCACGCCATTTGAGATTCTAGAGAAATTCACGCCATAATCCGCGATAGCATACAGGTGCCAGATTTTATACTGGAAGCCTGCTTGCAGCCCAGCACCAAACATTAGCGCAGAGACATTACCCTCGTCTTTTTCATCATCGTCTTTTTCGCTCTTTTGTTTGCTGGCAAAGTCTCCTGCATCAAAGAGCTGGGCATAGGAGAGCTGCACATAGGGCGCGACAAAAAGCGAGAATGTCGGCTTGGCGGTGCTTATCTCTAATCCTAGCTTGGCATTCCCCATGAAGAAAAACTCATCATGCTCGAGATATTTGTGCATATCACGGATTTGGGGATAGTCCATAGAGTGCGCACCAAGTGCTATTTCGCCAATGAGCCGCACATGTTTTGGCTCTCTGGCTTGAAATATTCCTGGCACATGATTGCCCCAAGACATCTTGGGGGTAGATTCTGTGGCTATGGGATTAAGATTGGCAGAATCTGGAGAATCTTGGCTAGCAGATTCTGGTATAGAATCTCGCGGCTTTGGTGCGGGCATATTGACCCCGCTCTTGCCATCAATCACCGCATCTACCGCATTTGAAACTGCCACTGCACTTGTAGCACCTGCTATGCTGGCGCTTGCCACATCAGCTACGAGATCATCAGTGCTATCTAGTGCGCCAAAGCTTAGGCAGACACTTTCGTTGTTGCAAAGTTTAGGGTCAATATCATAGAGCTTCTGGCAAGCACTTTTTTCGTAGAACAAATGTCCGCAGCTTGCCTGATAGTAGCCCTGTGCAGCTGGCTTATCGCTTGAGAGCAGCTCATCGCCAAGCGCTTCACAGCCTTTGGTAAAATCACTCGCAAGCCCAAGCCTACAAGAGTGTGTAAGCATATCTATGCGCGTTTGGTGGGTGGATTCTCGCAGACTTAAGAGATAGTAGCCCAGCGCAGAATCTAGCATGGCAGATTTTTGCAGTAAATCATTGCTATTGCTAAGCTGACCGAGATATGCACAAGCTCTGGCATTGTTATGCTCGCACAGATCTCGCAGGGCTTTTTTGTCCATGCGTGTGGCATCTTTGGCAATATCAAGTGAGGGGGCAGAATCTAGCAGTGCTAGCACCGCTGCATCACCATAGGGGTTTTGCGCATTTGCTCGCTCATAGAGTTCGTGTGCTTTGGCGGGATTGGCGCGGAGATTTGCCAGACCTAGCGCATATACTTCGCCAAGATACGCACAAGATCGATCATCTCCTAGTGCGCAGCCCCGTGTGTAGAGCTCAAGCTTTTTGCGTGCGAGATTCTCGTTGCCTGCTTGTTTGAAGCAGCCTAGCCCATAGCCATTTTCACATGCGTTGGAGAAATACCATTGCGCACCTTTGGGGGAATCGCTAGATTCTATGATTTGACCTGCTAGCACGCAGCCTTCAAGTGTGCCTAGTGAGCAAGCCTTTTTGTAGTATTTGAGCGCGAGTTTTGGATTTGGCGCGAGCTCGAGCTCGCCTTTGTGGTATTTGTTGCCAAGCCCCACGCAATAGTAGCCATTAAGCGTGGTGTCATCGCAGAGTTTCTCGAGATTTTCTAGCTCGCGGAATTCTGGCGCTGGATCATCGTTGGCGAGTTTTTTGTTGGGGTCGTATTGGATTTTGATGTAGATGTGCTTCTTGTCTTCATAGCGATCGAGAATCTTATAGCCGATGTTGTGCATACCAGCATAGATTTTCACACGAGAATCCGCGCTACTTTTGCCATCTGTGGTTTTTTCGTTGTATTCAGCTTGGACATTGCTCGATAGGGAGAGGCGGAGGTTTTGCAAAGCATGGGCGAGCGCACTCATCTGCCCCTCCTCCTTGCTAGCTTGTCCTACTGCGCAGTCGTGTTCTTGACAGATTCCAGATTCTGCCCATTGGGGGGCTTGGCTTGGGGCGGCGTGGGCTAGCGTGTTTGCTAGCAAGATGGTTAGTGCAAATATTGAGAGGTTACGCATGAGGACTCTTTAGTGTTTTTTGCGGGTTTTAGCATTTTTTGCAAGCAATACAAAGCTAATAGACGCGCATATACATACTATACCAATCGTGCTAAATGCCTCGAAATAGCCAAATGGCTTGCTCAAATCAAATACATGTAGCCCAAATATCTCAAACCCCATAATTCACCGCCCGTGATAGATTTTGTGATGATTTTCTAAGACTTTTACTATGCCCAATTAGAGCTTCACACGCGCGCTAATAGCGCGAGAAAGCGAGAGTTGATCGATATTTTCTAGCCCTATACCCGTGGGCACGCCTTGGGCAATTTTACTAAAATTCAAGCCAAGATCGGCTAATTTATCCTCGATAAATAGCATAACTGCGTCATTTGCTAGGCTTGGACTAAAGGCAAAGATAATCTCTTGCACCTTTTTGGCGATGATTCTAGCGCGCTCTTTGGCAAAATCTATTTGCTCAAGCTCTGGGGAGAGCACCCAGTATTTCCCGCTAAAATCGCCCATTTCCTCGATTGTGAAAATGTCTTTAGGGTGAAGCACCACACAGAGCTGGTGGTCATCGCGACTCTCATCAAGGCAAATCTCGCAAATCTCATCTTCGCTCACTGCTCCACAAATTGTGCAAGTGTTGATATAGCGGATTGAGTTTTCTATGCAGTGCGCGAGCTTTAGTGCGAGATATTTGTTCTCTATGGCAAGGAGATAAGCGATTTTCTGCGCACTTTTACGCCCGATAGTGGGGATTTGCTCGAGAGATTCCACAAGGGAGCTAAAGCGAGTGAGAGATTTTTTATATACGCTCATGCCACACACTTTGTTATTGATTTCACGCTTCTATGCCCCTGCTGCGTGCTCTAAGCTTGCAAATCACAGGGCAAGGAGTGTTATTTGTAGTTTGCGATTGCTTTTTCTAGCACAGCGATTGCAGCAGCTTTGTCCTGATAGTCTTTGACTTTAACCCACTTGTTTGGCTCTAGGATTTTGTATGTCTCAAAGAAATTTTTCATTTTATCTAGCGTGGCTTTTGGTATATCCGCTAGGCTTTGGATTCCATCAAAGCGCGGATCGATCTTGCTCACAGGCACAGCGATTAGCTTCTCGTCCATGCCACTTTCATCTTCCATAAGCAGCATGCCAATAAGCCGACATGTAATCACGCTACCAGCTTGGAGGGGGTATTCGTTGATGACAAGCACATCTACAGGGTCGCCATCATCTGCGAGCGTGTTTGGAATGAAGCCATAGTTAGCAGGATAAAACATAGCGCTATACATCACTCTATCTACGACCACCGCACCAGAATCTTTATCAATCTCGTATTTGATATTTGAACCATAGGGGATTTCTATTACTGCATGGAGTTTGTCTGGAATCTCGCCTAGTGAAAGCTTCTCAATATTCATGGGTTATCCTTTGATTTGAAGTGTGATATAGTCATTCATCTCTGTTACGATTTCTTCTATCGTGCGCTCACCATTTATCGTATGGTGTAGATTCTGCTTGCCATAGAATGCACGGATAGCTTCAAGTGGCTCAAGAAATACGCGCATGCGGTTGTTGAAGACCTCTGCATTATCATCTGCGCCGCGCGCACGCCCTAGCACCCTGTCTCTGGCGACTTCCTCGCTCACTGCCACCTCGATGACCTTGACAAGCTTCACGCTGTCTTGCTCTGCGAGTTTCTCATGCAGTGCGTTCATCTGCTCGACACTGCGCGGATAGCCATCAATTAGGACGATATCTTTTGGCGCATTTTGAAGGGCATGAATAATTGTTTGCACGACGATTTCTAGCGGGACGAGTTCGCCTTTAGCAATGATCCCGCCAATGAGCTTGCCACGCTCCGAGCCGCTAGCGACTTCCTCGCGGAGCAAATCGCCTGTGGAGTAATGCACTACACTATTTGGATTGCGTTTTTGGATTTCCTGGGCATCAGTGGTTTTTCCACTGCCAGGCGCACCGATGATGAGAAAAAGCTGCTTCATATACTCTCCTTTGGATATTGGTTTGGCTTGGTGTAGATTCTTGTCTGGCTCACTTAGTAGAATCTAGTGTTTATTGCGCAAGCGGATATGCAGCTCCCGCAGCAGCTGTTCATCTACTGGACTTGGCGCCTCTGTGAGTGGGCAAGCAGCCTTTTGTGTCTTGGGGAATGCGATCACATCGCGGATACTTGCCGCCCCAGTGATAAGCATGACAAGCCGATCAAGCCCGATAGCAAACCCGCCATGCGGTGGCGCGCCAAAACTTAGCGCATCAAGCAAGAATCCAAACTTCTCGCGCGCTTGCTCTGGTGTGATCCCAAGCAGTGTGAAAATCTGGCTCTGGATAGAATCTGTGTGGATTCTAATGCTCCCTCCACCAAGCTCCACGCCATTTAGCACAATATCATAAGCGATAGATTCTATACTCTCAATTTCTCTTGCAATCTCGCTTGGTGAGAGATTCTCGCTAGATTCTGCGAGCTTTTTAATGAATTGTGTGGGGAGAGATTTTGGCATGGTAAATGGATGGTGCAGTGCGGTGATACTGCCATCTTCACTATACTCAAACATCGGGAAATCCACCACCCACAAGAATGCGAGCATTTTTTCATCGATAAGTCCCATGTCTTTAGCGATTTTTTGTCGCAAGCGCCCCATATAGTCCCAAATCGTCTTTTTTGCCCCCGCACCAAAAAATATAATGTCCCCCTGCTTGGCACCTGTGCGCTCTAGAATCTTCTCTAAACCTTCCTTGCTTAGGAATTTTACGAGTGGTCCCTTAGGCTCTTCTTTTAGCTGGATATAGGCAAGTCCTTTAGCACCAAAGCCACGCACAAACTCTTCTGCTTCACCTAAGCTTTTGCGTGTGAAAAAGCTATCGCCCCCACTGACACAAAGTGCTTTAATGCGCTGATTGTGCGTGTCTTTAGCGATATTGGCAAAGATTTCATTACTAGAATCTGCAAACGCATCGCCCACTTCGACCAGCTCTAGCCCATAGCGCAGATCTGGCTTATCGCTGCCGTATTTTTCCATGGCTTCTTGGTAGGGCATACGCATAAATGGTGTGCTGATCTCACACCCCACCGCGCGAAAAATCTCGCGCAGTAGATTCTCGCATACACTGATGACATCTTCTTGCGTGCAAAAGCTCATCTCCACATCAATCTGTGTGAATTCTGGCTGTCTATCAGCGCGCAAATCCTCATCGCGGAAGCAGCGCGCGATTTGAAAATACCGATCAAATCCACTCACCATAAGCAACTGCTTGAAAAGTTGTGGGCTCTGGGGCAGTGCGAAAAAGCTCCCATCATGCACACGACTTGGCACAAGATAATCACGCGCACCCTCTGGGGTCTGCTTAGTGAGGATTGGCGTCTCCACCTCGAGAAACCCCATGTTTTGTAGTGCGATTCTTGCAGCCATGCTAATATCGCTACGCTTTTTGAAAATTTCATAAGATTTGTTGGAGCGCAGGGTGAGATAGCGGTATTTGAGGCGTAGCTCTTCGCTTGTGTTTTCGTCATTTACGAGAATTGGTGGGGTTTTGGCTTTGTTTTCGATGATGAGAGATTCTAGGGCAATTTCGACTTTGCCGGTTTTTAGCTTGGGGTTCTCTAGTCCTGCACCGCGTGCGCGCACCTTGCCGCGAGCCAATAGCACGAATTCATCACGCACGAGATTTGCTTGCTCATAGGCACTTGAGCTAGGGTCGCTCACAAGCTGCACAACCCCACTAAAATCGCGCAGATCAATAAACACCACACCACCATGATCGCGATAGGTATTGCACCAACCGCAGACTTCCACCTCCTGCCCGATAAGCTCTTCTGTGATTTCAGCGCAGACATGCGTTCTTAGCATAGTTAGGATACTCCTTAGTTTGTGCCCAAAAATTTGCGTAGTAGATTCTCTACCTGCAGCGGATCAGACTTTGAGATAAACCCATCTGCATGCAGGCTTGAAGCCATTTCAAGGTTGGAATCATTGCTCATAGAGGAATTTACAATCACGGGAAGATGCCTAGATTCTGGGTGGTTTTTGATTTGTTTTAGCACTTCAAACCCTGAAATCACTGGCATTTCAAGATCGGTAATCACTGCGCCCACCTGCTCTACCACGCCTTCAGAGTGGAGATAATCTAGTAGCGCACGCCCATTGCTAAAGGAAATATAGCGGACATTAAGCTTCTCTAAAATCATCTCCAGTGCTTTTGATGCAGATTTAGAATCTTCTGCCATAAGCACGAGCTTGTCGCTATTGATTGTGCCTAGCACATCGATTTTGAGCTTACGACCAAACTCTTGATCTGGGAACGCATCTGCAACCATGCGCTCTACATCTAGAATCTGGATCACAGATCCATCATCGTATTTGGTTGTGGCAGTTACTTTACTCTCCCCATCAAATCCAAACTCACTACCAATTGTGATTTCACCCCAGTTTTTGTTGATAATGCGCTTTACGCCCAGAATCTTTAGCCCTATATCTTGATTGGAAAAATTACAAATCACTACAAGGCTTTTTTGTGAGCTGATAGAAAATGGACGAAGATCTTTTCTGGGGTCTTGGGAGTTGTAATGCAGCCAGCGACGCATGTCAATAAGTGGCATAGATTCTCCACGCACGGTAAGAAATCCAAGCACAAGCCCATCATTCTCCCCTGCAGTTTCCGTAAGATCGCCATCATAATAGATAATCTCGCGGACTTTGAATACATTGATAGCATAGAGCTGCTCGCCGATACTGCCATTTTGGAGCTCCAGCGACTGCGGATCATCAAGCGTGAAACACAAAAACTGCGCTTCATTATTTAAGTGCAAACTGGTGGTTTGATCGATGTCTCGTATCACCTCAAATCTCCTTACTTCCATAATCACAGACCTAGAATCTAGCCCAAGTGCTAACCCACCACAACTATGGTAAAAAATGTATAATTCTACTACTTTGATTTTAAAAAACACTTATAAAGGACGAAAATGCTTGCCAGCCACGAGCACTATCGCGCCGCTGTAGCGCAGTTAAACTCCTACGCCCATGCCTACTATGTGCTAGATGATCCAATCGCCAGCGATGAGGAATACGATATACTCTACCACGAGCTCAAGGCGTATGAGCATGCGCACCCAGATCATATCGCGCCAGACTCTCCTACGCAGCGCGTGGGCGGGAGTGTTTTGGAGAGTTTTGAAAAGCATACACACTTGCAGCGCATGTGGAGTTTAGATGATGTGTTTGATATTGCCGAGCTAGAGGAGTGGGTTGCACGCATACACAAATCTTACCCAAACGCACATTTTACCTGCTCGCCTAAATTTGATGGTGCATCGCTCAATCTTTGCTACGAAAATGGCGTGCTAGTGAGTGCTGCGACGCGCGGTGATGGGATTATCGGTGAGGAAGTGCTGCATAATGCCAAGACAATTGCTTCTATCCCTCTTACCATACCACACAAATCTACCATAGAAATCCGCGGTGAGGTTGTCATTCCCAAAGAAGACTTCGCGCGCTTAAATGCCGCCCGCACCAAACAAAATCTCCCGCTTTTTGCCAACCCTCGCAACGCCGCAGCAGGCTCATTACGCCAGCTTGATAGCAGCATTACCGCAGAGCGTAGGCTGCTGTTTGTCCCCTGGGGTCTTGGTTTTGTGCGCGAGGCGTTGAGCCAGAGTTTTTATGAGAGTATGAGGGCGATTGAGCGATTTGGATTTTATGCACCAAAAATCCTAGAAGCCCAAAGCACCCAGGAAATCCACGCATACTACGAGCAAATCCAGCAAGAGCGCGAGAATTTTTCCATGATGCTAGATGGTATGGTTGTCATGGTAGATGATTTTGCTTTGCAAGAGCGTCTAGGCTGGACGATCAAATCCCCGCGCTTTGCTTGTGCCTATAAATTCCCTGCTGTGGAGAAAATCACAAAAATCCTTTCTATCACAAACCAAGTTGGGCGCACAGGTGTCATCACTCCAGTGGCGGAGCTAGAGCCTGTGGAGATCGAGGGCGCGACGATTTCTCGCGCAAGCTTATACAACTACACAGACATAGAGAAGAAAGACATTCGCATAGGGGATTGTGTCATTATTATCCGCAGTGGCGATGTTATCCCTAAAATCATAAAACCCATAGAATCCCGCCGTGATGGCAGCCAGACCCCAATTGCACCGCCTACACACTGCCCAGAATGCGGCTGTGCGCTTGTGCAGGAGGAAGTAATCCTGCGCTGCTGTAATCTCTCGTGCAAGGCGCGGATTGTGGAATCTATCATCTACTTTGCGAGTAAGCGCGCGCTTAATATCGATGGGCTTGGTGAGAAAATCATCACCCAGCTCTATGAGGAGGGTAAAATTGCTTCAATCATTGATCTCTATGCGCTTAGCGTAGAAGATTTGCTCGAGCTTGAGGGCTTCAAAGACAAAAAAGCAGCCAATCTTATCACCGCAATTGCTGCGACAAAGCATATCGCGCTTTGGCGATTTATCAATGCGCTTGGGATTACGCATATTGGCGAGTGGGCAAGCAAGGAGCTCGATAGGCGCTTTGGGCTAGCATGCTTTGCCAAGAGCTATGAGGAGATTATCGGGATTGTGGGCTTCGGGCAGGAGATGGCAGAGTCGTTTGTGGAGTTTAGCGCTGTGAATCACGAGCTAATCTCTAGGCTACTTGCACTTATCGAGCCACTCCCCACTGGCTCTGCTGTCGGCAGCAATATGGATTCTGCTATGGATTCTAGTGGTGGAGATTTTGCAAGCTCTGCCAAGCGTCCGCTAGAGAATCTAACATTTGTCATCACAGGCACACTAAGCGTGCCGCGTGATGATATGCGCGAGAGACTAGAAAATCTAGGTGCGCGCGTGAGTGGGAGCGTGAGTAAAAAGACAGATTATGTGCTGTGTGGTAGCGATGCTGGAAGCAAGGAGCAAAAAGCCCGCGAGCTTGGTGTAAAAATCATCACAGAGCTTGATTTAGAGAAGCTTATAGGGTTTTAGATTGATCTGGCATCATTTGGCAGTCTAATTTGGTAAATTTAAAAATCTCATAAAAAATCCGAATTATAATTACAAGCCCAAATGATCAGGGCATGAGTTGAGAGTGGCAAAAGAGCCTTGGCGGAGTGGGCGGAATGATTGTTGCTGGAGTCTAGGGCGAAGCAGTAGCGTGCATAGTCGCTTAAGCTTACCAAGTAGCTAAAAGCAAGAGCAAAAGAAGAGTCTAAAGAAGGAAAAGATGAACATCACTTACTGCGATCGTTATGTGCAAATCGAACTTCTTAAAAATACACGCTTGCTGGACAAAGTCCTCGAATACGCACAAAAGCATTTCTCCAAGCATTACCGCCTCTCTAGCTCCTTGCTTATCCTCGATGATGGTGAGCGCTTTAAAAAAGACTATCTCATTAACTGGACATATCATGCCACGCTCCAAGCAGAAAAAGAATCAAGCAAGCTCCTACCAAGTCCAGAATCTAGCTCAAATGCCCTAAATGCCAATGGGATCGAGGAAGAGGCTGCGCAAAAGCCTAGCGAGCTAGAGCGGATTCTGCGCCATAGCCATCTGCCTATCCGTATTAAAATCACCAATCCAAACACCATGCTAAAAAAGGTCAAGGTCCATATCCATCTCTCCAGTCTAGGGCAAGTTATCTTGCGACTAGAGGAGAATGACCGCGTGGCGCGTCGCTATATTCATGCGCTATTTGGGGATAAAATCGTCTATGAAGTGGAGAATGAATTTTGCATCAACGCAGCAGGATATAGCGAATCTATGTGGGAGAGTGTGATAGGGCTTATTAGCTCGCGTGTAATCCATAATGTCGCGCTGGAGTTTGAATACCAGAAAGCGGATTCTGGCGATACATTTCTCACACGCGAAGAATACTTGCTTCGCAAATGCTACAGCGAGCTCAATGTTGATTATAATGAGCCACTCGAGATTGTGAAGAAGCAGTATGTCAAGCTTGCTAAGATATTTCACCCAGATAATGCACTTGATAAAGACGCGCAAACGCAGGAGTTCTACCAAGACCGCTTCAAAAAAATCTCCCAAGCCTACAAAACAATTAAAAACGCCAAGCAGCATAAGCGCGCCACAGCATAAGCGCGAGTATGCTAGAATGGCTCTGCCCAAACTATTAGCCAATATCATAGCCTGCCCATAGCAGGCAGAATCTATGATCCAGAATCTAAATAAAGAGTTTTGATGAATCCACCAATCCACAAAATCGCGCTTATCTTTCGTCCCCAGTCTCCCGAGCTATCTAGCGCATGCAAGGCGCTTATTGCGTGCTTCCAGCGACATGGCATAGAGGTTTGTGCGCTAGAATCTAGCGTGCGAGCCCTAGGGCTAGATCGTGCGCTTGCTTGCACGCCACAAGAGCTGTCTAGTCGCGCTCAAGCGCTCGTTAGCTTAGGGGGTGATGGCACGCTTATCTCGGCTGTGCGCCAGAGTATCGTGGGGGGTATCGCAAGTGGGAGTGCGGCAAACAAGCTGCCTGTGCTTGGGATCAATATGGGGCGGCTTGGCTTCCTTACTGCTATCACGCCAGAGCAGCTTGATAGCTTTATCCCACTGCTATTAAGCGGGGAATACGCGCTTGATTCTCACCATCTTTTGCAGGGCAAATTAGAATTTGGTAGTGTAGAATCAAGTGGTGCAGATTGTGATGACTTAGATTCTAGCACCAGAGAATCTAAAAAGACCAATCCACCCACCTCCAGCGCGCCATTTTATGTGCTAAACGAAATTCTCATCACCAAAAAAGACATCGCTGGTATGATTAAAATCACCGCCTCGATTAACAATGAACATTTCCATACCTATCGTGCAGATGGGCTTATCATCGCCACGCCCACAGGATCTAGTGCGTATAATATCTCCGCAGGCGGCTCGCTCGTGCATCCACAATGCCGAGTGATTTTGCTAACGCCCGTATGCGCGCACTCTCTCACACAGCGACCAATGATTGTAAGCGACAATTTTTGCCTGCAATTTAGCGTAGAAGAAGACTCGGTGATTATGCTTGATGGGCAAGAGCGCATAGACTTCCGCAAGGGCGACACGCTCATCGTGCAAGGCTCTTTCCCTATCCAGCTGATCCAACACCCCAAGCGTAGCTATTTTGCTGTGCTGGAGGAGAAATTTGGGCTTGGGGGCTGATGTATGACTAGAATCCAGCCCAGAATCCGCCAAAGGAGCAAATATGATAAAAAAGCTTAGCATTGAAGGATCAGAGATTTTTGGCACACTCGAGCTAAACTTTGGAGCTGGGTTTTGTGTGTTTAGCGGACCTAGCGGAAGTGGGAAAAGCGTGCTTATGGATTCATTGCTCTCGTGTTTTGGGCTTAGAGAGCCTAATGCTGCGATTATCGAGACAGATATTCTGCTCTCCCCTGCACTGGTCAAGGTATTTGAAGAGGAGCTTGGGATTGAGGGCGGGCTTATCAATATTAAAATTATAAAAAAAGACAAAATCCGCTATTTTGTGAATTTCGCGCCAATTGCTAAAAAACATTTGCTTGATATGCTCTCCACCTATATCCAGCATATCCATTCTCGAGGGGGTGATGAGCTAGGTAGTGCTGCGTTACTAGCATTGCTAGATTCTAGTGTGGATTCTAGCGCGCATAGAGAAAATCTCGCCACTCATACTGCGCGATTTCGTGAGCTTCACCGCTACAAAAAAGAGCTTGCCGAGCTACTACAAGCAGAGCAGAATCTAGCAAGTCTGCGTGAGATAGCGGAGTTTGAAGTGCAAAAAATCGATACAATCGCGCCAAATCCTGGTGAATATGAAAAGCTGCTTGATCTCAAAAAATCTCTCTCGCGCAAAGAAAAGCTCCTAGAATCTATCGCTAAAGCCAAAGAGAGCTTCGAGCAAGTTGATAGCATTTTAAGTGCGCTTGGGCAGATTGAATGTGTGGAGGCACGAAGTGCGCTCGAACAAGCGCTAAGCGATGCAAATGCGCTCATACAAGAGGAAGAACAAAAGCTCGAGGCTCTCGATGAGATTGAAGCGCAAAATCTGCTTGATAGGATTTCAGCACTCTCAAGCCTTATCCACCGCTATGGCAGTATCGAAGCAGCCCTAGAGCACCGCGAAACACAGGCGAAGAAGCTCCAAGATTTTAGCGACACGAGCGCGACAAAATCCAAGCTAGAGTCTCAAATCACTGCTCTAGAATCCGCCCTAGAATCTAGCGCCAAATCCCTAAACACTGCACGCCAGAAATGCCTGCCCACACTCCAGGCGGCATTGGCACAGCTTTGTGAGAAGCTAAAGCTTCCAGCTCCCTATGCACGGCTAGATTCTGCTGTGATGAGTGAGAGTGGGAGTGATGTGCTACATATCCGCCTGCACACTAGTGAAATCGCCACGCTCTCTGCCGGGGAGTTTAATCGCTTGCGCTTAGCAGTGATGTGTCTAAGTGCGCGCACGCAAAAGCGTCAAGGTGTGCTTATCCTTGATGAGATTGATGCGAATCTAAGTGGGGCGGAGAGTGAGGGAGTGGCGCATGTGCTAAAAGAGCTAAGCGCAAGCTATCAAATCTTTGCAATCTCGCACCAGCCACACATGCCAAGTCTCGCAGATCATCATTTTCTCGTCCAGAAAAGCGATGGCGCAAGTAGTGTAACGCTACTAAATAAAGAGGGGCGCATACAGGAGCTTGCGCGTATGATTTCTGGCAGTCATATCACGCAAGAGGCGCTAGATTTTGCTAAAAAGCGTTTAGAGGACAACGCGTGAGAAAAGCAAAATCGCTAATGCGTTAGCTTTTCTCGCCTATAATCATGGCGCTTTAATTTCATTATCATAAGGAGATTGAATGAAAATCGTGCAAAAATTCTTTCTGGGTCTAGGCATGGTGCTTGGTGTAGCGATGTTGGCAGCTTGTGGTGGCAGTAGCACGCCGGGTGAAGTGGCAAAAGATTTTATGACCAACGCATATCAAGGCAATGGCGATGTGCTCATTAAATTTATCCATATACCTGACCAAGAGGGCGCAAAAGAGGGCATAAGAGAGATGATCGATGGCAAGTTTAAAGCCCAAAGTGCGCGAGCAAAAGCCATGGCAGATGAAAAAGGCGGGCTAAAATCTGTTGAAATAGCAAAAGAAGAGACTAATGGTGATAAGGCAAAAGTGGAAGTCAAGGTGATTTTCGCTGATGATTCGACGAAAAATGAATATCTCGATCTCACAAAAATTAAAGATGATTGGAAGATCGAGATTAAATAGCTTACACTCTCTTTGGATTCTAAAGCCTAGCTTTGGCTAGGCAAAACCACAAATGCGTAAAATTTTCACTTCTAGAGCTTTCCTTGTTGGCGTGCTTGGTGCTTTGGCGCTGCTTGTAATTGGTTTTATGGCGGCAAATTCTACCCCCTCTGTATCCTCTATCATCAGTGCATTTTTTCCGCACTCTTTGTTGTCAAAGCCCAAAACCCTGCGTGCGCAAGATCTTGCTCTGCCACCGCTTGAGGTGGGCGACCTTGTCTTCCGTCGTGGCGATAGCCTTGAGAGTGTGATCATCTCACAGGTATCGCACCACCACTACACACATTTGGGGCTTGTCATCTCCGCAGATCCCTTGCTTATAATCCATGCCACAACCGATGATAACCCCAGCACCCAAAACCAAGTTATTATAAGTCCGCTTGATGAGTTTCTTTTCCACGCGCGCTCCATTGCCATAAAGCGCTTGCCTTTAACAAATGCGCAACAAGAATCCATTGCACTAAGTGCGCGCGCAGAGCAGGGTAGGGCGTTTGTGATAGCCGAAGGAAGCGAAGCGCTGTATTGTACGACATTTGTAGAATCTGTGCTCGCACCCCATATCGCGCTAAATCTTGTCTATGATGAGGTTAATTTGCCTACATGGAGCGGTAAATATCTCTTCCCTCGAGTATTTTTCGACATGCCAGAGGGCAGACTCATCTATGAAAAGCGCCTTTAGATTCTGGAGTTTATGTGTTGGGCTTAATTTGTGTGTGGGATTTGTAGATAAGCAAGTAGCGTGCAAGGAAGTTAAACACAAACGCCACGCCTGTGGCGATGATTTTGCCTAGCATTGGTTGCATATCAAGCCACTCTACACAGCCCCACACTACCACCATATCGATAAGTAGCGCACAGAGGCTAGCGATATATACAAGCATGCTTTCTTTGAGCAAAGAGTGTGTGCGAGTGTGGAAGATGAAGTGGCGCGCGAGTAAGAAATTCCACAAAGTTGCTAGCACGAAGCTCACCACGCAGGCAGCCAGATAGTGCATGGAGAGCTTTAAACAAACATAAAACACTGCCCAGTTGATAAGCGCTGCACTCCCACCGACGATAATGTATTTTATAAAGCTTTTTATGTGATGCACAATAGTCCTTGATCTAGGTGTGATCTGGGCTGCTATTATAGCAGAAGGTGCTTCAGGCACTCATTTTGTTATAATACTTGGTTCTGGTTGTAATACTGGAATCTACTTCTAAATCCCCAAGCCTAAGGAGCATTTATGTCTATAATCTCCAAAATCTTTGATATATGTCTCTTTGTGCCACTGCAAAAGCGTAGAGCGACTTTTAATCAAGCCCTAAATTCTGGTGAGATGTCGCACGAGATCCCAGTAAGCGAAGCGCAGGATCTCCTTGTATGTGGCAACGGAATTTTCTCTTATGCAAGTGCGCATGATTTGCAAACACTGCTGCAATCGCAATTATCGGGGGGGGGGGGGGCGTAGATAAGGATTCAGCTTTTTGGCTAGAAACGGCGATTTCTGCGCCGCGCGAGCTCGATAGACCATCAGTCTTATCTCCCACGCGCGACTTGAAAAATGCCATTTCTAGCGCAAAAATCCTAGAATCCCAGAGCAAGCCTAGAGAACAGCACCAATCTTTCCGCGAGCAAGTTGCACTAAAAAGCACGCAAAGCAAGCCTTTCTCATCTACAATCCTAGAATCTCACAGCGGTGGCGAAAAGCAAGGCAACAAAGACGATTGCAGCGGCAGCGAAACACACATCACAAAGAACGCCCAAACCCCAGAATCCACTTTTCAATCACTAAGCATTCTTACAAACAACACCCATTCTCCGTCATTGCGAGCTTTGGCACAAGACAAAGCGCGGCAATCCATATCCACGCAAGTGGATTCTAGCCAAAAGCCAGCACCCAAGCCCTACAACAACTTCCATTTCCAAGACATCTTTGGCAACTTCCACCGCTTTTTCCGCCCTTATACTTACCACTTCCGCGCATTATTTGTGCGAGTCTATCCGCAAGGCTACTGCTATAGCGATGATAGCGAGATAGTCATCACCAAATCGCATAAGGCTATCATCTCTCAAACTTCCTACCCCACCCACGCCTTTGCCCTGCCTAGAAACGCATCAAAAGCGCACAAGATTCTAGAGTCCTTAAAGCAGTGCAAGCTCTGGGCTAGATTCTACTATCAAAAGCTATTCAAGCTCCACAAAATTAGTGGCTCTCTAGCCCTGCTCCACCAAGCCACCAACTACTACCATTTCCTAGCTGAAAGCATAGCCGCCCTAGAGCAAATCCGCCGCAGCGGGCTAGAGCCAGACTACTATCTCCTAGCCCAAGATATGCCCTATCAAAGGCAGATGTGGCAGCTCCTGCAAATCCCAGAATCCAAAATCCTCCCCCTAAGCCCACACCGCCTAATCCAAGCCCAAGCCCTAATCGTGCCGACTTTTATAGCCAACTTTGAGAGCGTGGAGTGGCGCGATGGGGTTACACATCATCGCACGCTTGCGCTGCCGCTACTCTTGCAGCAGTTTTATAGAGACTTTGCCACACTTCTGCCCTCACCAAGCAAAAAGCGCAAAATCTTTCTCACTCGCCCAAGCGGCTCTAATCGCCACTTAGAAAACACCAAAGAAGTAGAATCTATCTTCACCGCCTTTGGCTATGAGATTGTCCTGCCAGATGAGTTAAGCCTAGTGGAGCAAGCTTGTATGGCTAGGGAGAGTAGCATTATCGCAAGCCTACACGGCGCAGGGCTTAGCAATGCCTTTTTTATGCAAGAAGGCGCGGTGGTGTTTGAAATCTTCCCGCAGTATTATCACTACTCTTGCCCGCAGTTTTGCGCTCTGCTTATGGGGTGTAGATATTTCTATATGGTGGCGCAAACCACAGATACCACCCCGCACCCCCAGCAAGAGAACGCATATATCTGCCCCAAAGAGCTGCAAAAAGCGTTACAAAAGCTAGAAACATACCTATAAGCCTTATAAAAGCCTGCTAAATGGCTAGATTTTGCGCTAGAATAAAGCAACTTTACTACCAAGGAGTGCAAATGCAAAGAGATTCCAAACTTACTAGTCTGCTAAAAGTATGTGGTGCTGCGCTTGTGGCAAGCGTGCTTAGTGTGGGGCTTCTAGGCTGTGGCGATACGCCTAAAGAGCAAGAAAGCTACACCATCAAATTCTCCCATGTTGTTAGTGCTGGGACGCCTAAGGGCAAGGCGGCAGATTTCTTTGCCAAGCGTGTGGAAGAGCTTAGTGGCGGCAAAATCAAGGTCGAAGTTTTCCCCTCTACGCAGCTTGTCGATGATGATAAGGTCTTCCAAGAGCTTAAGCGCAACAATGTCCAAATGGCAGCCCCAAGCTTCTCCAAATTCACCCCCATTGTCAAAGAGTTTAATCTCTGGGATGTGCCTTTCATCTTTAGAGATAACGAGCATTTACATAAAGTGATGGACGGCGAAGTGGGCGATATTTTGAAGGAAAAAATCGCGCAAAAGGGCTTTATCGCGCTGGATTATTGGGACGCTGGATTTAAGCACTTTAGCTCTAATAAAAAGCCCATTGTCCTGCCAGAAGATGCCAAGGGGCAAAAGCTTAGAATCCAAACTTCAAAAGTGCTAGAAGAGCAGATGAAAGCCATCGGCGCAAATCCGCAGGTCATCAACTTTGGCGAAGTGTATTCTGCTTTGCAAACAGGCGTAGTTGATGGGACAGAGAATCCACTCTCAAACTTCTACAACTCCAAATTCTACGAAGTGCAAAAGTCTCTAACACTCTCTAGCCACGGCTATTTGGGCTATCTTGTGGTGATGAGTGAGAAGTTTTGGAGTGAGCTGCCAAGCGATTTACAAGGCGTAGTGAAGCAAGCTATCAAAGAAGCCACAGAATTTGAGCGAGAAGAAAGCGCAAAAGATGAAGCCCAGCTACTAGCAAGTCTCAATGCTTACGCCAAAGATAGTGGCAAGCTTGAAATCTACACGCTCACTAGCGAGCAAAAAGCCCAGTGGGAGAGCGTGATGAAGAGCATTTATCCTAAGTTCTATGACATCATAGGGCAGGATTTAATCCAAAAAACCCTAGAAACAAACTAGAGAATCGCGCGTGAAAAGAGTGTTGCGATTTTTAGGTGCGCCTTTTGTGTGGGCACACCTAAACCCTAGCGTGCAAAAATTCTTCAAAGTCCTTGACACCATCATCGCACAAATCAACAAAAACATCGCTGTCCTAGGGCTTGTAGCCGGAGTGATCATCGTGGCTATCAATGTCTGCTTGCGCTTTGTCTCAAGCTTTTATCCTAGCGTGCATTCTCTAGCGTGGGGCGAAGAGGTCTCAAGCTACTGCTTTATTTGGAGCGCGCTCTTTGGCTCGGCGTATGGCTTCCGCAAGGGCGTGCATATCTCTGTGATGGTGCTTGTGGAGAAGTTCCCACCAAAGTGGGCGAAAGCTAGCGTGCTATTCTCTCATATCCTTAGCGCTGGGTTTTTGGCGTTTATGGCGTGGGCTGGGTTTGTAACTTGTGAGCTTTATTATGATCTTGGGCGATATTCTGAAGCCTTGCACGAAGTGCCTTTGTGGATATTTCTGCTGTGCTTGCCTTTGGCATTTATCGGGGCAACTTATCGCGTATGTGAGAAAATCTATGAAGTCTCTTTCACACCAGCAGAGCTTGTGGCGAAAAAAACGCAAGATGAAATTATCCACGATACTGCCATTAAGGAGTAGAATGCGAAGTTTTCCTATCTCAAACTTTTCCGCCCCAAGCTTGCTTGCTAAAAGTCTGCCTATCAAAAACTCTGCCCAAAATCTCTCTACTAAAGAGGAGCGACTATGAGCCTTGCTGTGCTGTTTTTGCTGCTTTTTGTGCTGCTGCTTTTGGGCGTGCCTGTGGCAATCGCGCTAGGCATTAGCTCCCTTATCTGTTTGCTGCTTTTCACAAGCCACGATATAGCGGGAATCCCAGATATTTTTATCGCCGCTTTTAAGCCCACGCTTATGGCGATCCCTATGTTTATCCTAGCGGGCTCTTTGCTTAGTAAAGGCAGTGCGGCGGGGCGGATTGTGGATTTTGCTAAATCGCTTGTGGGGCATCTGCCCGGTGGACTGCCTATGAGCGCGATTTTGGCGTGCATTATCTTTGCTGCAGTGAGCGGCAGCTCTCCTGCCACGGTTGTCGCCATAGGCTCGGTGATGTTTGTCGCGCTCTCTCAAGCAGGCTATCCCAAATCCTACTCTGTGGGGGCGATCACTACGGCTGGAAGCCTTGGGATTTTGATCCCGCCTTCTGTGGTGATGATTGTCTATGGGGTTACTGCAAGCGGGCTAAGCGACTTGCACGGAAAAGAAATCGCCGTCTCTATCGAAGCTCTCTTTAAAGCCGGTGTGCTGCCCGGACTGCTTGTAGGGGGACTTATGATGCTCTACACATACTTTGGGGCTAAAAGGCTAGGCTTTAAGCGCGGCGAGAAAGAGAGCCTACAAGCACGCATAAGAGCCTTTGGGAGGGCATTTTGGGCGTTGCTTATCATCGCTGTGGTCATTGGCGGAATCTATGGCGGAGTATTTACCGCCACAGAGGCTGCTGGGATAGCGGTGGTCTATGCCTTTATCATCTCTGTGTTTGTCTATAAGGATTTACGGCTAAAAGATCTCTATGCCGTGTGTCTTGATGCTGCCATTACTACGGCGATGATTTTTCTTATCATCGGTTGTGCGGTGGTGTTTGCGCATTTTCTCACAAGCGAGCGTATCCCGCACATGATAGCGGAATTTCTCCTTCAGCAGCACATGAGCTGGTGGGTGTTTCTCATCGTGGTAAATATCGTGCTATTTGTGATGGGGCAGTTTATGGAGCCTAGCTCTGTGGTGATGATTATGACGCCCCTACTACTGCCAATCGCCGTGTCGCTTGGGATTGACCCTATACACTTTGGGATCATTATGGTGCTAAATATGGAGCTTGGTATGATTACTCCGCCTGTGGGGCTTAATCTCTTTGTCGCAAGCTCGCTCACAGGGCTTGATCTAAAAGAAGTCGTGCTATCAGTGCTGCCGTGGTTTGCTGTGATGCTTGTGGGGCTTTTGCTTGTTACTTATATCCCGCAAATTGCTCTGGCGTTGGTGTAGGGGGGTCTATGCCGCAGCTATCGCGCTTAAAGCAGAATCTAAATCAGCTATCCTCCTCCCCTAATCTTTGGCTTGTGGCTACTTGGGGCTTTGTGCTGCTTGGTGTGGTCTCTAGGCTCTTTGTCTATCTTGATTGCCAAAATTTATGGCTAGATGAAGCATTTTTGGCAAAAAGTATTTACCACACGCCTTGGGGGCAGCTGCTAGGCAAGCCGCTTGAGTGGGGTCAGGCGACTCCGCTTGGATTTTTGCTTATCACCAAGGGGCTTGGCGAGATGTTTGGGCACGGAGAAATGGTGCTGCGGTTTGTGCCATTTGCTGCTTCTGTGGCGTTGCTTTTTGTATTTTGGGCGATTGTCAAAGAGCTGCTTAGTCTTAAGTGGCAGCTTGTGGCGATGGTGATCTTTGTCGGCAGTAAAACGCTTGTATATTACGCTGCAGAGTTTAAGCAATACGAGATTGAAGCTTTGTGTAGCGCGATTTTGCTGCTAGCTTTTCTTAGAGGGGCTAGCTTTTCTACATTTTTGCTTCTAAGCGCGGTGGTCGTTTTGTTTTCTTATGGTGGGATATTTTTGATTTGTGGATTAGGTGCTGGCTATATCTACCGCCACAGAGAGAATCTGCCGCATTTTATCAAGCACAATGTGCTTGCAGCCTTGGCATTTGGCGTGTATTTCGCGCTGCTGTATTTCTACTATATTACCCCTCAAGCCGTGCCGGAGTTTAAGCAGTGGTGGGGCTCTCTAGCTGGATTCCCGCCGATAAACCCGCTAGAGCTTGTGCGGTGGATTTTTGGGCAGTTTTTGCCAGCTATTGGGGATTTTGTCCTAGGTGGCAACGCTAGGACACTATGGCTTTTCGCGCTGCTTACAATTCTTGGGGTGTTGTATATCGCTAGAATCCAGCGCGCCCTTGTGGCTGGGCTTGTGTGCTTTGCGCTGGTGTATTGGTGTGCTGGGTTTTTGAAGCTCTATGCTAGAATCTGCCCCCCCCCCTACACTGCATTTAGATTCTAGCTCTTTGCTCGCGGTGGGATTTGCAATTTTCACTACTACTCTCTAGGCTGCTCTAGGATTCTATCTCGCACAAAAATGCTACTTTATAGCAAGTAGTGTGAAAAATATGGCAAGTTTTCTTGGTCTTCCTTGCGTTTTTTTTTGTGTTAAATTCTGCGGTTTATAGCTTTACAATGCTTTTGGGCTTTTGGCTTTTACCAAAATCACTACAAATGCTTACAGGAGGCTTCTATGCTAAAAAACCTAAACCTAGGCACAAGAGTATCGCTACTACTTGCTGCTATCATCATCGTATGTATGGCGACTATGACTTTCGTCATCATAGGCTCTTCCACCGCTATCCAAAAGCGCGAGGCGAAAAAGCTCCTTAGCAATGTCTCCTTGCGTATGAGCAATTTGCTTAGGGGAAGTGTGAATCAAACCTTCGCATTTCTTGATGGCGTGCATAACTCTATCGAGGCAAATTTGAGTGGCGGCACGACCACAGAAGCCGAGCTAGAAAAAGTCATCGAAGATATGCTAGATGCCAACGACAACGCCAACTTCGGCTACTTGTATCTTAAACACTTCAAGCCCTCCAAGTCTATCAACACCCTGAAAAACGGCGAGTTTATGATCGTGCGAGGTGATAGCGATATCGACAACGAAGGTGGGCTATACACAATCCCAGCAAGCGAGCAAATCCTGCAGTCCCAAAGCTTGCAAAAGGCTTTAAAAACACAGGGCAACACCATCGGCACACCGACTTTCGCCGATCTTGATGGCAAGGGGCAGAAGCTACTCTCTGGGCTCAATATCCCTATCAAAGACAAACAAGGCAGGGTTATAGGGGTCTTGGGGCTAGTGATAAGTATGGATCGAGTAAATTCTTGGATGCAAAATGGCAATTTGAGCGTGTTTGATGGAGACTATCGCTTCATAATGACAGAAGATGGCGATATAGGCGTGCATCCAAGCCAAGACGCGCTTGGCAAAAACATTTTAGAAGTCAATACCGATGAGCACGCCCAAGCCCTAAAGCAAGTCGCCAAAGCTCACGACTCAGGCATTTATGAATACAAAACCATAGACAAAAGAGACGCGCTAGTAGGGCTATCCTCCTTGCAGCTCTACAATACAGGGACATATTGGAGTGCTATGGTGGTAGTCCCGCTAGATGTGATTATGCAGCCGGTGTATTCTCTGCGCAATTTGATCGTGCTATGCGTGGTGATTTCCCTGCTGATTGTGATCATCTCTGTGTTTTTCTACATCAAGCAAGCAGTAGTCTCGCGGCTCAAAGTCGTCTCAAATCTGCTAGTAAATTTCTTCAAATACCTAAACCACGAGACAAGCACGCCACCTAGCCTTGTAACCCCAAAGGCAAATGACGAGATAGGCGGTATGGTGCTAGCGATTAACCAAAACATCGCCAACACGCAAAAAGGCTTAGAGCAAGATAAGCAGGCAATCGCCCAGTCTGCCCAAACTGCCAAGGATATAGAGTCTGGCAAGTTTAGTGCTAGGATCGCCGCTATACCCCATAACCCCCAGCTAGTGGAGCTAAAAAATGTCCTAAATGCTATGCTCGATGTCTTGCAGAACCACATCGGGCGCGATATGAACGAGATCCAGCGCGTGTTTGATAGCTTTGTAAGGCTTGACTTCACCACAGAGATCGCCAATGCAAATGGGCGAGTCGAGCTTGTAACAAACACGCTAGGGCAGGAGATTAAGAAAATGCTAAGCTCATCTGCTAGCTTTGCCAATAGCCTAAGCGAGCGATCAAACGAGCTAGCAGAGTCTATGCAGCGGCTCACAGAGTCTAGCTCCCAGCAAGCAGCAGCACTAGGGCAGAGTGCCACCGCCGTGGAAGAAATCAGCTCATCTATGCAAAATGTCAGCTCCAAGGCACAAGAAGTAACCCAGCAGACAGAAGATATCCGCAATATCGTGGGCATTATCAAAGACATCGCTGACCAAACCAACTTGCTAGCGTTGAATGCCGCCATTGAAGCAGCGCGCGCTGGCGAGCACGGGCGGGGCTTTGCCGTGGTGGCAGATGAAGTGCGCAAGCTAGCAGAGCGCACTACAAAGTCTCTAGGCGAGATTGAAGCTAATGTCAATCTGCTTGCCCAAAGTATCGTAGATATGAGCGAGTCTATCAAAGAGCAAACCGAAGGGCTAGCGCAGATCAATGAGTCTATCGCCCAAATCGAGGGATCGACCCAAGAGAACGCCACCATCGCCAGCCATACAAACGACATCACGCAAAAAGTCGGCGACATCGCAGAAGAAATCATCAAAGATGTCAATACCAAGAAATTCTAGCTTTTTACCCACTCTCTACTGCGCAGTGCTTGCGCGGACTTTCCCATCATTGCGAGCCTTGCACCGCAAGGCGCGGCAATCCATTTGCGTTTTTTCAAAAGTGGATTCTAGAGGCAGAGTGTTTTGGTGCTTTCCTTATGGACTGCTTCGCTTGTCCCAAGCTTCGCAATGACGGAGTAGTGGGGGCATTTCTCCTAGAATCCACTGATCTAAACTCTGCTATAATGCAAGCCTTTACTTTAATATAAGCGAGAATCTAATGCGAACACAATGGATACAAGAGCGTCAAAATGACCCAATAAAAACCCAGCTCCACTACGCCAAGCGCGGAATCATCACGCAAGAAATGCGCTATATCGCTAATATCGAGCATATCGAGCCAGAGCTTGTGCGCAAAGAAGTCGCCAAAGGTCGCCTGATAATCCCAGCAAATATCAACCACACAAACCTTGTCCCTATGGGCATAGGCGTGGCACTGCGCACCAAAATCAACTCCAACATCGGCTCAAGCCAAATTTGCAACTCCGCAGATGAGGAGGTAGAAAAGCTCAAGGTTTCTATCAAATACGGCGCAGATACCGTTATGGACCTAAGCACCGGAGGGGATTTAGACAAAATCCGCACCGCTATCATCGGGGCTTCTAGCGTGCCTATTGGCACTGTGCCGATGTATCAAATCCTGCACGATGTGCAAAATGATGTGCTAAAGCTCGATATTCCCACAATGCTCGCTACACTTGAAAAACAAGCCCAGCAAGGGGTGAGCTACTTCACCATACACTGCGGATTTTTGCTAGCACATATGCCAGCAGTCTCTAAGCGCAAAATGGGCGTAGTCTCGCGCGGCGGCAGCCTTATGGCAAGCTATATGCTGCATTATCATAGGGAGAATCCATTCTATGAAGCCTTTGATGAGATCCTAAAAATCTGTCAAAAATACGATGTGAGCCTAAGCCTAGGGGACTCTCTACGCCCGGGCTGCTTGGCAGATGCTAGCGATGAAGCGCAGTTCGCCGAGCTAAAGGTGCTAGGTGAGCTAGCCAAACGCGCCTATCAAGCCGATGTGCAAGTGATGATTGAAGGTCCCGGGCATGTTCCGCTTAATCAAATCGAGCGCAATGTCAAGCTGCAAAAGGAGTATTGCAGTGAAGCACCCTTTTATGTGCTAGGACCGCTTGTAACAGACATCGCCGCAGGCTATGACCATATCGCAAGTGCCATTGGTGCGTGCGTGGCAGCGTGGAAAGGCGTGGCGATGCTCTGCTATGTAACGCCAAAGGAGCATTTAGGGCTGCCTAATGCCAAAGATGTGCGAGAGGGGATTCTAGCCTACAAAATCGCCGCACACGCCGCAGACATCGCACGCGGTAGGATCAAAGCTAGGGAGCGAGATGATGCGATGAGCGATGCACGCTATGCCTTTAATTGGAACAGACAATTCGAGCTAGCCCTAGACCCAGATAGAGCCAGAGAATACCACGATGAAGCCCTGCCGCAAGAAGTGTTTAAAGAAGCGGAGTTTTGCTCGATGTGTGGTCCTAAGTTTTGCAGCTACAAAATCACGCAAGATATTTTCAAGCAGTATGGCGATAAGGTAAAGGAGCTAGCATAAGCAGAGTCTCAACATTAGATTCGATCAAGAATTGGGGAGAGAGTTGCTTCTAATTCGCTGACAGCTTGCAGGAATGTTTGGGGTGTAAAAAAGCTCGCGCGCATAAGCGGGATACCCTGTAAAAGCGCATGTCCTTGCAAAAACTCATTCACAAGCTTGCTGTGTGCGCTATCCTTGTCTTCCATTATAACCACGCACAACAGCTTGATTTTACTTATGCGCAGGGCTTGCACGCTTAGAAGTAGGTGATTGATACTGCCCACATAATTGCGCCCGACCAAAATGCACGCGCGCGGAAAGTGCTGCATATATTCAATCATACAAACTTGCTCATCAAGTGGAGAGAAAAGCCCGCCTGCAAGCTCGATAAGTAAGTTTGGCACGCTTGGTAGCAAAATGTCTAGCCCTGCATACTCGCGCTGCTCGATGTGCTTGGCGATATGTGGGGAGGCGGCAGTTTCTAGTGTAATGCCATTTGGCAAAATGGCAGATTTTGGTAGGAATCGCGCAATAAAGTCTCGATCTTGCGGGTTTCCTGCTTGAATAAGCTTAAAATAGTCATAGCCAAATGCTTTGCAAAAAAGCGCGCAAAAGTGTGTTTTCCCAGCATCTGTGTGGATTCCGGCGATATAGAGCTGGGGCATGGACACTCCTTGGTGTGGCACAAACTTACAATGCCCACATTGTAACAAAATTCCATTTATGCTAGAATCTGCGCAAACACAATGAGCGAGTCAATATGTGCCTACACTCCAAAAATCCTTTAGAAAACCAGCAAAGCAGTGCAAGCATAGCGCAGCAGGTTTTTAACAAAACTCCCATAAGCCATGCAAATATTTCTAAAGATTTGCGAGATCCCATTCCTGTTTGTAATTCTGCCCCCACGCTTGCTGTGGTTGTGCCCTGCTATAACGAAGAAGCTGTGTTGCCAGATACTCATACTAAGCTTAGCGCCAAGCTAATGGCACTAATGGATTCTGGGCATATTGGCACTCAAAGCTTTTTGTGCTATGTTGATGATGGTAGCAGAGATAAAACTTGGGAGATGCTTGAAGTCTATGCAAAATCCCCAGAATCTAGCCAGAATTTCACGCCAGATTCTGTCCCCCCCCCCCCGCATAGCAGCAGCCAAGATAGGCATCTAAAAATCCACGCCCTCAAGCTTTCTCGCAATGTCGGTCATCAAAATGCCTTGCTAGCAGGGCTGGAGTTCGTTTCTGCGCGCTGTGATTGTGCTATTAGCATTGATGCGGATTTGCAAGATGATATTGGGGTGTTTGATGAGTTTATCGCGAAATTTATTGCAGGGTGTGAGGTTGTTTATGGCGTGAGAAAAAGTCGTGCGAGCGACACGGCGTTTAAGCGATCTACGGCGGTAGCATTTTATGATGTCATGGAGCTTTTGGGCGTGAAAATCGTGCATAATCATGCCGACTATCGCCTACTCTCTGCGCGTGCCATACACGCACTTTTTGCATTTAAAGAGGTGAATTTATTTCTGCGGGGGATTGTGCCTTTGCTTGGCTTCCAGAGCGCGGTTGTAGAGTATGATAGACTTGAGCGCCAAGCGGGCGAGTCTAAATATCCTCTGCGCAAAATGCTTTCGTTTGCATGGAATGGGATTACAAGCTTTTCTATCATGCCGCTGCGTGTGGTGAGTGTGCTGGGGTTTTTGTTTTTCTTTCTCTCGCTTATTCTTGGCGGATATGTGCTATTTGTGCGAATCTTTACTGACTGGGCTGTGTATGGCTGGGCTTCTACACTTGTCCCACTTAGCTTTTTTAGCGGGATTCAGCTTCTAAGTCTTGGTATGATTGGTGAATACATCGGCAAAATCTACCAAGAGACTAAGGCGCGTCCGCGCTATTTTGTGCAGCAGATTGTGTGAATAGATTCTAGGATTTTGGTCGAGATTGATTGCGGATCTCTCGGCGTTTAATCGCAGCCTCATAGCGTCGCCTTTCATCGGGCGTGCGTGGCTCGAGCGGAGGGATAGGCACAGATTTGCCATCTTTAAACGCTACCATGGTGAAATAGCAGCTCACGCAATGTGTAACAAAGCGCTCTTTGATATTCTCGCTAATGACTTTGATCCCTACCTCACAGCTTGTCTTACCAGTGTGATTGACGCTTGCTAGGAATGTCAGTAGCGTGCCAATTGGGATTGGCTGGCGGAAAGTTACTGAATCTACACTAAGCGTAATAACCCCTACACCACAATATCGTGTCGCACAGGCGTAAGCGACTTGATCGAGGATTTTTAGCAGTTCGCCGCCATGCATAAGTCCGCTGAAATTGGACATCGATGGGGTAACAAGGATATTCATAGTAAGCGATCGATTATCAAGGGAGCTGGCGTGGAGCTGGGCTAGGTCTTGTTCGTGTTCCATAGTGTGTCCTTTGATTATGAAGTGATAGGGAATCCATTGTAGCATATTTGCTATAATTGGCGTTTTTCAAAGTCTAGGTTTTCAGTGCCCATGCAACATTTAGTGGCAATAGTTTGCGATGATGTTAAGGGTCGTAAATTATAGATGAGCAGGCATGTTTAGGCGTGCGAAACTAAAGCTCGCAATCGTGAGACTGGGAATCCACCCGTTTAAAAAGCATGCCAAACACACAATCACTAGTAAGGACAACACTATGACACTGCTATGCACAGGTGCCGCTGGCTACATTGGCTCCCACACAGCACTAACTCTCCTTGAGCAAACAGATGCGAGACTTATCATTATTGATGACCTGCGCACAGGTTTTATGGAAAATATCGCACTTTTGCAGCGGGGGTTTGGGGATCGTGTGGAGTTTGTAGAGATGGATTTTGGCGATAGGAATGCGCTAGAGACACTATTTTCTCGTGTGCAAATCGATGGCGTGGTGCATTTTGGTGCAAGCCTTATTGTGGGAGAATCTGTCCAAAAGCCACTCTCCTACTACCACAACAATGTCGCCAATGTGATTGCGCTGCTTGAAGCTTGCGCGCGATTTGGGGTGAAATACTTTATTTTCTCCTCCACAGCAGCTGTCTATGGTGAGCCGGATTCTGCGCTTATCCCAGTTCGCGAGGACGCCCCTCTCGCTCCCATAAACCCCTATGGCACATCTAAAATGATGGTCGAGCTAATCCTCCAAGATATCGCTAGAATCTCTCCGCTACGCTATGTCGCGTTGCGGTATTTCAATGTCGCTGGGGCTAGTATGAAAAATACCCCCGAGCTTCTCTCACGGGGGCTAGGGCTTGGTCAGCGGAGCAAAAATGCCACCCATCTTATCAAAGTCGCCCTAGAATGCGCGGTAGGCAAGCGCAATGGAATGAGTATTTTTGGTGAAGATTATGACACGAGTGATGGCACTTGTATCCGCGACTATATTCATATCGACGATCTTGCCGCAGCGCATGTGAGTGCGCTAGACTTCCTGCGTGAGAATGGAGAGAGCGCGGTGTTTAATGTCGGCTACAATCACGGCTACAGCGTCAAAGAAGTTATCCAAGTGGTCAAAGAGATAAGTGGTGTGGATTTTCCGGTTGCCATGGCTGCGCGCAGAGCGGGCGACCCTGCCATGCTTATCGCTAGTAATCAAAAGCTAAAACGCCACACTAATTGGCAGCCAAAATTTGATGATTTGCGCACAATTGTGCGAAGTGCGTATGAATTTGAGTGCTCGTTGCGGAGCTAGATTTTAGTAGTAGATTCCGTCTAGGACTAGAATCTAGGCAGATAGAGTGGGTGAAACAGGGGCAAAGGAGAATCATGCCACATATTGGAGTCATCGCTGGGACGATGATAGACACGCGCATGGGCGTGGAGCTGCTGGAGCGGCATGGATTTTGTGCGCAGGGATATCCTATCTCCACAAGCTGCTATGAGCAAGATTCTCTGCAGTTTCTCTCCGCAAATGAGCTAGAGCGTATGGTGGTGCAGAGATTAGAGAAAATGCATGGGTTAGATGGCTGCATGGTGTATTGCAATTCCCTAAGCGCGGCAGTGGATTTCGCTAGGCTCGCGCGTGATTGGGATTTCCCCATCATCACGCCATTTGATGCGTATAGCCTCATTGCTATGGAGTATGAGCTACTCTACATTCTAGCGGCAAACAGCCTTGCTACCAAGCATATCGAGCAGCATATCAAGTGCGCAAATCCAGCCATGCGATTTATATCGGTAGGCTGGCTGGGACTTGTGGAGATAATAGAATCTAGTGTGCGTGAAGTCATAGAGCAGGGGCTTATTGTGCAGGATTCTGGGCTTAGGGAGCTTTGCGCGTTTTTTGAGCGAATTGAGCCAGAGGTGGAGAATAAAGCCCTGCTACTAGGTTGCACGCATTTTCCATCTATAATCCATGAGCTACGCACCATCACGCACCTGCCTATCATCGACCCCGCCAAGGTGATGATAGAAATCATGACAAAAACACTAAAATAAACTTAGCAAAACAGCCCCAAGACCTAGCTCACAGCTCGCCGATATGCTCGATAAGGCGCAGAGGTGTTAGAGCGTAAGCATTTTTCTCTCGCTTACTTGCTAGTGCGTGCGCTAAAGAAGCATTGATCGCAGAATCTAGCATACCATATCCTTGTGCCAGAAACCCAGCAATAAGACCAGAGAGCACATCGCCACTGCCACCTTTAGCTAGAGCTGGTGTGCCAAGTGGATTGATATAGAGCTTTCCGCCTTGGGCGATGATGGGGTTGGCGCCTTTAAGCAGGAGGGTAGCTTCTGGATAAGTTTGGCTAAATCCTAGAGCGAGCTCGAAGCGCTGCTCTAGGATTTCTGCTAGCGTATTGGGAGAATCTAGTCCGCACAGCTGCAAGAGCGAGGCGAACTCTTTGGGGTGTGGGGTCAGCACAAGGCGTGCGGCATGGCGCTTTAGCAGTGAGATAATTGCCTTGTCATAGAAGACATCAGCATCAAGCACCAAAGAGCAGCCAAGCTCCCCAGAATCCAGTCTTGCAGCAATAAGTGCTAGGGGGCTTTTGTCTGGCGTGGCTAGGGTAGCTTGATGGGTGGCTGATATAGTTTTGCTGGCTTTGGTATGTGGATTTGTGCGCCCTA
The DNA here is from genome assembly GCF_937906905.1 of uncultured Helicobacter sp. Lineage (GTDB taxonomy): Bacteria > Campylobacterota > Campylobacteria > Campylobacterales > Helicobacteraceae > Helicobacter_B. Next base: position 90,071 of record NZ_CALERY010000002.1, on the reverse strand, counting down.
GTCCCATGCCTATACATAGGACATTGGCATTTGCTGGAATCTCGTGTGTGTGCATAATCTCCACGCTAGAACCTAGCGTGTTTAAGCGCGCATGCCAAGATTCTAGTCTGTCATAATCTCGCACACCAGAATCCATAAAGCCCTGGCTAGCAAAATCATCAAACAGCGTCGCATCTGCCACCTTTTTCGCGCTAGATTCTAGGCTCTGGCGTGTTAGAATGCTTACAAGCCCAGCACCCATGCGTAGTGCAGCCCTCGCACACAGCTCTGCTGCGCCCATCTTCTCTCCAGAGACAACTGCCACATGCCCGAAACTCCCTTTGTGGCAGTTGTGCTTTGTGCGTGCAGGCAGGTGTAAATCGCTGGCTTCAAGCAGAGAAAATGGGCTTTGCACTTCAAAAAGTGCGCGAGAGATCCCAAGATCGCCCACGATCACCTCGCCCACGATGTCTTTGGCACTATCAGCAAACAGCCCAGCTTTGAGCGCACCCATGCTCATGGTATAATCCGCGCGAAAGGCGATTGAGCCCACGCGCCCCTGCAAATCTAGCCCACTTGGGATATCGCACGCGATATTGAGGCGCGCAGCACTATTCATTTGCTCGATAAGTTTGCTAGATTCTGGGCTAAGCTCCCCGCTAAACCCAGAGCCAAAGAGACAATCTACAATCACATCACAAGGCAGGATTTTCTTACTCCACTCTACGCCTGCCAAGCTTGCACGCTGGGCTTGGAGCTTGCAGAGTGGGGATTTGGGCTCTTTAGCCTCATAGATTCTCACGCGATGGTTTCCCTGAAGCTTGCGTGCTAGTGCATAGCCATCTGCGCCATTATCCCCGCTCCCACATACGATACAAACAACACTTTGCCTATGTGTGAGACGCTCGATAAGTCCTAGCAGCGCATTAGCAGCATTCTCCATTAGCAGCTCATCGCTTAGGAGATATTTGCTTATAGCGCGGCTATCGAGACTGGCGGTGGCGGTGTAGAGCTGCTGCATGCGCGCTTCCTAGTGAGTATTTGGAGCTGGATTTGCAAAGAAACTCTGGCGTGGAACTATACACTACTATTTACCACTCCTGATGAAATTTACGACATTATCGATACTCATCTGCACAAGTGTTTTAAGCGAGTTGCGATAGGCATAGGCGATGTGTGGCGTGAGCAGCAGACGATCCTGGATAGCAGAATCCAAAAATGCGTGGTCCTTTCTCATAGGCTCAATCTCAAGCACATCACAGGCGTAGGAGAATCGCGCACCAGATTGCAGCTGAGTGGCTACTGCGCTCTCATCTACAATCCCACCGCGCCCGACATTGATGAGGATAGCTTCATCGCGCAGGAGCTTTAGCTTTGAGGCGTCGATTAGTCCTTTTGTCGCGGGGGTTAGCGGGGCATGGATAGAGACAATATCGCTTTGGGCAAGCAGAGAGTCTAAATCACAATGTGGGTAGGGTTGGCTGGTGTTTTTCCCGCTAGTTGAGGTATAGCTAACCTGCGCACCAAAACTACTTGCAAGAGTTGCCACTCTCTGTCCAATACTGCCAAAACCAATAATCCCCCATGCGAGTCCATCAATATCCCTGCGCCCTTTGGCTAAATGAGTGAAGCACGCGCTCTTGCTCCATTCACCCTGCTTGGCATACGCGTCATAGTAGGGCATTTGGCTAAGGAGGGTTAGTGCCATAGTGAGCGTGTGCTGCGCGACACTTAGCGTGGAGTAGCCTGCGGCATTTTTGACAGGGATTCCGCGTTGCGTGGCGTATTCTACATCGACGATATTTGTGCCTGTGGCAGTTACGACGATTAGTTTGAGGTTTGGTAGCTGGGCTAGGAGAGTAGAATCTAGCACGACTTTGTTGGTTAGAATAATATCTGCATCTTTGACACGATCGAGCGTTTGTTCGGGGCTTGTGAGATCATAGCTCTTATAGGTGCCAAACTGCTCTAGCACACTAAAATCCGCTGCTGCACCAAGTGTGAGGGTATCGAGATTGACAATTAACATGAGCCGCTCCTTGAAATGCTTTCTAAGTAGGAGTCCATTATAGCACTATGTGAGATAGCGCCAGATGTTTTTTGCTTTTATGGCGAGTAGATAGAAAAGTGGGGTATTCATAATCCCAACAATCGCCTTAATCGTATAGTCTGCTGCTGCCATTTCCATACACTCGCTAAAGGCTTTAACCCCAATGAAAGCGATACCAAAGAAAATCATCGTATCAAAAGCTTGGGCAAAAATCGTAGAAAATCCATTGCGTAGCCACCAGAGCCTAGGAAAAAATCGCTTAAATGTATAAAACATCGCCACATCTACGGGCTGGGAGATGCAAAATGCTAGAATCGAAGCGAGTGCAATTTGGGGTGTGGAGGAGGTGTAAGAGGGATAGAATGCGATACAAATAGCAAGAGCTATGACTTTTGTAACATCGGCTCGGCGGTATTTTTCACTTAGCACATCAAGCAGTAAGAAGCTAAAAGGATAAGTAAGCGCACCAAAGGTAAGTGGGCTATTGCCTAGGTGAAACTGCACGCCATAGTTTGCGGCAATCACAATTGCACTAAGCAGAATCGAAGCTCCAATCCACACAGAGATAGGCATTTTAGCAGATGATGAAATAGAGGAATGAGCTTGCATAGATCTCCTTTAAACTTGATGGATTTAGGCTAGGTTATAGTGCGATTTGCTCGAGACTTTGGGATTTTAAGCGGTAAATTTTACTGCATTTTGCTGCGATACTCTCATCATGGGTGGCAAGAATCAGCCCACCTTGCTTAAGCGCGATGTATTCAAGCAATGCGTCCATGACATGGTGCGCAGTGGCTTTGTCGAGATTCCCTGTAGGCTCATCGGCAAAGACTATGGTGGGCTGCTTCATTAGCACGCGTGCGATTGATAGGCGTTGCTGCTGTCCGCCAGAGAGGTCGGCGGAGTTTTGGTTAAGCGTGTGGGCTATGCCAAGACTCTCTAGGAGTGCCATGTCGATTGGCTTTTGCGCGAGGATCGCACCTACTTGGAGATTTTCCAATGCGCTAAACCCGCGAAAGAGATAGTGCGACTGGAAGATTATCCCAAGCTCATGGCGCAGGAGCTGGAGGCGTTGGGCTGGCTTTAGTGTATAAATATCACGCCCTAGAATCTCCACTCGTCCGCCATTTGGAGCTAGCATGGTGGAGAGATTGGCTAGCAGGGTGGATTTCCCCGAGCCAGAGACCCCAAGGATTGCTACACTCTCACCCCGCACGATAGCTAAATCTATGCCCTCATATAGCAAGGTTTCAAAGTGGTGAGTAAGATTGTGTGCTTGCAGTAGGTATTCCATTGCACTGCTCCTTCATGGGCTTGTGGTGGTAAGTGGTATGACAGATTCCCTGCTATCGCCAAAAAGCATAGGCGAAATCATCATGGCGTTAGAGAGATTTGCCGAATGCACGATGAGAGTGCCAAATTTACGCGCGTAGTATTTAAGTAGCACGCGCTGGAGATAGGGCTCTATACTTGGGTAAAACCACGCATTATTGCTTATCATCATAAGATATTGTGGGGCGTTTGTATAGAGCAGCTTGCTTGTGCCCTCATAGCAAATTGCATTGCGCCAGATTCTACCTAGTGCTTCAAAATCCTGTGGCTTTTCTGCTTGCCCAAGCGGCACATCTATACCGAAAAATAGCTTATATAGTGGCTTTGCTAGTATGTCTGGGAGGGGGATTTTCTCGCCAAAGGGCGCGAGAATGACTTTGTGCAAAATCCGCATTTTGCCATTGCTGAAAATATAAGTTGAGTTGCGCACCTCTGGAGTAGCATTTGGAGAGCTAAGAGAGTCTTGCTGGCTAAAAGCGCCTAGCACGATTGTGATTTGTGCGCTTTTTTCTAGTAGGGCTAGAATTATATCGCGCTGAAATGATTGGGGCTCATTTAACACAAGTGGCAAAATTGTCTCCGGGAAAACGACAAGATCTCTTCCCTGCGCAATAGCAGAATCCACTGCACCAAGCACACTATCTCGCATTGCTTCTATCATGCTTATTTTCCATTTCACATCTTGATCGATTGAGCTTTCTATAATGGCGATTTTGCTTGATACAGGGTGTGTAATAGTGTGTTTTGCGCTTTGATCCCAATCCACGCATACGAGCAAAATCCCCACTCCAAATAGCACGCGCACATAGGAGAATCTAGTATGCGAGAATCCACTGCATATTATTCCAATCGCACAGAGAATAGCGATAAACGCCCAATCTTGCACGCTAAAAATGCTATAAGCTAGCCATGATTGTGGCACAAACCAGTCAAACCCAAATGGCGCAAACAATCCAAGCGCAAAGAGACTTACAATACGAAAAAGCTTGCTACTAAAATACAATCCCACATACCACAGCAGCGCATAAATTGTGCCAACCCCAATCCACACTACAGGCATAAGTGCAGGTGCGACAGAGAAGCGAAACGAGAGTCCAATCCAATAAAACAGCAAAATCCCAGCAAAAAATCCAAAATATGCACGCAGCACCTTTGGCACACTAAGCCAAATCCAAAATGCACACAACACAAGCACACTTAGTCCAAGCAAGCATAGAATCCGCATGGAGACTTGAAGCGTGGTGCTAGAATCTAGTGTAGTAGATTCTAGTGTGAAGTTAGGGCAAAGCAACGCAAAAGCATACAGCCATGCGCAAAATCCGGCACCATAGAGTGCGCCATAAAGTATGCGTAGAGCAAAAAGCCTAAGCGCGCCAGAATCTAAGCGCAGTAGCGAGCGAAAGGAGATTCTACGGCTTGGGGAGAAAATATTAGGGGAAAAAATAGCCAAGAGAGTGGCGGGCGCGGCGGGCTGCGCGGAGCGATTTTTCAAAATATTTACCTTGATTTTATGTATCTTTGGCTACAATGGTAGCCTTTTTAAGCTAAATTTTGCGTAAAAGAGTGGAGATGAATTATATTGATGTCGCGTTAATTGTTGTTATTGTCGTAATTGGATTTCGCGGGTTTGCTTCTGGATTTGTAGCAGAGTTTTGTAGCTTGGCGGGGATATTGCTTGGCGTGTTTTTAGCCTCAATATTTGCTCATAGCGTGGGCAATGGGCTTAAGGGTGTCTATGATTTTGGTAGCGATACGATTCATGTAACGCTCGGGTTTGTCATCGTGCTGCTGGTGTGCTGGGCGTTTTTTGTGCTTATTGGCGTGCTGCTGGCAAAAAAAGTCGAGTTCCTGCGTTTGGAATTTATCAATAAAGGGCTGGGCTTTGTGCTTGCTTGTGTGAAAGTGTTTTTTATCTTTAGTTTTATTGCGTATGCAGTCTCGCAGATCACATTTATCAAAGAAAATTTCGCCCAAACCGCTAGAGAAAAAAGCCAAATGTATGTCAATATGATCACAATTGCGCAAAAGATTATGCATTTCCCAGCAGTCAAAGCCACAATGCAAAATCTTGAAGATATCACTGATGGCAAAGCTGGCGCCGCAAGTGTGGGAGAGGCAGTGCAGGAAGCAAAAGACATCGTAAGTCAAAGCATCGGTGATAAAGGTGGCAAGTAGCGTATGTTTGATAATCTCTACATTACTCAGCGTATCCAAAAAGCCCAAGCTCTCCGCGAACAGAATCTAAACCCTTACTCCAACGATCTTACGCGCACTATGGATAATGCGACATTCCTGCGCACTTATGCGCATTTACTAGATTCTAGCCAAGCCCCAGAATCCACTTTTGATAACGCCCCAATTCTAGCCAACTCCGCAAAGGATTCTAGGATTGTAGATGAGAAATCGGGGCTCTCAAGCGATTGGCAAGGGAGTTACCTTAGCGGTAATGACCGCAGCCAATCGCGCAGAATCCACGATTTATCGCTACAAGCCGAATCCACCGACCAAGCTGAAATGCCAACCGAGTCAGTCGTCGGGCGCGTGAAATTTATCCGTATGATGGGCAAGGCTTGTTTCATCAAAATCCAAGATGAAAGTGCGATCTTGCAAGCCTATGTGTCTAAAAATGACTTAAGCGAGCAGGAGTTTGAGGTTGTCAAAAAGCTGCTTGAAGTGGGTGATATTGTTAATGTTGTAGGATATGCGTTTGTTACAAAAACCGGTGAGCTTAGTATTCATGCCAAATCATGCAAAATCCTTACAAAATCCATTATCCCCCTACCGGAGAAATTTCATGGGCTAACCGACATCGAAGCGCGCTATCGCCAGCGCTATGTCGATCTTATCATGAATCCAGAAGTCAAAGAAACTTTTGTGCTGCGATCTAGGATTGTAAGCTTGGTGCGGAAGTTTTTTGAGCAAAAGGGCTTTCTCGAGGTTGAAACGCCCATGCTCCACCCAATCCCAGGCGGTGCGAATGCTCGACCATTTATCACGCACCATAATGCACTTGCGGTGGATCGGTATCTGCGTATCGCGCCCGAGCTCTATCTCAAGCGACTGATTGTCGGTGGATTTGAAGCGGTATTTGAGCTTAATCGTAATTTCCGTAATGAGGGTATGGATCACTCGCATAACCCGGAATTTAGCATGATTGAATTCTACTGGGCATATCATACTTATGAGGATCTTATTGAATTAACCAAGGAGTTTTTCGCCTATGTGCTAGGGGAGCTTGGATTCTCGCACATTATCACAAATACTCAAGGTGCGAAAGGAGATCAGGGGGAGAGCGAGATAGATTTTAGCAAATGGAGTGTGCTGGGCTATCAAGAGAGCCTAGAAAAAATCGGCGCAATCCCGCGCGAGTGTTTGCAAGATAGAGAGGGGCTTGAGCAGTATTTGCGCCAAAGGGGTGTGAAGCTAGAAGCCAATCTTAATTTTGGCAAGCTCCAAGATGTCGCGTTTGGTGAGTTTGTAGAATCCAAACTCATAAACCCTACCTTCATCACTCAATACCCTATTGAAATAAGCCCTCTTGCGCGCAGAAATGACGATAATCCAGCTATTGCCGATCGATTTGAGCTTTTTATCGGTGGCAAGGAAATTGCTAATGGATTTAGCGAGCTTAATGATCCGCTTGATCAATATGAGCGGTTTCTCGCCCAGGTGCGTGAGAAAGATGCGGGTGATGAGGAAGCGCAGTATATGGACGAGGATTTTGTTACTGCGCTTGGTTATGGCATGCCCCCTACTGCTGGGCAAGGTATAGGGATCGATCGACTTGTCATGTTGCTTACTGGGCAAAAAAGCATAAAAGATGTGTTGCTATTCCCTGCCATGAAGCCACAGGCATGAGAGCTATAAGTATCCTATAGATGGTGTGCATGATTGGATACAAGGCTATGAAACAAGCTAGATTCTATATAAAGGAGAAAAAATGGGGTATGTGCTAGAGCAGGCAGATAGAGAAATTTATGAGCTTATCAATGCTGAACTCACACGCCAGAATGAACATTTGGAGATGATTGCGAGCGAAAATTATACATTTCCCTCTGTCATGGAGGCTATGGGTAGTGTGCTGACAAACAAGTATGCCGAGGGCTACCCGCATAAGCGCTACTATGGTGGGTGTGAGTTTGTCGATGCTATAGAATCCATAGCTATTGAGCGAGCTAAAAAGCTCTTTAACTGCAAATTTGCCAATGTCCAGCCGCACTCTGGCAGCCAGGCAAATGGCGCAGTGTATAATGCGCTGCTCAAGCCCTATGATAAGATTTTAGGCATGGATCTAAGTCATGGTGGGCATCTAACCCATGGCGCGAAAGTGAGCATTACAGGGCAGATGTATCAAAGCTTCTTCTATGGTGTGGAGCTAGATGGGCGAATCGACTATGCCAAAGTGCGTGAGCGAGCGCTGATTGTGAAGCCAAAAATCATCGTATGTGGATTCTCGGCTTACACGAGGGAGTTGGATTTTGCCAAATTCCGTGAAATTGCTGATGAAGTGGGGGCGCTGTTGCTTGCTGATGTTGCGCATGTCGCGGGACTCATCGTCGCTGGTGAATATCCAAATCCATTTCCCTACTGCGATGTTGTTACTACCACGACGCACAAAACTCTGCGCGGACCCAGAGGCGGCATGATTCTTACAAACGATGAAGAAATCGCTGCTAAAATCAACAAAAGTGTCTTCCCAGGACTCCAAGGCGGACCGCTTATGCATGTCATCGCAGCCAAAGCGGTGGGATTTAGAGAGAATCTAAAACCAGAGTGGAAGCTCTATGCCAAGCAAGTAAAAGCCAATATCGCTAAAATGGCAAGCGTGCTGGTCTCTCGTGGCTATGAGCTTGTGAGTGGTGGGACAGATAATCATCTTATATTGATGAGCTTTTTGGATAGGGAGTTTAGCGGTAAAGATGCTGATCTAGCACTGGGCAATGCCGGAATCACCGTCAATAAAAACACCGTGCCAGGCGAAAAACGAAGCCCATTTGTAACAAGCGGTATCCGCATAGGCTCCCCAGCACTCACCGCCAGAGGAATGAAAGAAGCAGAATTTGAATGGATAGCGCATAAAATCGCAGATATTTTGGATAATATTACTAATACGGAACTCCAAGCAAACATAAAACAGGAGATTAAGACGCTGAATAGGGGCTTTGTGGTGTATCAGCAACCAATCTTTTAAGGACTGCAATATGACAGAAATGGAATTAAAACTCATTAAAATGCACAGCGCGTTTTACTTCAAAAAGCTTGATGGGCTTGGACAAAAGGTGCATTATAATGGGCGCTTGTTGTTTGATAAATTCCAGCGCGTCAATAGCATGCTTACAAGCCAAATTATCCGCGATCATCTTGCTAAAAAAATTACCATCGCCCACAGCCTGATCCTACCAGCGGATAAGATAGAGAATATCGTGTTTGACTACAATGGCAGGAATCCCGAGCGTTTCTATCACAAAGCCCAGCTACTTTTGCGCGATGAGGGGTTTATCAACTTTACGGCATATAAGACAAAAACACCTGGTCATCTGCATCTCTATATCCACAAAGGTCATACAGATCTGGGCGAGGGGCAGCGTCTTGCTCGCACGCTATCACTGAAGCTCGGGCAGAAAATGCCTCTAGAGTGGCGGGTTTTTCCAAATATGGATTTGCCAAGAGATTTCAATATTCTTGTATTGCCTTATGATGTGTATGCCAAAGAGCGTGGAGCTTCGTGGGCTCGACATATGTAAGAAAGGAGCGTGTATCATGGAAGAAAAAAAAGAACTAAGTGAGATTCTACTAGGAAACAACAAGCGATCATCTAGTGGGAAAAAGGCAGTTTTTGTTGTGTTAGCCGCGATTGCGATTATCGTCATCATGGCATTTTTGATGTGGAAATTTCTCTCGGGCAAAGAAGAGCCTCTCTCCAAGCCTAGCGAGTCGATTGACACAGAGATTATGAAGCCAGCAGATGATCAATTTAGTAGTAATTTTGGTGGGTTTGACTTCCAGCAAAACGAATCTAGTAAGCCGGATAACAAGGTTGATGATGTTTATGGTGGCTTGCCACAGGATTTTACTATGGGATTTGATGAGCAAAGCGTGCAAGATCCACAGAACTCAAATAGCCCTACAAGCGAAATTGATGACGCGCTAAACAATATTGCTGGATCTATGAAGCCAGAATCTACTCTCGCCCAATCCAAAGAGTCAGCACAGGCTTCCAAACCAGCCGCTAGCACATCGACACAAAAGCCTGCTACCCAAGCATCTACAAAAGATAGCGAGCAAAAAAAGCCAGAGCCCAAACCTCAGCCTGCCAAAAAGCCAGAATCTACTCGCGTTCAATCCAAAGAGTCAGCTTCAAAGCCTGCTCCTAATATGGTAGCCCAGAAGCCTACTACTCCAGCTCCAGCGGCTACAAATGGTAGCGCACCTACACAAGGATTCTACTGGCAGCTTGGCGTGTTTGAAAAAGAGCCAAGTGCGGAGTTCCTAGCTCTTATCAAAAAATACTCTTACAGAGTCCAACATGTCGTCTTTGACAATAAGCCAAATACCCGCTATCTCTTAGGTCCATACAAAAGCAAAGCTCAAGCACCAAGCCGCGAAGAAATCGCTGAAATTTTCAAAGAAAATCCAATGCCAGTGGAGATTCCATAGCACAGAATCTTGGGGTAGAACCCTCCCAAGATTCCTAGATTTAGATTCTATGGGTTCTACTCTCGCTCATACGACCCTTTCATCTAGCGGTCAAGGATACTGCCCTTTCTAGGCAGTCACGGAAGTTCGAATCTTTCAAGGGTCGCCATTTCCTTAATTCTGCTAAATCCTTTATTCATTCTGTTGGCTAAAATTACTCTATCAAGCGTTCTTGGTTGTTCATAAAAGCTTAGAAATTTTCACAAACTGCTTTTGTCTAAAAACTTTCAAAGTGTAGCGTGTATTTGGAATATATATTGCTTATAGTTTCGTAGATTTTGTGAAGGAGTGTGCATGATTTCTTTTGCTGTGGAGTCCAAGGTTTATCCCCTTGCATACAAAGCGCTTGACTATCGCTCATTGCGACAGGATTTGATAGCAGGAAATATCGCCAACCAAAATACCCCATTCTATCGCCCACGAGATATCGAATTTACCGACATGCTAGCAAAGGAGCAGGCTGAGATTCTGGAGCACAAAAAACCCGAAATCCTCCATATGGCACAAACTAGCAGTATGCATTTTTCACTTGATGCTAGCCGCACATCACGGCATATCCACAAGCCCGATATGTTTTTCCGTGATGGGCATTTAGCCAGAAACGACGGCAATAGCGTAGATTTGGATATTGAAACGACAGAAATGGGAAAAAACTCTGTCGTTTATCAAGGTATCACTACTGCACTAAAAAAGCACAAGGGTATCCTAAACTACGCGATTGAAGCTGGCAAAAACATCTAGCGTGGTAAGTGGCAGTAGCTAAACATAAACAACCAAAGGATAAGAAATGAATTTTTTCAACTCATTTGACATTAGCGGCTATGGGCTCTCTGCGCAGAGAATCCGTGCAAATATGATTTCCTCAAACATTGCTAATGCCAACACCACGCGCACCGATGAGGGCGGACCTTATAGGAGGCAAATGCTTTCATTCCGTGCATTTGATTTCAATAAAGCACTTAATGAAAAGCTTGCCAAAAATTCCAATGGCACAGAGTATGAAGATCCATTAAATGAGGGTGATTTGGGCAAGATTCCAAAGCCTGCGATCATGGGCGTGTATATCGATAAAATCGTGCGCGATGATCGTGCGCCACTGATGAAATATGAGCCAAATCACCCTGATGCAAATTCTGAGGGCTATGTGGCATATCCCAATATCAATCCTGTGGTAGAAATGGCTGATCTCATCGAAGCCACAAGGGCATATCAGGCAAATGTCGCAGCATTCCAGAGTGCTAAAACCATGGCTGGAAATGCGATTTTGATGATGCAAGCTTAGACCTACCCTAGATATGAGGGCGCCAGATTTTAGTCCAGCTCCAGGGAAAAATTTACACTGGATTCTGGGACAAACTAGAATAAAATTACCAAAAGTCGATATAATCATACCAATACAAGATAGCGGAAGCTACGCGGGAGAAGCGAAATGAATGAGATTAAAAAGGTTGGGCTAAACCAAGCGCTTTCTTCAAGCTCGATGAAAGCCCCAAGTGTCTCTGGCTCTGGTGAGAATGGGGAGTTTTCTAAACTGCTAAAGAAGTCTATTGATGAGCTAAACCAAGTCCAAGAGACATCTGACAAGGCGCTTGCGGATATGGCAAGTGGTCAGCTCAAGGATCTCCACCAAGCAGCTATCGCCATAGGCAAAGCAGAAACTAGCATGAAGCTTATGCTCGAGGTGCGCAACAAAGCCCTAAGCGCATACAAAGAAATTCTCCGCACACAAGTCTAGATTCTCGCGCATGCAGCTGGAGAAATCTCGTAATATCCTTATTTTTTTCTTATTGTTACTGCTTGGATTTATTGTATTTCTGGGCGTAGTCTATGCCAAAATCGTTCTCCCGCGCGACAAAATGCCTACACTCATTGTTACTAAAGCTGATGTTGCTGTGCGAGGTGCTATTTATACTGATGAGGGTGTGCAAGAGGGGTTTTCACTAGCTAGGAGCAAAAAGCTCTACAAGTTAAGCTTCAACCCTCGCTCCATTGACCCGGATAAAAAAGAGCTTTTTACCACGCTTTTAGAGATTTACAGCCAAATCCCCATGACCAAAATCGAGCAGGCTTTCGGGCGTCCAAGCTACACTACAATCTCCTATGACATCAGCCCCAAAACTGCTGCCAATCTCAAATCGCTTAATGCCAAATTGCTCGCATATGATGTATTTAGAGAATATGAGCATGATGGTAAGCTTATGCAGAAATCTGGGCTTAGTATTGAAGTGAGCGGTGTGGATAGGGAGTATCCTTACGCAGATTTGCTTGAGCCATTCGTGGGCTACACAACCAAAAAAGAGCTAGATTCTAGGATTACCATGCCCGAGGGCGTAGATGGCATCGAGAAGTTCTATGATAATATCCTGCGCCCTGTGAGTCAGGGTCGCGTATCTGGCAGGCGTGATATTGGATTTAACATTATTCAGGATAAGCGCGCCCTGCAGCAGCTGCGCTATGATGGGTTTGATGTGAGGCTTGGCGTATCGCTGCGATTGCAGCAGAGGGTGGAGGGGATCTTGGACACAGCGATTAAGGAGTTTGACTCCGAGCAGGTTATCGCGGGTGTGCTTGACCCTAGAAATGGTCAAATTTTGGCACTTGCAAGTTCTAATCGTTTTAATCCCAAAGCCATACGCAAGCAAGATGTCCCTAATCTCAAAATCCGTGCCATAGAGTCATTTGAGCCTGGCAGCACGATTAAGCCGCTTATCTATGCTCTGCTTTTGGAAAAACAGCTTATAAATCCACTTAGTTCAATTGATCTAAATGGCGGCTACTATCGCGTGGGGCGCTACATTATCAAGGATGATTCAATTATGCCCAAAAATCCTACCATAGAAGATGTTCTTCTGCGCTCGAGCAATGTGGGTATGGTCAAGCTCTCCATGCTTTTTAGCGGGAAAGAATTTTATGATGGGCTAAAATCTTTTGGGCTTAACCAAAAAACAGGCGTGGATTTTCCCTATGAGCAAATCGGGCTTATCCCATCTGTGCGCGAGCTTAGCAGGGAATCCTCTGCGGCAAAAGCCTCTGCTTCCTATGGCTATAATGTGCGTGTTACTTTTATGCAGCTATTGCGCGCGTATGGGGTGTTTGTCAATGGGGGGCATCTGGTTGCACCACATATCGCACAAAGTTTCAAAGCCCAAGATGGCTCTATATATTTGCCAAATCTTCCCGCCCCCAAACGCGTAATCTCAAGCGCTACTGCGCAAAAAATGCAAGATCTGCTCATCAAAGTCGTAGAGTCTGGCACAGGAAAAGCTGCTAAAGTGGAGAATATTATTGTCGGGGGCAAAACAGGCACAGCCAGGGTCGCAGCATCATCTGGTGGCTATGGAGAGACTTACAATGGCTCGTTTTTTGGCTTTGCCAAAGATAGTGAGAACACCTATGTCATAGGGATAGTAACCTTTGGCTCATCAGGGCAGCATTACTATGGTGCCCAGACCTCTGCCCCCGTATTTCAAAAAATCGTAAAAGAGCTAGTCGCCCAAGGCAAGCTCAAGCCCCAAGCACAGAAACAAGCCCAATCCACCACAAAGGATAAACATGATAAGCAACACAACTAACACTTGTAAGATTCTAGTAAAATCTTGTCTTCTCTGCATGCTACTAAGTCTCTATGCTCATGGACTAGATTCCAAGCAGCTGTTTTCTACGCTCAATAAGATGCTCCAATCCACCCCAGAATCTAAAGAAGTCTCCATGAAAATGATTTCTACTGAGGCTTCTGGACTTAAGGATTTTTCGTTTGTGATTTTGGAGCGTGAGGGCTATTGGGTCCCGCTGCTTGCGCATGAAAATGGCAAAACAATCATCATCGCCACGCCAGATTTGATCCTCTCCACTGATAGCATCGTGGAGAAAAATCTTGCCAAAGCCATTAAAAAATCCCAAGAGCACAATAAACAACTCGTCGATGATAGTGTGCTAAAAATCTTTAGCACACATAGTAGTAACACTATCACCCTGCCAAACAAATCTGCCAAATACACCATCTACATGGTGCTTGACCCAAACTGCCCCTACTGCAAAAACGAAGTAGAAAAGCTCCAAGAATACGCCAAGGATTCTAGCCTTGTTATCATGGTGGTGGGGATTTTGCGTCAGGATTCTTTGGACAAAGCTGCTGCATTTGCCAAGCTTATCAAAAACACAAAATCAAAAGAAGAGCAGATAGCTGTGCTAAAGCGCGTGTTTGACAAAGGGTTTGCACCAAGCTCCGTGCGCTATGACGATGCGAAAAAGGAGCGAGATGAGATATACGCAGATCTTGCGCTTATTGGCATGAATCTCCAGCAAGCTGGCTTGCAAGGTGTGCCCTATATCATCAAGCGTCCAAACTAGATTCTCGCCTAGCAAGCAGTGCAAGCTAGCATTTGGCAAAAGTTCCTTAAAACCGCGTGCCAATATGTCCTACAAAAGATTGAGCAGGCAATCCAGCAAAGTCGCTAGAAACGGGTTCTCTGGTGCATTTAGCTTCATTGAGCTGGTCTTTGTCATTGCGGTGTGTGGGGTGCTACTTATGGTGGTGCCAAAGCAGCTAGATTTTGGTAAGAAATCCTGCTACATCAAGCTCGCCAATACCCTAAATACCATTCAAGAGCAGCTCTCTTTTCTCTATGCGCGTCATGCGTTGCTAGGCAGTGCGCCAGATCCTGCTGCGGTGCAAGCCCTTATCCAAGCCCACTCCCTAGAATCCAATACCTGCTCTCTAGTTTTTGTCCGCAATCGTTTTCGCGCCAATGTGCTTGGACAATCGGTGAATTTCACACTCGAGCCCAGTGATTTTAGTGTCCAGCCTGCTTTTAAATGTGCATTTTCAAGCAATCTCATCTGCCGCGAGATTTTGCTTCGTAGTAAGAAAATGTAGCTTGTAGCCAGATTTATTACCACTTGCGCTTATTCTGTTTGTGGATACTCTGGGCTCCTTGTGCCTATCTTGGCATTTTAAGCATACTTTAGCTAGAATCCGCAGATTTTATCTCTGGCTATCAACCTAACGCACTTAAAGGATCCCCATGCCTAAACGCACGGATATTAAAACGATTTTGCTCATCGGCTCAGGTCCCATTGTCATAGGGCAGGCGTGTGAGTTTGACTACTCGGGCACGCAAGCGGCTAAAACGCTTAAAAGCTTGGGGTATCGTGTGGTGCTTATTAACTCCAACCCCGCTACGATTATGACAGACCCAGAGCTAGCCGATCGCACCTATATCGAGCCAATTACTAAAGAAGTCGTGCATAACATTATCAAGCTTGAGAGAGTCGATGCGATTTTGCCCACGATGGGCGGACAAACCGCGCTTAATATCGCTATGGAGCTGCACGAGAGTGGGCTGCTAGAGGGCGTGCAGTTTTTAGGGGCAAAGCCAGAGGCGATTAAAAAGGGGGAAGATCGCCAAGCATTCAAAGAAGCAATGCTAAAAATAGGAATGGATCTGCCCAAAAGCCACTATGCCTATACAGAAGAAGAAGCCCTAAAGGCTGCTAATGACATCGGCTTCCCGCTCATTATCCGCGCGAGCTATACGCTAGCAGGCGGGGGTAGCGGCGTGGCGTATAATATCCAGGAGTTTAAGGCATTGGCAAAGGCGGGGCTAGAGGCAAGCCCTATTAGTGAGATTCTCATCGAAGAGTCCTTGCTAGGCTGGAAAGAGTATGAAATGGAGGTTATCCGCGATAGGAATGACAACTGCATAATCGTATGCAGTATCGAAAATCTTGACCCTATGGGCGTGCATACAGGAGATTCTATCACCATAGCCCCAGCACTCACACTTACAGATAAAGAGTATCAAAGAATGCGCGATGCGAGCTTCAAAATCCTGCGCGAAATTGGCGTAGATACAGGCGGGAGCAATGTGCAGTTTGCCATAAATCCCAAAAATGGCAGAATGACGGTGATTGAGATGAATCCGCGCGTATCGCGCAGCTCCGCGCTTGCGAGCAAAGCCACAGGCTACCCCATCGCCAAGATTGCCACCTTGCTAGCGGTGGGCTTTAGCCTAGATGAGATACAAAACGACATTACCGGCACGCCGGCAAGCTTTGAGCCTAGCATTGATTATATCGTTACTAAAATCCCGCGCTTTACCTTTGAGAAGTTTCCAAAAGCGGATTCTACCCTTAGCACGAGTATGAAGTCTATCGGCGAGGTTATGGCAATAGGCGGGAGTTTCAAAGAGAGCTTGCAAAAGGCGTTATGCAGCCTAGAGTGTGGCTACTATGGGCTAAACTCACTCACAGATGACCTAAGCCTAGCGCGTAAAGAGAGCCGCCGCCCTAATGCAGAGCGGCTACTCTATGTGGCGGACTGCTTCCGCTTGGGGCTTAGTGTAGAAGAAGTGCAGAGTCTCTGCCAGATTGATAGGTGGTTTCTCCACCAAATTAGCGAGCTAGTCGCCGCGCAAGAGTCTATCACTAGCGATGTGCTCAATGACCCAAAAGCCCTGCGCCGCCTAAAATCACAAGGCTTTAGCGATAAGATGATTTGCTACGAGCTAGGCAAAAAGGAGCGGCTAGAGATAAGCGAGAGTGAGCTGTATAATTTGCGCAAAGAAATGGGCGTGGGGGCGGTGTATGAGGAGGTGGATACTTGTGCGGCGGAGTTTGAAGCGAAGACGCCTTATCTTTACTCCACTTTCACCTTAATGGATTCAGCTTTTGGGCTAGAATCGCGGATTTCATCGCCGCGCTTGTGCGATAGCCACTCAAGGCTTATCTCCGCGCGCGGCTCGAAAAGCCACGATTCTAGCTCCAAAATCTTAGAATCCCAAACAGACACAGAACAAGCACAGAGCAAAAAATCCTTCCGCGAGAATATTGCCCTAGAATCCACTTTTGACAAAAATGCAAAAATAGATTCTGGCGATAAAGCTGAAGGTGTAAAAACACCGCAGGCAGCAGCAAAAGTGGATTCTAGTATGGATTGCCACGATTCTGCTAGCGCAGAATCTCGCAATGACAAAAATCTAAGCGAACAAGCAAAGGATTCTAGGATTTGCGATGAGAAATCGGGGCTTTCAAGCGATTGGCAAGGGAGTTACCTTAGCGGTAATGACCGCCGACAATCGCGTAGAATCGCCGATTTATCGCGCAAAGCCGAATCCACCAAGCAGCAGCCAACGCCAGCTAAGGTTATGATTATCGGCGGCGGTCCTAACCGCATCGGTCAAGGCATCGAATTTGACTACTGCTGCGTGCATGCCAGCTTCGCCCTAGCAGATTTGGGCGTGCAAAGCATAATGTATAACTGCAACCCAGAGACCGTGAGCACCGATTATGACACCAGCGATATGCTCTACTTTGAGCCAATTGATTTTGAGCGAGTGCGCGCAGTGATTGAGCGAGAGAATCCAGATGGCATTATCGTGCATTTTGGGGGGCAGACGCCGCTAAAGCTTGCCCACTCACTTACTAAAATCCACGCCAACATCATCGGCACAAGTGCCAAAGTCATCGACACTGCCGAAGATAGAGAGAAATTTGCCCACTTTATCAATGCGCTTGGGCTAAAGCAGCCAGAAAATGGCATAGCCTATACCAAAGAGCAAGCCTTCAGCGTGGCAAGCCAGATTAGCTACCCTGTGCTTGTGCGCCCTAGCTATGTGCTAGGGGGGCGGGCTATGCGGATCGTGCAAGATGCTGATGAGCTGCGCGTATATATGGAAGAAGCGGTGAAAGTGAGCGAGGACTCTCCTGTGCTGATTGATAAATTCTTAGACCACGCTATCGAGCTTGATGTCGATGCCTTAAGCGATGGCAAGGAAGTGTATATCGGCGGGATTATGCAGCATATCGAAGAAGCTGGGGTGCATTCTGGAGACTCTACGAGCGTGCTGCCAAGTGTCAGTATCGCGGAGCATCTGCTTGATGAAATCCGCCAAAGCACGTGCAAAATCGCCTTAGAGCTTGGCATTGTAGGGCTTATCAATATCCAATACGCTATCCACAAAGACACGCTCTATATCATCGAAGTAAATCCGCGTGCAAGCCGCACCGTGCCATTTGTGAGCAAGGCTAGCGGAATCCCGCTAGCAAAGGTCGCTACACGCGTGATGTGGCAGGGCGATTTGCGCGAAGCCTTGCAATTTTATGACAAGCATAAGCGCATAGACTTCACCAAATCCCCCCTAGAATCCAAGCCCTACACACATATCGCAGTCAAAGACTCTGTCTTCCCATTCCACAAGCTTAGTGGCGCAGACTTGCTGCTAGGACCAGAGATGAAAAGCACAGGCGAGGTTATGGGGATTTCCACAAGCTTTGGGATAAGCTTTGCCAAAGCGCAAAATGCTAGTAAAAACACCCTCCCAACCTCTGGCAAGCTCTTTATCTCCCTAGCAGATTGCGATAAGCCCTATGCCACACAGATTGCCAAAAGCTTCATTGAGCTAGGCTTTAGCGTGTGTGCGACTGAAGGCACGCACAAGATTTTAGAATCCGCAGAGATTCCCTCAACTTGTGTGCTAAAAATCTCGCAAGGTCGCCCCAATATCCAAGACTTGATAATGAATAATGACATCGCGCTTGTGATAAACACCAGCGATGATAGTCAAACCAAAGATGACGCTAGAGAAATCCGCCGCCAAGTGCTTAAAAGCTCTGTGCCATACTTCACCACCATAGCCGCCGCGCTTGTGGGCGCAGAATCTATCCGCGAAATCCAGCAAAATGACATCAACACCCCACGAGCCTTGCAGGATTTTTTTGCTTGAGCGTAGATACAGAGCAGCGCGAAAAATACGCGCAACGCCCAAGTCAGCTAGGGCAGCGCAAAGCGCATAGCTGCAAGCAGCTAGAGTGCCTGCTAATCCAAAGGGGCTTTGTGCGGCTAGAGCTATCTTGCGCGCTTAAATTTAGCCTGTGGTATCGCGGAGATCTCGCTTACGCGTGGCTTAAGCACTTTGCTAGCAAGGAAGTGCGAGATTTTTCGCCAATTATTTTGGCGCAAACTGACACTACCGCGGGCTTTCTCTCACTCGATAAGCGCAGGCTCAATCGCGCCAAAAACCGCCAAGAAGACCAAGAGATCCTACGCACCTTTGGGAGCTTTGCTGATCTTATGCGATGTAGCCGAGTCCCAAACGCGCATAAACGCTTTATCCGCCAAGCAAGCAAGATAAGCACTATCCTGCCTAATAAAAAATCCTTCCGCGTTGTTAAAGACCCTTTACATAGGGAGTTTTTGCGCTATTTTGGGGGGCTTTACTCCACCTCTGCCAATCGCACCAAAGAGCCATTTTCCCTAGAGTTTGCCCTGCAAGTAGCTGATATTATCGCCCTAGATTCTAGGGGGCTGTATGAAGATAAGCCAAGTGCTATCTACCGCCTATCTCGCACGCGCAAACGCCGCACTAGATAGCATAACTCAATCTCACCACAAAGGACAAGTATGACAACACCACTAAACGCGATTAGGGGGGGGGGGGGAATAACGCCCACCTAAGCTATACCCCTAGTAACTCCAACGCCTCCCACAATCCAGCCCCCTACCCACGCTGGTTTTATATCGTATTTGCTCTGTTTCTCTTGCCCTATGCTTGTTTTATCATCGCGGACTCTGCTTTCCCTATGCTAAATGGCGATAGCATTTCTTTCTATCAGCAGTTGTTAGAATCCAAAAGCGCGTGGCACGGGCTTGACACAGATATGAAGCGATTTTTTCCCTTTGCTGGGTGGAATCTCGCCTTAATCGCGCAATTTTCTCTAAGCCCCTATGCCTTTATGCTAGGCAATGCCTGCGTGCTTGTGGTGTTTTCGCTCTGTTTTATCTATCTAGCGCGCATGAGTGGGGCTAGGGCATGGTGGTCGCTGGTAATGCTTATCTGTATCGTGCTAAGTGCTGGTTATACTAAGCTACTTGTAGAAATCGTCTTCCCAGAGACGACACAAACGATGTTTATGCTACTATTTTTATGCTGCTGCTTTGGAGTGTATCGGCTAGATGCGAAAGCAGAATCTAGCGCAGATAGCAAGCGCTCTTGGAAAATCTTAGGGCTTGGTGCATTGGCGCTAGTGTTTGGCAATGCTGTTATTTATCTTAAAGAAGTGTCCTTTATCATCATCTCTGGCTTTGGATTTTTGCATGTAGCGCTCTCCTATCTTGCCCAGAAACGCCGCGCAAACTCCCTAGAGAAATGCTCACTCTCTAAGCGCATAATTATCTTTGATAGTCTGCTTATGCTCTCTGGTGTGGTATTTTTGCTTGTCTATGCACTCGCCACGCATGGTGCGCAAAATAACTATGCAAGTGCGGTCGAGGTATTCTCTCCGCTTCGCACAATCATCGTGCTATTCCTTAGCGCACCATTCCTAAGTCTCGCACTCCCTGTGATTATGGTGCTGCGTGTGCGATCGCTACTTTCTGGCGAGGCGGAGGTTAATGTGTTTTGGGACTCTTTGGCACTCATCGCGCTTGGCTATATGGGGGCATTTCTTGTGCTTGGCATGGGGAGCTTTCATTATTTCATGCCTGCAAATATTTTAGCCGCTCTCTATCTGCTCTTTTTCCTTGCTAATCACAACTTCACACGCCTAGAAAAGCTCGCTAGAAATCTTGTGCTAGCATTTACAGGCTTTATTCTCTGCACCTCAAGCGTGCCACTAGGCATTCACTATCTAACGCTCAATAAAGCCCAAAATCGCAATATCAACGATACAATGAGCTTCTTGGCAGACTATATTCGCAACCATTCTCACACGACTATCTACTTTGAAGGCTTTGGGCGTGGGCGAGATCTTTACTATGGTAGTTGGAGTTATGGGGCATTTTTCAATATTTTACCCAGTGTGTATGGCGTGTATAATTTTGACATCGCTAGTAAAGAGCCAAATGGCAAAAACTTCACCCTAGATCCCAAATCACCACTAAGCTTTTTCAACTCCAAGGAAGTGCGCACGCCAGATTCTAGCGACTTGCTCGTTATCACAGCACTTAGCGATGTAGGTGTGCTAGATTCTAGGATTGCAGAGCTAGAATCTAGCCACGAGCTACTATTCAAAACAAGCAACCACCCCTATTTCCCACAATACACGCTTATGAGCATAGGGGCAAAGCTTTTGCAAGATTGCCATATCTCCCACCCTTTAAGCAACTATGGCAACCCTTACCGCCTCCCAGCCCAGAGCTATGTTTTCCGTATCCGCTAGGGCAAGTAAAAAGGGAGGTAAGTCGCGCCCTTTTGGTGCGATTTTTGAGATTTCTGCTATAATTGCGCCCTGCGGACGCGTAGCTCAGCTGGTAGAGCAACTGACTCTTAATCAGTGGGTCCAGAGTTCGATCCTCTGCGCGTCCACCACTTTCTACTTCTATCCCCATAAATCCAAATCACAGAATCTAGCAGCCCTGTCTCTGGCGGATAATGCTTATCGTTTTGTCTTCTCGCGCACCATTTGCACAAGTGCGATTGCATTTTCGCGTGGGAGATCTGGGAGCATGCCATGACCTAGGTTGAAGATATGCCCGCCGTTTTTCCCCATGATACGCACGATTTCCTCCACACCCTCTTCCATAGCCATACGATTATAGAGTAGGGCTGGCTCGAGATTGCCTTGCAGGACGAAACGATCGCCTAGGATATGTTTAGCACGAGACATTCCCACACCCCAATCCACGCCAAACACATCGAAATTTGCCCCGCACATATCTGCCTCATAGCGCAGCTCCTCGAGAAACGCGCCCACACCCTTAGGAAAAAGCAGCACAGGAATGTGCGGAAACTCCTCTTTGACTGCGCGCGCGATATCACACATATAGCGAAATCCAAACTCCACATACGCTCGAGGTGCGAGCGCCCCTGCCCAGCTGTCAAATATCTGCACTGCATTTGCTCCTGCGAGAATCTGGGCGCGCAGATAGGCGATGAGCTCGCGTGTGATTTTCTCTAGCAGGGTGTGAAGAAGCTGCGGATCAGTGTAGAGCAAGCGCTTGGACTCTGTGTAGGTTTTGCTCCCTTGTCCCTCGATCATGTAGGTGGCTAGCGTCCATGGCGCCCCACAGAATCCTATAAGCGCCTTATCTTTTGGTAGCTTGGCACGCACGCTTGAGATTGTGTCATAGACATAGCTTAGCTCATTTTGCACGCTGCTTTTTAGCGCAGCGATAGCGCGTGCATCGCGCGTAGGGTGGGGAAATCGCGGTCCCTCCCCAGCGACAAACTCCAGCTCTAGCCCCATAGCCATAGGCAGCACCAAAATATCACTAAACAAAATCGCCGCATCTACATCTAGGATTTCGATAGGCTGGAGTGTTACTTCTGTGGCGAGCTCTACATTCTGGCAGAGCTCTAGGAAGCTTCCTGCACGCTTGCGGCTTTCTCTATACTCGCTTAGATACCTGCCTGCTTGGCGCATAAGCCAGATAGGTGTGTATGGTGTGGGCTTACGCAGTGCTGCATCGATAAATATCATGTGCGCTCCTTGTGATTCTGGGGTGATTGTAGTGTGGGGCGAGACTATCTCGCCTACTTATTTAGCTTGATTTTGCAGTGGATTCTAGCTAAGCGCACTTGCATTCTTGCTTAAAGCGAATCTAAGCACGCTTGGCTATAATCCCGCCACCTAAGACAAATTATTATGACAATATTTACCACGAGCCCCTAAAAATATAAGGAGAGAGTATGAGGATTCTAGGGATTTCTGCCTACTACCATGATAGTGCGATTGCTGTGCTGGAGAATAGTGATATTCTTTTTGCATTGCAAGAGGAGCGGCTCTCTCGCGTGAAAGCTGATAGCACATTTCCTAGAGATTCTATCGCCAAAGCACTCGCATTTCTTAACTCGCAAGTAGTGTCTAATGCCAATACGGGGGGGGGGGCGAAAATAATTGCGTCAAATCATCTCTCCAAAATCTAGCTCCTGCGAAATCCACACAATCTAGCCCAAAGTCCTCTGCCACATTAGATTCTACATTGCAAGCCCAAACATCTCTCGCCCAGAATCAAGATAGTCAAAATGCGTGGAGTTTGGAGAGCTTTGATAGCTTTGTCTTCTATGACAAGCCGTTTTTGACATTTGAGCGTTTGCTTGAGACCTACTTCGCCACTGCACCGCGAGGCTTTCTAAGCTTTATCCGTGCTATCCCTGTGTGGCTCTCTACCAAGCTTTTTTTGAAAGAAACCATCGCAAGGGAGCTAGAATCTCTCTATATCCAGCTCTACCCTCACGCGCCCAAGTCCCGCGCCAAAGCCTTTAAGAAAAAAGTGCTAGAGAATCTACATTTCTGTGAGCACCATTTGAGCCACTGCAGCAGCGCGTTTTTTCCAAGTCCTTTTGCGCAAAGCGCGATTCTAAGCCTCGATGGCATAGGCGAGTGGAGCACCACGACCATCGCTAAAGGCATGGATAATCACATAGAGATTCTAAAAGAGCTGCATTTCCCACACTCGCTAGGATTGCTTTACTCTGCTTTCACCTATTATCTTGGGTTTAAGGTAAATTCTGGTGAGTATAAGGTCATGGGGCTAGCTCCCTATGGCACGCCGCGCTTTGTCGATACGATTAAGCAGCATTTGATTGACATTAAGCCTGATGGTAGTTTCGCGCTTAATATGGAGTATTTCTCTTATACCTATGGGCTTAGAATGACAAATGCGAAGTTTGATGGGCTTTTTGGCGGGGTGCAGCGAGCGCCAGAATCTAAGCTCACGCAGGTGCATATGGATATCGCTGCGAGCCTGCAAGCTATAACAGAGGAGATTATGCTCTCCCTCTCGCGCACTGCACTTAAGCTTACCAATAGCCGCAATCTAACACTTAGCGGCGGTGTCGCGCTAAACTGCGTGGGCAATGGCAAAATCTACCAAAAGCTCTGCGTAGAAGAGGGGATACTCGATAATCTCTGGATCCAGCCAGCCAGCGGCGATGCTGGAAGTGCGCTTGGGTGCGCGCTAAGCTACTACTATATGGAATGCGGCAAGCCAAGAATCGCAAACAGAGTAAATAGCAACTCTGTGCCAGAGAATTTTGTCGCGCAA
Organism: uncultured Helicobacter sp.; assembly: GCF_937906905.1. Lineage (GTDB taxonomy): Bacteria > Campylobacterota > Campylobacteria > Campylobacterales > Helicobacteraceae > Helicobacter_B. The sequence goes on along the minus strand of NZ_CALERY010000002.1, from coordinate 66,030 downwards.
GACTCCATGCAAAATTCTATGAATGACTCCATGAAAGGCAGCTATCTTGGGCTAAGCTATACAAACGATGAGGTGCGCCAAAGCTTGGATTCTGCGGGGGCTGTGTATGAGTATATAGAATTCTGCCGTGCGAAAGAAGTCGTAGCAGAGCTACTGGCGCAGGGTAAGGTCGTGGGGTTTCACCAGGGGCGGTGTGAGTTTGGTCCTAGGGCGCTTGGGGCACGCTCAATCCTGGGCGACCCGCGCAACACCACCATGCAAAAAACAATGAATCTAAAAATCAAATACCGAGAGTCTTTTCGTCCATTTGCCCCAAGCGTGCTAGAGAGCGCCATAGCAGAGTGGTTTGAGCTGGACTACCCTAGCCCATATATGCTACTAGTCGCACCTGTGAAGCGTGAAAAATGCTTTGCACTTACTCATGAGCAAGAGGCGCTTTTTGGGATTGAGAAGCTTAATGTCGTGCGTAGCGAGATCCCAAGCGTTACGCATGTGGATTATTCCGCCAGAATCCAAAGTGTGAGTGCTGCGACCAATCCCCGCTACTACGCGCTTATAGAGGAGTTTGCCAAGCGCACAGGAGTGCCTGTGCTGATAAATACGAGCTTTAATGTGCGCGGAGAGCCTATGGTGTGCTCGCCACTAGATAGCTTCGCCTGCTTTATGGGAACAGAAATAGATGTGCTGTGGGTTGAGGATTTCCTGCTCTATAAAGAGCACCAGAATCCACAGCTACTCGCGCGCTATCGCGGTATCAAAGACAAATATGAGCTTGATTAAACTACCAAAAGGAGTGGAGATGAAAGAAGTTTGTAAGCGATTATTGCAAAATAGGCTCATACGAGCTATTCTGTGGGTTCTAGGTTTTATGGTATTTAGTATAGCGGTGCTAAAGCTTGATTCAACGCTTGCAAACCGCTTGGGGATTAGCACGATTTTGCCATTTGTGTGGATAGCGCTTGTGGGTGCTGGGATATGTATTTATATTGCGTGGCGCTCAAATTCACAGGGCATGAAGCTTGCTTTTGCCTATTTTAGTGCGTTACCACTTTGCTTGGCTGCTGGGGAAGTGTATGGATTTTATGCGCTCACAAAAGCTAAAAATCCAGAATCTAGCACGACCTGCAATGTGCATACAGAGGGGACTTATGGGAGTGATTATTTCACCCCAAGCCTTATTACAGGCTATAAAGGAAAGCCAAATGTCGCTGCAACTGCGCATAAGCGCACGGCAAACGGGGATAGTGTCTATCAGGTAACTTACCACACTGATGAATTTGGCTGGAGAATCACACCCAGTAATCAAAATTCCAGCCAAGCAGGAGATGGAGTGTGTGTGCTGTTTTTTGGTGATAGCTTCACAATTGGCGAGGGAGTCGAAGACACTCAAACTCTCCCACACTATGTTGGTGAGATTCTAAACACTAAGGCTAACATAAACAAAAATGTGAGAATTTATAACTTTGGCTTCCATGGCTATGGACCTCATCAAGCCTTGGCTCTGCTCCAAAGTGGCGAAGTAGAGTCTATGCTGCAATCCAGCGCGCAAGAGTGCAAATCCATAGTAAGCATATATGAAAGCTTGCCGGGGCATATCGAGCGAGCAAATGGATTTTCAGAGTGGGAGAGAGGCACACCTGCACCCAGGTTTTCCATAGTAAGTAGTGCAGAATCTAGCGCGCCAAGCGACACCAAAGTCATCTGGAATAATCGCATAGAATCTCACCTAGAGCGCCTAGGCGCAAATATAAAAATCAAGATCCTATCTCGCGTAAGCAGGAGCTATTTATTCAAGCTCCTGCAACCAAGCTATAGTTATGACCAATCATACAATGCGCTGTATTTTGCAATTCTCTCTACTTTGCAAGATGAGCTTGCTTCTCGTCTAGATTCTCCTTTGATTTTGCTACTTTGGGACGAGCATGCCAAATCTATGGAAAACGAACGCCTAGAATCTGCTGCGATTACCAAATGGCTAGAATCTGCTTCTTTGCCACATTTGCTGGTAAGCCAGCTACTAGAAAACTACAAAACGCAGAGAGAAAAATATGCCCTACACCCATGCGATATGCACCCAAATGCGTTGGCAAATGAGCAAATCGCGCGCAAGCTTGCCCCAGAGCTTGCAAAATTTTTAACGACTAAGGAATGATATGAGTTTAGATTCTGCGATATTAAAGCCCAAATCAACCACAACGCGTGATTTGCGTGTATTTCTTGGGATTTGGGCGGGGATTTTTGGGGTTTTTGTCCTAAGTGGTGTGGTTTTGCACGATACATATAGAATCTGGGCAATTTGCGGGCTTTTGCTTGCGCTGCTTTTGTGGCTTTACCCTAGAGCCAGCATGCCGCTATATATTGCGCAGGTGAAGCTTGGTAGCGTGCTTGGCTGGTGTATCTCTAGGGCGACGCTACTTGTGCTGTTTGTCGCGGTATTTTGTCCTGTGGGGCTGCTATTTAGGCTATTTAAGCGCGATGTGCTTGCTCCGCACTACGATAAGGCGGCTGATAGCTACTTGATCGTGCGAGAATCCCAGCCTGCAAGTATGAGAAATCAATTTTAAGGAGCAGCAATGAGTATCATCAAAGAGCTATGGAGCTTTCTCAAAGCGCGTAAGAAATTCTGGCTTTTCCCAGTGATTTTGGTCATGCTTTTCCTTGGTGTGCTTATCGTGCTTGCCAAAGGCTCTGCCATCGCGCCATTTATTTATACGATTTTTTAGCCTAGAGTCCATAGATTCTAGCAGTGAAATAGCACGGCGTTTTTGAAGCTCTGCACACTCGCACACCCACGATACGCGATATCAAACGCCACGCCATGATCCACCGAGCTACGCGCGATAGGGAGGTTTAGGCTGATATTGATAGACTCTTCAAAATACAGCGCCTTAAGTGGCGCAAGCCCGATGTCATGATAAGGCGCGACAAACACCCTAAAACGCGATCGCATAGCTGGAGTAAATGCGCTATCTGGCGGACAGACCCCTACAAATGTCTCGCGCCCTAGGATTGTATTGGCTTGGGTAAGTGCTGCTTGAATGAGCGCGTCTTCCTTGCCACCGATTGCGCCATTATCACCGCAATGCGGATTGAAGCCTAGCACGAGAGCTTGGCTATTAGAATCTAGTGGTAGTGTGCGCGCGAGGGTGAGCAAGAAATCTCGATATGTGCTAGGCTCTATCATCGCGCTCACACGAGCTAGCGGCACATGGTCGCAAAAAAGCGCCACAAACATGCGCTCACAGCCCAGCACCATAAGCACATCGCGCTTGAAATACGCGCGCAGATATTCTGTATGCCCAGCATAATGCACCCCAGCAGCTTGCCACGCGGCTTTGTGGATAGGGAGAGTTACGATAGCATGGGCTTGGCGAGATTGCGCAAGTGCAATGGCTTGTTGGAAGCTTGCAAAGCTGTATGCCCCACTTTGTGCGCTCACACGCCCAATCTCTATGGTAGGTGGCGCAGATATAGCAGGCGCAATGGTATGGGGGGCGAAACTGGATTCTGGGGATTGCGGTGGGCAGAAGTGCGTGTGCGCAAGCAAATCTCGACAAGTGCTACAAAAGCTAGGTGAGTATGCTTCCAAGGCTTGAAGCGTTTGCAGCGCGGATTCTAGTATGCTTTGATGGGCGCAGATGATTGGCTCACAATGTGTATGTAGCCACTCAAGGCAGCGCAGCAAAATCTCACAGCCCACGCCATTGACATCGCCTATACTAATGGCAATGGTGCGCTTTGTGTGCTGGCTGGCTTTGAGTTCTGGTGGTTTGGATTGTGGGCTTGTGCAAGGGTTTATGGCATGCTTCATAGATTGATACTCCCAAGCTCCCAAATAGGCAAAAATATCCCAAATGCCAGCCAGCCCACCACTAGCGCGATAGCGATTGTAGAGAGTGGCTCGATGAGCGCGAGCATTCTAGAAATTTGCTGCTCATACATGCTTTGGCAGTAGTTTGCGCACAGCCCTAGAATCTCTCCAAGCTCGCCAGAGCTCTGCGCAGTGGCAAGGAAGCTTCGTAGGCTACTATCGATATAGCCACACGCGCCAAACGCCCTATCAAGCGCCTCTCCCTTGCTAATACGATCACTCACGCTTGCAATGGATTTTTGCACTGGAGGGATTTGTAGGCTTAGTAGCGCGATGGGCAGGGCTTTGTCAAACTCGATATGTGCATTATAGAGATAAGAAAATCCCAGAAAATACCCCCACAAATCCCTATACACCAGCAGCTTCCCTACAAGTGGCGCGCGCAGGATAATGCCAAAGCCCATGCGCTTGAGATTTTCGTTTAAGATTTGTGATTTTTGCGCAAGAAGTAGCACCAAAGCCAGCACCCCTAGCAAACCAACCCACACCCACCAAAGCTCATTCATCGCCCAAGAGATTGCTAGCAAGGAGCGCGTGCTAAAGGGTAGCTCAACATCAAAACTCGCAAAAAGCTCGGCGAAATTTGGAATCACAAACATTGCAATCACCACAAATGCGATTACAATACTTACACACACGAATATGGGATAAAGCAGGGCTTTGAGAAAGCTTGCGCGGGTTTTGGCGATTTGGTCAAAATAGCTTGAGAGTGCGGAGAGAATCTGGGGGAGATTGCCAGATTCTGCGCCTGCTTGGATAAGCGCCACGCCTAGTGGGGAAAACACATGTGCAAAAGGCGCGATTGCCACCTGCAAAGAAGCACCAGATCGCATTTGGGCTAGCATGTGGGCGTAGGTGGATTGTAGGGTTTGGTTTGTGCTGGTGTGGGAGAGATTTTCAAGCGCATCTTTCAGTGGCAGAGCAGCTTGAAGCATGATCCCAAATAAATGCAAATCGCGTGAGAGTGCCAGCGGGCTTGGGCGAGTAAAGGCACTAGATAAGCGCGCGCGCTTATTGGTGCTTTTGCCAGTGTGCTTGCGTGAGTGGGGATCTAGGATTGGTCTCATAGCATGCGTGCTTGCGCAGATTGATGTGTAGGATTGTTCGCAGAGGTATTCTCTCGTGCTTGAGGCTGTATGCCAAGCTCGTGCAAAATGCTTTCACAAAGAGATTTGGCAGATTCTAGTGCGGTGTGGCATTGGTGTGTAGTGAGATGTGCGCAGGGAGTCTCTAGCAGTAGTAGCCACTCACGCTTCATAGCATCACCAAGCCATAGTCGAGCGTCTTTGTGGTTGTAGATTCCCATGATTGGTATGCGTAGCATATTGGCGATATGGATAGGACCAGTGCTAGGGCTAATAAACAGCGATGAGAGGCGTAGTAGCTCGATGAGATTGGCGAGATTTTCGTTATTTTGGAAGATTTTGAGATTGGGCAAGGGGTTGCAGCGAGATTTTGTGCTGCTGGAGCTTGTAGATTCTGCGCAAGTCCCAGAATCTATATCAATACGCATAGCACCTTTATGTGTGAGCAGGAGGACAAGCGTAGTAGGGAAGCGATGGGCAAGATGAGTAGCAAGCGCGATATGGGCGTGAAGTGGGAGATTTATTTGGCTTGAGCGCACAAATGGATTTAAGCAGATGATTGGCGGCAGGCTTGCAGAGCTCTCCTTGGAATCTAGCCCAGCATGAAATAGCGTAGATCCCTTTGGAGAATCTGGGGGAGAATCTTGGGTAGGGTCCATGGAAATATGTATGCTATTAGATTCTAGGGCGCGGGAGATTGCATGCAGCACACGATTGCGCGCAGTAGTGTCGATAGGAAATTGCAGGCGTGAAAAGTCGATATGCGTGCTGTCATAGCGGGATTTATCAATCATGCGCACGAGCTTTAGCAAGGCTTGCTGGTAGGGGAAGCGCGAGAAGCTGCGTGAAAACAAGAGCTTTTCAAAGCGTGGGCGCGGGAGATTCCAAAGCGTGGCAAGTGTGATAATCCGCTTGACCCTGCTTGCATTAAGTAGCTTGCAGCGCCAGCGGTTTGGCTGGGTTAGGATAAAGCTTGAAAAATCTTGCGCATTGATATGTGCTAGAAGCTCTTGCTTGCTCATCGTCTCTGTATCTACGCATACGATTTTGCCATTGCCTAGACTCTTATCTGTCAGCCATACTGCAAATGGCTGGAAAATCTGCATACCCTCCGCATTGGTATAGATACAGATAGGCTCATCTGGGTAGCACACACGCAGGGCGTAGAGCGCGTGCAGAGCGATGACATTATCCCCGATAAATGCACAGCGGTAGAATCCAATCATGGCAAGCGGCTTTGAATAAGATTTATGGCATTATAACACACGACACGCACTCATCTGGGAATCCACAATCATGCGAGCACCACAAAAGCAGGAGCAGAAATGAACATCGCCCACATCGCACAGCTAGCGCGATTTATCGGCAGCTTTAAGCGGCTTGATGAGGTTGTGCGCGTGCAGGATATGGTGCTACGGCTAACTTTGCGTGAGTTTGGCAATCGCGGGGTGCAGGGGAGTGATGGGCTCGCACGCGCGCTAAAAGAGTCTAAAATCCTCACAGAATCTGGAGTCTGTGAGATATATCTTGACATGACAAAAAGCACTAGCCACGCATTCATCGCGCCCCATGAGATTTTGGGCAGTAGGCGCTATGGCGCGCCATTTGATATTGCTCTCTCCAAACTTGCGCGCGCACAGATCATACATAGCACTTTGCATAATAATGACAGAATCCTGCGTCTTGAGCTTGAGCGTGCTTCTAGCTACAAACGCGAGCGCGTCATTATGCAGTGTGAGTTTAGCGGGAAGCATACCAATGTGATTTTGCTCACTCCACCCCAGCCAGAATCAGCGGCAGTTATCGAAGGGATTGTGATAGAAGCACTCCGCCACATTTCCCCAGCCCAGTCCTGCCGCCCTGTGCGCGTGGGTGCGCCATTATCCCCCATGCCGCCAAACCCACGCGCCACCAAATATGCCATCGCTCCAGATAGAGGATCTCTCATGCCAGAATCCAGTGCGGAGTCTAGGCAAGAGCCCAATCAAGACCCTACGCTCATCGACTTCGCTTATGCGCTCCAGCAGCGCTATATCATCGAGCAAGACCGCACCAAAGAAGCGCTTCGCACCACACTCCTGGCGCACTACTCGCGCAGCCTGGATCGCACCAGAGAGCTGCTAGATTCTCTGCCCAAATCCCATGAGCTAGAAGCCAAATCTAGCGCGCTTTATCATCAGGCAAATGCGCTACTCTCTGTTATCCATACGCTAAAGCCTTATCAAAGCAGTGTTTGTGTCAATGGCGAGCATATTAAGATCCCGCCAGAATCCGCGCCACAAATCGCGATAAATGGGCTATTCAAAGAAGCTAAAAGACTTGCTAAAAAATCCCAAAATATCTACAAAGAAGCCCAGAATCTCACCAGCAAGATTGACTTCCTTGCTCATCAGCTGGATTTCATCGCCACCACACAGAGCCTAGAAACCCTCCAGCTCCTCTCTCCAAAGCAATCCGCAAAGCCTGCTAAAGCCCCCAAAGAGCCAAAATCCCAAGTGCTTTTTATCCAAGGCTTCAAGCTTTCTATCGGGCGCAATGAGCGTGAGAATCAAGCCCTCCTCCAAGCTGCCCGCGCAGATGATATGTGGCTCCATGTGCGTGATGTCCCCTCCTCACACATGATAATCCACTGCGGTAAGCACAAAGTCCCAGAATCTGTGCTGTATAAGGCGGGGGAGATTCTCTTGGGGGTGAGTGGGTTTAATAAGGGGGATTTTTGTGTCGATTATACAAGACGCAAATTTGTGAAAATCACGCATGGTGCGCAGGTGTTTTATACCAAAGCCCAGAGCTTGCACTATCGCTTGGCGTAAGGAAGGAGCAAACATGGCGATTTCAACTATCGGGAATATCACTTATATCAACCAAAACATGCAAACCACCTCCGCTAACCATGCTAATGCCATGCAGCGGGGCGACATGATCCCTCAAGAGTTTGAAGACAAACTCAAAGAAATCCAAGAAGTGCGCCCCACAGAGACAAACAACAAAGTCGATAAAGACTCCAAAGGCAATCAAAACTGGGGTGAAGAAGAATCCAAAAAAGAGCCCAAAGATGCTAATGAAGAGGATAGCACAGAATCCAGCACGCAAGATTTCGCGCATGTAAATGATACGCATTTGCTCAATATTAAAGTGTAGCTTTGCGAGCTTCAAAAAAATACAAGCGCACTTTTGTAGCATGGTGATAAAGTAGATTCTGGGATTTTTCATATATTTATCGCGCTTTGGCTATAATGCCATGCAAAAATCCCAAGGATACAAATGCCTAGCAACACACTCACCTACAAAGATTCTGGTGTCGATATAGATGAGGGAAATGCCCTAGTCTCCGCGCTAAAGCCTCTTGTGCAGAGCACTTTTTCGCCTGAAGTTATTGGTGGGATTGGTTCGTTTGCCGGGGCGTATGCGCTACCAAGTGGCTATAAAGAGCCTGTCATTCTCGCTGCTACTGATGGCGTGGGAACAAAATTAAAGCTCGCCATAGAATCCAATCGACTAGATTCTGTGGGAATCGATTTGGTAGCGATGTGCGTGAATGATCTTATCTGTAATTTTGCTACACCGATGTTTTTCCTGGATTATTATGCTACTGGGAAGCTAGAGAAAGACTCCGCACTTAGCGTGATTAGAGGGATTGTGCAGGGCTGTAAGCAAGCAGAATGCGCACTGATTGGCGGAGAGAGTGCAGAAATGCCAGGCATGTATAAGGAGAGTGATTTTGATTTGGCAGGCTTTGCTGTGGGGATTGCTGAAAGGACTGATGTGGAGCGAGAATCCCAAGCACGCCCTGGTGATGTGCTAATCGCCCTGCCAAGTAGCGGGCTGCACTCTAATGGATTCTCACTTGCACGCAAATTGCTATTTGAGCAGCTTGGCATGCGGTTTGACGACAAGCTAGGTGGGCGCGCGCTCATTGATATTCTCCTAGAGCCCACCAAAATCTATGTCAAAACTTTCAAATCCTTGCGTGCCCATATCCGTGCGCTGGCACATATTACGGGCGGAGGGATTGTAGAGAATCTCCCGCGCGCTTTGCCAAAAGGGCTAGGCGCAGTCATAGAGACAGACAAAATCCCACGCCAAGAGATTTTCACACTTCTATCAAGCCATATCGCGCGCGAAGAGGCGTATCGTGTGTTTAATATGGGCGTTGGAATGGTATTTGCTGTGGCAAAAGAAGATGTTGCTGCGATTCTTAAGCAAAGTGATGGCTTCGTGCTTGGTGCTGTGACAGAGCAGCATGGGATCACCCTTGTGTAGCATTTGTCATCGAGAATAGAGAAAGGTCTAGATGAAATCCCTTATCAAAGCTTATGCTCTCCCACTCATGGTGCTTTTTATCGCTGGGGGCGTGTATTATCTGGTGTTTTCGCGGAGCGTGAGCTTTCATACGGGGGATTCTGCCAAGCTTGCCCAAAGCACGCAAACCACACCAGAATCTACCCCTACAAAAGATATGCAAGGCGCTCATATCGCAGATAGCTCATCTGCACAGACTTCACCCAAATCTCCTGCGCAAAGCCAAGAGCCATATCAAGAGCTTGCCCCAGAATCTAAAGAGACTCCCGCCGATCAAGCACCAGATACACTCGTGGATACATTTACCAGAAGCCCCCAAACTCCAGCAGATATGCAGTCTCAAACCCCTATTGATGCTGCCCCAGCTACTTCTATCCCAGCACAAGATCCTATAGATTTGTCTAGTCAAGCGCCCCAAGCCAATCAAACAGCACAACCACAAAATCTCCACCAAGAGCCACAAATCGAAGCGATGTATTACGCCAAGGTGGCAAATCTCAATATCCGCGCACTCCCTAAAAGCTCTGGGCGGATTTTAGACAAGCTCGCTTTGGGACAGGGTGTGAATGTCATAGAAATCCAAGATGACTGGGCGAAGCTAGATTCTGGTGGCTGGGTAAGCTTATCGCTTCTTACGCCTACTCAACCAAATCAGCGCCCATACATCGTCCTCGCAAAAACGCTCAATATCCGCGCACTCCCAGAATCCGGCTCTCTTGTCATTGGCGCACTTTATAAGGATCAGCGCGTGCAAGTAGCTGAAATCCAAGATGACTGGGCGAAGCTAGATTCTGGTGGCTGGGTAAGCTTGCGCCTGATCAAAGCGCTATAATGCGCTATTTAGGCGTTTTTGGTAGCCCAATTAGGCACTCTCTCTCTCCGCTTTTGCACAATGCAGTGTTGCAATCTTACAATCTTCCCTACTGCTATGGGCGCTATGAGCTTACTGCCAGAGCTGATACATGCCTAGAGTCCAGGCAAGATTCTGCCCGTGGCTTTTCTCATCTACCAAGCCACTCTAGCCAGCCCGCTAGGTCAAACCCTCTGCTCGATGCCTTTTATGCGTTAAATCTCCATGGCGCTAATATTACACTGCCCTTTAAAGAGCTTGCTTTTGCAAGTGCTACGCGCCATTCCGCGCTTGCCTACCATATCGGTGCTGTCAATACGCTTGTGCGAAGCAGTGAGGGGCTTCTAGGCTACAACACCGATGCGCCAGGTTTTCTAGCAAGCCTTTTGCTAGGTGGATTTAGCACACCAAAAATGCCAGATGAGAAGCTCGATGAGCTCGCGATTCTCTCCCCGCTACTATGTGCTAGCACATCTAGGCAGTGTATAGATTCTGCGCTTATCATTGGAGCTGGTGGCTCTGCAAAAGCGCTAGCTGTCATGCTGCATTTATGCGGAGTGGAGCTGCTTGTAGCAAATCGCTCCAATCGCGCACGAGAGTTTTTTGCCACGCGTGGTATTCCGTATTGCACATTTGATGAGCTAGATTCTAGCAAGCCTTACACGCTTATCATCAATGCCACAAGCGCGAGTATTGGCGGGGAGTTGCCACTAGAAGTGTTAAGACTTGGAGAGCTATTTTCCCATGCAAAAATTGCCTATGACCTTATGTATGGGCATGAGCTGCCTTTTGTTGGGCTTGCGCGGAGTTGTGGTGTCGCATGTCAAGATGGTGCAGATATGCTAATCCTCCAGGCTGCCTGTGCGCTTATGCTTTTTTGCCCCGAGTTGGCTGGAGGAGATGCTTATGGTATCAAGCAAGTTTTTGCGATCATGCAAAGTGTTTTCCCTCGTGCTGCTAGTGCGTGAGTGCCCAAATCTAGCTTGCAAAAAACCGCGCTGCGATAATATCCACGATCTGCTGCAATGATTGTGCGATAGGTGTCGGGGCGAAAAGCGCTTTAGATTCTGCTGGATTCTTGCGCGCAAATCCTGTCTGCTGAATCTCTCTAAATGCCTGCATGAGTGAATCCAAATCACTAACATGGCGCATGAGATTATGCTCTATGAGATAGCAATCGTGATAGAGTAATAATGATCGCGTTGAAATCGTAGGAATCCCATAGTAGCACGCCTCAAGGTTCATTGTCCCCCCACCACCAAGCAGCAAATCTGCGTGTGTATAAAGCTGCTCTGGTGCGATGATATGCTGGGCGATTTGGATATTGCTATATGTGCCAAACTCCAGCTCTAGCTCCTCTCGCCCATAACGAGGGATAATGAGAATATCCACATTTTCCCTAGCCAACGCATGCACACCCTCATACCATAATCGCAAGTGGGAGGAGACATAGTGTGCTTTGTATTCCTCTTCACGCGCGATGATAAGCGGCGTGTAATTATGCTTTTTTTCGCTTTGCATGAGCGTTTGAGCAGATTGTGGGCGAGATTGCAGCATGCTAGAATCTGGCGCTAAGGGCGATTGTATATCTGGCAGATAGAGCGCTGGGTCGATGAAGTCATAGCAAATGATATTACTAGAATCTAGCCCAAATGCCTTATATACGCTTGAAGGGATTACAAATGGATAAAAAACAAGACAAGAAAGCGGCAGGCTTAAGCGCGCTAGCAGCGTGATCGCGCTTGGAGAAAACTCATGCCCTGCGATTGGCGTATCGGAGAAATGCACCACAGGCACACCAAGCCCAAATGCGCACTGCGCGCCCTCCACGCTCGCCCCAGTGATAAACACTCTAGGCAGCTCTCCAAGCCTTGCAAAAAGCTCTAAAAACCCCCGCTCGCGATCTAGTCTTGCGCAGTATTTATCAAGCCTATTTGCCCCGCCATATCCGCCGATGAAATGCAGCTTCAAGCGCTCGCGAAAGCTTGGATTGGCGCGGTGGTGGGACTCTATGGCATAGGAGAGAATCTGTGCGCACTCCTCATAGCCACTGCTCACACGGCTTGTGATTAGCACAGAATCTAGCCCAAGCAAATATGGCAAAAGTGGCTGAAAAAATAGCGCGTATTTGGGGTCAGTGATATCTAGCCAAATCATCGTAGTTTATTGCTGTGAGGCTCTGTGTCATTTGGGCTTTGGCATAGATTCTACAAATCTGGCTGAAGTGTTTTTGCAAACTCTTTCATCACCTGTGCGATATACTCGATTTGTGAAAAATCCAAATGCTCACCAATAGGCAGGCTGATGATTCTTCTGGCACGAGATTGGGCGTTTGGACTCTCGTGGATAATAACATCAGGGTGATTAGCTAGGGCTGGAATCTCACTTAGCGCATATGGGTAATGCACACCACATTCTATGCTATATTCTTTGAGAAATTCTAGCAAGCTATCGCGTTTTTGACTTGCTGCTCCGCAGCACTCGATGACAAACAAATGCCATACACTCTGGGAAAATACATCTGGGATTTTGAGAAAGTCAAGATGTGAGAGCTCATTGCCATATACTCGAGCGCAGCGCGCACGATGAGCATTGTGTCGCTCGAGAGATTCTAGCTTGATGTGTAGGATTTTTGCCTGTATGCTATCAAGTCGTGAGTTGCGCCCTAGGCGGATATGGTTGTTTTTCTCACAGATGAGATTGCTAAATTTCTGCCCATGATTGGCGATTTCTCGTGCTTTTTGCACGATTTCTGGGTGCTTAGAGAGCACCGCACCGCCATCGCCATAGCAGCCTAGATTTTTCCCCGGATAGAAGCTAAAGCACGCCACATCGCCTACGCTTCCTGCCATTCTGCCTAGCTCATCACGCGCGCCATGGGCTTGGGCGCAGTCCTCGATAAGGCGTAGATTATGTGTCATAGCAAACTCTTCAAATGCGCTAAGATTTTGCACTACACCATATAAATGCACACACAAAATCGCGCGTGTCCTAGCGCTCACCATAGAATCTTTTGGGCAGAAGCTTCCATCTTCCTCGCAATCTACGATTACTGGCTTCATGCCCGCATTTAGCACCGCTTCCGCACAGGCGAAATAGGTGTTTGCTGGGATAATGATCTCGCTTTTTGGCTCTAGCTCAAGAGCTGTGATAGCAATTTCTAGCGCATCTGTGCCATTCCCAACCCCCACACATTTGGTAGATTCTGCGCTTTGTGTAAAAATACGCTGCATGAGGGCTTGTTCTAAATCTGCACTCGCGCTATCGCTGTTGGATTCTGGGTCTTGAAAAATATACGCACTAAAGGCTTGTTCAAATGCGTTTGTCTCGCTTCCTAGCACAAACTCCGCACTCTCACATACTTCTTGCACGCCTTGAAGCACTTCTTTTTGGATATCACTAAATTGCGCTTTTAAATCCAAAAACGCGACTTTTTGTTTGTGTGGTGTTTGCATTGCCTGCTCCTAGTGCGGCATTTCGTATAAAACATACTGAAATCGCTTGGCAATATCATTCGCCCGCCCTAGAATCTGCTGGGCTGGTGCTGGTGCGAAAACTTGCTGGCAAGATTCTGCAAAAAGATTGAGCCAAGTGGCGAAAAGCTCCCTGGGGAATGGCGGCAAATCCAAATGTGCTCGCAGTGGTGCGCCACGATACTCCTGCTCCCCTAGGAAAATCCCACCCCAAAATGAGCCGATTTTGCGTTTGTGCTGCTCCCAGCTCTCATTATCTTCGCCAATTTTTGTGCGAAATATCTCGCCTAGCTGACCTTTGTCTGCGCGCACTTTGGCATAAAATATATCCATAAGGCGCATGATTGAATCTTTTGTAATGTCTTGAGCTAGGTTTTTTACACTCTTTTGTGCTGTGCTTGCTTGTGTTATCTCTGGTGTAGTATTTTGCATGTTATCCTTTCTTATCAATGTGGATTAGGAGAGAAATTAGACTCTCTTGCTAGATTCTAGCTTTGATCTCTTTTAGCGTAGAATCCGCGTTTATACTCGCTCCATTTGTTGCTCAAAATCGCTGCCCTAGCACCGCTTACAAGCGTGAGGTAGTAGCTTAGATTGTGCAAGGTGGCAAGGCGATGGTAGGTGATCTCGCCAGCGCGGAAAAGATGGTGTAAATACCCGCGAGAGAAGTGTTTGCAAGTGTAGCAAGAGCAGGACTCATCAAGAGGTGCATGGTCGTGCTTGTATTGGGGGCTTTTGATATGGAGTTTGCCAAAGCTCGTGAAAAGCGTGCCATTGCGCGCATTTCGACTAGGCATGACGCAGTCAAACATATCTACCCCACGATCGATTGCTTCGATGATATTCTCTGGTGTGCCTACCCCCATGAGATAGCGTGGTTTGGATTCTGGCAGGAGTGGCGTAGTGAAGTCGATCGTCTCATACATCTCCTGCGCACTCTCACCCACTGCAAGCCCGCCTAGCGCGTAGCCATCAAAGTTTAGCTCCACGAGCTCGCGCGCACTTTGTGCGCGGAATCTCTCACTCACCCCGCCTTGCACAATGCCAAATATATGATTTCCCTGCGCGAGACCTCGAGCTTGCTGTGCTCTGTGGTAGTTCATCGAGCGCACTGCCCAGCGTGTTGTCGTCTCTATGCTTTGTGCGAGTCGCTTTTCATCTGCAGGTAGCGCGATGAGATCATCTAAAATCATCATAATATCGCTATTGAGCGCGTATTGCATATCAAGCACGGATTCTGGGGTAAAAAAATGCTTACTCCCATCAATATGCGAGCAAAACCAAATCCCCTCTTGAGTCTTTTTCACATTCTGCCCCAGACTAAAAGCCTGAAATCCGCCAGAATCGCTTAAAAAGCTCCCAGCAAATCCGCTAAAGTTATGCACTCCTCCAAATTCTTTCATAATCTCCGCACCTGGACGCAAGTAGGTGTGATAAGTGTTTGCTAGAATGATTTTCGCCTGCAAGATCTCGCTCAAATCCTGCGCGTCTAAGGCTTTCACGCAGGCTTGCGTGCCAACAGGCATAAACACAGGCGTAGGCACATGAGAGTGCGCGAGTATGAGCTCGCCCGCCCGTGCGCTACCTTGTGTGTGTAGAAGCCTAAACATTACTCGCCTTTATGTGCTAATTGTGCGCTAATTATATAGCATAGAGTCAAAATCTCCAAATTATACAAGCCCCAAATCGCGTGAGTTTAAAGTATAATTGGCGGACATAGATTTGGTTATTTTACTTATGAAAGGCGCTCCATGCAGTTTATGGCAAACTTCAAATGCAACCACACCGCGCATTCTGTGCAGGCATATTTTGCGCAGTTTAATAATTATAGATTCTCGAGCGATTTCTTAGGGCAGCATGAGATTGTGTTTTTTCCCCCAGCGCTAGCGCTTCAGGCGGCTGTGGATCATGCGCAATTTGAGATTGGTGCGCAAAATGCCTACCCCACACGCAGTGGAGCATACACAGGCGAGATAGGCTTGGAAGCACTAGAATCTTTGCATATCCGCACGATTCTGCTAGGGCATAGCGAGCGACGCACGCTACTAGGCGAGTCGCAGGAGTTTATCGCGGAGAAATTTCAATATTTCGCCAGGCATGGATTTCGCGTGGTGTATTGTATCGGGGAGCCTTTGAGCGTGCGTGAGCAAGGGGAGAGTGCGGTGCAAGCGTATTTGCGTGCGCAGTTTGATGGAGTCATGGAGAGCATGGAGGAGATCCTAGGAAGCTCTGGACACAACCCTGCTCGCGTGAGTGTGGCGTATGAGCCTATCTGGGCGATTGGCACAGGGGTGAGTGCGAGTGTGGCAGACATAGCATCTACACACGCGTTTTTGCGCACACTAACTTGCGCTCCTTTGTTGTATGGTGGCAGCGTGAATGCAATCAATGCACGCGAGATTCTATCTCTCCCTAATGTTAATGGCGTGCTTGTAGGCTCTGCCGCACTTGATCCCAAAAGTTTCTATGACATCACGCAAGCTGGCGCAAATTAGCCAAATATCGCTCATTTAGACCAGAATCTAATCCACACCTTACAAGGAGTCCCATGCAAGCGCCACTTTTTCTCTCATCTATCGCCCAAGAAATTGGCATCACAAATCCTATCGCCAATGACTTTATTATTCATGCACTTACCCCGCTAGAGTATGGTGAGGAACATGATGTGAGCTATATCGATCAAGTGCAGTATTTTCGCGTATTAGCAGAGTCAAAAGTAGGCGCAGTGCTTGTGCGTGAGCGCGACTATGAGGCACATAAAGCAAGCTTCCCTGCGCATGTCCAGCCACTATTTGTGCGCAATCCACACCTCGCATTTGCCAAGCTTTCGCAGAAATTTGCCCAAAGTGAGTTTGCAGATCCTTTCGCCCCGACACTCTATGACAAATCTACCAAGCCTAGCTATCCCAATATCCAGCCTTGCGCGCAAATCATGCAAGGTGTGCATATTGGAGAAAATGTAACAATTGGAGCGCGCACATTGATTATGCCAGGGGTGGTGATTAGCGATGATGTGGTCATTGGTGATGATTGCAAAATCTATCCAAATGTCGTGATTTATCGTCAAAGTATGATAGGAAATCGTGTCAATATCCATGCTGGCAGCGTGATTGGCAGTGATGGGTTTGGCTATGCACATACAGATTCTGGGGAGCATTGCAAAATAGAGCAT
Organism: uncultured Helicobacter sp.; assembly: GCF_937906905.1. Taxonomy (GTDB): domain Bacteria; phylum Campylobacterota; class Campylobacteria; order Campylobacterales; family Helicobacteraceae; genus Helicobacter_B. Next base: position 49,277 of record NZ_CALERY010000002.1, on the reverse strand, counting down.
AATGGGATTGTGCGTATCGATGATGATGTGGAGATTGGCGCAAATGTTACGATTGATCGCGCGGTGTTTGGGCAAACACACATCAAGCATGGTGTGAAAATCGACAATCTTGTGCAAATTGGTCATAACTGCGTTATTGGTGAGCATAGTCTGCTTGTCTCGCAGGTGGGGCTAGCTGGCTCAACAAGCACAGGGCGCAATGTCGTCATGGGCGGGCAGGCAGGCACTGGCGGACATATCCATATCGGGGATTTCACGCAGATTGCTGGTCGAGGTGCAGTGGGCAAAAATCTCCCGCCAAATACCAAATGGGGAGGACACCCACTTATGCCTCTTGATGAGTGGATGAAGTTCTATGTCTCGCTGCGAAGAATGCTCAAAAAGCAAGAGGGCTAAAACCCAAGAATCTCCATTCAATCCTAGGTCAAGCTTTTGGATCTGGGGCTAGGGCTTTTGCACGATTTGGCGCAGGAGCGAGACTCCTTCAAGTGTGTCGCTAGAATCTAAAGAAGCCATAGAGCCCATAGAATCTAGCCATGCGCGCACTTGATCAAGAGAGTAGCGTGTATGCGGGAAAGCGGCAATGGCGATTTCATCGCCTGATTCTAGGCGATACTGCTCATAGCGCTCCATGTAGCAAGTCGCCCCGATAAAAAAGAGTGCGCGTGTGGGGTAGCCAGCAGAGGACAGCACACTAGGGAGATCTTCTAGCACGCCGCAGTCTTTTTGGGTGTTGAGTTTATATGCGATCCACTCGAGCAAACGCTCATGAAAATAGCTATATGAAGTAAGCAAGCTACACTCACCATAGGGCTGGAAGCGCCCATTTGCATGGCGGATAAAGCTTGCGATTGAGTAGCTATCACAAACCCCGCCTGCGCAGAATCTATCAATAGCGATTTTCTCTCCTATGCCTTTTGAGCCTGCGGAGAAGTTTTTTTTCTGCGAGAGTTTGGTTGCAGTGGGATCATCGCGCACAGAAGTGTCATTGCATGCCATGAAGAATTTTGGCTCCACGCGCACGACACGCTTTTGTGTATTTTCTGTGGTATCTGCACTTGCCATACTCTCGTAGATAATCTCGCATTCAAGTGCGATTTCTGGCTCTGCTTGCACGCGTTTAGCGGGATTCTCTGGTAGGATAATCGTATGAGAATCCACACAATATCGCCCAAGTGCTCCCTGCGCACGCGGGATATAGAAAGGGAATATTCCCTTGGGCGCATCAGGCATAGCACCATTTTCACATGCGATGAAATCTTTCGCCTCGCCTGCTTGCTCTAAATGATGTGCGAAATTCCCCGCTAGTCCAAAGCCTATCGTGTCTTTTTGCATGCTTGCCCCCTTACGATAAATTGCTAAAATTTTGGGGATTCTAGCGAAGTTTTTCCTATATCGCGTAAAAAGCGCACTAGATTCTGTCTTTTAACCACTTATAGGCTATAATCTGCCTAGCCCACAAGGCGCATGATGGGCTTTAGGCACATAAAGGCAAGCACAATGAAAGAATTATTTGATGGCGTGATTAAATTCCAAGAAGAAGATTTCAACGACCATAAAGAGCTTTATGAATCTCTCAAGCAAAAGCAAGATCCGCACACACTTTTCATCTCTTGCGTGGATTCCCGTGTCGTCCCCAATCTCATCACTAATACGAAGCCAGGCGATCTTTTTGTTATCCGTAATGTTGGCAATATTGTCCCGCCCTACAAAGAGTCGCAGAATCTGCGTGAGGGCTATCTTGCCACCACCGCTGCCATAGAATATGCCATTACAATCCTTGAGATACAAAACATTATCATTTGCGGGCACAGCAACTGCGGCGCGTGCGAGGCAATCTATGAGCCACCTAAAAAGCTTGATGAGACTCCTTATGTCAAAAAATGGCTAAAGCTCCTAGACCCAGTGAAAGAAAAGGTGCTAGCCCTAAAGCCTGCTTCTAAATCCAAGCGCACATGGCTTACAGAGCTTATCAATATCGAGCAGCAGCTGGAAAATCTTATGAGCTATCCGTTTGTCGAGGAGCGATTTGATCGCGGTGAGCTTCGCGTGTATGGGTGGTATTACATCATCGAAAGCGGCGAGATTCTCAACTACAACATGATTACAAGAGAATTCAAACCAATCGTGCAAAAAGAGAAAAAAGAGAAATAAATTTACGATACACAAAAGCCAGATTTGCCAGAATCTAGGCTTTGCCTAATCTATACTCTAATCACATGCCTTTGCTTGGCTTTTGGCGATAAAATCTTCAAGCTTACTCCAAGCTTGCCCGGAGTCGATAATCTCGCGTGCGCGTATGAAGCCATCGTGCATGGATTCTGCTTTGCCTGCGATATAGAGTGCTGCGCCAGCATTTAAGCAGATCGCGTGGTATTTTGCGCCTTTGTCTTTGCTGCTAAAAATATCGCGCAAAATCTGCGCATTCTTGCGTTTATCTCCACCTTCTAAATCGCATTTCTCGCATAGCTCTAGTCCAAATTCTTGTGGCGAAAATACAAATGACTCTATCCCGCTTGGCGTGATTTCACAGATTCTGGTGGGCGCAGAGAGTGAAATCTCATCAAGGCTATCTTGCCCATAGACCACCATGCCCCGCTTGACGCCGAGGTTTTTCATCACATGTGCGAGCGGTTCGCATAGACTCTCATCATATACGCCCATGAGCTGTAGGCTCGCGCCCGCAGGGTTGCTCAAAGGTCCTAGGATATTAAAAATCGTGCGGATTCCCAACTGCTTGCGCACAGGCGCGACATAGCGCATGGCGATGTGGTAGTTTTGCGCAAAAAGGAAGCAAATCCCAATCTCTTGCAGCAGCTTTTCGCAATCCTCCTTACTTAGCATGATATTAACCCCTAGCTCTTCTAGCACATCTGCTGCGCCGCAGAGTGATGAAGCCGAGCGGTTGCCATGTTTGGCTACGCTCGCACCCCCAGCCGCGCTTACAATAGCACTTGCTGTGGAGATGTTAAAAGAGTTTGATCCATCACCGCCTGTGCCTACGATTTCTAGCACCTCCATATCATGGAGCAGCCGCACGCAATGCTCGCGCAGGGACTCCGCACATGCTGTGATCTCATCGATATTCTCACCCTTAAGTGCAAGTGCTGTGAGAAATGCGGCGATTTGGATATCGCTGGCTTCATTACGCATGATTTCATTCATGGTGGCTTTTGCTTGGGCGTGGGTTAAGGATTCTCGTTTGGCAAGCAGGGAAATGGCTTCTTTTATCATTGGGATACCTTACTTTGAGATAGGACTTGATGAAATGTAGTTGCAAGGGCTAGGAAATTTTGCACGATTGTTTCGCCTTGTGGGGTGAGAATGGATTCTGGGTGGAATTGCACGCCATAGGTGGGATAGCTCTGGTGGCAAAGTGCCATACACATCGCATGAGAGTCTAGCGTGTGTGCGATCTCTTTTAGCTCATCTGGGAGTGTAAGCGCACAGAGTGAGTGGTAGCGCGCGACTTCTATGCGAGAATCTAGCCCTGCAAAGAGCGCATTGGTCGTGTCGATTTCAATCATATCGGCTTTGCCGTGCATGATCTTAGGTGCTAGCCCCACCTCCCCGCCAAATGCCTCGCAAATCGCCTGATGTCCCAGACACACGCCAAATATCGGCACGCTTGGAGCGAATGTGCGGATAGCTTCTAGGCAGATTCCAGCGTCTTTGGGGGATTTGGGACCAGGAGAAATGATAATCGCGCTAGGAGCTAGGGTGTAGATGTCTTGGAGAGAGATTTTGTCATTGCGTGCGACTTGGAGCGCCACACCTTGCGCACATAGGAGTTGATAGAGATTGTAAGAGAAGCTATCGTAATTATCGATTAGTAAAATCATTGGTATTCCTTAGCTGTGCTTTTGGAGGTTTGGATTAGATTCTGGCAAAAGTTCGGGCAGGGATTTGGGGAGAACCAAAGCGACTAAATTTTGCTACAACCCCCAAATCTATTCTAGCCCAGCGCTTGCTATTTCTAATGCGCGTAAAATTGCCTTGGCTTTATTCTCAAGCTCGCGCCACTCTGCTCTCTCATCACTATCATGCACAATCCCTGCCCCAGATCGCACAAACACCCGATCGCCGCGCTTATATACCAGGCGGATTGCGATACATGTATCCATATTTCCACTAAAATCCATATATCCAATCGCCCCGCCATAGATCCCGCGCCTGCCAGCGTGTGGGGTTTCTTCTAGCTCATGGATAATTTCGCACGCGCGGATTTTAGGTGCGCCAGAGAGTGTGCCAGCTGGGAGAATCGCTTCTAGCGCACTTAGCGCATCTTGCCCAGAATCTAGCTCCGCCCTAATCGTCGATGCGATATGCATAATATGCGAGTAGCGCACGATTTGCTTGTAGGCTGCGACTTCCACACTACCAATACGCGCTACTTTGCCCATGTCGTTTCGCGCAAGATCCACAAGCATATTATGCTCGCTAAGCTCTTTCTCATCGCCCAGCAGTTCGTATTCTAGCGCTTTGTCTTCTTGCTCATCTGCCCCGCGCGGGCGCGATCCAGCTAGTGGATAGGTATAGAGCGTGGAGTCCTCTAGCCGCACAAGTGTTTCAGGCGATGAGCCTGTGATTTCAAGATCTGCGCTTGAGAGATAAAACATATAGGGCGATGGATTGCTCGTGCGTAGCACGCGATAGACATTGAGCAAGCTACCTTCTGCGCGCGCTTGGATAGGGTTTGAAAGCACCACTTGGAAAATATCGCCTTGTGTGATGTAGTGCTTGGCTTTGCGCACAATCTCGCAGAATCTCTTCTCATCAAAATACCGCTGAAATGCGCCTTTTAGGGCAAAGGGTGCGAAAGCTTGGAGGGATTTTGGAGCAGAATCTTGGGCGTGAAAATGTTTGGCACTGGGATTGTGCGAGGCGTTTTGCAAGATGTTGGCGATGAGCTCTAGCTTCTCTACACCGCGCGCGTAGCTGGATTCTAGGTGGGTGAAATCAAGATTGGTGATAAGTAGGAGCTTTTGTGTGAAATGATCAAACACCACTACATGTTCAAAAAGCATAAGGTGCATATCATCACTAGAATCTGGCTCCCAACCAGAAGAGATACTGGAGGACTTGTTTGCATGTGGGCTAGATTCTGGTGCTAGTGCGGAGTCTCGCTTACAATCTGCCCCAAAATCCGCTTGAGTAGGCGGATTTGTGCGTGGAAAATCCAGCACAGGCTCGGCATACGCGATGCTATCATAGGCAAAATACCCTACCAACCCGCCTGTGAATGGAGGCATGTCTGGGAGCTTGGGGGATTTGTAGAGGCGCAGGATCTCGCGTAGCACGCGCTTGGGCTCTGCTTGAAATCGCACGCATGCTTTTCCAGAGCTTGTTTTGCTATGCTGCACGCTTGCATGATTGTTGCTAAGTGTGTGTAGCGCCAGTAGGCGTGGATCACTCGAGCTTATCATAACTTGCCATGCAGAGATTTTTATTTCTGCGCTTGGGTGCAGCCCCAGGAAGCTATATCGCCCCCAGCGCTTGGAATCTTCAATAGATTCTAGAAGAAAGGTTTCTTGCGAGTGGGCTTTGAGCGCACGCAAAGCGCAGATAGGTGTGATGAAATCCGCGTAGAGTTCGCGTTTGATAGGGACGCGATAGTAGCCCTCTAGTGAGCGTAGGGAATCTAGGCTTGGGCTTATGGGGCTCATATCACTCCTCGTGCAAAAATCCCAAATGATAATTTAATCCACATTATAAGTCAATGCAGCGCAAGCTAGAATCCCTTAAAACAGCCTTGGCGTGAAATATGCACGCAAATGTTCGAGCCTATCGAGATTCTTATAGGTATTGAGCAAACCTTCGCTTAAAGATTCTCCACTAGAATCTACTTTTAGGTCTCCTGCCCTTAACTCTTGCTTTTGCAAATTCCGCAATCGCTGTAAAAGTGCTTCGAGTGCTGCGGGGGTTTCTGGGATAGATTCTAGTCGCTCCTGCTGTAAAAGCAGTGCAGCTAGGGTGCAGAGATTGTCTAGCTCGAGCTTGATAAACTCCACCAAGCCCTGTGTGGCGACATGGCGCTCATCATAGATGATTTGCTCTTCTAGCGCGCTTGCTTGTGCGCTTTGGAGTAGCCCTAGCTCTTGTCCTTGAGCGATAAGATCACGCGCATCGTGGCTATCTTGGGCAAATATCCCAAAGCTATCGCCAAATCCAACGCGCAGCGCACGATCGCCTATAAGATGGAAGCGCACTCGAACGAGCAGCTCGCTCTGGCGCAGTGTGTGTGGCGAGTAGGGCAGTAGCGTGGTCTCAAATAGTGTGAATCGCTGTGGAGTGAGATTATGTCGCAGTGCATAGAGAAGTTTGCTGGCTTGATAGATCGCATAGACATCGCGCATGTGGGATTCTAGGAGTGGAAGACGCTTTAGCCCACTATGGATTTTGCCATAGACACTATCAAAATCCTGCTTGCTAATCCCCTGCGCACCTCGGCGGATAGCTGTGAGCGCAGCTTCATTGACAAGCGTGGCTAAACTTGCTCCGCTAAAGCCTGATGTCTGGCTGGCTATTTCTGGGATATGGGTGTGGAGATTATGGGGTTTGTTGGCAAGATACATAGAGAGGATATGCTCGCGCTCTTGCTTGTTTGGTAGCTCGATGAACAGCTTGCGATCAAACCGCCCGCTGCGCAATAGTGCAGGATCAAGCGCGTCGATATGGTTTGTCGCACCAAGCACGATGACTCCGCTATTATCACTGAAGCCGTCCATTTCTACAAGCAGTTGGTTGAGTGTGGATTCTCGCTCGTTATTGTGGCTGCCACTTTGGCGTGCTTTGCCAATAGCATCGATTTCATCGATGAAAATAATACATGGCGCGCTGGCTTTGGCACGACTAAAGAGCTCTCGCACGCGCTTTGCCCCCACGCCCACATACATTTCTACAAAGCTCGCCCCACTCTGGTAGAAAAACGGCACACCACTCTCGCCAGCAAGTGCCTTGGCTAGCAGGGTTTTGCCCACACCAGGTGCGCCAGAGAGCAACACACCGCGTGGCATATTCACATGGAAATGCTGGTATTTATGCGGGTTTTTAAGAAAATCCACGATTTCTAATAGCTCGGCTTTGACTTCATCAATCCCCGCCACATCGCTAAAGCGCATGCTTGAGTGTAGGGGTGCTATGGTAGAGCTAGATTCTAGGGGGTTGCTGCGCAAATTAGCATTCATGTTGGCATTCATGGGTGAAATTGCCATGCGTGAGCGCTTTTGGAGTAGCGCAAATGCACCTCCAACCACGCCAAGCAGCAATGCGATGATGAGATAAATAAGCCATGTCGAGCTAGTGCGCTCTATGGGGAGAGATTTTAGTAGGGCTGGGAGCTGGGAGGCATGGGTGGGCTGCTGGTTTGAGTCGGCTTTCGTGCTGCTTGTGCTTAGCTCAATAGAGGAGCGCAGGACTTTATAGACTTGAGAGTCTCGTCCTTTGGCATAGAGATAGTCGCCTTGCTCCCAGAGCTTGACGATGAGGTTTTTTTGCAGGGCGTTTTCTAGCGCATTTGCTGAAATAGTGGTCGCAGTATCTTTGAGCAGAAGCGCTAGCAGTAGCAATAAGATAATAATCACTCCGGCAATAATGATAATGAGATGTTTTGAGTTAGATTTTGGCATAGTTATGCTCCTTTTGCACCTCATAGTCAGTAATGGCGATCCACTGGGGCAGGGGGGTGCTGGATTCTATGAATATCTTGTTATAAAACTCATCAAGCCCGACAAACACATCGCCTAGCTGCTTTTCGATAAGCACATTGAGTGCTGCACCGCTAGCGAGCTTTTGTGCGCGGAAGCGGTGGTTGGAGCTAGCGATGTGGGTGGTAAGCTCATGCAGACGCTGCTTGCTTACTGCGCCATTTACCGCAGGGCGCATGCTTGCAGAGGCAGTGCCATCGCGCACAGAGTAGATGAAAGGATGGATATGTGTGAGTGGTAGGGTAGTGAGATTTGCAAAGGCTTCACGCCAGATCTCCTCGCTCTCTCCTGGGTGTCCTACGATGAAATCCGTCCCTATGGCATAGCCAAGATTTGCGATTTTATGGAGGAGATCATAATCACTAGCAAAGCGATTATGGCGGTTCATCTTCTCCAGCATATAATCATGCGTGTGCTGGAGTGCAATATGGAGATGTCGCTCGAGCTTTGGGTGGGAGAGTAGTGCAAAAAGCTCTTGTGTGATTTGACTTGGCTCAAGACTCCCTATCCGCACGCGGCGTAAGCCTTCAAGTGCAAAAAGCTTCTCTAAAAGCACAGCAAGTGAGGCTGAATGGCTGCTGCTAGATTCTAGGGAGGCTCTGCCGTAACTACCGACATTTGTGCCTGTTAGCACCACTTCGCTAATCCCAGAATCTAGCAAGACTTTGACTTGGTCTATGATGTGATCAAGCCGGAGTGATCGCGAGCGTCCGCGCACAGATGGGATAATGCAATAGCTACATGCAAAATCACAGCCCTCTTGGATTTTGATAAATGCGCGCGATTTGCCTACAAACTCGCTCACAATCGTGGAATCTACATGCGCGCTCTCTAGGTCATCATCATAGAAAAACCTGGAAGCTTGCAGGGCTGTAGATTCTGGGCTTGGGTGTGGATTTGTGGTATTTGGTGCGGCGGTAAAGTCCAGATTCTGGCTAGATTCTGGGGCTTGCCCTGGGCTTTTAGGTTTTGTGTCTTTAGAATCTAGGTGTTGGGGATCTAGGCGGAGATGTTGTAGCGCGGCGTTTATGCGCTCTTTGTGGCTATGACCTAGCACCCCCGCGACAAGCCCGCTTGTATAGAGTGCTTTGCCTTGTGTTTTGACTCCACAGCCTGTGAATACCACTTGCTTGCCTAGCTCATTAGCTCTTCGCACATAGCTGCGCACGCCAGAATCTGCGCCATTTGTTACCGTGCAGGAATTTACCACAATAATATCTGCCTCGCTCTCTTCTTGCGTGCAGTCAAAATCGCGTAGATTCTCGCGCATGATTTGGGTGTCATAGATATTGGTGCGGCAGCCAAAGGTTTTGAAAAAGACTTTAGGCTTTTGTGTGTATCTCTGGGGTGTGGGGGTTTGAGGCTTCATATCATAACTCACTGCGATTTATTGACTTGGGCTATCTTGGGGCTGGGCTGGGTTTGACAAGCTAGGCTCATAGGGTTTATTAGCAAAGCCATCGTGCGGGCTTTGGATAAATTTCGTCGTCTCATAGGCGATGAAAATATCAGGCTCTGCGAGCAAGGAGCGCATAATTTCTAGTGAGATTTGCGAGCGTAGAGTGAGCGTGGCATAGGCGTTTGTTTGATACCACACAGAAATCGTAATCCCATTTGGCACGATGAAGCTATACACACGCGGATCGACATTGGCGTTTTTAAGCGAGTAGCGATCGCGCATTTTGCGTAGCTGCTTTTTGGTGATTTGTGTGTAGCCACGAGCATATTTTGTCGCGACACTTTGGGCGATTTGCAGGGCTTTTTGTGCATTGGAATCAAATGTGATACAAAAGTCAATCCCGTCCCACACCGTCTGCATTCCTCCATGTGTATAGTTGGCAATCATCATTGTGAAGACAAAATTATTTGGGATAAAGATTATCCGCCCAGCGCGGCGGTTGTCTGTAAAGCTTGTGAGCGTTACATCTTCATAGATAGTGATACGCAGTAGCGAGATGTCTAGCACATCGCCAATATAGATAGAGCCATCTTTTTGCACGCGCACGCGATCGCCCACATGGACACTCCCGCCTAGCATGATGACAAACCAGCCCAAAATACTCATAAACAAATCTTTCATCGCAATCGCAAGCCCAGCAGATGCAAAGCCCAGCACTGCGACGAGATAGGTAACATTCTCCAAATACGCAAAGAGCAAAATCAAAATGATAATAGTGATATTGAAAAAATTGATGACTTTGTTTGTGGTGTAGGCGCGCTCATTATCGGCGATATAGCGCTTGATAAGGAGCTTTAGCCCAAGCGCGATTCCAATGCTTATAAGGATAGCGATGATAATGTAGATGAGCTTTAGGGTCTGCTTTTTGATTGCGTTTGAGATTTGGATATAGACTTCATCATAGCGCTTGGTGTAGATATCAATGCTTGTAGAGATGATGTTATATGCGCTTTGAAATTCTAGTAGCTCGCTTTGGGCAAGAGAGAGTTCTTTTGTGATTTGGGGAGATTTATCGAGCTTGTGCAAGCTATCTAGGAGAGAATATTTGCGCTCTATGAGTGCAAGAAGGCTCTCTAGGCTTTCTTTGTTGCTGGTGAATTGCGCTTTGGTGGATTGGAGGGTGTTTAGAAAAGAGATTCCGCCAATGATGGCTATGGGGTTTGTGATCGTGGGGATTTCGGTGATCTCTGGACGCTGGATAAGGTCTTTGAAAGGATCGCTTTTGGCTTCTTTTAGCATATCGAGCTGGCGCTCGAGTGTCTCTATGGCAAGGCGCTTTTCATTGAGCGTGCGCAAATCGTTTGCATCAATATGGAGCACTTCATCTTGGAGTGTGTGCATTTGGCGCATGATACGATTGTAGCTGGCATAGTCTGTGTATCGCTTGAGCCATGGGTTATTGCTTTTGGCAAGTGTGGCGTCAATAGATTTAAGCTCATCTTGTATTTGCTTTTGATCCATAAGCGCGATACTTGGTGCCTGGGTGGAGTGGATTGGCAAGCTAGATTCTGGTGCAGCGTGGAGCAGAGATAGTGGCACTAGCAATAGAGAAAAGAGCAGAGATAGTATTTTCATCGATATTGCATGCACATGCAAGCCTTTGTGGGTGGTGGGATTGAGCGGTATTATAGCAAAATCCACTCTTGTCGCCTAGCATTGAGACGCGATAAACGCATAGCCACTATGGGGCAGGATACAGATAGATTTGCTCTCCTTGCCTTTACGCAAGAGGATTTGCATGTTTCCTTGCAGTGCGCGCGGCATTTTCTGGCAAAATGGCTCGCCTAGGTGATTAAACCCTATGCGAAATGTGCCCATTTCTTGGCAGGCATTTTCGCTCATCAGCTCGATACTATCAATAGCGAAGCGCTCATGGAGTCGCACGAGGATTTCGCCGTTGTTGCGGCATTCAATGGGTGCATTGACATTGCTATATCCTGTGAGACAGCGCATGTTTGCGCCATTTCGTGCGATGATGTCGCCAGGCTGGGGCTGATTGTCTCTATCGGTGGTGGGTGAGAATCTAGGCGTGTCAAAAAACACACTAAAGCTATTTAGCGTGTAGATTCCGCTTTGGTGGAATTGGATTTGCCAGAGATTGCGGCTAGAATCTAGCAGTTTGTTTGGGTCGATTGATGGGTGGCTCTTGGTGAGTGTGCGTGTCTGTCTAAGCGTAGCAAAGTCAAGCGAGTCATTGAGAGCAAGGTGCTGGGTATAGCGAATGTAGGCTAGGGTGAGCTGCGCGGCTTTATGGAGTGAAGTATGCTTAGGCAGTGCGAAGCTCACAACTATGCCAAGCAGCATGACAGAGAGAATCAGCTCTAGTGCGCTAAATGCGGCACGCATTATTTCTCACTAGCTTATAGCGCGCGATGAGCTTGCCTAGGTAGCGGACTTCTATGATGTCTTTGGATTTTGTGGATTTGGGGCTGCTAGAATCTAGCGTATATAAGCATGCCCCGCTTCCAGCGCCAATCCCATAGAATCCCAGCCGTAGCGCTAGCGTGCTATCTTGGATTTTTAGATTTTTCACACCTCTGCTACTAAGCTCATGGGCGAGATCTTTTGCCACATAGTAGGAGCGCGCGTAGTTTGGCTCTAGGGAAAAGAGATAGACAAATTTATTTCCAAACAGGCAAAACACCTCGACACATAGCACACTAAAAATCACTGCCATACGCACCTTAAAACGCGTGCGATAGATTCTAAGGCGCGAGCGCATGTCGTTGTAGAATCCATACACAAGTGCAGGCAGCCCTACGACACATGCAGGCGCGAATTTGGCAATGTCGATGTCTTGGCGTAGGGAGAGTAGTAGAGAGAATATAATCCCGCTTATACTCACAAGCACTAGGAGTGAGTAGTCCTTGCGCCGAGCGAGAGCTGCATAGAGTGTATAGATATAGTAGAGAAATACTAGCGGGGAGAAAAGCATTGCCATAGCACCAAGCTCATCGAGAAAATACGCTTGTGGCACGCCATGGATAGAGCTTGAGTAGAGAAACATATTTATGCCAAAGCCTAGCAGTGCGGTGATGAGCGCGGTGTTGTTGCGTTTGTGCAGGGCGTGAATGCCTAGTGCGATAAAGAGCGTGCAAAACGCCAAATCAAGCAGCCCAATAGCAATAAGCAGCACATAAGGGATACGCTTAAATCGCAGCTGCAAATAGCAAACAAGCAAGAAGCCAAAGATGATAAATACACTCTCATAGAGCAAAATCGCAGAGATATTGACACCCGGAAGCAGTGCGTAGAGGAGGATTAGCAGTAGGCAGTCGCGCTTTTTTCTTAGGTAGATTCTGCCTATGGCATACATAAGCCACATGTTGATTGCATGCGTGAGTAGCAAGCTGCCACGCAGGCTATAATCACCCACGCCAAAAATCTCCAAACACACCCGCAGCCACGCAAAAAGCCACAAATCACTACCATAGAGCTTGGTGATTTCTTTGTAGCTAATGGAAATCTCGCTTATCATAAACAGCAGTGCGCCAAGGCTTATTAGCATGATTGCTATCACGCCAAAATCGATAACATCAAACCGCCTGGGGCTCATCGTGCCTGCGTGCTTGTTGAGCCAGATTTTTAGCTCGATTCTCGCGCGTGCAAGAATATCTGGCGGAAGCTTCCGCCCAAGCTCTGGTAAGAATCTAAAAAATCTCTTTGAAGTCATAGCCATGATCGAGCAGGCTCTGGCAGATTGATTGCTTATGCTCTGCCCCTTTGGTTTCTAGCGAGATGATGACATACGCATCGCCATAGGCGAGATTGGTGCTTGTCCTGTCATAGTCGATTTGCACGATGTTCGCCCCAGCTTTTACAAATAAATCGCTTAGTGTTTGCAGGGCGCCTGGTTTATCCACGAGCAGCACTTGGAATTGGAATTTGCGCATGGTTTTCACCAAGCCCTTTTGGATAATGAGATTGAGCATAGTTACATCGATATTCCCGCCACTTAGCACCACGCCCACGCGCGCGCTCTTTGGCAGTGTGAGTTTCTTGTGCAAGAGTGCAGCGACGCCCACAGCGCCAGCCCCCTCGACGATGAGCTTTTGATTCTCTAGGAGGTAGAGGATAGCAGAGGCGATTTCTTCATCATCGACTTGCAAAATCTCATCTACACCCTCTTGGATATAGGAGAAAGGTAGGGGATTGACATCGCGCACGGCAATCCCGTCGGCTATGGTGCGCACGACGGCGGCATTTTTGATCTTGCCGCTAGCGAAGCTCTCTCTCATCGCGGGTGCGCCTTTGGCGGTTATGCCGATGATTTTGGTGTGGGGGCTTAGGGCGCGGTAGGCAGAGGCGATCCCGCTGATGAGCCCACCTCCACCAATTGGCACAAGCACAAAATCCAGCTCCTGCTCGGCGATCATCTCTAGCCCGATTGTCCCCTGTCCTGCCATGACTGCTTCATCGGCAAATGGGTGGATAAACTCCAGCCCCCGCTTTTTGGCAATTTCGCAGGCTTTGGCGTAAGATTCATCGTAGTTATCGCCACTTAGCACCACTTCAGCGCCAAGCTCTTTGGTCGCTTGGACTTTGAGAAGTGGGGTGGATTCTGGCATGGTGATGATGGCAGGGAGTGCGAAATACTGCGCCGCGTAGGCTACGCCTTGGGCGTGATTCCCGGCACTTGCGGCGATGACGCCTGTGGGGGCATGGTTTTTTGCGTTGTCTTGTGGTGGTTTTTGCGTTTGATTGTTTGCGCGCTCTTGCATGAGAGCGATTTTGTTAAACGCGCCACGGATTTTGAATGCGCCTGTGCGCTGGAGATTTTCTTTTTTAAGATAGATGTGGGCGTCTAGGATTTTAGAGAGTTTGGGTGCGTAGGAGAGTGGGATATGCTCGATGATGGGCTCTAGGCGAAGTTTGGCGCGCATGATGTCTTCAAGTGCTAGCATGATGTCTCTTTAGATTCTTGGGCTGGTGGATTCTGCTTGTTACAGGAGTGTTGCAAAGTGCTAATTGTAGTCAAGTAAGCTTAAACTTGGATTCTAGTGCGCAAGTAGATTCTGCCAGCGCAGAATCTAGCTTTGAGGCTTGGCGGGGATTATGGTGTAGCCTAGGATTCTCGCCCATTGCATGTCTTGGCTGCTTTCTACGGCGTGGGGATTGCCCACAAGAGAGAGCAGGGGGATATCGCTAGGGCAGTCGCTATACGCATAAGAGCGCGCAAGGTCATATTGGCTTAAATCTAGGGCAGAATCCAGTGCATAGAGCTTTCTATGCTCCATAGTATGGAGTCCTGATATTTCACCACTTAGAAGACCATTGTTAGATTCTAGTTTAATGGCTACAACATGTGGGATTTTAAAATGTTCCGCAAAAAGTTTGATATATATCTCAAATCCTCCAGAGACAATGACAAGCGTATGCCCCTGCTCTCCATGCCACCGCACACGCTCGATGATAGGTGTATTTATATGCGGCAAAAGCTCATTGATAAAAAATTCTCTAGCAGTATCTTGTGCTTTTTGGGTTTCAAATCCGCGTAAGGCTTCGTAGCGCACGCTTTGGCAATATCTTGCACATGCTTTGGGGAAAAGCCTGCGAGCAATACTTTTCATTCTGTGCTGGAGCTTGTTTTGGATTCTGTATGGTCTGGTGTTATAGCCCCTAGATTCTGCTACAAGCTCCAAGTATCTTGCTGCACTTTGGAAATCTACCAGCGTTTCGCAAAAATCAAAAATTGCCAATATGTTTTTAGGCGCACTCATTTTGGCATGTCCTGCTTGCAGAAAATTTGCAAAGATTTTGCTACTTCTTGCATTTGCTCTTTTGTGCCAATACTTATGCGGCAATGGTTTGGTAGGATATGTGTATAGTTGCGGATAAAAATATTATTGGATTCTAGGAATACACATAATTCATCGACTTTTTCGCATTGCAAAAAGATAAAATTTGCCTGTGAGCGATAAGCTCTAAAGCCTTGCATAGAATCCAACGCCTTTAAAAATTCTCCTCTAGCTTCTAGCACTTCTTTCACATACGCTTGCATATATGCAATATCCTCTAGTGCGGCGATAGCGGCAATTTGTGAGAAATGCGGAATATTTTTTGGGTTGCGTAAGCGATTGAGTGCTGCGATGTTTTGTGGTGTGCTTAGGCAGTATCCTATGCGAAATGATGCCAGCCCAAATGCTTTTGAAAATGTGCGCGTAACAATGAGATTTTCTGTGTTTTGCGCTCTTTTGGCTATGCTAATTCCGCAAAATTCATAATATGCTTCATCGATGATAAATAGCGTATTGACATACCTGCTAATGAGTGTTTGTAGTGAAGCTATGTCATGCAGCGTGCCAGTGGGGTTGTTTGGATTGCAGAGATAGAGCATATTTGGCTGGTTGGATTCTAGGAAGCTATCTAGTGTCTCCCAGTTGATATGTCCGCTTTCATCTGTGTAGAAAAACATTGTTTCTAGCCCTCGTCCCTGCGCGCTTGAGCGGAAGTTATCGTAAGTTGGCGCGATAATACACACGCTTTCTCCTGCTGTGCCAAAAACCTGCAAGATAAATTCATGCACGCAATCACTACTTGCAAAAATCTCTATACACTCATTGGGAAGCTCTGTATATGTGCTTAGTAGATTGAGTAGTTTTTGGTTTTTTGTGTTTGGATACCAGTGTAGCTTGTCGTTTTGTAGTGCATGCTGGAGAGCGGAGAATACTTTTGGCGATGGGGGTAGGGTGGATTCATTCCAATCAAGTTTTATAATATTACCTTGGTCTTGGATTTCCCAGATTTTATGTGCGATTGGGATATAGGGCTTAAGTGTTTGGATAAAGTTATTTGGCTGCATGGGTGGCTATGGGCGATATGTGCTTGCTAGCGTGATGATTTCTTCATGATTTTTGAAAAGCGGTTCGTTTGTCTGCTCTGGGATTTCGCAGCTTGGCACATCTGGATTTAGCTCGATAAACATAGGCTCATCGCTAGAATCCAGCGTGAAATCCCAGCCTATGAGCCTGAAATGCGGTAGGAGCGAGTGCATGTCTTTTGCCATATCTAGGAGCTTTTGGAGATTTGGGATAGGGAGATTGCGCGACTCTTTGGTGGCGTTTGGCAGGGAGTCTATGTGCTCGCCTTTGCCACGGATAATAAAGTCTCGCAAGCAGCCTTGTGCTAGATCAATCCCTATGCGGAAATGCCCGCCATTTGATGTGAGCCCCTCCTCGCCTACGAGCAGCGTAGCAGAGAGAATCTCCACGCGCCCCTCCCAGAGCAGGCTCACTATGCGAAAGGTGTTGATACTTGTGGGGTTTAGGGCTGATAGCCACTTTGACTGGGAGATTTTCTCCTGAATGATAAAATCGCTTTTGTAGCTTGTGAGCAGCGCTTCTAGCTCGCTCTCTTTCGCGCTAGATTCTATAAGCGCTACGCCTTTGCCAGAGCCTGTTTCGTTTGATTTGGTGGGCTTGATCACGCATTCCCCAGAGTCTCGCACCAGGCTTATTAGCTCGCGCTTGCTGATTGCTCGCAGGCTGCGAGGGCTTGCAGAATCTATGCGGGCGGTTTTGGGAGTTTCTAGCGAGCTATACTCTTGCACGAAATACGCGCCATTGATACACTTGGCAATGCTTTTTGGGCGATTGAATGGCGTGAAAAGTAAGTCCGCGTAGTTTTTGTCCGCAAGGGCTTCTACATAGCCTTTGGCATTGAGCGCTGGGAGAATCTGCATGTAGTAGAAAGCATTATCTAAATAGGCATGATGTGTAGGGCAGAATCGATTGCTATTGTAGATAATCGTATGCTAATCAAGCGTATGAGAGAGTCGAGAGGCTGGGAGATAGCGACTCCAAAAGTCTAGGCAGGCTTCTTTGGCTTCCTGGGGCAAGGGCTTTAGTGGGTTGTGGAGCGATTTGTAGCTTTGAGTTTTGGCAAGGAAATAGCGCATGGCTTGGGCTCTTGTGTAGCGTGCGCGGAGAGGCTTGAGAAATGTGCGATAGGTGGAGGCAAGAATACTCATAGTGATGTCCTAGTCTGGAGTGACGCTTGTGCTCTCTTGTGCCTAGATTCTATGACAAGTCTTGGACATAGCCCTGTATGTGGTGTATGGGGGCTAGGCGAGATGCGGCTCGCATTCTATCCCCCCCCCCCTTAAATATTTATTAAAAGTCGCAGTGCTTCGCACTGCCAAAAAGACAAAAGATAAGGACAAATAAAAATAGGGAGAGTAGCGATATGCGAAAGCTAAAGGAGCTAGGCGGAAATGCCGCGAGGGCTTGCTATGCGGAGGGCTGGAGCGGGCTAGGGAGAGCGTGGCTTGGGGGATTGTGGCGTGTAGATTATGTAAAGTCAGCGTGCTATGGGTGCTACTAGAATCTAGGGCGCTGGAATCTGCTTGCTAGATTCTGGGGCTTAGGCTGTGGTGTTTGGCTTGTAGTGGTAGGGTCTAATCGCTAGTCGCGCACGATGACGGGACTTAGATTGTGGGATTTGGCAAAATCTTGGGCTTCTTCTTCACTTTGAAATCCTTGTAGAAATACCCGATACAAGCCATCTTGCTCTTTGATTGTGGCGTTGTAGTTTGTGTCGCTGTATTTTTGCTGCACAGATTCTGCGCCGCTTTTTTGCTTAAACACGCCTAGCTGCAGTGAGAAAGAGCCACCAGAGACGACGAGATTTTCATCATCGCTGGTTTCAAACTCATCTTGAATCGCTTCGCTTGAGATACTAAGCGAGTTTTGGTAGTGTTTATCGACCTTGCCGCCAAAGCCTATGACTTCTATCCGCACCTTTGCTGTGCCTTTTTGCACCATATCTATGTCTTTTGCTGCGGCGTTGGAGAGATCGATAATGCGCCCATCGACAAAAGGACCGCGATCATTTATGCGCACAATCGTCGTCTTGCCATTATCTTTGTTGAACACTTTTACAATCGTATTCATCGGCAGAGTTTTGCTAGCTGCTGTGTGGGCGTGCATGTTGTATGTCTCGCCATTTGAAGTGGCTTTGGCGTGGAAATTTGGACCATACCAGCTAGCAATGCCATCAAAAGTCTTACCCACTTTGACTTGCGTGGGGTAATACCACTTCCCAGCGATTTGATAGGGGCGCATGGTAGCACGCTGGATCGCCTCACTCTCTCGCATGCCTGCTAGCAGTGAGCCATCGTTCCCGCTAAAGCTATCTGCCGGAGCATTATTGGCGCTAAACCCACCCGAAGTGCCCGAGCTACTTTTGCCAAGATGTCCTAGTGCGAAGACATCGCCACCAAAGGCTTGGTTGGTATAGTTTGGCGTATGTGAGCCTGTGGAGCGATAGAGATCGAGCGAGTCGTAGTCTTTAAACGCGCCAATCCCACCGCGATATACGCTCTCGTTTGCGCAGCCACTTAAGCCCAGTGCTACACATACCACAAGCGCGCTACATGATATAAAAAAGCTAGAGAAAAATGTGCGCGCGCTCGTAGGGGAGATCATGCTAGTTTTGCGCGATTTTTTGTGGCACGAGCAGTGGAATCACAAGCTTTTGATTTGCAAAAATCACTTGCTTGCTCGAGAAATTGTTACTAAGCTTGAGTTCCTGCACGCTTATGCCGTATTTTTTGGCGATTGAGGCTAGGCTCTCGCCTTGTTTGACTTTGTGGAAGACGAATTTGGAGGTAGGCAGTGCGTTTGGATCGAAATTTTGCTTGAAATAGGCAAGCTTATCATAGGGGATATAGATAGCGTATTCCTTGCTGGATTGGGGGAGAAAATTGTAGGTGAAATGGCGATTGTATTTTTTGATGTCTTCTAAACTCATGCCAGCTGCTGCTGCGATACTCGCTAGCAGCGTGCCGCCTTTTACCTGCACTTGGGCTAGTGTGTCAAATGCCCCGCGATTTAGCAGGTATTCACGATCGAGGGCTTGCATTTTTGGCGCATTGCTAAAGGCTAAAGACATGCTTAAAATCGTGCGGATATATTGGCGCGTCTCGGCTGGGAGATATTTGGCTTGCTCATCAAGTAGCACTTCTAGCTCGCTGGATTGCGCGCGTTCAATTGCCTTTTTGAGTCGCCCTAGCCCGCAGTTATATGCCATGGCTGCTAGATACCACTGTCCTGTGGAGTTGTAGAGAAACTGCAGATACTTAATCGCGGCGCGCGTGCTTTTGATAGGGTCGCGACGCTCATCGACATAGTCGTTGATCACAAGTCCAAGATCCTTTGCAGTATATGGCATGAACTGCCAAATTCCCACCGCGCGCTTTTTGCTATATGCCCTAGAGGAGAATCCAGATTCTGCCATCGCTAGGAACAAAAACTCCTGCGGGATTCCTGATTGCGCGATCATGGAGCGAATGATTGGGATAAACTCATAGCTAGAGTCAAACTGATCTACAAACCGCACCCAGCGCGTATCGGTGCTTGCGGATTGGAGAAGGACATTAGACTGGAGAGAGTGCAAAAACTCCGTGCCAACACCTAGGGAATTTAGTGTGGAGGTAGCGTATTTATCGGGGATAAATCCTCCTGCACTCACTTGGCTAGTGATGAGTGCTACACAGACTAGGGGGAGCTTCAGCCAGCTATTTAGGCTCTCATGGCAAGCCTTATAGCTTTTATGAAAGCTTTCGTAGAATTTGTGGTATAGATTTTGTGTCTTACAGCGCACAAATACTCCTAATATAGATTCTTAAGGTAGTTTGCTTGCGAGTTTATGCAATCTTGATCCACTCTTTGTGATAAAGCCGCGCATTGTAGCAGATTATGATAAATAAGATAAAAGATACTATAATGCGCGCTCACTCGCATATCACGCTAAGAGCTTGGAGATGTTTTGGAGAGAATATGGAAAAAACAATAGAATTATTCACACAGCATGATGAGCTAAAAATTATCGATACACCGCTTGATATCCACCTAGAGATCCCCCACCTAGCCTACCTTGAAGTCAAAAAGCCAGGCGGTGGCAAAGCCTTGCTCTTTACCAAGCCTGTGGATAGGGCAAGGGGCGTGGAGTTTGATATCCCTGTGTTTATGAATGTGTTTGGCTCATTTAAGCGCACAGAGCTTATTGCCACCCAGCCACCAGAGTCAATCGCTGCACTGATAAAATCCCTGCTCAATCTCGCTCCCCCAAAAGGCTTCAAAGCCATGCTCTCTGCGCTTAAGCGCTACTCGATTCTCCGCTTTACTCTGCCAAAGCTTGTGCGACACTCTAGCGCGCAGGCAGTGCGCTATATGGGGGATAATATCGATCTCTATAAGCTGCCAATTCTTACCACATGGAAGCATGATAGCGCGCCATTTATCACCATGGGGCAGGTTTATACCCAAAGCCTTGATGGCAAGCGTAAAAATCTAGGTCTCTATCGCCTCCAAGTTCATGGCAAATCCACGCTAGGGCTGCACTGGCAGATCCATAAAGATTCTACACATTTTTTTCACGAGTATAAAAAAGCAGGGCAGAAAATGCCTGTAACCATAGCTCTAGGCGGTGATCCGCTCTACACATGGTGCGGGCAAGCCCCGCTTCCGCATGGAATCTATGAGCTCATGCTCTATGGGCTTATCAAGCGCAAACGCCCAAGACTTGTGCGCTGCCTTACCAACCCCATAAGCGTGCCAGCAGATGTGGATATCATCATCGAGGGCTTTGTAGATACGAGCAAAATGCTTGATGAGGGACCATTTGGCGATCATACGGGATTCTATACGCCTATCGAGCCTTATCCTGTGCTAGAGATCACTGCCATTACGCACAAACCCCGCCCGATTTACCCAGCTACCGTGGTGGGCAAACCCCCTCTCGAAGATAAATACATGGGATATCTAACCGAGCGAGTATTTCTCCCGCTACTCCAAACTAGTGCGCATGGGCTACTAGACTACAATATGCCAGAAAATGGCGTGTTTCATAACCTAATCCTTGCTAAAATCGCGCCGCAATACCCAGGGCATGCCAAGCAGATTATGCACGCGTTTTGGGGTGTGGGGCAGATGAGCTTTGTAAAGCATGCGATTTTTGTGGGAGAGGACGCACCAGAGCTCACAGACTATCCAAATCTCTTGTGCTATATTCTAAATCGCTTTTCTACTCGTAGGATTCTCATTAGCGAAGGCGTGTGTGATGCGCTTGATCATGCAAGCCCAGAATATGCCTATGGTGGGAAATTAGGGCTTGATGCGACTGCACCGCTAGATTCTCATACGCAAGGGCAAGAGTCTAAAAAACTTCAAAACCCTAAAGACTCGCACATACAACTCCAGCCCATCAGCGATGAAGCGCTTCTAGTAGCTATACGCAATGCGCTGGATTCCAGAGCGGTGGGCGTGCGGGTTACACTGGTGCGCCAGTATGGCATGCAGTGCGCTACGCCAATAGCAGTTATTGGTGTGGAGGGAGCGGATTCTAGGCTGCTTGATGATGTGGAGGTATGGGGTGTGTTAGCGGATTGCCTGCGGATTGGGGTGTTTGTCGATGTGCAGAAAAATGACCTTGATAATCCCTATATGCTTGTGTGGCGCGTTGTGAATAATATCGATGCTAAGCGCGATGTGCGTGTGCTGGGCGAGCAGGTTTTCATCGATGCTAGAGATAAGCTTGAATCTGCTACGCACCCGCGCGCTTGGCCTATGGAGACAGATTGTAGCCCAGAGGTTATCCAAGCGCTGCGGGAAAAGGGCTTTGAGATTAGTGAGCAAATGTTGCATGACTTTCATATCTGCCACAGCCCTACCACACCAGAATCTAACGCGCGCTAGATTCTAGGGATTGCGCTTTATGAAAACCCTGGAATCTAGTTTTAGCGATGAGGTGCTGGATTCTAGGGGTTTGGATATGTATGAGTGCAAAGGCTCGAAATTTTTAAGTGTGCTTGTGCCATTGGCGGCGTTTGAGCCTAGCCTTGAAGCGCTAAAATCCATGCACCCAAAGGCAGTGCATTTTGTCTATGCGTTTCGCGCGTATAGGGAGGGGCAGATTCTAGAGCGTGGTAGCGATGATGGCGAGCCTAAAGGCAGCTCTGGTGTGCCTGTGCTCAATGTGCTTCGTGGGGCGGAGCTGGTGGATTGTGCGGTGATCGTGGTGCGGTATTTTGGTGGAACGCTGCTTGGTGTGGGTGGGCTGGTGCGCGCTTACACTAGGGCTGCGCAGCTTGCGCTAGAATCTATGCAAGAGCATATCGTGCCATTTTGCCTACTAGAATCTATGCAAATCATGGTGGGATACGCTGCGCTACGCGGAGTGGAGTATCATGCCAAAAGGCTTGGTGTAGAGATTTGCGCGCGGGAGTTTCTTGCTCATGGTGTGCAGCTCACACTTCGCGCACAAAGCGCCCAGCTCGCAGAGCTACAAGGGCTTCTATAAGTTAGATTCTAGTGCTTTGTGGTTTTGGTAATGTGGTAGCGCATGATAGCGAAAGCTCGCTGCGTAAAATGCACTTTATACGCATTACCTAAATACTCCTGGATAGTCTCTAGTGGTAGTCGTGTGATAAAAAAGCACTCATCAAATGCTCGAACTCTCTCTAGAGCCTGCCTAGAATCCATAACAAAATGATACAAGCGTAAATCATGAAAATATGGGATTGCCCTAGTAGCCAAATAGCCATCTGCATGATTGTAAATCGTGGGGATTGTGTAGTTATCGCTAAGCTCTTTAGAGAGTATTGGTTCCATTTGGTAGATTGGCTCTGAAGAGAAATTCTCATAATGTGGGTAGCGCAAAAAGCCCACATTATGATAGAGTGCTAAGCTTAGTCCAAACAGCAGCAAAACACCTTTTGCCCATAGATTTTTGCGCTCTAGTAGCGGCACAAATGGCAGCACGATGAGCAAACTCACTAAAGGAAAAACAGCCATAACAAAGCGCAGAATCTTCCACGGAGCTAGATACATCACCACCGCGCCAAAGCCAAGCGCAAGTATGCCAAGACCAAATGCTAGGAAACATTCCCTACTGGAGAAATACCCAAGCCCTGTTTGTGCTAAATTTGCTTTATTTGCTCGAGTTTGTATGACAATCCAGATCGCTGCTAGAGCCATAGCGCATAGTAGTAGTGGGGTAAAAATATCTTGTAGCAAAATTTGCCCATACACATGTATGGACTCTAGGAAATTTTGCAGCGAGTCGCCTATTTTATCTGCAGCGCTCTGTGCATGCCCACCTAAAAACCCTTTGTGGTATATAGGATAGAGCGCAAAGGTGCAGATGAGACTAAGTATGGCGATTTTTGCAAGCGATTTTGCTCTGCTTACTTGCCTACTATGCTTTACATCGCGTCCTGATGAGAGAAACCACATCACCCCAAAAGCCACCGCGACAAAGAGAATCGTGAAATATCCACTAAGCAGCAAACAAGCAGTGATAATCGCGCCCAAGACATAATCGACTTTTGTCAAAGACTCCTTACAATACAGCCGCACCATAATCCACGCAAATCCCAAAAACATGCACTGCTGCAAGGCATATTCCCGCATGAGCATAGTAGTAGAAATGCTTGCGCCATTAAGCATTGCCAGCGCGAGAAATGCTACGAGCGCATAGCTAGTGCCAAAGAGCCTTCTCCCAAGCAAAAACGCAAACAAACACGCCAGCGGGTAGAATACAAAGAGATTGAGCCCCACAGCGCGCTGGATTATCCAGTCTAAATCCCCAGTTTGCACACCAATATGCCATAGCCGCAAAAGGATATAGTAAAGATCAGCATGCGAATGACTATCGCCGTTGTTTGTGAGATAGAGATTTGCAATATCAGCAAGCGCATTTGAAAAACTTTTATCGTGCCAAAATTCTCGCTCTTTAGCTTCTTTGCCATACCATACACCATCTTTGCATGTCCCACCCCAAAGGCATCGGTGAGAGTTTGATGTGATTGCTATCGACCATGCTTCATCGCCATGTAAATCAACTTTTTGCAGCATATAGCCAAAACGCAGTCCAAAGCCTATGACAAAAATACCAAAGCAGAGCAGAAAAATAAGTTTGGCACTCCTAGTAGAATCTGCTTGCATGTGATTGCTGGAGGTGGCATAGGAGTTAGATTCTACAAAAGGTGCATGGGGGATATCCACATGCACTAAGCACTTAGTAGCCAAAGATTGGATTTTATGGTAGTAAAGAGAACCAGCGCGCCACACGATGATAATCACGCTTATGAGTAGCCAAATGACAAAAATCTTTTTGTAGAGATGCATTTCTATGGTGTAAGTTATGCTTCCTGTTATTTCATCGAGTATTGTGTCTGTGGTGAGAAGGATTCGATTTTTGTCAAATAAAAGAGCGTGTTTGATTTGCATGATGGAATCTTGCGATAGAGCAGGGGAAGTGTGTAGCTCGAGCGTTTCTTTATCAGCTAGAAGTGTGATGTCTTTTTGTGCGCGAAAAATATTGCTAGGAAAATATAGCTTCAGTCTATAACAATACTGCGAGAGAAGATTGCTCGTGGTGGCACAATCGCCCAATATGGGGGGGGGGGGGAATTCTGCGCACTTGCTAGATATGTAAAATCTGCGCGCCAAGTGTGGGATTTGGCATATTGATTAAGCCCAAAAATCACCACACTCACCCCAGCGCAAAGCACACTCCATATAATCCATATCCATAGCATTGATTGTATCCGCGTATTCATGGCATTCCTTGATTATCAGTTTGCACAAGCCGCGCATTATACCAGCGCAAACATGATAAGCAAATAAGCAAAGCGGACTCTAAGGAAAGGAGACTAGGTGAAGAAAGGATAGGAGATTGCGCCTAGCTTGAGCTAGGCTTGCGCTTACTGCGCGTGGGCTTCGAGCTGGATTCTAAGGGCGATTATATCGCTTACGAGCGCGTCTTTTGTATCCATGCCAATCCCAAAGTCTTTGCGGTTGAGCTTGCCTTCAAGCTTTAGGGCTATCATTTGTTTTTTGTTCATCGGGTGCTCGATAGGACCTTTTACCGAAAAGTCAAAGACCACTTCTTTTGTTACACCACGGATTGTTACATCTGCGGTAAGTTTGGAGCCTTTGAGTGATTTCATCACAAGCGTGGCTTTAGGGAATTTCGCAGAGTCGAAGAAGTCAGGCGCATTTAGGTGTTTGTCGCGATTGTCGTTTTTGGTATCGATTGAAGCGATTTCGACTTCCCCTTCAAGCACCTTTAGGGCTTTGCTCTTTTCGTCAAAATCGATTTTGCCGCTAAATTTGTTAAACGCGCCATCGACATCGCTAATCATCATGTGCGTAACTTGAAAATTCACCGCAGAGTGCGTATCATCGATATTATACGGAGTCGCAGTGCTAAATGATAGGGCTAGGGCTAGTGCGGAGCTAACAAACAAGAGCTTTCTCATGCTATGTCCTTTGTGGAGATTTATGCCCGATCTCCCTAGAATGCGTGTGCTAGATCTTTTTAAGTCTAGTTGTGATTCAGGTGGGCGAGCTAGATTCTATCGCGCAAATGTTAATACCAAAGCAATGCGCCAAAATCACCACCAGCCTACCAACACCGCGCCACCGCGCGTGAGCGGGATTGGGTATAATGCGCGTATTTTACGAGTAAGGATATCCATGCTACTAAGCATAGAGAGCAGCTGCGATGACAGCTCGATTGCGATTACAGAGATTGACTCTAGGCGGCTCATTTTCCATCACAAAATCTCCCAAGACACTGCACACAGCTACTATGGCGGGGTCGTCCCAGAAATCGCCTCAAGACTACACGCCAAAAGTCTCCCAGAGATTTTAGAAAAGCTCCGCGATGTGCTGGGTGGATTCTCTTGTGTGCGTGGTGTGGCGCTCACCACCGAGCCTGGGCTCTCTGTGAGTCTTATCGAAGGTCTTATGATGGCAAAGCTCTTATGTCTTAGCCTGCGTATCCCGCTTATTAGTGTAAATCACCTTATTGGGCATTTTTACTCACTTTTTATCAATAAGCCACGCGCGATTTTTCCCATGAGTGTGCTGCTAGTTTCTGGCGGGCATACACAGATTATAGAGGCTAGGGGCGAGCAAGATTTTGTCATCATCGCTCAAAGCCTTGATGATAGCTTTGGCGAGAGCTTTGACAAAGTGGCTAAAATGCTAGGGCTTGGCTATCCAGGCGGACCAATCATCGAATCCTATGCCAAGTCGTATATGGATTGTATGGCAGAATCTAGCGCGATAGATTCTGGTGCAAACATTTCTCATACACACCGCAGAGATTCTGGGCTACATGCTTTCCCGCTGCCACTTAGAGATAGGGTAGGTTTTAGCTTCTCTGGGCTTAAAAATGCTGCGCGACTGCTTATAGAATCGACAATCGCACAATCTCGCCTAGAATCTACCCCTAAAAACACTCAACACAATCCAGCCATGCCGAGTGATCCAAGCGCACTTAGCCAAGAATGCAAATCCTACATTTGCGCGAGCTTCCAGGAGGCTGCCATTAGGCATATCGCCCACCAAGTCGAGCGCTATTTCAAAACATCGCGCGATTGCGGTAGGGTCATTGGCGATTTTGCAATCGTGGGTGGAGCAAGCAGCAATGCCGCTCTGCGCTCGCGAGTGCAGGAGCTTTGTGATCGATTTGGTGCAAAGCTCCACCTAGCACCGCTGGAGTTTTGCGCGGATAATGCGGCAATGATTGGGCGTGCTGGGATTGCGGAGTGGGAGGCTGGGCGATTTGTCGATGTGGTGAGTCAGGAGATTAGCCCGCGTAGCACTACTCAAGCGCTTAGGCTCGCACCCCAAGCCTAAAGTCAAGCTTCATAGCACAAGCGCGCTAGATTCTAGTGCTTTAGCTTAAAGCGCCAGCGCCATTCACTCGCGCGTTTTATAGCTATGGCAGCTACCCCTGAAATTTGAAAGCTAGCGCCAAGCAGCCCCACACCATAGCGCGAGCCAAGCGAGCAGATCGTGCCTTGTGGTGCGTAGGTAAATGGTGCTGGCGCGCTTGTAGAGCCAGCAAGCTTGCTTGCTAAAACCCCAGCGACATAGCGTCCTTGCGCGATAGCCATTTGCGCGGTGGGCGGGTAGAAGCGATTTGAGTCTGGATCAAGTAAAGCAGAGCAATCCCCAAGGATAAATATCGATTCTGTATCGATGGGCGCACTCTGGCAGGAGATTTTAGATTCTGGACTTTGTTTAAGTGCTGATTCTAAGGATTTAGGGTGGAGATAGGGGGTGGTTTGCACGCGCGATTTGGGTGTGCCAAAGGAATGTGCCATGACTTCGCTGCCCTGCACTCCCGCAGTCCATATCACGCAAAATGAAGTGATTTTTTCACTGCTATTTCCGCCCTCCAAGTCCGCGCCAGAGTTTTGGCTGGTGGATTCTAGATTTTGCGCTTGTGGGCTACTGGAGTCCTGCACGATAATCCCGCCCTCCTCACACGCTAGAATCCTGCACGATGAGCGCACAATCACGCCTAGTTTTTCTAGGTATGCACGCCCTTTTTGCGCGAGTGTTTTGCTAAACATTGGCAGCACATTTGGCAGCGCTTCGACACATATAAGCTCAAAAGGCTCTTGTATGCCTCTTTGGCGAGCGAGCTTTGGGAGCTCTTGGGCGAGAGTGGCGACTAGCTCACAGCCGCTAAACCCCCCACCACACACGACAATTCGCAGATACGCAGTATCTTGCGTGCGCGCATAGTGATTAAGATTTTCACAAATGCGCTCATAAATCGCACGCGCTTGGGTGAAGCTTGTAAGTGGGAGTGCATGCTTTTCCACCCCAGCAATCCCAAAGCTATCGCTACGAAACCCTAGCCCCACGATAAGTGTGTCATAGTCATAGCTGCCATTGGCACATAGGACACGCTTTTCATGTGCGCAGATTGTTTGCACGCGATCTTGGATAATCTCAAGGCTTGGTATGCTGGAGAGAATAGCTGTAAGCGGGTGGAGAATCTCGCTGCCGCGATATCCGCTAGCCACCTCGTGCAGCAGCACACTCTCGCAATACGCACTAGAATCTGTGATAAGCGTGAAATGCGCGTGGGTGTAGGTGGATTTGGGCAGGGACTTTAGGAGTGCGATATTGGCATATCCCGCGCCAAGCAGGAGGATTGTGGGCTTAGAGGTTTGGGGCTGCATGTAAGTCCTTTAAAGTGCGTTTATAAATAATGTTTGGCGTATTGTAACGCTGGCGTGCTTTATTTTGTTTTATGGGGATTATGCTTAGAAATGTTATAGATAGATAGTGTGAAAAGAAGTGGCTCCGGATGCAGGATTCGAACCTGCGACCAAGCGGTTAACAGCCGCCTACTCTACCGCTGAGCTAATCCGGAATGAGTCAAAAGCAGAACGCGCATTTTAGGAGATTTTAGCTTAATATGGGCTTATTTCATTTATGGAGAGAAATACGCCATTGCGCTTGCATAGTGCGCGTAGATCAAGCATGCTATCGCAGGTGTGCAGGATATTGACAAACACCGCGTCATAGCGCCCGCCAGAATCTAAAGAATCTACAACGGATTGTGCCTCCAAATCCCCATAATCCCCCACTAAATCCTGCGCATGCAAAATCTCTCTCCCATAGCTTTTGCGCACAAGCTCTCTATCCACCAGTGAGTCTAGCACCTCCACGCGCGCCCCTAGTGCCTCTAGCTCTGCGCACAGCAGTGGGGCTTTAGTATTGCGCACATCGCGGCAGTCTTTTTTGAAAGCAAATCCCACAATCAGCACGCGACTCCCCAGCACAGCGATCCCCTGCTTGGCTAGGGATTTGGCGATTTTATGTGCTAGAAATGCTGCCATGCTTTCATTCACCACGCGCGCAGCGGTGATGAGCCCACTTTCACAGCCACATTGCTGCGCGATATGCGCGAGGTAGTAGGGATCGACACTGATACAATGCCCGCCCACAAGTCCCGGGTGAAATGGCAGGAAATTCCACTTTGTGCTAGCAGCGCGCAAAATCTCGCCCATATCCAGCCCCAATGTGTCAAAAAGCATATATGCTTCATTCATAAGTGCGATATTCACATCGCGCTGGGCATTTTCTAGGGCTTTGCACGCTTCGGCGACCTCGATACTTGAGACCAGGTGTGTGCCAGCAGGGATAATGCTCGCATAGAGTTTGTCGATGAGTGCTGCGCTTTTGTCGTTTGAGCCTGAAGTGATTTTGCGCACTTGACTTAGTGTGTGGGCTTTGTCGCTTGGGTTTATGCGCTCTGGCGAGTATCCTAGGTAGAATCCACGATTGAGCACCAAATCGCTGGCGGATTCTAGTAGGGGCGCGCAGAATGTGCGCGTGCAGGTGGGGTAGGTGGTGGATTCAAACACCACGATATCTCCAGGATCTAGCAGTGCGCCCACGAGCGCACATGCAGATTGGAGATAGGAGAGATCAGGGAGCTTGTCATGCGTGATAGGTGTTGGCACGGCGATGATGTAGATTTGCGCCTGCTTTAGCTCACTGGGATTGCATACGAAGCGCAGCTTCAAGGCTTTGGCAAACGCTTGCCTCTCGCACTCGCCCCTGCTATCATAGCTGGATTCTAGCTCGCGCACACGAGTCAAATCACTATCATAGCCAAGCGTAGCATAACGCTTGCCAAGCTCGAGTGAGAGCCCCAGCCCCACATAGCCAAGCCCGATGATAGCGATAGTGCTAGATTCTAGGGGGGTGTTTTGTAGCGGTGGGGCTTGCATGCTAGTCCATGCTGCTATGGGGGTTTGGGGATTGCGCCCTAGAATCTAGAGGCTCTAGCGCAAGACTCCCGCATGCGACAAGTCGCACGCGCCCGGATTCTAGGATATATTCGCTGCCATCATAGGCGCTTTTAGCGCGATTATCTGTGTCAAATCGTAGCTTCTCGCCTGCCATATCCACATACCCCACCACGCGCGCAGGGTTTCCTACCACCAGCGCAAAATCTGGCACATCACGGCTTACCACCGCACCCGCGCCCACGAGCGCATATCGCCCGATTGCCACTCCGCAAATGATTGTCGCGTTTGCCCCGATAGAGCAGCCTCTGCCTAGGTGCGTTGGCACAAAGGCATGCTTGCGGCTGATAAAAGCGCGAGGTGTCAAAATATTGGTAAATACCACGCTAGGACCGATGAATACATCATCTTCTACTTCCACGCCTTCATACACACTGACATTGTTTTGGATTTTGCACCTGCTGCCAATGCGCACTCGCGCGCCGATTACGCAGTTTTGCCCGATGATACAATCACTGCCAATGCGACTATGGGCTAGGATATGGCAGAAATGCCAGATTTTACTCCTAGCGCCTATCTCCACGCCCTCATCGATGATACTGCTTTCATGCACGAAATACGACATCTTGCTTATTGCCCTTGCTATGCGTTGGCGCTATTGCTGCGCGCGAGCTTTTTTGCTCTCTTGAGCGCGCGCTGGGCAAATGCCCACATGCGCACATTGCGGTAGATTCTATGTATCTCTCTTGGCAATACATAGGCATAATACACGCGCTTATCTTTTTTGACATGCTCGGGCTTGCCGATAGTGGAGTGCTCATCTAGCTCATTGATATGCACAAGATGTGGGAGATAGAGCATCTCTGCTACGCCATGCAGGTAGGAAAAGCTCATATAGTAATCCACTGCTAGGAAGATGGATTTCGCGCCATCGATGAGGCGGCGTGCCGCAGCTGGCGTGAGATAGTAGCCTGGCGCGCCTAGCATGAGCTTAGGTGCTAGAGCGAAACGCTCATCGATAAGATAGCATGTGTGGAATGTGCTCCAGCCAAGTCGCACATACTCATAGGGACTTGTCGCGATAGCCTCCACCCCAGCAACGAAGCCATCGCAGAAATCAATATCATCTTCTAGGATAAAAATCCCCTGCCCAAGCTCCACGCATTTGCACCATAGTTCATAGTGCGAGGCGAAGCAGGCTAGCTCTGTGGGGCGCACATCGCGGGCTTTGAAAACTCGAGCAAGCGTTTTATCATATCGGGTAGCAAAGCCAGATTCTAGGATACTCTCTGGCGTCTGGGCGTTGAAAAAGTGAAACTCTAGCGCGCTTGTGGAATCTACCCCAGAATCTATGCTAGATTCTGGGGTAGGGTTTGCATTGGAGTTTGCGCTAGATTCTGCGCTGCGCCTTTGACTGGTGGCAAGGAGCTTATCGATATTGCGCTGCATTTTCTCCCTGCGATCAGCCGAGCGCTTGAGATTGATGATAAAAATTTGGTGCTTCATCGCGCTGGGAGCAGGAGTGCTTGTCATGGGGGTAGAAGTGTTTGTAGTCATGAGTTTTGCCTTAGTTGCGCGCATGTAGAGCGCGGAGAAATTCTTGCTTGCAGTAGCTGCGCAGCTCGCTTAGGCTTGGCAGTGCGAGATTGCTTGTGAGCAGATCGTCCTCTAGCTCGCTATCAAGAAACTGCACCACTTCATGGCGCGCATTGAGCCCGACTTTGCCAGAGAGCGAGGTTTTTTCATTGCCGGTTATGGGGTTTTTGATGAGATTTATCGCGCGATTTTTAATCCTAGCCCATGTCATCTTGCTCACCAGCCCCACATCATCGCGGATCCCCGAGTTATACGCATAACTACCTACGCCAAAGCATAGGAATTGCGTGGGATCATAGCCTTGCGTGGCGCACCACGTATAGATTCTCTGTGCGCGCTCTGGCGTTATGGCATCGCCATAGATGATACGCACCTTATCTAGCCCGAAATACGCGTCAATGAGGCGGATCACACCTTGCCTAGCAAGTGGATTTTCTGCGCTTGGATCACCTGCTAGGATAAGGAATGGATCACCAGAATCTGGGCGGATAACAATAGGCTGTGCGCGCGATTGGATCATGGTGTAGGCTTCTTCATCGTCTTTTAGGGCTTGGATTATCGCCCAGAGATTCCAAGTATCTGCCACGATAGAGACCATGGAGCTTGGGAACGCACGCATGATACGCTTAAAAGTCGCAAGCTCGCCGCTCTGCTCTCCTAGGCACATCACGCTATGCTCGCTCGCAGGGATTGAGCCTAGTGCGCGCATATCAGCGCCGTAGTTTTCACAGAGATTTTTGAGCGCCATGACAGAATCACTCCCGCTAAAAAATAGCAAATGTCCAAACGCTGAAGCATAGCAGTCCTCTATGCCATTCATACCGCGCTGGGAGAAGTCGTGGAAATTATAGCTCTCTTCTATGTAGCGCTTGGCGCAGTCGTATTCTATGCGCTTAAATCGCGCTGCTTGTGTGGCGATGAAGCAGCTTTTCCACAGCTCGGAGTTGAGATAGGTTTCGATGAAATTGACAAACCAGCAATGCTCGCTTTGGATACAAGAAATTGTGATGATAGGGGTATTGGCGCGAATGAAGCTTCCCTCTGGCAGGGCTTTAAAGATAAGGGGCATTTGCTTTGGTAAGGAGAGCCATTTCTCTAGCAAAAGCGTGTAAGAGGGCTGGCTAGAATCTAGCTTTAAAAAATCGCGATAGAGAAGCTCCAGCCCCTGCTGCACGACATCACGAGGGGTGTTGATAAACTCATCATAAATAGCATAGAGCTTCTTGATGGCTTGGCGCATACCAAATGCGACGATATGACCATTGAGCATAGAGAGATCAAGCCCAGGCTTGCGACAATACAGCACGCTATATACTTCTTGCACATCATCTGGATACATGGCGGCGTGTGTGTATTTGTAGCAGTCAGCGATGAAAAGTAATTGTGGATAGCGCATATTCTCTCCTTTTCTTTTCTTTTTAGGCTTGGCGGCAGATTTTACTCCAAGTTTAGCTCTAGCAGATTCTAGGGAGTAGCTCGCCTTGGGGGTATTCCATGAATGCCCGCCCGCCCCAGTCATTTACTAGCACCACACGCGAAGTAGTTTGCGCGCTAGGCGCACAGACTCTGCCTATCACGCGTGCCTTAGCACCCAGACTATGGCGGCGGAGAATCTCGCACACTTGTGCAGAATCTTTCTCCGCTACGCTTAGCACACATACACCCTCATTTGCCAAATGCGTGCTTTCAAGCCCTAGAATCTCGCAAATCCCCCGCACGCTCTCATCGATGGGGATTTGCGCTTCATCAATCTCTATGCAGATTGGCAGATCTTGTGCCCACTCATGCAGCACTGCACCCAGCCCACCGCGCGTGGCATCGCGCATAGCGTGGATTGCTAGATCTCGCCCAAGCAGAGGCTCTAGCATAGGGAAAAGCTGCGCACAATCGCTTTGCACGCTGGATTCTAGTCCTATGGTTTCACGGCTTGCGAAAATACTCGCTCCATGCGCACCAATGGGAGCAGAGATGATGATAGCATCGCCTATGCTCACAGATTTCGCACTGATACCAGGCTGCAGGATTTGTCCTATGCAAGTGGTGTTGATAAAGAGCTTATCCACGCTGCCTTTGGGGACGACTTTGGTGTCTGCGCTTAGGAGTTTTATCCCAGTTAGGGCAAGCTCGCTTGCTATGCTTTGGATAATGGATTCTAGCAGCGCGATTGATAGCCCCTCTTCTAGCATGAAGCCTAGGCTCATATAGAGTGGCTTTGCGCCCATCATAGCGACATCATTGCTACTGCCACAGACGCTAAGCTTGCCAATATCTCCGCCTGGGAAGATAAGCGGCGTGATGACAAAGCTATCTGTGCTTACAGCTAGCTGCCCATGCGCGCTAAATACCCCCGCATCTTCGCCGAGTGTAACAAAATGCTCCCGCAAATAGCGCAAGAAAATGTTTTCAATTAGCGCGTTGCTCGCCGCACCACCACTGCCCTGGGAGAGGGTGATTGATTGGGAGGCTTTGGTGGATTGGCTAGGGGGTGTTGCCATATTCTCTCCTTAGAAGCGTTGCGTTTTGGATTCCTTTGGATAGGCTCTTGGGCAGGTGAGGTAGAATCCAGCACTAGAGCAAATGCCCGAGCTTTTGTTTTTTGACTGCGAGATATTGAGCGTTGTGTGGGTTGCTTTCAATGATGATGCTATCGCGTTGCACTTCTGCGTAGGCACTTAGGGCTTGGATTTTGCGTGGGTTGTTGGTAAGTAGGCGCATGTGTGTGATGTGGTAGTAGCGCAAAATCTCGCCCACAATAGCATAGTCCCTATCATCGCTTTTAAAGCCTAGTGCGATATTGGCTTCCACGGTGTCGTAGCCTTGATCTTGTAAAGCATAGGCATTGACTTTATTAAAGAGCCCTATCCCTCTGCCCTCCTGGCGCAAGTAGATGAGCATGCCACCTCCGCCATTTTCTGCGTCTTTGGTGATTTGCTCTAGGGCGAGGGCGAGCTCGCTACCGCAGTCGCATTTGCATGAGCCAAACACATCGCCCGTGAGACACTCGCTATGCACGCGCACAAGTGGTGTGGCAGGGAGATTTTTCGTCCTTACAGCTAGGTGCTCTAGTATCGTGCCATCAGGCTTTTGCTCGCGGAAAGATTGGATAATAAATTCTCCAAAACGCGTAGGAAGCTTGGCTTCTTTGGAAATGGTTTCTTGAGAAATTTGCATGAAAAAATCCTTGAGAAATTTATGTGAAGTAGGTATAGCTCGTGGCTTTATAGCAGGGTTTTGCTTAAAATCGCATAGCAAAGCCCACCTTAAATGGTGTGGCATAGGAGATGACTTGAGACATGTCATTGACTCCCATAGCCCTTGCGAGCCCAAAATCACGCATGATGACCCCGATAGGATCCATGAGTCCCACGACGATGAGTCCTAGAGCCCTAGAGCCAAAGAGTTTATTGTCGTGGGATTGAATGTATTTGGTGCTTTGGTAGAAAAGCTCGCCAAATATCGAGCCCATCGCAGGGGTGTAGATGAGATCTTGCCAGCTTGGAATCTCCACAAACGCTTCAATCCCATATTCCCAAAAAATCGATGAGGTTACAAATGCGAAGAATGCTGACTCTGCCCAGCTATACCCTGCCACACGCGGCTGCATGTAATACACCGCGCCAAAATATGGGTGCGCAACACCATTGAGCATGAAATTATCACTATCAATCACTGGACCAATTTGCACATCTTGCAGCCATGCACTAAAGCCAAAGCGTGAGCGATCCCAGTTTGTAACGCTCTCTGGCATGATATAGAGCCCAATGATACTAACGATAATCCCACCGCCCAAAAGCCCAATCGTGGTATTGAGATAAGTACTACGAGAATCTGGCTTGTAGTAGGTGGGAAGTGGCTCGCGTGGGAAAAGTGGATTTGCAGTGGGATTATTAGACATGGGCAAATTTGGTGTAATGTCTTCAAACTCATCGCGCACTTCATGTATCTTGTGAGTAGGGCTGTGGGCTTGATTGTAAAAGGTGGGATTTTGCGCTTGGCTTGGGGGTAGATTCTTGGGTAGTGGATTTTGAGATGCAGCAGTGTAGAATCTAGGGGCTTGGCGCAAAAGCTCCGCGCTCGATTCTGGAGAGCTGGATTCTACACTAGAATCTAAAGTATCTGCGTTATACCCTGGAGCCACAGAAGCCATAAAGGCAAGCAGCGTGCCTACTGCTATGCCCCGCCGTATGCTTGCTGGCTGATGAAGATTCTGGGTGAGTATTTGGAGTTTGGCGCTAGATTCCATGCGAGCTCCTATTGCACCGGATCCTCTTGGGGGCTTTGTGGAGATTTGCGAGCATTGGTATAAAACACCACTGCACAGATTGCTAGCAAGGAGGGGAGCAGGAAGTAGTCTTTGCCAAAGATAATTAGACACGCGAAGCTTACAAAAACTCCAATAAACGGCACGCCAAGTTGTTTGGAGTTTTTGCACTGATCGATAAATAGCACGATGAAAATCGCACTCATCACAAACCCCAGCCCCTGTGTGTTAAATGTGATATAGCGTCCCAGCAGCGCCCCACTCACACAGCCTAAAATCCAATAGCTATGGTGCAAAAATGCAATAGCACACATGAAATAGCCCTTATCGCTTGTGGCACCTTTGGCTTTGATATGAATAAGCGCAAATGTCTCATCAGTGAGTGTGAAAGCGAGATACCATTTTTTGCGCACATAGGGAGAAAAAAGTGGCAGACAAGAGATAGCATAAAAAATCTGGCGCGCGTTGATGGTGAGAGAGATGATGAGTGTCTCTATGAGACTAGCACCACTTGCAAGCAGTGCCACACAGGCAAACTGCGTCGCTCCAGCGTAGATACATACACTCATACCAAGCGCCCAGAGCGCGCCAAAGCCTGCTTTATACAGCAGCACGCCAAATACCATGCCCATGAGTCCATAGCCCACAAATATCGGCAGTGTGTGTGGAAATGCCTCTGCTAGCGCAGTGATAAGCAAATCGCGCTTACTTTGGGGATTGGAGTGAGTGTCGTGCTGGGGATTTGGGCTTGGCGTAGATTCTGGGTGCGCACAAGGTGCGGAATCTCCTGTGCAATTTGCCTTAGAATCTGGCGCAGTGTGGTTTAGCGAAGTGTATGGCATTCTAGGCTTTCATCTCGATAAATGGCTCTTTTTGCAAGCCTAGCTTTGAGAAAAGCAGCTCATCGCTTCCGGGGGCAGCGTTGCTTGTGGTGAGCAATTTATCACCATAAAAGACAGAGTTTGCCCCAGCAAAAAAGCATAGAGCCTGCAGCTCTTCACTCATCGCTTTGCGTCCAGCAGATAGACGGATATAGGAGGTGGGCATAAGGATTCTAGCAAGCGCGATTGTGCGCACGAAGTCAAATGTATCCACATCGGGCGTATCGCTTAGCGGAGTGCCGGGGATTTTTACAAGCTGATTGATAGGCACGGATTCTGGTGGGGTGGGGAGATTGGCAAGCAAAAGCAGCATATTGATCCTATCATCATTGCTTTCCCCCATGCCCAAAATCCCCCCGACACAGATTTTCAGCCCTGCTTCGCGCACATTAGCGATAGTATCAAGTCGATCTTCAAAGGTGCGAGTGGAGATGACTTGGGAGTAATACTCCTTGGAAGTGTCGATATTGTGGTTGTAGAAATCTAGCCCTGCGTCTTTCAATCTGGCTGCCTGATTGCTTGAAAGCAGCCCGAGCGTTACACATGTTTCCATGCCCAGCTGTTTAATCTCGCCAATCGCCTCACAAAGCGTATCGATGTCTTTTTCACTCGGTGAGCGTCCAGAAGCCCCCATGCAGAATCTCGAGCTCCCAGAATCTTTGGCTTTTTTGGCAAGGGAGAGGATCTGCTCTTTGTCTAGCATTTTCTCTACGGGTGTGCCAGTAGAGTAGTGCGCGGACTGGGCGCAGTAGCTGCAGTTTTCTGTGCATGCGCCTGTCTTGACACTAAGCAGGGTGCTTGTTTGGATTGTGCTAGGGCAGAAATGCTCTCTATGGATACTATGAGCTTGGTAGAGCAGCTCCATAAAGGGCTGGTAGAAAATCTCGCGTGCGCGCTCAAATGTATAAGACATCGCGACTCCTTGTGCTTGGTGTGCTATGGTTTGCAAAAGCGCATAAATCCTAAATCGCAGTAAAATCGCGCATTATAGCGAAGTTTTGTTTTGTATTGCGCACGCATTTTTGATGTGATTTGCTCGTTTATTTAGTATAATAGACCAAAATTACTTGGATTACTGGGAGTTAGCGATGTTTATTCCCGAGTGGGATGATCAGTATAGTGTCCATAATGGACATATCGATAAGCAGCATCAGCAGCTTTTCAAGCTTGCCAAACAAGCCGCAGTCCTAATCCACAAGCAAGTGGATTCTAGTGAGATTAAAGCGATTTTAATGGAGCTTTTTGACTATATGAAATTCCACTTCCGCGATGAAGAAGCCTATATGGAGAAAATCGGCTACCCAAATCTCCCAGCACACCGAGAAATCCACCGAGATATGATAGAGCGCGTAACTGATCTTATCCAAAATATCAAATACGACTTCAAGCAAAAGCTTGCCATTATCACGCGCGATTGGCTGGTCGAGCACATTATGAAAGAAGATATGAAAATTGAGCGGTGGTATGAGGAGTATAAAAACGCCCAATCTCTTGAAGGTGGCGCAGACACCGATGCCTTAGCACAGGCAAAAATGGAGATCGGGCATTTTTATAAATGCGATTGTAGAGAGTCATTCCGCGTGCTTGAGACGATTCATCAAAAGATTTTAAGCGGGCAGACTTACCACTGCAAGAAATGTAATGCCAAAATCGCTTTCGTCAAAGATGTGCAGCTTTAGATTCTGTGTTAAAGTTTTAGCGCAGAATCTACTCGCTCTCTAATTCAACCTCGCATAAGGAGTTTTTATGCAAATACTTAGTTCGATACTTTGGGTAGTTTTTAGTTGTGTGGTGATTATCGGTGGTGCAGCAGGTATGCTAGCACCTCTAGCAGTGGTGGATTCTCTAGCGCTGCTTTTGCCAATTTTCCTATGTGTTGGTGGGGTTGTGGATATTGCGTATTATTGGCGGGTGCGAGCATTTCAGGGAGCACAAATTCTGCTGCTTGATGGGATTTTCAGTCTGCTTTTTGCACTGATATTTTTCTCCATGGAGCGAGAATCCACTGCGCTGACCATTATCTATTTTGTCGCGTTTTTGGCGATGTTCCGCGGGATCTTGGCATTTGTGTATGCCTTTGATATTAAAAGCTTCCATGCGGGTGCATTTTGGCTTATGCTCTTGCTTGGCGTGCTTAATGTGGCAATCTCCATGCTTTTCATTATTTTCCCGCAGCTTGGCGGTATCACCATAGGTGTGGTTGTCTCACTCTTTGTTATGTTGTTTGGGATTGCGTCGTTGCTTGGCTGGTGGAGTGTGCGCAAGTTCTTCACACGCTAAGCGCTTAAGTAGAATCTAGGGTAACCATGATAGAGGGTAGAGAATCCAGCGCAGATCAGTCTAAGCTCGCGCTTCAAAACACGCTTTATGTTTTTTCCACACAGCGCGCTATCAATGACTTCTATGCGCGCCTATCTCCGCATACATTCCAAGCAGATGTGCTAGACTCTGCCCAAGCCCCTGCAAAGGAGCTAAACTCCGCACAAAATCTAGCGCAGCCCTCTCTACCAGCTCCCCTAGCTCCCTTGGCAGCACCAAGTTTAGTCCCTGGTATCATGCCAAAAGCTCTTACCATAGGCGAGCTTTTTTCTCTAAGCTTTTTCACCCCGGCTAAAATCAGCCCAAGCAAGCAAGTCCAAAAAATCCTTCTCCAGGCTATTTTGCGAGAATGTCTCCCTGATGATCCAGCGCTTACGCATTCATTTATCTTTGACAAAAGCTTTTTGGGCTATTTGCAAGGGAGCGATTTTCTTCTGCCATTTTTCCGCGAGCTTGGTCAGCATGGTATAGATATTGCCAAAATCCCACTGCGAGATATTTACGCAGACTATGAGGAGCATTTGCGGATTTTGGAGGATATTTATACGCGTTTTAGCACCAGGCTCGATGAGCTTGGGCTTGCCAGAATTGATGAAGCCCAGGAGATTGTCCCAACATTTTTGGCGCATTTTAGCCAGATTGAGATCATGCTCGATGGGATTTTGAGCCCAAAGGAGCGCGAGAAACTCTATGCTATAAGTCGCCATGTCCCCCTGCGTATCCATATCACAACCGATAGATACAATCACAAATACTTCCAATGGCTTTGCAAAGACATAGAGCCAAACCACGCCTATATATTTATCATGGATTCTAGGGGTTTAGATTCTCATGCAGAATATAGTGCCCCCACCATGGAATCCGCTACACCCATCAAAGCGCCGCCTCCTATGGAGCTCTATGGGTTTGAGCTGCGCATAGCGCAATGCAGCTTTGTGCTAGAAAAAGTGCGTGAGCTACTAGCAAGCGGTGTGCGTGGCGAGGAGATTATTATCGTTACGCCAGATGAGGGCTTTAGCAAGTATTTTGCCCTGCTAGATTCTGCTGGGAATCTCAACTACGCCATGGGGCGCGAGAGCCTAAGTCTCCCTAAATATGCTGCTTGGTATAAAGCCCTGCGCGCTTTGCTGCTCTCCCAAGAATTTATCACTTGTGGGGTGGCAGAGCCGCTAGGGGTTATCGAGAGGATTTTTAGCTATGTCTTTGGCGCAAGCACCAAAACCACACCAAGCCATACAAATCAAACGCCTTTAGATGAGCGCCTATTGAGTCAAGCTTGCCAAGCCGCACTAGATTCTCTACCTCCATGCCCGCTACCACCCAAAGAGCGCGCACGCATTCTTGCTCAAATATTTGATTTTCACCAGATCTATCCGGTTATCCAAACACTTGGCTATGAGTGGATTTTGGAGCTTATCTTGCTGCAGATAGAGCAGTGTAGTATCGATGATACCCAAGGTGGCAAAGTGCGTGTTATGGGGATTTTGGAGACGCGTGGGATCACATGTGAGTATGCTATTGTGGTGGATTGTAATCATGGCTTTATCCCGCGTATCAAAGAGAGCGATGTGTTCTTAAACTCCACTATTCGTCAAGCCCTAGGCATGCCAACGCTACAAGACCGCGAGAATCTACAAAAGCACTACTATCAACAGCTTTTTGTCAATACGCATAAAGGTGTTTTCCTCACTGCCACGATCAATGAAGAGTCTAAAGAATCTAGCCTTATTGATGAGCTATGTTTGCACCACGAGGTGCGACGATTTGACGGAGATGCGCATTATGCGCTTTTCCCCCAAAGCACAATCCCCCAATATATCGAGGAGGAGATTGTCGAAGCGCTGGGAGATTTTACATTCTCTGCCACGAGCTTAAATGCCTTTGGCACTTGCAAGCGTAAATTTTACCTGCGTTATGTCCTAAAACTCCAAGAGCCAGAGGAGAGTGGCGGCGATCAGGCTTTAGGGATTTTGGTGCATAAGGCGCTAGAATCTAGCTTTGGCGCATATATTGGCAGGCAAATTAGCGAGCGTGATATTGGGGCGATTGAGCGTGCATGTGAGCAGATTTTGCGCCAGAATCTTAGTGAAAATGCCACACAGCGTTTTGCATGTGAGCTCGCCTTGCGCACACTGAAGGGATTTTGGCAGAGACAAAGAGATCTTGCAAAAGCGCATGATTTATCGCATGGTAAAGGGATTGGGCTAGAGGTTTTAGCGTGCGAGCAGGGGTTTAAGGCTGTTTTGGCGCATAATGGCAGGCATTACAATCTCTCTGGTAAGCTCGATCGTATCGATAAGCTAGATCAAAACGCCTGGCGCGTGGTGGATTACAAATACGCCAAGCACCCTAAAAAAGATAAAAAAAAGCTTGACTCCCAGCTTTTCCAGCTTGCTTTCTATAAGCTTGCACTAGAATCTGGCGAAGTCTTCATGGAGCCACCCGAGCTAGATTTCACATCATCAAGCTCTGTGCTGGGTAAGCCCGCGCGAGACATCACTATTGACTCTATGCTCTACTATCTGCGAGAGAAAGGCGATCAAGCAGAGCGCGCCCTAAGTCAAGAGGAGTTTGAGAGGAGCAAGGTCCTTATCCTTGATATTCTTACAGAATGCGCTGGGGTGGTGGATTTTGCAAAAACAGAGGATAGAAACTCCTGTCAAGCTTGCCCCTACAAGCTTATGTGCAACAGAATCTAGGGAATCTAGCCATATCTATATAAGCCTGCTGTTATGTAGGCTTTGGAATGTGCTCGCAGAGTCATAGAGTGGCGAGTTTATCAAACATTAGGATTTTGTGTTATAGTTTTGGCTTTGTTTTTACTACATTACTTAAGGAGATGTGATGAAAAAGTTAGCAGCACTTGCATTGCTTTGCTCGATGGTTAGTTCAAGTTTCGCCATTGGCATTGGGAATTTTAAAATCAACCCAGAAGCGGGTATTAGCTATGGTGTGGCTACACCAAGCAATACAAGCGCGCTTGGGGGCTATGCTAGGGCGTGGCTCTTTGGCGATGGGCTTACGATTGCTCCAATGGTTAAATATAACTATATGTTTGGCAAGGGCGATAATAAAGGCTGGTCTAATGTGCAAGCTGGCGGGCTTATCGGGTATAGAATCTTTCGCTTCACGCCATATATCGGGGCTAGCTACTCGGGCTTTAGCAATGCTGGCTATGCTGATACCACCGCGCTAAATTATGGGATTTACTTTGATATTCCTATCCTTCCCTTTAGCGTGGGGCTTGATGCGAGCTGGCAGCAGCCCAAAATCCTTGGCACAGATGTCCGCCAATCACAGCACCAAATTGCCTTGACCTTAGGACTTATCTTCTAAAACTTATGAAACACTTCGCGCTAAAGATTGCGTATAATGGCGCGAGATTTAGCGGGTTTGCCCCACAGCGCACTGATGGTATTGCAAGTGTGAGCGAGTGCCTAGGTCAGGCATTGGCAAGGCTTGGGATAGATTCTCCTATCATCGGTGCTGGGCGGACAGATAAGGGGGTGCATGCGCTTGGCATGGTGGTGAGAATCTGCTTAGTAGATGAGCAGGCTGCTCACTGGGATAGCGCTCGCCTATACTCCTTGCTCTCTCCTAAACTCTCTGCCGATATATTTTTACGCGCAGTATGGGAGGTGGATTCTAGTTTCCACCCGCGTTTTAGTGCGACTGCCAGACGCTATATGTATATTTTCACCCCACATACTCCATTGCCTTTTCACGCATCTTTTGTCTCCAAAGAGCTTATAGGTGATACCACATTGCTGCGAGAATGTCTCCGTCTTTGTATTGGGGAGCATGATTTTGCGCTTTTTTGTAAAAGTGGCTCAAACCCCAAATCCACAATCCGCACCATAGATTCCGCTCACCTGCTGATACGCCACTATCCAGCGCAGCCTAGTGTTTATGCTAAGCCCTACTATATTGTGCGTCTTAGTGGAAATGCGTTTTTACGCTCACAAGTGCGACTGCTACTAGGCGCAGCTCTGGCAGTTTCGCGCGGGGTGATTAGCTTGGCGGATTTTTCCTCCCAGCTTCAAGCCAAATCACGATCCTATAGTATCCCTGTCAGCGCGCAGGGGCTCTACCTAGATAAGGTGTGGTATCCCCAATTAAGTGCATTTAATTAAAAGCCTAAGAGCGTAAGTTGGTATATATTTGGCTATAATCCCGCGTCAAAAAACTTTTCACCTTATTTTGGATTATTGTGTTTCAAGTTTTTATATTTACCAAGGAGTTCGTATGACTGCTGATTTAGGAATGGAGCTGCACGCAGACACGCTTATCACTTCCAAAACCAATCTCAAAAGCCTTATTACCTACTGCAACCATGATTTCTATACATATAGCGGATTTAGCGAGGGTGAAGTGCTGGGCAAACCGCACAATATCGTCCGTCATAAAGACATGCCAAAAGCCGTGTTCAAACTGCTTTGGGAGCATATCAAAGAGGGCAAAGAAGTCTTTGCGTTTGTGAAAAACCGCACGAAAAATAATGAGCACTATTGGGTCTTTGCCAATGTAACACCATCGATTGACATCAATAGTAACATTGTGGGCTACTATTCTGTCCGTCGCAAGCCAAATCCAAAGGCTCTCGAGAAAATCGCTCCACTCTATGATCAAATGCTCCAAGCAGAGAAAAGCGGAGGCATAGAAGCTAGCACCAAGATCCTAGCCCAAGTTTGCCAGCAAGCAGGAAAAGGATATAATGAATTGATATTTGCACTACAAAGGGGAGATGTATGAATACAAGACTACTGCAAATTGCATGTATTGTGCTGGGATTTATCGCAGCTAGTATCGCAATCGCGTTAGATTCTGTGTGGGCTGGAGTCGCTGGGCTTGGGCTTGTTGTCATCATGCTTGGCATTAGCTTGCTAATGGGAAGAGGCGATGCGTATTTGCTAAACTCCCTAGCGCGTGTAAGCCATGAATACGCCAATGGCAAGTTTGAGGGCAGGATTGTGCATATCAAAGGTGGCTCCCAAGTCGCTCAAATCTGTGAGAATCTAAACAACCTTATCGACCATCTCGAGGCATTTTTGCGCGAGGTGCAGACTGCTATTTCTTGCTCCCAAAAGGGAGAATACTACCGCCATGCCCTAAGTGGCGGACTTGATGGGACATTTGCCCAAAATATCGATGGTATCAATCACGCTCTTACGCAAATTGAGCAAAACGCCAAAGAAAGTGTGAAAAATGCCCTAAGCAAGAATCTTATGAATCTCAATCTCTCTCATCAAACAAGAGATTTAAGCGAAATCGCCAATGGGCTTAATCGGGATATCTCTTATATGAAAAAAGTGGATTCTAATATCCGCGATATTAGTGATTCATCTGAGGCAAGCAAGGCAAATATTGTTGTCCTAACACAATCAATCAATAATCTCCTTGAGCTAATCGCAGCAAACAACGACTCGGTCGAAAGCTTCGCGGAGAAATCAAAAGATATCGGTAATGTTGTGGGGATTATCTCTGATATCGCTGATCAGACCAATCTCCTAGCGCTTAATGCCGCCATTGAAGCAGCCAGGGCAGGAGAGCACGGCAGAGGCTTTGCAGTCGTAGCAGATGAGGTAAGAAAGCTTGCTGAAAAAACCCAGCAAGCCACCAACCAAATCTCTGTTTCTATCCAAACTATGCAGCAAGAAATGGAAACTATCCAAAGTGGTAGCGAGCAAGTCGCTCAAATCGCACAAGACTCGGAAGCAAAGATAAATGCGTTTAATGAAGTGTTTAGCAAAGTTGATGAAAATAGCTCCTCGCTTGATGCGATTTTCTCCCAGCTTTCTGAAGGGCTTATCCTCTCTGTGGCAAAGCTTGATCATATT
This sequence comes from uncultured Helicobacter sp., assembly GCF_937906905.1. Taxonomy (GTDB): domain Bacteria; phylum Campylobacterota; class Campylobacteria; order Campylobacterales; family Helicobacteraceae; genus Helicobacter_B. The sequence goes on along the minus strand of NZ_CALERY010000002.1, from coordinate 4,649 downwards.
TCTTTCAAAACCGAAGTCTATGACTCGCTCAATACCCAAGCCCACATGAGCCTAGAATCCGCCCAGCCAATCTCACGCCTCATCGACGATGAAAGTGTGGCAGACAGACTCTATAAATCCTGCCCTAAAGAGCGTTGCGAAGAGCTTGCACGAGAAATCCTCCACTATAGCCAAGACTCTATCGCAAGGATTGGCGAGCCCATCACCTTAGAATCTAGCAAAGCCATTATCGAAAATGTCAAAGCACTGGAAGAGCAGTCGAATACGCTGCTTCGTTTGCTAGAAAAGCCACAAGTGTAAAACTCTTAGGAATATTGGCTTTTGCGATAAGCTATTGGTCGCTTCGATGGAGTTTGGCTTGCGCATGACTAAGTGTGCGATCTTGTTTTATCTCATAGGGTAGCAACTTCTCATCAATTAGAATCTAGCAAGCTAGATTCTAGGAAACACATTGTGCTAGATTCTGGATTCTAGGATTTTGGTATAGTTAGCTGAAAAGTTTAGAAAGATTCTAGGATTTGAGCAGGATCCACATAAAGGAGTAAATATGAGTGCTAAGCAGCTCACAAGGGAAACCAAAGAAACAAGCATCTCCGCAAGCCTTGAAATCTATGGCAGCGGAAAGCATGAGATTGACACGGGGATTGGATTTTTTACCCACATGCTAGAGTCGTTTAGTAAGCATGCGCTTTTTGATGTGGCGCTGTCGTGCAAGGGTGATTTGGCGGTGGATTTTCATCATAGTGTGGAGGACTGCGGGATTGTGCTGGGGACACTTTTGAAGCAGAGTATTTACCCAGTAGAGAAAATCGAGCGCTTCGGGCATGGAGTGGTAGTCATGGACGAAGCATGCGTAGAATGTGCGCTTGATATTAGCAATCGCGCGTTTTTGGTGTTTGACATGGGGGAGAGCTATGTGGGGAAAGTGGGAGAATTTGATGTGGAGCTGGTAGAGGAGTGGTTCCGTGCTGTATGTTTTAATGCCAATATCAGCGCGCATGTGGTTTTGAAGCGCGGGAAAAATCTCCACCACATCACAGAGGCTGCGTTTAAGGCATTTGCCTTGGCTTTGCGCCGAGCACTCGCGCCAAATGAGCGGGTGGCAGTCCCTAGCACGAAAGGCTGCTTATGATAAAGCTCTTGCTTCTTGATGTCGATGGGACGCTTACAGATGGCAAGCTTCACCTACTAGAATCAAGCGCGCCCATAAGCCCCAATGTGTGCGTAGATTCTGGTATGACAGATATAAATTTTAGCGATAAGAGTCGTGCTAATCCTAGCCCAGAATCTAATTTGGCAGAATCTATGCTTGTCCAAGAGTGCAAAAGCTTCCATGTCCATGACGGGCTAGGAATCGTAGCGTGGCGCAAGCTTGGGCGCGAAGTGGCAATCATCTCTGGGCGCGAGTCTAGGATTCTTGCCGCGCGTGCTAGAGAGCTTGGGATCACCCGTGTGTTTATGGGCGTGGGGGATAAATCAAATATCGCGCGAAATATCATTGCAGGGCTTGGGCTATCTAAGGACGAGGTGGCGTGTATCGGCGATGATCTTAATGATCTGGGTATGTTTAGAGAGTGCGGGCTGTGTTTCACTCCGGCAAACGCTTGCGCTTATCTTAAGTCAAAAGCCCATATCCAGCTTAGCAAAAGCGGCGGAGAAGGTGTAGTGCGCGAGATGATTGAATATATCTTGCAGCGAAATGAAGAAGAGTATCGGGAATTTTTAGCGCTCTATGAGTAGATTCTATAATCGCCTACACCAGCTTCTCTCTCCTGTTTTGCCATCATCTGCACGCACGCTTGTTAAATCAATTTTGCGCCCATTTGCGCGTATTTTTGTCTCTGCGCGATTGTATATGAATATGGCATATAGCGTGCATTGGTTTTTTGTAGCGACACTGCTTGGGATAGTTTGTGCTATCGTGATTTTTGCCACAGATACGCGCGCGATTTTGCTCAAACAAGCTCAAATGCCACTAGCTGAGCTCTATGACTTTAGTATCTATCAGGCTAGTGATGATGAGGTGGTTTTTCACATTCAAGGGAAAAAGGCACTGCGTTTTAGTGAATATGAAAAAAGCTATGAGACGATTTTGCAAAGGATCACACCTCAAGAGAAGCCCAAAAACTCTAAGAATCCAAGCCCCCGTATCATCGAGTATATCTATGGGCAAGAAATCGTGCGCCAAGATGACATATATCATTTCAACAAAGGCGGCGTCTATGCCAAAAATAGCGGTGAAGTGTTTTACACTAAGCAAGGGCATTATGACGCGATAAATGGTGTTTTCACAGGGGTGGGGAGATTTTGGGCGAGCTCTGTCATGGGCAATATGGAGGGAGAGAATCTCATTTACCGCCAAGCCCAGCAGACAAGCGATGCGCAAAACATCACAGCCAAAATCCAGCTAGAAGAGCGCAAGCGTCAAAAACACTAGAAACAAAGGACAACGCTATGCAAAAACACATGAGAAAAAAGGCACAGCTAGCAAACTTCTCTCGCACTTTGGCATTCATCTGTGTCTTGGGATTCATGCTTGTAAATATGGTTTGGGCAGAAGAGTTGCAAATCGATGCGCAAAAACTCCATGCCGATGAGAAAAAGGGCGTAACAATCGCCACTGGCAATGTCAAAATGCTAAAGGGCGATGACAAGCTAAACGCCGATAAAGTGAGCGTATTTGTCAGCAGTGAGCGCAAGCCTATCAAACTTGAAGCAGTGGGGAATGTGGATTTCGCGCTTACCACTCAAGATGGCAGGAGGCTTAAGGGCAAAAGCGACACGCTTATCTATCTTGTCCAAGAGAAAGAATACCAGCTCATCGGTAAAGCCCAAGTGCAGGAGATTGGCAAGCCAAACTTCCTAAAAGGCGAGAAAATCGTGCTCAATAACGAAAGCGGTGTAGTAAATGTCGAAAGTGGTCATAAAGCCCCAGTGCGCGTGATAATCGACCTAAACGATATGCAAGAGAGCAAGCAAGACAATAAACAGGGTAATAAAGAGAGCAAATAGGCTGCATGATCACAATTATCTCGCCGCGTTTTCTCACCTCTGCTGCCAAGCTCTCCCAGTGCCCCCCACCGCATACTAGCGAGATTGCCATGCTTGGGCGAAGCAATGTAGGCAAAAGCTCTTTTATCAATGCCTTGCTAGAATCTAACCTTGCTAAAAGCTCCTCCACACCTGGGAAAACACAGCTCATAAACTTTTTTACTGCGATTTGGAATGATACACAGCAAAATCTCCAAATCCCGCTCACGCTTATTGATTTGCCCGGGATTGGCTATGCGAAAGTGTCTAAAGCCCAGCAGGAGCTCTGGCAGTATCATCTCTGGGAGTTCTTACGCCAGCGAAGCAGTATCAAGCTTTTTATCCATTTGATCGACGCGCGCCACCCAGATTTGCCAATCGATGAGAATCTAGCGCGCCAGATTCAGGGGATTCTCCGCGGGGATCAAGTCCTGCTACCAATCTACACCAAAGCCGACAAGCTTAAGAAAAACGAGCTTGCGCGATTGCGTCAGCAGCAGGTGCTTTTCATGACCAATGACGCTGCCGCTGCGCGAGCGATGTATCGGGCAAAAGAGGACGATGCCCCAAGCCTGCTTGATCATGTGCGCAAGAAGATTTACCACACAGCCCTTGGGATAAGCCATTAGGTATTTTTGATTTACGCTTAGATTTTGGTTGGTTTTGCCCGATCTTTTGCCTCGCTAGAATCCACCAAAGCCCAATTTACTATAACTACACCGATTTTAATCAAAAGGACAACAAAGGTTGAAACAAGCACTAGAAACGCTCGCATAAATGTCAATAGTCTGCGGTAGTTTATAAAGTAGCTTCTAGGTTGAGCGCTATGCTTGCAAAAAGTGCTGCAAGATTTCGCCTTTTTTAGAATCTAAGCTCGGCAAGCTAGAATCTAAAAGGTGCATTTTGGATTCTATCCTTTCAATGGCAGATATGATTTTTTCCTGTGCTTCAAGGGGCGGGAGTGGGATTTTTGTATTTTTAATTTCATCTACATTGATACTTTCAAATGCCATTCCTTGCTTCCCTACAAATAAATTTTTATTATGCAAAATACAATAAAATAAAAAAGCATAATTTTCCGCCCTAATAGTCGCAAGCCCCCTGCCTATACAAATTTTTTCATAAGGGTTTAGATTGACATCGCCCACAGGTGCTCGCACACTCATTAAAATATCATTTTTCACGCTTTCTTTTGTGATTTGAGAAGTCCAAACATTAGAATTTTGTAAATATTTTTCGCCAAAATCCTTTTTCCCTTGAAAAAATAAAAGCCCCTCTTGTCTATCATTGTAAAACTGCGATTGTGGAGATTGCCCTGCTATCACTTGCGAAACTTGCCCTAGCCTTACCCTTTCCCAGCCTTGTGGTGGTGGGGTGGGGAGAGAATCTAAAAGGGCTTTTAAATCTAGTCCTGTCATTGCGAGATTTTGCGTAGCAAAATCGTGGCAATCCATACTAGAATCTGTTTGTTGATTGTGGAAAGCTTTGGTCGCTTCGCTCTCTCGCAATGACGAGGAAGATTCTTGCAATGATTGGGCGGGGACTTCGCTTTGTAATAATAGTGAAAAATCTAGCTTAGATTCTAGCTCTTGTATAGAATCTAGCAGGGAAGCGATGAA
>NZ_CALERY010000001.1 GCF_937906905.1 uncultured Helicobacter sp. | reverse complement strand
CCCATTGCCATATCCACGACAAAGGCGTTATGCACGGCTTTTGCGTTCAAAATATTGCGGAATCTAAATTTTTCACTTAAGCTAGAATCTAGGGCAATCTCTACAATGCGTCTAGCCCCCTGCCTTAGCAGCTCTTCTCGCTCTGGTGTAAGGGCTGGAATCGTGCCATTACCCGGTAATGCTACGCCCATAGCCTCACACAGCGTATTCATAGAGTTTGCAGTAAACATTCCGCTGCAGCTCCCCCCACTAGGACAGGCTTGACACTCTATCTCGTGTAATCTTTTCTCATCAATTTTGCCGCTTTCATACGCCCCCACCGCTTCAAATGCGGAGTTTAAATCAAGTGTTGTGCCATCACTCAAACGCCCCGCTTTCATAGGACCACCACTCACAAAGATAGTCGGCACATTCACACGCAACGCCCCCATAAGCATTCCGGGCACGATTTTATCGCAGTTTGGTAGGCAAATCATCGCATCAAGCGCGTGGGCATTCATCACAGATTCTATGCAGTCCGCAATCAGCTCTCGACTTGGCAGAGAGTAGAGCATACCGCTATGCCCCATAGCAATACCATCATCTACACCGATAGTGTTAAACTCAAAAGGCACGCCCCCTGCCTTGCGGATTTCGTCCTTTACAATTTCAGCGTATTTGTTTAGGAAAAAATGCCCCGGAATGATGTCAATATAGCTATTTGCCACGCCAATAAAGGGTTTGTTAAAATCCTCATCTTTTAGCCCTGTTGCCCTTAGCAAACTTCTGTGTGGTGCGCGATTATGTCCCTTTTTTACAATATCACTTCGCATAGAATCTCCTTGTAAAATCTCTGCGATATTGTAGCAATAAAGCGTGATTGTGAATTGTATGTGAGAAAATTTCTATAATAAATTTAGCTACAATGCAAAGCTGCAAACAGATTCTAAAGGGAGGTTGTAATGTATAAGATACTAGCAAAATGTTTGGTGATAGTTGTGTTATGTAATGGAGTTAGCACAGCTGATATAGTGGAGCCACGCCATTTTATTAGCAGAAATACTGATAGTTTTTCTAAAGGCAGTGAGTGGGAGGGCGTATGGGGAGAGATGAGCCTGTGCGATCCACTTAATAAAATCGGCTGGTGCTATAAGCAAAGTGCGTTACAAATCTATGACTGCTACCAAATAAATGAATATAATTATGAGGATAAAAGTGCGGTATGCACGCTTGGTTTAGCAATGCGTCAAATTCTTGACCCCGCTAAGCCTACCGAACATCTCATTTGTGATAGTGGGGCGTTCCCGGGTGAAGTGGAGATTCTCATAAATGGCAATAAGGCAGAGCCTAAGAGAGAGTATTTTGATCTTGTGTGTGGCCATACAGAAGGAGCAGAGCGGAGCAAGTGTGAGAAAAATATGAGCTTTACTCTTAGCAAAGATTCTAAAGGGATTTATTTTCACTCTAGCAAAGGGTTAGATTCTAGCACTTGTGAGACGCCATATGATGAGACAGGCACTCTCAGTGGAATCTATCCGCGATTTAGAGGGAGCTTTGATTGTGAGAAGCAGGGTTTGAGTAAGATTGAAAAAGGCATTTGCAATAGCTTTTATACTCTGCGTGATGATGTGAGCTTAAATGCGATGTTTGAATATGCGCTTGCTTTTGCGTGGAGCAATGAGCAAAAATCTAGGCTTAAAAAAGAGCAACTACAATGGCTAAAAGAGCGTAATATGAAATGTGTTAAGGCAAAAGATGGCGATGAGCTTTTAACCTGTTTGTATCAAGCGATAAATCATCGTATAAAAGAATTACACGAAACAATAGATAAATCACAACGAGTAGCGCTAGAGCTAGTAAGCCAGATAGGTGCGGTAAAAATCTATGAAAATCCAAGCCTAAAATCCCCTGTGCTTTATACAAAGATTCTAAATAGTGAGGGGGAAAATGCACACACAAGGGACTATGGGGCGATACTACTTGCACCAAAATCTATTAATGGTTTTACAAAGATTATGTTAATGGAGTTTTCAAAGGATACAAATCCTAATGGTAATGCCATTGTAGGCTATGTGCAAAATGCTAATGTGAAAAGGGATAAGGAGCAAGAGAGTGCGTTGAGATAAGCGGAGTGGTGGCAAAAATAATAGCGATTCAAATGCTAATATTTGTTATGAATAAACTTGTAGAATCTAGCTAACACCAATAAAAGACATAAGGAGTGAAAGTGTCATTACAAAATCTTTGTGCGCAAAGGGAGTTGTTTCTTACACAATATGCAGATATAGAAAAATCTATACAAACCTTGCGTGAGTTGTATAAAGATAATAATGAAAAGCTTGAGATTATTGAGAGTTTTGATAAGTATATGAAGCAAAAATATGAAGTCTTTACTGATTTGCAAGATATGGAGAATAAAAGGCAGAAAATTGATGAGCTTGATAGACAGATATATTACGCTGTGCGTGCAATACTGCAATATATAAGAAAGGAATCTAAAACAACACAAAAGAAGTTGGAGGCAACAAAAAGACCTTTGCAGGAATTGCAGATTCACTATGATACGCAAGAATTTATCAAGTCGCTTAAAGGTGTGGGAAAATATGTAGGCAAACATTTATCTTTGCTTATTTGGATTCCAACTGTCGTTGGAGCATTGATTTTGATGTTTTATTTTGCCTTTAATGCTCAATATTTGCCAACTATTAGCAAGGATAGTGTGCTGTATTATATTTTTGCTACGACTATTTTGGGTGTTTTTATTGCTCTTGTGGCGAGTGTATTTTTTCTTTATCCCATCTATGCTATTCATCTTATATTTTATGATAAGCCAAGACCAGAAAAATGGGCAAGTATGGCTTTTGGGGTTATTGCTGTATTGCCAACATTTGGTTTGTTTGTGCTTATATTGCTTTATTTATTTGATATTCAACTAAATTACTCACTTTTTGCCCTTGTATTGTGTCTTGTTCCTTGTGTTTGGCTGATGTATTATTTTGGTCTTAAAAATATAGCATTGCTTGTTATATTGTATTTTATGTTAATACTGGATTATCTTATGATAGTGAGTTGGATCATTGCATTTGATCCTACTATGGAACCCAAAGATTTTATTGGGATTTCTGTTTTGATTGCTTTATTGTTTGCGTTTTGTGTGGGAGCTTTGGTATTTACTCATTTTAATTTGGTAAAAACTTTGTTTGTAGTTGGCATTTTATGTATAGTCGCTATACCTTTCTTGTTAAGCTCCTTTATTGTAAGCAAACTCCACATAGGCAACTACACAGCAAAAGAGCTTATTTTCACACAAGAAGCTGAAAAATCCATTGCTCCATGTCAGCCGACATATAATGCAAACAACACACTTGCAATTTCTAATGTGAAGGTTATTTCTTCACTTGGAGAGTATATACTCTTTGAATGCAGCGGCATAGAAGGTCGTCAAAAAGTCCCGATGCGATTTTTAGTAGGGGAGATATTGCCACAATAACAAAGAGTATCGCAAGCAGGTGTTATTAAAAGGCATTGCAAATGGATAGGCAAATGCGACAACTTATAGCCTGGCAAAATCCACAATCCATACTATTAGATCATTGCCCTTAGAATCCGGATAGAATCTAAGGGAGAGAGTAGATTCTAGCGCTTGATAAACTCAAATAGCCCTGTCGCACCCCAGTTGCGCAGATCTGGGATAGAATCTAGCTGGGCTTGATTGACATGCAGTTCGCCGTTTTGATACTCCATGCAAAGCCTCGTATCAAGCCCATCGATATAGCTCATCTCCAGAATCTGGCAGTGTGAAAGCGTGCTGATAATCGTCTCTGGGCGATAGACTCGATGCGCGTTGAAGCAGACTTTATCCACCTGTCCCACAGGCACGCTGATATAGAGTTTGCCACCGGGCTTTAGCACGCGCTGGAATGAATGCAAGGCTTTCTCCCACCCCATAGGATCGACAGGATCGCCATAACGCCCAAGCCCAAAATGCTCAATACTACAAAGGGCAGAGATTGATTCTAGGCTCTCGTCAGGAATATCGCTAAGATTTGTTGCGTCAGCTTGGAGGTAGGTTACCCCCCCCCCCCCCCGCTTTTAGGAATGGAGTGTCAAGGCTACGAAGCGGACGAATATCAATAAGCGTGATACGCTGATTTGCCCCGAGCAGGTGGGCGATGAATCCAGCCACAGATGAGCCAATGTCATAGTGCATGCTTGGGCGATTGGCAGTAACTTTTCTCGCACCCCAAATGTCTTGGATAAAGTAATCTGTATCTGTAACCCCAGCGCCATTGTTAGCATATTTGTCATCGCGGCAGATGTAGTCAAACTCTCTGCTTATGGCAAAGCGCGTATCGGTATTTAGTGTGATGTAGGTGGCGCGATCGGATTCTAGCTCGCGTTTGGTCATTTTTTTGTGGAAGACTTTTTTGCGCAAGAACCGGTAGGCTTTGAAAAATACCTTCGTGCGCACACTGGTTTCCTCATTGGGGATAAAATCCCGCAGCCGCTTTAATCTATTCATAATGCTCCTTTGTAGTTTTTGGCTTTAGGGCGTAGCTCCTAGGCGCGAAATCATAGCATAATTGATACTAGAATTTAGATGCGATGATTTAGGGCGCGCATTAAGCACCTTATAAATGTAATTATAAATAAACTTGATAGTAAATGACTAAATTTATATAATGCCAACCATATAAGACAAGTGCTTATCATTTTGCCATAAGGAGAATCCCATGTTTGAAAAAATGACCAACCAATGCAGAGAAACACTAGATTCTGCTGCTTCGCTTGCACTACACGCGGGCAATCAAGAAATCACCTCTGCACACATGCTTTGGGCTATGCTTGCCAACACCCAAAGCATTCTAAACCAAGCGCTACATGCAATGAATGTGGAGAAAGCTGCCCTCGAGCTTGAGGCAAAGAGCGTGGTGGAAAATCTCCCTAAAGTCTCCCAGGTCAATAAAGAGCAGCTAGCTCTATCTGCTGAGCTAAAATCTGCTCTGCATGCTGCTCAAGGTTATGCCACGCAAAATGGTGATAGCTATATTGCGCTCGATAGCTTCATCATCGCAAATAGCAAAAATGAGATGTTTGTTAAGATTCTAGGCAAATATATCGATATGCGTGAGCTACAAAAAACCCTAGAATCCATGCGTGCAGGAGCGAAAATCCAAAATCAAAACGACGATAGCACACTGCAATCGCTTAGTAAGTTTGGAATCGATCTTACTGCCAAAGCACTCGATAATAGCCTTGATCCAGTCATTGGCAGAGATGAGGAGATCACGCGCATGATGCAAATCCTTATCCGCAAGAGCAAAAATAACCCCATTTTACTTGGCGAGCCAGGCGTAGGGAAAACTGCCGTAGTAGAGGGGCTAGCGCAGAGAATTGTGCGCAAAGAAGTTCCACTAAGCTTGCAGCATAAGCGAGTCATCGCGCTTGATATGAGTGCGCTTGTGGCAGGAGCGAAGTATCGAGGGGAGTTTGAAGAGCGCCTAAAAGCAGTGGTCGATGAGGTAAAAAGGGCTGGGAATGTGATTTTGTTTATTGATGAGATACATACCATTGTGGGCGCTGGGGCAGTAGAGGGGAGCATGGATGCGGCAAATATCTTAAAGCCAGCTCTAGCGCGAGGCGAGCTACACACCATTGGCGCAACCACGCTCAAGGAATATCGCAAATATTTTGAAAAAGACGCCGCGCTTACGCGTAGATTCCAGCCAATTGCAGTCAATGAGCCAAGTGTGAGCGAGTCGCTCCAAATCCTGCGCGGGATTAAAGAGCGCCTGGAATCTCACCACAAAGTAAGCATTACAGATTCTGCGCTAGTGGCAGCAGCAAAGCTATCAGCCCGCTATATCACGGATAGATTTTTGCCAGATAAAGCGATTGATCTAATCGATGAAGCCGCCGCGGAGCTAAAAATGCAGATAGAATCCCAGCCAAACGCGCTTGCTGCGGTTAAGCGCACAATCGAGAATCTAGTGGTGGAGCAAGAGGCAATCAAAATGGAGAAAAAAAGCGCTAACACCGAGCGCCTCAAAGAAATCGAAAAAGAGCTAAGCGATGCCAAAGAGGAGCAGCGACGACTGGAAGCGCAGTTTGAAAACGAAAAAAATGTTTTCCAAGAAATCGCACAAAGCAAGTCAAGGCTAGATTCTCTGCGCAATGAATGCGAACTAGCCAAGCGCGAGGGTAATCTCCAGCGCGCAGCGGAGATTGAGTATGGGCTTATCCCAGAGATACAAGAGTCTATAAAATCTCTCGAGCAAAAATGGGAGCAAATGCAGCAAGAGGGCACACTGCTCAAAAATGCCGTAACAGATGAGGGGATTGCAGAAATCTTAAGTCGCTGGACGCAAATCCCTGTGCGCAAAATGCTCCAAAGTGAGAAAGAAAAAATCCTAGGCATAGAGCAAGAGCTTGCCCAAAGTGTGGTGGGGCAAGATGAAGCGTTGAAGGCAATCGCGCGTGCGATAAAGCGCAATAAAGCAGGCTTGAGCGATAGTAATCGCCCTATTGGCAGCTTTTTGTTCCTAGGACCAACAGGCGTGGGCAAGACAGAATCCGCTAAAGCTCTAGCGCGATTTCTCTTTGATAGTGAGAAAAACCTTATCCGCTTTGATATGAGCGAATATATGCAAAAGCACGAAGTGAGCCGCCTAGTGGGTGCTGCTCCGGGCTATGTGGGCTATGAAGAGGGCGGGCAGCTTACCGAGGCTCTACGCAGAAAGCCTTATAGCGTGGTGTTGTTTGATGAGATTGAAAAGGCACATCCAGATGTGTTTAATCTACTTTTGCAAGTGCTTGATGATGGGCGGATCACAGATAATAAAGGCGTAACCATTGATTGCAAAAACACAATCATTATCCTAACAAGCAATATCGGCAGTCAAAAGATTATGGACATCGCCGATAAAAAAGAGCGAGAATCTGCCGTGCGCGATGAGCTAAAGGCTTACTTCAAGCCAGAGTTTATCAATCGACTTGATGATATTGTAATCTTTAATCCACTTAGCCTTGCCAATATCACCAAAATCGTGGAGAATCTGCTTGAAAATATCTCGGCAAAATTGCGTGAGCGGGGGATTGGCATACAGCTAAGTGAAAGCGCAAAAGCCCATATTGCGCAGGTAGGGTTTGACCCAGTCTTTGGCGCACGACCACTCAAGCGCGCAATGTATGAGGAGATCGAGGATCGGTTGGCAGAGCTCATCTTGGAAGACAGGCTGCATGAGGGCGATGTCGCGGTGTTTGATTGTAAAGATTCTGGGCTGGTAGTAGAGATTCATCAAAGTTAGCGGATACATGTGAGAATCGCCAGAATCACGGCTAGCACTCTTTTCTTAAATCGAGTTTGCCTCGTATGTGTCAAAGTAGCGAAATGCAACTTTGCACACACTTGCTCATACTTTATGGTGCTTAGATTACTTTTTAGCGCTACAATAGAGAACCCACATCATAAGGAGTAACTATGAAAGAAAAGAAAAAGGCTGACAAAGTCATCGAGGCGCTACGAAAACTGCAAGCTGATAGCATTGTGCTATATATGAAAATCCATAATTTCCATTGGAATGTGCGTGGGCTGGATTTCCCTCAAGCCCATAAAGCATTAGAGGAGATTTATGAGAATTTCGCAGGTATGTTTGATGACCTTGCAGAGCGCATTCTCCAGCTAAATGGCACGCCCGTGGTAACACTAGCAGAAGCGCTCAAAATCTCCAAAATCAAAGAAGAGACAAGGACCACTTTCACTTCAAAAGAAACGCTTAAAGAAGTGCTTAAAATCTACAATAACTTGCACGAAGATTTTGAGAGCTTGGCTAAGCTTGCCGACAAAGATGACGATAGAGTTACGGCTTCTTACTGCGATGATAAGCTAAGTGAGCTTGAAAAAGCTATCTGGATGCTAAGCGCCCAGCTCTCTTAATCTTTACAATATCTCCAATCCGCACTGGGTTTGACTCGAGCGCGGATTCTGGTTTATATTTGCTGTCCTTAGCTTGTTGATGTTTGCTGGCTATTGCTTGGCAAACCCTGCTTCATTGCCCCATACTATAATGCCTAGAATCCAATTAGGCTGCAGGTATTATTGCTTGATGCCAAGTAGTGTTTCTATCATTCTATCGATTGTTGTAATGACCTTAGCGTTGGCTGCATAACCGCCCTGGAATTTAATTAAATCCACCATTTCCTCATCGATACTTACCTGTGTGATGGCTAGATGCTCCTTTTTGGTCGCTTCATGCACAGACTTTTTTGTATCAAGCGTGCGTTGAGTCTCCTCTGTATCGGTAGCCACGCGCCCAGCAGCGTATTGGTAGAATTCGCTGATTTTCATCGTGGAGTTGATTTTGGTGCGCTTATTGTAGAAATCTACCTTATCGTATTGAAGCTGCTGCATCATATTTGCCACATCAAAATTCCCATTGATAGGGGTGAGCCACGGGCGGATATAGGTGGGGTCTTTTTCATACTCGCGGTTTAGATGGATATCTTTCGCGCTATCGCCATCAAGAAACTTATTGATCCCCATTGCCCCTGTGAAATTTGTGCCATTATCCTTAATGCCCACATAGAATCCATCTGAAGGGCGTTTGGCTTCTACGACAAACTTTTTGACCACCGGATCAAAATGCGCACGGAAAAAATCATCAAAGTCATTTGTGTCGTTATTGTCGTTATTGTCATCGATGTTGCCATTGATCTGGCGGATAATATCATGCATAGTAGTAACGCCATCAATCGTGATTCTCTTGCTTGCGATGACTTGACCATTTGTATTGTATGCCATGAGATCAAATGTGCCATTTTTGAAATTATAGCCCGTGTCTTTGAGGGCTTGATTGCGCTCGAAGCTCACCTCTGTGCCTACTAGCGAGTGGGCAGCAGACTGGGCATAGATGGCATTTGTCGCTTCCATGAAGCCCTGCGCAAAGGTATCAAGCAAGTCAATATAGCGCTGGATATGTCCCACTTTCGTGCCATTGTAGCCTGTGTTGTAAAGATTGATAAGCGAGCCTGCCTTGCCTTCATTCATTTTATCGGTGATATCCACATCTTTAAAGTCATAGGTGCGGTAATACACGCGATTTAAATGCTCGGCATTGTTTTCTTTCTCTAGCGTTAGCGGGTGAAATGTATAGCCATCTACGATATTAAAGCCCTGTGCGACATTCATGACATAGTTTTCATCAAAATCCGCCGTAGTGGGTGAAGTTTGAGAATCTGTTTTCAAATGCCCCTTAAATACCTTGCCACCGATGATTTCAATCAAATGGTATTCATACTCATCGCGTCTATCGCGCAGCTCATTTGCCTGCTTGTATTGCTTAGCGTCTTCCATTTCGCCGATTTTTTGATTTAAATGCGCGATTTCAAAGCCCAGACGATTAGCTTCTTTGACAAGTGTTTCTAGGTTTTCGCTCGCTTGGCGCTGGATATTGACAAGCTTTAGGCGTGTGTCGCGGATATTGCGCGTGAGAACTTGCGTAGCTTCAGCTAGGACTTGCTTTTGCGCGGCATCTTTTGGGTTTTTGGAGAGATCTTTCCATGCGTTAAAATAAGTGCTTAGGTCATTAAAAATCCCTACCCCATCGACATCTGGAAAATGTGCGGAGACTTCGCGCAGGGTGTCAAAGCTATTTTGGAAAAACGCCGCTTCTGATCCAGATCTCGTGTAGCGATCAAACACAAAATCATCGTGGATTCTGCGGATAGCTTGCACATCTACCCCGCGCCCCATGATGAGCCCTTGGTGCATGATGAGCGGTTTTTCAGGCTGGGCGATAACGCGTTTGCGGCTATAAAACTCATCGCTTGCATTGGAGATGTTGTTGCTCGTGGTATCCACCATAACTTGGTGGGCTTGCAAGCCTGTGTAGGAGGTGTTTAACGAAGTAAGAATGCCACCCATAGTGCGCCTTTATGCCTGCACCTGGAGAAAGCTTGTGTGCTGCGTGCTTGAGACTCGCTTATTCTCACCATAAGCTGGCGTGTCTTTAGGGATTAGTGTGTTCATAAGCGAGGTAAAAAACTCCGACACAGCAAACACCATACGCGCGTAATCGCTGTTTATCTGCTTGAGCTTTGTAAGCTTTTCGCGCATGGTTTCAAAGAGCGCGCCACTCTCTTGCCCGATAAGCTCTTGCGTGGTCTTCTGAGGGTATTCTTTTGCTAGGATTTGGACTTCTTGATTGATGAGGTCTTTTTTTGTTTCAAATTCTTTAATCAGCGCATCTTTTTTGAGATTGCGCTCGAAAATTTCGTCATGATCAGCACGCTTGATAGCTTGGATATCAAGCTCTGTGTAGGAGATGAGTGTATCGAGATCTGCTATGGCACCTTGTAGATATTGAACAAGCATTGCTTAATCCTTATTCCCCTGTGCCACAGCCTAGATCTCGTTTGATTCTGGTAAAGACTCTAGGAGAGCCAAGGCTCCCAGAATCCCAGCTAGATTCTATGAGATAAGGCGTGCGACAGGTTTTTAGACATTAAGCAAATCTAGTGCCATTTTCTCCGAAGTCTTGCGCAAGTCAATTTTGTAGTCTTTATTCTCAATCGCCTCTTTGATTTGTGCGACTCTGTTTTGCTCGCGCACTTCTTCCATGTCTTTGCTTTTTTGCGCGAGAATCCTGCTCTCTTCATCTCTTCGAGCTTGTGAGTTCTGGCTGATTGTCGCGACATGCGAACTAATAGAGCTTATCATCTTGACTCCTTTTACAATCTTAGGAAGTAAATCGACCTATTGGGCTAGGATTTTAGCATGTTATTGCTCATTTTACTACTTTATTAAGCTCTTTTTGGAAACTTTCAACCGTCGTAGCACCCTTGTGGCTCTGCCCACCTTGAAACAACGATACATTGGGGTTGATATGGTAGGTAAAAATGCCCACAAACACCATTGCGTAGCAAAAAAGCACAAAACAAATCGTGGGGAAAATCCATGTCCGCAAATCCATAGAGCAATCCTCCTTGCACACAAAATCTAAAAGCCACTCCAGGGCACTGCCAAACCGCACAGAGCCTGCCGACACCCCATTTGACGCTGTGATTATAATACAAATCCAAGAAAAACTTCCAAGCTTTACATAAATTAATTATAATTGCGGGCTCTTATTCTAGCGACTTTATCAGGGAGGCTTCTGGATTGCTTTTGCGCTTTTGCAAGTATTAGGTATATTGCAGGATTTTATAGGATTCTGGCAAGCTTCTACAAGCATTTTATTGAGTGGTGTGATGAACTCTATATCTTTTAAGGATACAAATGATCATTTGGAATCATAAAAAAATATTCAAAAGTCTCGTATTTATCGCGTGTATGTGGCTATGTGGGGCAAATATCAGCACAGCAGCAGTTGGCGAGCGGCTAAATTGGGGGAGTGGCTTAACACTGCTTGGATTTTTTGAGCAAAATCTTATCCCCTTAAAGCTTTACTACAATCTCTCGCCCCAAGATAAAGAGCTAACCGCAGAAGTGAAAGCCAATGCGACTTACTACACCTTGCGCAACGACTCTGGCGATTTGCTCCACGCGCTTATCCCCATTAGCGATAGCGTGCAAATGCACATTTATAAAGTCAAAGACACTTATAAGCTGGATTTTATCCCTATCATCGCGTTTGCTAAAAGTCAAACTCTTGTTGTGTCTGTGCAAAACTCTCCATATCAAGATATTCTTAACGCCACAAGCGACATTCTGCTCGCCACAGAGTTTTCTAATATTTACAAAAAAAGCGTGGCTTCACGCACAATGCACGCAGGCGATCGGCTGGCGATTGTCTTTGAGCGCGATTATCGTTTAGGCAAGCCTTTTGGGATTCCAAATATACAAGCCAGTATGATAGAAACTGCTAAAAAGCAAAATTTCGTATTTTTGCATACAAATGGACACTACTACGATAGCAACGCCAAAGAAATGGCTGGCTTCACACTAGAAGTCCCTGTGCAATACACGCGTATTTCTTCGCGCTTTTCGCACGGCAGAAAGCACCCTATTTTAAAAATCGTGCGTCCGCATTATGGTGTGGATTATGTGGCAAAGGCTGGGACGCCTATCCGCGCAGCAGCAAGCGGCAAGGTCGTATTCGCTGGAGTTCGAGGGGGCTATGGCAAGGTGGTAGAGATCGCGCACGAGGGTGGGCTAAAAACGCTGTATGCGCATATGCAGAGTATCCACACGCGCTTAGGTGCGTATGTAAGATCTGGCACGATTATCGGCAGAGTGGGCAGCACAGGAATGAGCACAGGACCGCATTTGCACTTTGGCGTATATAAATTCAACCAGCCAATCAACCCCCTAGGTAGAATCCGCACGGCTAAAAGTGAGCTTAGCGGCAAGGAGAAAAAAGAATTTCTCGCACTTGCAAAAGACTATGCAGATGCCATAGATTCTGTGCTAGAATCTAGCGATTTTACCGCGCAGCAATTCTATCTCATCACAAAGGAGTAGCGATGAAAAAATATTTTCTCTCCGCCCCACTTCCCACGCCCAAAATCACCGATTTGCGGCAAGACTCGTGTAAAGACTCTCGCTTTATTAAGCCTGTGCGATTGTTTTACAAGCAAGATGGCATAGAGAAAAACTGGGACATTATCCACTCCCACGATAGCGTTTCAATTATGCTTTATGAGAGAGATTTAGATGCCTTTGTGATTGTCAAGCAGTTTCGCCCAGCAGTGTTTATGCGCAATAATGATGGCTATATCTATGAGCTTTGTGCAGGGCTTGTGGATAAGCCTAAAAAAAGCCTAGAAGAAATCGCAGCAGAAGAAGTCTTTGAAGAATGTGGCTATGAGATTAGTGCTGATAGACTAGAAAAAATCACGACTTTTTACACAGCGGTTGGGATAAGTGGGGCTAGGCAGACGATATTTTTTGCCAGAGTGTCGCAGGCTGACAAGCACGCGCAAGGCGGAGGGATCGATGATGAAAAAATAGAAGTGCTTTACTTAAAGCGCGATAGTGCGCTAGCGTTTATTAGAGATGAGAGTTATCACAAAACTCCAGCCCTAGCCTTTGCGCTAAATTACTTTTTCTACCAGGCAAATACCAAATGACAAGCCAAATCGCACGACAACTAGCACAGAAACACACTCTAGCCCAAGTGCTACTAGGCGCTACTTTGGCGTTGATTCTAGTGTGCAATGTATGGGCAGATTCTGCGCCAAGCACACACCAGAATCCAGCACCAGAATCCAGCCAGAAATCCAGCCAAGATTCTCACATGCCAGAATCTAGCCCGCCCGCACGCCTAGAGCCAAAAGCCACACATCTCCAAAACCCATTAAAGCTCTCCATTCAAGCCACCGGCGAGAAAGGTCTTGTGCAGTTTCCGGCGATGGATTTGCGAGTGGGCGAGAGCGGCTTTGTGTGGCATCGGTTTGATAGTAATTATGCGAGCATTATCGCTATGGTTACTATAAGCAAAATAGATTCTGGTGTCGCCTATGCGAGCATAAACCCAGAATCTGTGCTAGCACAAAAATATCTCCCCATGCCTACAAATACACCAGCTATCGGTGATGAAATCTACTTCCGCACACTCAACAACCAAGCTTTCATCATCGCCCCCACCCAAGAGTCCTACGAGCAAATCCGCAATGCTTACCCACAAATCCGCTTCCTAAACTCTGATTTGCTTATCGCCTATCTCTTTGATCACGGGGGATTTGACCCAAAGCCAAATCTCCTAAGCAAGGCTTGCAGAATCTATAACGCTGGGCTGCTTTTTGTTGTTACAACCGATACGCTAAACACACTAGATTGCCAGAGCTTAGAGGTGCTAGAGCGCCAGAGCTTCCCCACAAGTGAGATTGCAGATTCTAGTATCATCACGCCATTTTTCTCCAGGATCCAATACGCCGCCAGCGGGGCGCTTGATACCACACTGCAAAAAAAGCACTCCAAGCAGTATTTTCGCTACTATGACGCGCTAGTTGCACAGGGCAAAGCGTTTGAGCCATAGCTTTTGATTGTTTCTACAATCTCTCTCAAGGAGGTCTCATGCTAGAATCCACACATATCCAAGCACTAGAAAACATCGTAGGCAAAGACAACTGCCACACACACAAAGCGCATTTGCTCGCCTACTGCTATGACGCTACAAGAGAGCGATACGAACCAGATGCGGTGATCTATCCGCGCGATGAAGCGGAAGTAAGCCAGATTCTACGCTACTGCAATACCCATAAAATCACCATTGTGCCACGAGGGGCGGGCAGTGGCTTTACAGGCGGGGCTTTGCCTGCTAGTGGTGGAATCATCTTAAGCCTAGAGAAGCACTTTAATCAAATCTTAGAAATTGATGAGAAAAATCTCATCGCCAGAGTCCAGCCCGGCGTGGTGAATAAGACTTTCCAAAACGAAGTAGAAAAAAGAGGGCTTTTCTACCCTCCAGATCCAGCCAGCCAAGATTACAGCACACTTGGGGGCAATGTCAGTGAAAACGCCGGGGGAATGCGCGCGGCGAAATATGGGATCACCAAAGATTATGTGCTTGCCTTGCGTGCGGTGCTGCCAAATGGCGATATTATCCGCGCGGGTAAAAAGACGATTAAAGATGTCGCAGGTTATAACATCGCAGGCATTTTAATCGCAAGTGAAGGCACGCTCGCAGTCATCACGGAGCTTACTTTAAAGCTGCTGCCCAAGCCTCAATACAAACGCTCGGCGATGGGGGTGTTTGCCAGCATTGAAGATGCGATGAATGCGGTGTATAGAAGTATGGCAAGTGGCATTACGCCTGTGGCTATGGAGTTTTTAGACAATCTCTCTATCCGCGCGGTAGAGGAGCGATTCCACAAGGGGCTGCCGATGGATGCTGGGGCGATTATCATCACGCAAGTTGATGGCGATCTGCCAGAGGCACTGCAAGCTGATCTTAGCAAGCTAGAAGCGCGATTTAAGGAGAATGGCTGCACGAAGTTTGTCATCGCTCAAACTCCACAAGAGGAGGAGGACTTGTGGTTTGCCAGACGCAACGCGAGCCAAAGCATTACAATCTATGGCAAAAAAAAGCTAAATGAAGACATCACAGTGCCGCGCTCTCGCCTGCCCGAGCTGCTCGCTAGAATCCAAGAAATGAGCGAGAAATATGGCTTCAAAATCCCTTGCTTTGGGCATACGGGCGATGGTAATGTGCATACAAATGTGATGGTGCCAAACCCAGAGGACAAAGATGAGCTAGCTCGCGGCTATGCGTGTATCGAAGAGATTTTTGCCATTGCGGTGGAGCTAGAAGGCACACTTAGTGGCGAGCACGGCATAGGGCTATCCAAAGCCCCCTTTATGCACCTAGCTTTCACACAAGAAGAGATGAAGTTGTTTAAGGCAATCAAGCAGGCATTTGATCCAAACAATATCTTAAACCCGGGCAAAATGGGGTTATAGATTCTTATGGAGCACTCTGTGGTTCGCGCGATTTGTCTTGCTCTCATCTTGTGTGTGGCAGGGCTAGCAGAGCCAGAATCCAAATTAGCAAAATCCACGCCCGCAGCCTCTAGCCTCTCCACACCAGAATCCAAACCCCAAAAGCACAAGCTCTATGCCCGATCAAACTCACTGCGTCTGCTTATGGCAGGGGACGCGCTTTTACACACGCCGGTGTTTAAAGACGCACAAAAAGTGGATTCTAGCACCGGTGCTATCACATACGACTTCGCCAAGATGTTTGCGCCAATCGCCCCACTCATCGCACGCTATGACTTGGCGTTTTACAATCAAGAAACCATCTTAGGCGGCACGCAGCTTGGGCTTAGTAGCTACCCAAGCTTCAACTCCCCGCAAGAATTTGGCGACACAATGCTCTCCCTTGGCTTTAATCTCATCTCCCTAGCAAACAACCACACGCTAGACAAAGGCGAGCGCGGCGTGCGTGCTATGCTTGCGTATTGGCATACAAAAGAGGCAGAGTCTATCGCACGAGCAATGCCAATCACCATCGCTGGAAGCTATGCAAGCCAAGAGGATAGAGATAAGCCTAGAATCTATGAGAAAAACGGCATCACCTACGCGCTGCTTGCTTACACTTATGGGACTAATGGTATCCCTATCCCCAAGGGCAAGGAGTATCTCGTCAATGTCTATACTAGAGAAATGCTTGTGCGAGATATAAAAGCCCTGCGTGAGAAGGTGGATTTACTGCTTGTCTCAATGCACTGGGGTATAGAGTATGACTTTGCCCCAAGCAAGCAGCAAAGAGAGCTTGCAGCATTTTTGGCAAGCCTTGGTGTGGATATTGTCATCGGCAATCACCCTCATGTAATCCAGCCTATTGAAAAAATTGGCAGCACCCTTGTCATCTACTCACACGGCAATCTTATCTCCGCGCAAAAGGGCATAAACAAGCGCGTAGGTATGCTAAGCTCCGCGCGTATTACGCTGCTAAATGAGAAGCAGCGCGCCACACTCGCACGACACATCACAGCCAAAAATGCAGAATCTAGCCAGAAGTTTGCACCACCCACCCACCTAGAATCCACCCTAGATTCTGGTGTAAGTGAGCCCCAGAATGCGCTAGAAAATGCTTTAGCAAGCACCCAGCCACACAAGCCATTTATCCCAAAAGTGCGTATCGATGATGTGCGCGCCGAGCTCATCTATACCTACTATGATAGCAGCATGAGCAATTTTGCAGTCTATCCGCTCAAAAAAGCCACCAAGCTCCTGCCAAACGCCAAGCAAATTTATAAAGACTACGCCAAAAAGCTCCAGCCAAAGCCCTAAAATCTACATAGCGATTTAAGGAGAGTTTATGAATCTTGCGACAAAAGCCACGATTATTGCTTCGATTTGCGCGTTTTTCCTAGCGGTGGTGAAGTTCATCGTAGGGATTGCCAGCGGCTCGGTGGCAGTCCTTGCAAGTGCAATTGACTCTATGATGGATGTGGCGATGTCTGCATTTAACGCCCTAGCTCTCAAAAAATCCGCCCAGAGCCCAAGCCAGCGATTTAACTTTGGATTCTCCAAAATTGAGGCGCTTATGGGGGTTGTGGAGGGTGTGCTTATCATCAGTATAGCGGGGTTTATATTCTATGAGAGCGTGGGCAAAATCCACAGCCACAATGAGATTGAGAATCTTATCGCAAGCGTGTGGGTCATGGTATTTGCACTAGGGGTTACAGCTGGGCTGGTGGGGTTTCTAAGCATTGTCGCTAAAAAAACCAAAAGCATTGTAGTGGAGAGTGATTGCCTACATTACAAAACCGACTGCCTGACAAATCTCGCCACACTCATCGCGCTAGGGATTATCTATCTCACAGGCTGGCATATCATCGATGCGATTTTTGGGATTGTGGTGAGCTTGTATATCGCATTTTCTGCGAGTAAAATCATCAAAAAATCACTCTTGTTTCTTATGGACGAAGCACTGGATTCTGCGCAGGTGGAGACGATTGAGCGTATCATCAGTGAGCATAGTGGAGTGATTTCTTTCCATGATTTAAAAACGCGCAAAAGTCCCGAGCGCAACTATCTAGGCGTGCATTTGGTATTGAGCCCAGACATCACGCTCCTAAGTGCGCATGAGATTGCCAATGATATCGAGCGTAAGATTCGCAAGGTGTTTTGCCAGGAGAAATGGGAGATGCAAATCCACCTAGACCCCTACGACGATCAGCATGAGGAAATCAGCAGACTCTAGGAGCCTGGACTAAGCTGGAGACTCTGGGTGCTCTGCGCTGCTTTGCTTGTTGATTTGTGCGGTGTTTCTCTATGCTTTGCCATTACGCACAAACCTAAACAATTTGTAACTCATTACAAAATTTTTACAAAAAATGTTGCAATTTTTGCGGATTTTTTTTACACTTATGCCAAGCGTGATTCCAGTTTGGTTGGCGCGAATACCTTAAATGTAGGAGTTTTTATGAAAAAGTTTCAGAGAGTTCTGTTTGTGAGTGCTGCAGTTAGCGCGCTGATCGCCCCGATGTCCGCGCTTGAAGTGCTAAAAGATGATGATAAATCGCTTGAAGTCTATGGATCTGTCCGCGGCTATGTGGGCTTTGGTGCGACTATGAGTGGAGCTAGCACAACTATGGGTGGTGCGACACCAAGCTATGGTAGCGCACTCTATGGCTTGCAGGGCAACTCTCGCCTAGGCGTCAAAGCAAAGGTTGGAAATCTTGAAGCCAATGCCGAGCTAGGGCTTAGCGAGCCAGATGGATTTAGGCAAATGTGGGGAGCTTATACATTTGGCTCTGCTGGCTCCCTACTCTTTGGTAAAACAGATACGCCTTCAGTAGCGAAGTCGATCTTTTCTTCTGATCTAGCAGATACAGAGCAAGGTTCTGCAGGTTTTGGTGGTTTGCGCACTTCAAGTCGTAAATTACAGCTCTCCTACTCTATCGCAGGATTTACTATCGCGCTTGTCGATGACTATGCTGTGGTCAATGCCAGAGGCGCCCAAAACGAAGCGATCCCACGCATTGCTGCTAGCTACTACCTCCAAAACGAAGACAAAACCCTAGACTTCCAAGTCGGTGGTGCGTATAAATACTACAATCTAGGCATTCGACCAGGTCAAGGAGAAGGCAACCCACGATTTGATGGCTTCAGCGGCTCTGCATTCCACATCTTTACCGCAGTCAAATCCCAAATGATGGAGAAAAGTCTCTATGTCTCTGCTATGGCGCATTATGGTATGAACGCTGATCTCTACGGCGAGCAAAGGACAAATACCAATGCAGGCGGATATTCACATGTGCAAATTTTCAACGATGGTGCTTGGAGAAATGTCCATCGCGTGGGTGCGTATGTAGAGAGTGGCTATAAAATTAGCGATATGCTAAGCGGTGTGCTAGGGCTAGGCTACCAGCTATCTGCGGCTACTCCTGCTGGAGCTACAAATACAACAGCAACAGCACATACCTTTATGGTAATGGCTCAACTCCCTGTCAAGCTTGAAAAAAGCCTAACCATAACTCCACAAGTAGGTTACTATGGCTCGATTCAAGGCGTTGATACAGGCGCACAAGCTTCAAACACACTGACACAAAACGGCTTGCTAGCCTTTGTCCGCCTCCGCTACGATTTCTAATCTACCTTGCTTCCAGTCCGCGTGTGCATAAGCCCTGCGCGGATTGCGCACTTGTCTATCTCCTGGGGGTTGATTTAGACCCCCAGAATCTTTACCGCAATCCTAGAATCTAGCTATCAGCATTGAAGTCAAACATGGATTAGGATTTGCCCAAAGTCCGCCTCATAAGACTTGCTTCATATTTCTCCCCACAATCCCAATCCCCGCAAACACTGCCATAAGCACCCAGACAAACACCACGCATAGTGCTAAATTCACCCCAAAAGCACAGGCAAGCTTCACGCTCCAGTGGATTTGTAACATCTCTGGGAAATGTCGCAATATAGGGAAAAGCAAGCTTGATGAGATACCCTGCGCGATGTAGAAGTAAATCGCATTGACCCCAGCAAAGCGCAAGAAGCTTAATGCACAATCGCGGCAAGCTATTTTTAAGTTGCAAGCATAAGCTCGCACTGATTGCATTTGCCTAGAATCTAGGTTGTTATCTGGGGCTATTTGCTTGCGGAGGGATTTATGATTTTTACTATTGGCGCAGGATTCTAGGATTGTAGATGAGAATTCGGGGTTTTGCGCGTTTGATTCGGCTTCCTCGCGGAAAGATTTGTGGCTTTCACTACTGCTTTTGGATTCTAAGATTGTGGAGCTAGAATCGTGGCTTTTCAAGGCGCGCGTGGGAGATAAGACTTGAGGTCTATCGAGCTCGCGCGGTGAAGAAATCCACGATTCTAGCCCGCAAGCTGAATCCTTACTTAGTTCCCCCCCCCCCCCCCCCCTTTT